>NZ_JBITHZ010000015.1:0-285866 GCF_044458585.1 Nonomuraea sp. NPDC050451
GGACGGTGGCGGCCGAGGTGGGCATCGATGAGGTGATCGCCGAGGTGCTGCCCGCCGACAAGGTCGAGGTGGTCAAGAAGCTGCAGGCCGAGGGCCGGGTGGTGGCCATGGTCGGCGACGGGGTCAACGACGCCGCCGCGCTGGCCCAGGCCGATCTGGGGCTGGCGATGGGCACCGGTACGGACGCTGCGATCGAGGCTTCGGACCTGACCCTGGTACGGGGCGACCTGCGGGTGGCCGCGGACGCGCTGCGACTGTCGCGCCGCACGCTGTCCACGATCAAGGGGAATCTGTTCTGGGCGTTCGCCTACAACGTGGCCGCGTTGCCGCTGGCCGCGCTGGGGCTGCTCAACCCGATGATCGCGGGTGCGGCGATGGCGTTCTCAAGCGTGTTCGTGGTGAGCAACAGCCTACGGCTACGCCGCTTCAAGTAGGACATGCCGGTGAAGCGCTCAGTAGACCCGCACGGGGCCCGCTCTCGTCCGTCAGGCGCGAGTTCTCCGTACCGCGGCCGGCCGGGCCGCTTGGTGAGGACGGCGCAGTTCCAGTCCCTTATGACGGCTCTGGATCAACAGGATGGCAACGCCGTGGCCGCAGATATACCCCCTCTCCGTATCGATGAATGACCTGAGGAGAATCACATGCGACGGCTCGCCGCGCTCGACCCCGCCGAAGCGCCGGAGAAGTCCCGGGAACTGTTGAACGACATCATCGGCCGCAGGGGCGCGGCCGGTGAGATGGTCTCCACCATGGCGCACTCGCCGGCGATGCTCCAGGGCTACCTGGACCTGTCGCGGGCCATGAAGCGCAGCAAGCTGCCCCGCGCCCTCAGCGAGAAGATCTCGCTCGCCCTGCAGGAGTGGATCGGCTGCGGCCTCTGCCTCGACGCGCATGCGGCCGGCGCCCGGGCGGCGGGGTTGAGCGAGGCGGACATCGCCCTCGCCCGCCAGGGCACCTCCACCGACGCCCGGGAGGCGGCGCTCATCGCGGTGGCCACCCGCGTGCTGGCCGAACCGTCGTCACTGACGGACGAGGACGTGGCCGAGTTGAGGGCTCATGGCTGGAGCGATCGGATCATCGCCGAGATCCCCGGCCTGGTCGCCCTCAACCTGCTCACCGGCTCCTTCAACCTGCTGGCCGGCCTGGAACCGGTCGAGAAGGCCACGTGAGCGGGCTGCCCTTCGGGCAAAGGGGTCCCGGTGGCAATGGCGCAGAATCCACCGAACCGGCTCCTTGACCTGCGGAAACGTGATGCCCGGCTCCCGGCGCCACGTCTTGCCGGATGGCGTCGGTTCAGCCGGATGATGGGGTAGGCCGCCGGCGGGGGCGCAAAGAGTGTCGCGGCGGCGATCGGCGGCCGCCGCACAGAGCGACCCAGCGCTTGCAGGTGAGAGGCCCGGACGTGCGGACAGGTCAGGCGGGGACGGCGCGGGCGATGCAGATGCGGGCCTGCAGCCGGGGCCGGCTCGTAGAACATGTACTCGACCCCGCCCTGGGTGCCGAACGAGGGCGCGGCCACGCGGCCGTTGTCCGAGGCGATCGGGGAGTGGAAGACGCCGAGATGGACCTCCTTGTCGAAAGCGTCGCCCACCTCGGTGATGCGCATCCTGCCGTCGTTGCCGTGGTAGGCGACGTACATGGTGCCGTTGCGTTTGACCAGGGTCGGGCCGGAGATGTCGGTCACGCCGTCGGGTTCGGGGTTGACCAGCGGCTCCTGGCTGAACTGCCAGCCGTCCCAGCCGTTGGGGGACCAGCCGTAGAAGAGGCGGCGGCCGTTCTTCACGCCCATGAAGACCATGACGTACTTGTTGCCGCGGCCCGGAAGGGAATGCTCGAAGACCCGGGCGTAGGAGGTCTCGGAGGTGCCGGACACCAGGCGGGTGCTCAGGATGGGGGTCTCGTCGGTGAAGGTGATGCCGTCGGTGGAGCGGGCCACGCGGGTGGTGAAGTTCTCGCCGTGGAAGTAGCAGAAGAACTGCCTCGTGGAGGCGTCCCAGGTGACGTGCGGCGAGGACACGTGGCTGACCGTGGTGGTGGGCAGGTACTTGTCGATGATCGGGTTGCCGCTGTAGTCGTGGAACGGGCCCTCCAAGGTGTCGCCGAAGGCCACGCAGATGCCGCCGGGGTTCTCGTGAGGGGCGTAGTAGAGGTAGTAGCGCGAGCGCGGGTTGCCGAGCTTGTCGTACACCCCTCTGATGCAGGGGAAGATGAATTCCCCGGTGCGGTTGTAGTGCAGGGGGAGGGCGAGAGCGTCCCGCACGTATCGGAACACCGGCAGACCCGCCGGCTGGGCGGCGGTCCCGGCGGCGGCGGGCCGGGCGACGAGGCCGGCGGTGGTCGCGGCGCCAAGAGTCGCGGCTCCCAGAGTGGCGGCGCCGGATAACACGCCGCGTCGGGTGAGCGGACGTAAGTCCCGGCCTGATTGATGGATGGTCAACATGCCTCCGATCGTGGTCGCGAAAGGCGATGGACGCCGTGCGACCGGCCAGGTCTTCGACCCGCCGCCGCCCTCGGCGTCACTGTATGTTGTCACGCCCCCGGGAAGCTGTACCACCTGCTAATACGAATTACCCAGCGATTATCTCTTGACGCCCCGTTCTCCCCGGTCCCACAATGACCGAACTAATACGCATTATCGACACGACGGGTGATACGCACTGTGACTGCTTCAGGGCGGCGGCTGACGCAGCAGGACATCGCGCGCATGGCTGGAGTGAGCCAGACGACGGTGTCCCTGGTGCTCAACGGAAGGGCCGAGGGCGAGGTGCGGATCTCGCCCGAAACCCGCGACCGGGTGCTTCAGGTGATCAGGGAGACCGGGTACGTGGCCGACCCCGCGGCACGCCGGCTCGTCGAACGGCGCAACCGCATCTACGGCGTGTTCACCTACGAGGCCGTCTTCCCCGCGGAAAGCGCCGACTTCTATCACCCGTTCCTGGTCGGGATCGAGGAGTGCGTCGAGGAGGCGGGCTGCGACCTGCTGCTGTTCACCAGCGCCAAGGTGGAGCAGGGGGAGCGGCGGCGGATCTTCAGCGCGGAGAGCCGGATCCGGCTGGCCGACGGATGCGTCCTGCTCGGCCGGACGATCGACCGGGAGGATCTGTCCAGGCTGCTGTCCGAGGGCATTCCGTTCGTCTCGGTCGGCCGCCGCGACGACGCGGGCGGACCGGTGCCGTACGTCGGAGCGGACTACCCGCCGGCGGTGCGCGCGCTGGTCGAGCGGGCGGCGGCGCTCGGGCACCGGCGGATGGCCTATGTCGGAGCGGGGGAGGGCCCGGAGTCCTACGCCGACCGGCTGCGTGGCTTCACCGAAGGCGTGGCCGCGACCGGTGTCGAAGGGCTGCACCTGACCACCGCGGACGGGCTGTTCGACTGTGGCGCGACCGTGGTGTTCGCCGAGGAGCTGGCCGACGGCGTGGCCATCGCCGAGGCCGCCAAGACCCGCGGGCTGGACGTGCCGCGCGACCTGTCCATCGTCGCGCTGGGCGCCCCCACCAGGCCGGTGTCGACCGACATCGACTTCGCCGGGTTCCGCATTCCCCGGCGGGAGATGGGCCGCAGGGCCGTCGAGCTGCTCACCCAGGTGCTGGAACGCGGCGGCGTCCCGCAGGAACTGCTGGTGTGCGAGCTGGTCGAGGGATCGACGCTGGCACCCGTACATGAGGAGAGGTAATCCCCCACGTGGTTGAGATATCGGCAGACGCGCTCGTCGTCGGCGGCGGGCTGGGCGGCGTGGCCGCAGCGCTGGCCCTGCTGCGGGCCGGGCGATCGGTGGTGCTCACCGAGGAGTACGAATGGCTGGGCGGCCAGCTCACCAGCCAGGCGGTGCCGCCGGACGAGCACACCTGGGTGGAGCGGTTCGGCGTCACGGCGAGCTACCGCGCGCTGCGCGACGGCATCCGGCGCTACTACCGCGACCATTACCCGCTGACCGAGCGGGCGCGGGCGTGGCCGGAGCTGAACCCGGGCGCCGGGCACGTCAGCAAGTTGTGCCACGAGCCCAGGGTCGCGGTCGCGGTCATCGAGGCCATGCTGGCCCCGTACCGGGGGTCGGGCCGGCTGCGCGTGCTCCAGCCGTACCGGCCGGTCGGAGCCGAGGTGGACGGCGATCGCGTCACGGCCGTGCGGCTCGCGCACCGCGACGGGGGCGACGAGATCACCGCGGTGGCGCCGTACGTGCTGGACGCCACCGAGACCGGCGAGCTGCTGCCGCTGACCGGGACCGAGTACGTGACCGGGTTCGAGTCGCAGGGCGACACCGGCGAGCCGAGCGCCCCGGCGACGGCGCAGCCGATGAACATGCAGGCCGTGTCCGTGTGCTTCGCGATCGACCACGTGGACGGCGACCACACCGTCGACAAGCCCGCCTCGTACGACTTCTGGCGCGCCTACCAGCCGCCCTTCTGGGGCGACCGGCTGCTGTCGTGGCGCTGCCCGAGCCCGCGGACGCTGGAGATCGTGGAGCGTTCCTTCACCCCGAACCCGGGTGACGACCCCCGCCTGGTGGCGGCCGACCAGCGGGTCAACCCGGGTGACGGCAACCTGTGGACGTTCCGCAGGATCGCCGCCCGTGACAACTTCGTGCCCGGCGCGTACGACAGCGACATCGCGCTGGTCAACTGGCCGATGATCGACTACCTGGAGGGGCCGGTCATCGACGTGCCGGACGCCGACCGGCACATGGCGGCGGCCCGTGAGCTGTCGATGTCGGTGCTGTACTGGCTGCAGACCGAGGCCCCTCGTCACGACGGCGGCACCGGCTACCCGGGCCTGCGGCTGCGCGGCGACGTCACCGGCGGCGCCGACGGGCTCGCCCAGGCCCCCTACATCCGCGAGTCCCGGCGCGTCCGGGCCCTGACCACCGTCACCGAACAGGACCTGTCCGTGGCGGTACGCGGCGACAAGGGCGCCGTCTCCTATCACGACTCCGTGGGCGTGGGCATGTACCGCATCGACCTGCACCCGTCGACCGGCGGCGACAACTACATCGACGTCGCCTGCTCCCCGTTCGAGATCCCTCTCGGGGCGCTGATCCCGCAGCGGATGAGCAACCTGCTGCCCGCCTGCAAGAACATCGGCACCACCCACATCACCAACGGCGCCTACCGCCTGCACCCGGTGGAGTGGAACGTCGGCGAGGCGGCCGGCGCGCTCGCCGCCTTCTGCCTGGACCGCGCCACCACGCCGCACGCCGTGCGCGCGGACGGCCGGCTCCTGGCCGACTACCAGCAGCGGCTCGTCCGCGACGGCGTGGAGCTGCGCTGGCCCGACGTCACCGGCTACTGACGCCAGAAGGAGTACCCCCATGAAAGCACCCCTGGCAGCCCTTGCGCTGGCCGCCCTCCTTACGGTCACGGCCTGTGGCGGCGGTGAAGCGCCGGCCGCGCAGGGCCCGCAGCCGCTGCGCATGTCGATCTGGACCTCCAACGAGGCCCACCTGAAGCTGTTCAAGGAGATCGCCGCCGAATACCGCAAGTCCCACCCGCAGGTCGGCGAGATCACCTTCGACCCGATCCCGTTCGAGAACTACACCACCACGCTGACCACGCAGATCGCCGGCGGCAACGCCCCCGACCTGGCGTGGATCCTCGAGAACTCCGCACCCGACTTCGTCGGCTCCGGCGCCCTCGTCCCGCTCAAGAGCAAGGTCGAGAACGCGGGCGAGCTGGTCCCTGCCGCCACCCGGCTGTGGGAGCGCGACGGCGAGCTGTACGCCTACCCGTTCTCCACCTCGCCCTTCGGCGTCTTCGTCAACACCGACCTGGTCAAGGCCGCGGGCCAGAAGACGCCGCGCGAGCTGATCAAGGCCGGCCAGTGGGACTGGGAGCACGCCAACGAGATCAACAAGGCCGTCGCGGCGAAGGGTAAGAACGGCCTGACCATCCTCAACTTCGACTACAAGGCCTGGGACAACCTCGCCACCGTCTGGCAGGGCTGGGGCGCCAAGGCGTGGAGCGACGACGGCGGCACGTGCCAGTTCAACGCGCCCGAGATGGTCGAAGCCATGACGTTCATGCACAAGGCGATCTTCACCGACAAGTCCATGCCGGGGCCGGGCACCGCCGTCGACTTCTTCTCCGGCGACACCGCGATGGCCGTCGCCCAGATCTCCCGCGCCGCCATGCTGAAGGACGCGACGTTCAAGTGGGACCTGGTGCCGCTGCCCGCCGGTCCGAAGGGCGAGTACGCGGTCATCGGCCAGGCCGGGATCGGCGTGCTGAAGAAGTCGCCGAGGGCCGCGCAGGCCACCGACTTCCTCGCCTACTTCACCAACGTGGCCAACTCGGCCAAGCTCGCCGCGTACTTCCCGCCCGCGCGTGGCTCTCTGCTGACAGCCGACACGATGGCCAAGACCAGCCCCATGCTGAACGGCGATCAGCTCCAGGAAGTGGTGATCGACGGCATCGAGAAGGGCGTGGTCAAGCCCAGCCACAAGGGGCAGGCCGAGCTCGCGCAGACCGCCAGGGCCGCGCTCGACCCGCTGTGGAAGCCGGACGCCGACGTCAAGGCGGTGCTGGACGGCGTGTGCGCGAAGATCCAGCCGCTGCTGGGCGGATGACGTGACGGTGACAGATCTCGGCAACCGGGTGGCCGAGCGCGCCGCCACCCGGCCCCGCCACTTCTGGACCATCCCCCGGCGCGACGCCCTCGTCGGTTACCTGATGATCTCGCCGCAGCTCGCCGGAAGCGCGCTGTTCGTCCTGCTGCCGCTCGGCCTGGTCGTCTACTACAGCCTCCAGGAGTGGAACGTGCTGGCGGGCACGTTCGAGTTCGTCGGGGGCGACAACTACGCCAAGCTGCTCGCCGACCCGAACATGGGACAGGTGCTGACCAGCACCGTGCTCTTCTCGGTCGGCCTGGTCGTGCTCAACCTCGCCCTCGCCCTCACCCTGGCCATCCTGCTCGACCAGCGGCTGCGCGGCACCACGTTCTTCCGCACGCTGTTCTTCTCGCCGGTGCTGGTGTCGCTGGTCGCCTGGACCATCGTCTGGCAGTTCCTGCTCCAGCAGGACGGCGGCATCAACGGCCTGCTCGGCGTGGCGGGCGTGGACGGCCCCAACTGGCTACGCGGCGAGACCACCGCCCTGCTGTCGGTCGTCGTCGTCCAGGTCGTCAAGAACGTGGGGCTCAACATGGTCCTGTTCCTGGCGGCGCTCCAGGGCGTGCCGCGCCAGCTGTACGAGGCGGCGCAGCTCGACGGCGCCGGCGCCTGGACCCGGTTCCTGCGCATCACGGTGCCCCTGATCAGCCCGACGATCCTGCTCACCTCGATCATCACCGTTGTCGGGTCGCTGCAGGTGTTCGCCCAGATCGCCGTGCTCACCCAGGGCGGGCCCGGCATGTCCACCACCGTCCTCGTCTACTACCTGTACCAGCAGGCCTTCCAGTTCCGGCACCTCGGCTACGGCGCCACCCTGTCGGTCCTGCTGTTCCTGATCGTCGCGGCGCTGACGTTGCTGCAGTGGCGGCTGCGCCGGAAGTGGGTCTTCCATGAGTCGTAGGGTCAAGCTCGCGTTGTACGCGCTGCTGTGCGTGTTGTGCGTGCCGTTCGTCTTCCCGACCTGGTGGATGGTCACCTCGTCGGTGAAGCCGATCAGTGACATCTTCGCCTTCCCACCCGCGCTCGTGCCCTCCAGGTTCGACTTCTCCACCTACGGCCGGGTCTTCGAGCTGCAGCCGTTCGGGCAGCAGTACCTCAACAGCCTCTACATCGCCGCGGTGGTGACCGTCGGCACGATGGCGGTGGCCGCGATGGCCGGCTACGCCTTCGCCCGCATCCGCTTCCCCGGCCAGAACGTGCTCTTCCTGGTGGTGCTCGTCGGCCTGCTGATCCCCAGCGAGGTGACGATCGTCCCGCTGTTCCAGATGTTCCACACGGCGGGGATGACCGACACGCACTGGCCGCTGATCCTGGTGCCGATCCTGGGCGCGCCCAGCGTGCTGGCGACGTTCATCATGCGGCAGTTCTTCATCACGCTGCCCGGCGAGCTGGAGGAGGCCGCCAGGGTCGACGGGCTCGGCCGCTTCGGCACCTTCTGCCGGGTGGCGTTGCCGCTGGCCAGGCCGGCGCTCGGCGCCGTCGCCATCTTCACGTTCCTGCACTCGTGGAACCTCTATCTCGAACCCATCGTGTTCCTGTCGACCCCGTCGAAGTTCACCCTGCCGCAGGCGCTCACCCAGTTCGTCGACGCCTACGGCTCGCCCCTGTGGAACGTGCAGCTGTCCGCCGCCACGATGACCGCCCTGCCCATCCTGGTCGTCTTCGTGCTGGCCCAGCGGCAGTTCATCGAGGGGCTCGCGCACACCGGTCTGAAAGGCTGACCATGCACTCCCCCCTGCTCTCCCGCCGCACCCTGCTCCGCGCCGCCGCCCTGATCCCGGCCGTCCCCGTGCTCGCGCCCGGCACCGCCTCCGCCGCCACCATCCCCTCCCTGCCGCAGGCTCTGGACCGCACGTCGTTCGCCCCCCACGAGCAGCGCTTCGCGCCGTACCTGGCCACCCTCGCGCCCATGGTCAACGACATGGACGACAGCGGCTTCTTCGCCGGCGGCTGGTGGCGCTCGCCGGCGGCGCCGTACAACGCCCGCGTGCAGGAGCACGTCTTCACGCTGGCCTGGTTCCATGCCAACGCCCGCCCGTGGAACCCGTACACCGGGGACGCGAACCTGCTGGCCGCGCTCGACGCGGCGCTCGGCCACTACCTGTCGCTCCAGCACCCCGACGGCTCCTTCCCCGAGTACAGCCGCGACCAGCACGGCCTGGCGCCCACCGGGTTCGGCATCGGATATCTGGCCAAGACGCTGCGCATCCTGCGCGCGACCGGGGCGCTGCCCGCGCGGCAGGCCCAGCTCACCGCCGCGTTGCGGACGGCCATGACGTGGTTCCTGGAGCCCGGCAACCGTACCGTCTGGCAGGATCGCCTCACCTGGGCGAACCAGACCTCCTCGGGCCTGGCGGGGGCCGGGCTCGCGCTCCAGCTCGACCCCGACCCCGCCCTGGCCACGCGCCTGACCGAGGCGTTCCCCCGGCTCGCCGCGACCGGCCTGAGCCCCGCCGGCTTCTTCTACGAGGAGGGCGGCCACGACATGAACTACAACTTCGAGGTCATGCTCCCCGAGCTGGCCGACGCCTACCACCACAGCCGGGACCCGCACCTGGTGGACATGGCCCGCGCGTTCACCGGCTTCCTCGCCTACAACCTGCTGCGCGAGCCCGACGGCGCCGGATACATGGTCAACGTCGCCCCCTCCACCCGCACCAGCACCCGCTGGTACGACGAGGTCAGGCCCGACCCCGACAGGACCGCGCTCAACTGGACGTTCATCCGCCAGGTGCCGCTGCTGTCGGCCTTCATGACCGCCCGCGAGGACCTGGCCGAGGCCCGCGCGGCCTGGGCGGCGTCCACCGAGCCGGTGGCGCCGCTCGCCAAGCAGGACACCTCGCCCCGCATCCTCACCCACGGCCTGTACGGCGAGCGGTTCCCCAGCAGGCGGCAGCGGGCCGAGGCCATCGCGGACCTGCCCTACCTGCGCTCGAACGACTTCGCCGAACTGCGGAGGGACGGCAGCCAGGACTTCCTGTACGTCCGCAAGCCCGGCCTGTACCTGGGCGGCTACTTCGGCACGCGCGCCTCCCGCGCCCGTACCGGCCTGACCTTCCTGTGGCACCCCGACGCCGGCACGATCATCTGCGGGCTCAACGACAACAACCACGCCTGCTGGTCCACCGTCTTCCCCGGCCAGGCGCCCGACTCCAACGGCTCCCTGCCCGCCACCTACTTCCACGGCGCCCCCGGCGGCCGCGAGTGGACCGGCGGCCGGGCCCCCGCAGCCCTCGGCATCCGCTACGGCAACGCGAACGTCACCACGGACGTCCTCGTCACCCGCCGGACGGTGCGGCGCACGGTCACGGCGAACGCCGCCGCCACCGAGCAGATCCCGCTCATCCTCCATCCCACGGACGTCGTCACCTTCACCGACGGCACCCGGGTCGCGTTCGGCGGCTCGACCGCCGCCACCGCCGACGGCCTCGACCTCCGCCGGGGCCGCACCACGATCCGCTTCCGCTGGGGCACACCGCTGCAGGCGACCGTCGCGGCCGGCAGCATACGGTACTTCCGCGACGGCGCCCGCCGCTTCCACGCCCTCCGCATCCCTCACCAGGGCACGTTCGACCTCACGGTCAACATGGGCTGACGCCCGCCCCCGCACGGTGACCGTCAGCCGCGCCGGCGGGTCCGGCGCGGCTACTTCCGTCCGGTGCCGGGGAGGGAGCTCGCGCGGACCACGAGCTCCGGATCGAAGCGCCCCTCCATGTCCTTCTCCTTCTCCAGCCCGAGCAGGATGCGCACGGCGCTGGCCCCGAGCGCCGCCGACGGATGCCGGATCGTTGTGAGCGGGACGATGGCGAAGTCGGCGAACTCTATGTCGTCGTAGCCCACGAGGGAGAGATCGTCCGGCACCCGGGTTCCGGCCGTGATGAGCCCGTGCAGGAGCCCGAGCGCGAGCAGGTCGTTGCCGGCGAAGATCCCGTCCGGCAGCCTCGGCCCCGACCGCCCGGCCAGCGTCCGCGCCACCGCCTCCCCGACCTTCGCCGTCTGCACCTCCACCCGGATCACTTCGAGCGAGGCCGGCGTCGAGGACTCCGCGATCGCCCGCTTCGCCCCCGCCAGGCGCAGGTCGACGTGCGGGTGCGGGCCGCCGACGAAGAGCAGCCGCCGCCGCCCCTGGGCCAGCAGGTGGGAGGCGGCGAGGTGGCCGCCCCGCTCGTTGTCGCCGGAGATGGCCGGATAGGTGTGCCGGCCTTCGGCGATGCCGACAAGGACGAACGGCGTGCCCCGCCTGCGCAACGCGGTCAGCTCCGCAGGGACCCCGGCGACCGGGATGGCCAGGATGCCGCTGACCTGCTGTGATTCGAAGAACCTGAGGTAGGCCCGCTCCCGCTGGCGGCTCTCGTCGCTGTTGGCGACCAGTACGAAGCGGCCGTGGGCGGCCGCCTCCGCCTCGGCCCCGGCCGCGATCTCCGCGTAGACGGGGTTGCTCACGCTGGAGACGAGCAGGCCGAGCGCGAGGCTGTGGCCGACCCGCAGCCGCCGCGCCGCGTCGTTGCCGACGTAGCCGAGCTCGTCGGCGGCGGCCAGCACCCGGCGGCGCAGGTCGGGCGACACCCGGTCCGGCTGGGTAAAGGTGTAGGAGACGGTCGCGCGCGAGACTCCTGCGCGTGTCGCGACATCGCGGACCGTGACGAGGGGCTTGGCGGGCTTCCCCGGCGCCGGGTCGAACGTCATCGAACTCCTCGTCGTCATGTCCTCGTACGGGTGGGTGCCGCTAGCGTAACGCATCCGTGAATCGATTCACGCCAGTATGGCCAGGTGATCGGTGGGAGGCGGGAAGCCATTGACACCGGGAAGCGGCCCCACGTAATCTGCCCGAAATCTCGTGAATCGATTCACGAGGGTGTACCGAGATCACCATGCCCCTGACCAGCCCTTTCTTGCGTACGTCGGCCACATCCGACGTCAGATCCCTCCGAATAGAACGATTTAACCCTCAGAGAGGAGTTCCACCGTGGCCCTGCCGCAAGCGACCACGACGGCCGTGGCCGGTGCGCGGGAACCGGCCGCGCGAACGTCCGCGGCCGGACCGCCGGGCGGAAGACGCCGCCGGGTCGGCGTGCGCGCCCCCTGGTGGTTCGTCGTGCCGGCGATCGCGGTCTACCTCTTCATCGTCGTCGTGCCCAGCGCGAACGGCGCGTTGTTCTCCTTCACCGACTGGAACGGGCTGCGTGCCGACTGGTCGTTCGTGGGCCTGGACAACTTCGCCGCGGTCTTCTCCGACCGGGCCGCCCGCGACGCCCTGCTGAACACGCTCGTCCTCGCCGCGGTGACGACCGTGGCGCAAAACGTCGTGGGCCTGCTGCTGGCGCTGGGCGTCAACACCATGGTCAAGAGCCGCTACCTGCTGCGGGTCATCTTCTTCGCGCCGGTGGTGCTGACGCCGCTGGTGGCCGGGTACGTGTGGAGCTTCCTGCTCTCACCCAACGGCGCGGTCAACGAGGCGCTGCGCGCGGTGGGACTGGGCGCTCTCGCCCATGACTGGCTCGGCGACCCCGGCACGGCGCTGTACGCGATCGTGGCCGAGATCGTCTGGCAGTTCGCCGGCTACTCGATGGTCATCTACCTCGCGGGGTTGCAGGCGATCCCGGCCGAGGTGCTGGAGGCGGCGACGATCGACGGGGCGGGCGCCTGGAGCAAGTTCCGCCGGGTCGTGCTGCCGCTGCTCAACGGCGCGGTCGTGATCAACGTGATGCTCTGCCTGATCGGCGGCCTCAAGCAGTTCGACCAGGTGATGGCCATGACCGGCGGCGGTCCCGGCACGGCGACCGAGACGATCTCGACCGGGATCTACAAGAGCGCCTTCGTGCTCGGCGACTTCCCCTTCTCGATCGCGCTGGCCGTCGTCATGACCGTGGTCATCGCCGTCCTGGCCTCGGTGCAGTTCCGCCTGACGCAGAGGAAGGGCTCCTGATGCACTCGCGATACTCCTGGCGGACGCTCACCCGTGAGGTCACGCTGATCCTGCTCGCGCTGGTGTTCCTCATCCCGCTGGCCGGCCTGCTCAACGTCTCGCTCAAGCCGCAGGACAGCCAGACCGGCGCGCTGGCTTTGGAGTGGCCGCCCACGTTCGGCAACTACGTCGAGGCGTGGAACCAGGCCAGCCTCGGCGCGGCCCTGGCCAACAGCTTCGCCATCACCGCGGTCAGCGTCGTCCTGATCATCGCCTTCGCGGCGACGGCCGCCTACCCGCTGGCCCGCGTGACCCGCGGCTGGTCGCGCTACACCTTCTACTTCCTCATCGGCGGGCTGCTCATCCCCGGCCAGCTCGCCCTGCTCCCGCTGTACGCCACCATGCGCGACGCGGGACTGATCGGCTCGATCTGGTCGGTGATCCTGATCAACGTCGGGCAGCAGATGCCGTTCTCGGTGTTCCTCTACACCATGTTCCTGCGCGAGCTGCCCCTCGACTACGAGGAGGCCGCGCTGCTCGACGGGTGCGGGCCGCTGCGCTCCTTCGTCACCGTCGTGTTCCCGCTGCTGCGGCCCGTCACCGGGACCGTGGTGATCCTCAACGCGGTCGGCATCTGGAACGAGTTCTTCACCCCGCTGCTCTACCTGGGCGGCAGCGACAACACCACGGCCCCCGTGGCCATCTACGGCTTCGTCAGCCAGTACGTGTCCCAGTGGCCGCTGATCTTCGCCGGCCTGGTGATCAGTGTCATCCCGATCCTGGTCGTCTACTTCGCGCTGCAGCGCCACATCATCAAGGGCTTCGCCGGCGGGCTCAAAGGCTAGAGCCCCGTCATCCCCCCGCATTCCGACCCTGGAGTCTGTCATGAAGTTCGGCAAAACCTTCGCGTCCGTGTGCTGTCTCGCCTTCGCCGCGGCCGCCTGCTCCACCTCCGGAGGAGGCGGCGCCACCACCGCCGCCTCCTCCGAGAAGGTGCTGACCCTGGCCGCCGCGGGCCAGGGACCGGCCAAGGCCGCGGTGGCGGCGTTCGAGAAGGCCAATCCCGGTGTCACGGTGAAGACGATCTACACCGAAGACGACGCGTCGTACCAGCAGCAGATCCGCACCCAGCTCTCCTCGGGGACGGCCCCCGACGTGTTCCGCATGTGGCCGGGCGGCGGCAACACGATGGCCGTGCGCGACCTGGGCAAGGACGGCATGCTCATGGACCTGTCGGGAGAAGCCTGGGCGGGCGGGCTCAGCGCCGACCTCAAGTCCGTCACGACCGACCCGGCCGGCCGGGTCGTCGCGGTCCCGGTGACGATCGGCGCCATCGGCGCGGTCTGGAACGACCAGGCGCTGGCGACCAGCGGGCTGAGCAAGCCGACGACCTGGCCGCAGGTCCTGAGGTTCTGCGCGGACGCCAAGGCCAAGGGGGTCGTCGCCTTCGCGCTCGGGCTGAAGTCGGCCTGGGTGACGCAGCTCGTCCCGTACGCGCTGACCGCCTCCCTGGTCTACGGTCCCAGCCCCGACTTCACGCGGCGGCAACTGGACGGCAAGGCCACCTTCGCCGGCTCAGCGTGGAAGCAGGCACTGGAGAAGTACGTGGAGATGCGGGACAAGGGCTGCTTCAACGACAGTCCCAACGGCGTCGGCTACGACGAGCAGATGCAGATGTTCGGCCAGGGCAAGGCCCTCGGCGTCGTGCACGTGCTGTCGGCGGTGCAGTCGGCGCTCGAATACGCGCCCAACGGCACCACGTTCTCGATGACCCCGTTCCCCGCCACCGACAACGCCGAGGCCACCTACGTGCCGGTGTCCGTGGGCATCGTCTACGGCGTCAACGCCAAGGCCAAGAACCCCGCCCTGGCGAAGAAGTTCATGGAGTTCCTCGCCTCGCCGGAGGGCCAGACCCTCTACGCCACCGCCTCCGGCAGCAGCCCGGCGCTCAGCAACTCCTCGTTCAAGGCCGACGCGCTGCAGCGGCCGGTGATCGACGCCGTCGCCGCCAAGCGTTCGACGCTTTACCCCGACCAGTCCTGGCCCAGCCCGAAGGTCCAGCAGGAGCACCTGACCTCCATCCAGGAACTGTTCAACGGCACGGTCGACGTGCCGACCGTGCTGTCCCGCATGGACGCGGCATTCGCCGCCAAGTGAAGGAAACCATGACGAGAATCCGCGACCTGGTCATCACCCCCGTGGCCTTCCGCGATCCGCCCCTGCTGAACTCCACCGGCCTGCACGAGCCGCTCGCCCTGCGCTGCGTCCTGCAGCTGCACGTGGACGACGGCGTGATCGGACTCGGGGAGTGCCCGGGCGACCGCGGGCACCTCGACCGGCTCGTGGCGGTGCGCGAGCACGTCATCGGCCAGAGCGTGCACGCCCTCAACCGCATCGAGCAGGCCGTGGAGCAGGCGCTCGCCGGCGTCGCCGATCCCGTCGCGCGGCGTGCGACGTTCTCGGCGATCGAGGTGGCCTGCCTCGACGCACAGGCCCGCCTGGCCGGGGTGCCGGTATCCGAGCTGCTCGGCGGCGCCGTGCGCCCCGCGGTGCCGTACGCCGCATACCTGTTCCACAAGTGGGCCGCCCACCCCGGTGCGGACACCGACGAGTGGGGCCCGGCCACCACCCCCGGCGAGCTGGTGGAGCAGGCTCAGCGCATGATCGCGCGGTACGGCTTCCGCTCGGTCAAGCTGAAAGGCGGTGTCTTCGCCCCGGAGCGGGAGATTGACGCGATCATGGCGCTGCGGGAGGCGCTGCCCGGCGTGCCGCTGCGGCTCGATCCCAACGGGGCCTGGACCGTGGAGACCGCCCGGCGGGTGGCCGGGGAGCTGGCCGGCACGCTGGAATACCTGGAGGACCCGGTGCTCGGCGTGAAGGAGATGGCCGCGGTCGCCGCGGCCGCGCCGATGCCGCTGGCCAGCAACATGTGCACGACGTCGCTGGAGACGATCCCGCCCGCGGTGGAGCTGGGGGCGGTCCAGGTGGTGCTGTCCGACCATCACTACTGGGGCGGCCTGCGCCTGACCCAGCACCTGGCCACCGTCTGCGCCACCTTCGGCCTGGGACTGTCCATGCACTCCAACTCCCATCTGGGGATCAGCCTGGCGGCGATGACACACGTGGCGGCGGCGATCCCGACCCTCACCCACGCCTGTGACACGCACTTCCCGTGGAACGCCGGCGAGGACGTGGTGGTCCCCGGCGCGCTGCGGTTCGTGGACGGAGCGGTGCCGGTGCCCGAGGGGCCGGGGCTGGGCGTGGAGCTCGACCACGACGCGCTGGCGCGGCTGCACGAGGCGTACGTGCGGTCGGGCCGGCAGGTCCGCGACGACACCGGTTACCTGCGCCGGCTCCAGCCCGGTTTCGACCCGTCCCTGCCCCGATGGTGAACGCTGTGGTGAGCACTATGGAAGCGTGCCTGTGGATCACGCCCAAGATCTTCGACGACCTGCGGGACCCGGCGCCCGGTGTGACGGCGTTCTTCGACCACCACGCGGACTGGCTGGCCGGCCGGCCGGTCACGGTGGTGTTCTGCACCGGCAACGGCGATCACATCCTCAACTACCGCGGCCTCACGGGCTGGAAGGAGCGCTTCGACTGGGCCCGCTACAACTGCTTCGCGCTCGGCTCGGGCGGTCCGGCCGCCATGACGCGGGCGCACAACCTGGACTGGCTCACCCGCGTGCGGGAGGGCGGCGAGCGCTCGTTCAACCCGTACTCGGCCGGGCCGATGTTCATGCTGTCGGAACAGCCGATGGACTACGAGGTGCTGGCCGGGATCTACGCGGCCGTGCGCGCGGAGGCGGAGCGCCGCGGGCTGTCGCTGAGCCTGCTGGAGTATCTGGAGCCGGGCCCCGAGTTCTGCCGCAGCGAGTGGAAGACCGTGCTGCACCCGGAGGTGGCCGGCAGCGCCGCCGACGCGGGCGGCCACCTGGTGCCGGGCGTCCTCGACGTGACGGCGCCGCTGGCGGCCGACCCGCGCCCGTATGCCGCCCATCCCGGAGGCATCCCGGCCGGGCTGCCCGCCGGTGACTTCGTCGCCGCCCAGACCGCCGCCTTCACCAGGGACTTCGGGCTGGACGGCGTCATGCTGGGCAACCAGTTCGGCCTGCTCGGGTTCTGGCATCCGGACAGCGCGCCGCCGCTCACCCCCGCCCGCGCGGCCGGGATCGAACGGTTCTTCCTGCGCCTGCGCGAGGCGATGGGGGAGCGGCTGGTCTACTGGATGGACACGTACTGGCGGGCCGAGGTCGAGCGGGCCGCCTGGGGCATGACCGACGCCGCCTACCACAGCCTCGACGCGATCCTCGTCAGCACGTTCGCGGTGCTGGTCGAGCGGACCGAGATCGTGCCCAACCTGCTCAGCAAGGCCGCGCTGGGCGGGCCGCGGCCGCTGCTCGGCCTGGACTTCGTCGACCCGTGGTACTGGTACCGCACCTACCTCGACGACCGGCGCACCTACCTCTACCAGCGGGAGGTGCTGGCGGCGCACGCCGAGTCGGTGGCGGGCGTCTCCTTCTTCGCCAACGACACCTTCGGCCACTTCGTCCCCGCCTCCGAACTCGGGAGCACCCTGGAGGTGGTGAGAAGGGGGGAGAAGGGATGACGTCAACGCGGGTCGGCGTGTATGTGCGTACGCATCCCTTGCGGGTCGAACAGGATGAGCAGCTCGACAACGCCGCCGTCGGCGCTGCCCAGCCAGTGTGGCAAGGACGTGTCGAACTCGGCCGCCTCACCGGGCGGCAACGTCAGGTCGCGCTCGCCGAGGACGAGCCGCAGACATCCGTTGAGCACGTACAGCCATTCGAAGCCGTCGTGGGTCTGCGGGGTCGGTTCGAGCGGTTCCGGCCGGGCGGGGATGATCATTTTGAACGCGTGCACCCCGCCAGGCCGCCGGGACAGCGGCACGAAGGTCATCCCGAACCTCCGGATCGGCGTGAGGTGGATCCGGGGGTCGCCGGTGCGCGGGGCGCCTACAAGGTCGTCCAGCGGAACGTTGTAGGTACGGGCCAGCGGCAGCAGCAACTCCAGGGTCGCCCGGCGCTGCCCGCTCTCCAGCCGGGACAGGGTGCTCTCCGACACGCCGATCGTCGTCGCGAGGTCGGCGAGGGTGATGCCGCGGTGACGACGCAGCGCGCGAAGTCGCGGCCCCACCGCGTCGAGCACCTCGTCCATTTCGTGGTCCACGGGGCCAGCTTGCCAGAACCGCAAGATTTCGTGCCAGATCGGTGTGCGCCTGGCGAGACTGAGCGCACACCGATGGAAGGAGTCTGGATTGAACGCCACCGATGCGGTCATGTTCTGGGACGGCGTGTACGCGGGGCGACCGGCGGCCACCGATCCGCGGCCGAATGCCCGCCTCACCGAAGTGGTTGCGAGCCTGCCGCCCGGCGACGCGTTGGACCTCGGATGCGGTAACGGCGGCGACGCGCTGTGGCTCGCCGGGCAGGGGTGGCGCGTCACCGCCGTCGACATCTCGGCCGTGGCGCTCGAGCGGCTCGCCGCCCTTGCCCGCGCACATGAACTGGGCGACCACGTCAGCACCGTGCGGCATGACCTGCAGAAGTCCTTCCCGCCAGGCCGATTCGACCTGGTCTGCGCCCACTACCTGCACACTCCCTTCGACCTGGACAGGGCGGTCGTCCTGCGCTCGGCTGCGCACGCACTGCGCCCTGGCGGGCGGCTGCTTGTCGTCGACCACGGCTCGACCGCGCCGTGGTCATGGAACCAGGATCCCGGCATCCGGTACCCGAGCCCGAGGGAGGTCGCCGCCGGCATCGATCTGGACGCGGCGACGTGGACGGTCGAGCGAGCCGAAGCACCCCGCCGGGTCGCGACCGGGCCGGACGGGCGCACCGCCGAGGTCACCGACCACGTCCTGCTCATCCGCCGCGGCGCTGACACCGGCGAACAGCACACGAAGGGAGAAGATCACCATGCCTGACACCGTGCGCCGCCGCCGCGACACTCCGCCGCCCAGGACCGGGAGCAGCGAGGCCGAGGTCCTGCGCGGATTCCTCGACTACCTCCGGACCTCGATCGCCGCGAAGGTCGAGGGTGCCCCCGAACCGCAGGTGCGAACAGCCGCAGTGCCGTCGGGCACGAACCTGCTCGGCCTGCTCAACCACCTGACCTTCGTCGAACGGGCGATGTTCCTCGGGGACGACGTCACCGACTGGCAGGCGACGTTCCGGGCCGCACCGGCGGACAGCGTGGCCGACGTCGTGGCCCGCTACCGCGAGACGGTCGGGCGCGCGAACGACGTTCTCGACGGATGCACCGATCTCAGCGCCCCGCTCCCGCGACCGCGGCCGGGACGTCCCGCTCCAAGCGTCCGCTGGGCCCTCACCCACATGATCGAGGAGACCGGCCGTCACGCGGGCCACGCGGACATCCTCCGCGAACTGATCGACGGCGCTACCGGGCGCTGACTCCGGCCGACGTCCTGGTCGTCGGCCGTCGGCGCGGGCGAACTTGAGTAGGGGCATACTCAGGCGGTCGCGGCGCGAGGGCGCGATGGTGGAGGCATGCTCGCTTTACGCGCCCGCCGTCTCTTCGACGGCCAGGAAATGCGCCACGACCAGGTGGTGATCGTCGAGGACGGCCGCATCGCCGACGTCACCACCGACGTGCCGGAGGCGGTCGACCTGGGCGATGCCACGCTGCTGCCCGGACTCATCGACTGCCACGTCCACCTGGCCTTCGACGCCGGCCGCGACGTCGTGGCGATGCTGGAACCGCCGGGGCTCGCCGACCGGATGCGGCAGGCCGCGCGGCAGCACCTCGCGGCCGGGGTGACGACCGTACGCGACCTGGGCGACCGGGACTACCTGGCGCTCGGGCTCGAGCTCGGGTTCGACGGGCCGGAGATCCTCTCCGCCGGGCCGCCGATCACCACTCCCAGGGGGCACTGCTGGTTCCTGGGCGGTGAGGCGGCGGGCGAGCAGGGGGTGCGCGAGGCCGTACGGGAACGGGCGGCGCGCGGCGTCCACGTGATCAAGATGATGGTGACGGGCGGCGAGATGACGCCCGGAACGCACTCCCACCTGCTCCAGTACGGCCTCGCCGAGCTGAAGGCGGCGGCCGACGAGGCCCACGCGCACGGCCTGCCGATCACCGGGCACGTCCACTGCGCGGAGGGGATCGCGCACGTCCTGGACGCCGGGTTCGACTCGATCGAGCACTGCTCGTTCTTCACCGAGGACTCCTACGCGGTGGACCACGCGATGATCGCCCGGCTGGCCGCCGCCGACGTCGTGGTGTCCATCACGGCGGGGGTGGCGCCCAGCCCGGCGCCGCTGCCACCGCGCATCCAGCAGCGGATCGCGGGCATAAGTGAGGGGCTGCGGGCCATCAACGCCGCCGGGGTGGACTTCGTCGTCGGGACGGACGCGGGCATCGGGCCGCCCAAGCCCCACGGAGTGCTGCCGTACGGGGCGGAGATGCTGGTCGAGCACGGGTACGCGCCCCTGGATGTGCTGCGGGCGATCACCTCGGTCGCGGCCCGCGTCTGCCGGGTGGGGGAGCGCAAGGGCAGGATCGCGCCCGGGTTCGACGCCGACCTGCTGGCCGTGGCCGGCGACCCGCTCTCCGGCATCACCGCCTTGCGGCGCCCGCTGGCCGTCTACCGGATGGGACACCGCTCCCCGGGCTGATGACCCGCGGCATCCGGCGGCAACTCCAGGTCACCGGAACGCCATCGATTCATCGGCGGCCCGTCAGGTCGCAGAAGCGGGTCCCGAAGAGCGTGGTGAAGGTCTTCAGGAAGTCGTTCCAGTCGCCGTTCACGTTGGCGACCAGCGTGTGGGTGCCCTGGCGGTCACCCATCGCGTACGTCACCGAGCCCTGGATGAAGCCGCCCCCGCCCCAGAGCGTGACCCCGCACGGGAGCTTCTGGGAGTAGACGCCGAGGCCGTACCTGGTGTTCGGGACCCAGTCCGCGCCCTCCGTCGAGACGGTGGTGAACATCTCCTTCTGCTGCGCGGGCGCGAGCAGGCGGCCGCGCAGCAGGGCGCGCAGGAACCGCTGCAGGTCGGAGGTGGTCGAGACCATCCCGCCGGCGGCCCCGGCCCAGCTCAGGTCCGCGTTGGTCACGTCGTGGACCTCCGCGGGCCGGCCGGCCTCGTCGAACTTCGAGTAGTGCCGGGCGTGCGGGTCGCGGATCGTGTTGTCGGCGCCGGGCAGGTACGTGCCCATCAGGTGCAGCGGGCGGGCGATGCGGCGGTCGATCTCGTCGGCGATGGTCGAACCGGTCGCCTGCTCGACGATCATTCCCGCGAGGTTGTAGTTGACCTTGGAGTAGATGAAGCGCTTGCCGGGCTCCTCGGGGCGCGGGGTCTCCTGGCCGGGGACGGCGTCGGGGAGCCCGCTGGTGTGGTTGAGCAGCTGCCTGATCGTGATCTTGGTGCCGTCCGCGCGGAGGTGCTCCTCCACCACGCCGGGCAGCCACTTCGCCACCGTGTCGTCCAGGCTCAGCTTGCCGTCGGCCGCCACCTGCAGGACCACCGTGCCCACGAACGCCTTGGTGAAGCTCCCGATGCGGAAGTGCTCGCCCGGCCGGCGGTGGCGTCCGGTCTTCAGGTCGGCCACTCCCGCCGTCCCGAACCACGGGGCCGCGTCGCCGTCCCTGAGGTCGGCGACGATGCCGGGGCCGCCGCCGTCGGCCACGACCTGGTCGAGCGCGCGCCGGAGCTCGGCGTGGCCCCGGTCGGCCGCGGAGGCGGCGGGGATCGTCATCGCGGTGGCCGTCGCGGTCAGGGCGGCGACGAGCAGGCCGGTACGGAGCATGGACATTGAGCCTCCATGGAGGTCGGAGAGGGCGTGGTCAATCCGCCGGGCAGAGGCGCCGGCGCGGTAAGCAACGCTAGTTGACTAATCCAGGCTTAGTCAACATGAGTTGCTCGAACGTTCTCTCCGACCCCCGGGGCTCACGAAGGGCCGCTGACGTAACGGAGGGTCATCTCGTCGAGATTGAGCCAGTTCGTGCTTCCCTTGGACGCGTTGAAGATGACGGAGACGGTGTTGGCCCCCTCCTGGAGCGCGACGTTCGGCACGGTCACCGTGTTCCACGTGCTCCACGAGCCCGTGGAGGGGAACCGGAGGGCGTCCACGGCTCCGCCGCCGTTGACGAAGACGTGGCGGACGGCGTCGCCCGCGGCGGCCGCGTACCGGAAGGTGAGCTCGTACGTGCCGGCCCGGCTGACGTCGGGCCGCAGGTCCACCCACTGGCCGTCGGCGTTCCAGCCGGCCACGTAGCCGGTGCCGGTGAAGCCCGGGTTGGTGGACTCGGTGCCGACGCCGTGCAGGGTGCCCGACTCGGCCTGGTGCTGGGCGGAGACGTCGAGGCGGTCGAGGTTGAGGTAGTTGCCCGAGCCCAGCTCGACCCGGATGGTGTTGTGGCCCCGGGCGAGCGTGACGCCGTTGAGCACGGCCGTGTTCCAGGTGCCCCAGCCGCCGGTGGACGGGAACGACTGGTCGGACCGGGCGCCGTTCACGATGATCCGGCGGGAGGCGTCCCCGGCGCCGGCGGCGTACCGGAAGCGCAGCTCGTGCGGCCCGGCTGAGGGCACGTTGACATGAAAGGTCAGGGTCTGGCCGGACGTGTTCCAGCCGGCGAGGTAGCCCCGGCCGCTGAAGCCGGCCTGGGTGCTCTCCGCGCCGATGCCCGACGACAGCGCGTTCTCGGCCTCGTAAACGCCGTTCTCCGGCTGGAGCCCGGTGTTGCCGTCGTGCTGGACGAGCTGGAGCGCGCTGACCGCGGCGGCCGCGGTGAGGCTCTGCAGGTACGTGGCGGGGGCGGGCGCGGACCAGTCGGGGCCGGCGAGGGCGTCGCCGGTACGGCGGTGGCGCCAGGCCTGGGTGGCGTTGCGCTGGAGGAAGGGCAGGTACCGGGTCTGGCCGTGCTTGGTGACGAGGGTGTTGAGCGAGCGGAACAGCAGCGACTTGAAGCCCCCGGCGTCGTCGGAGCCCTCGTGCATCATCGTGCCGCCGTTGGTGAGGTAGGTGGTGGCCCAGTCCGCCGCCGCGCGGGCGTCGGTCAGGTAGGAGGCGGTGCCGGTCGCGTCGTGGAGGGCGGCGGCGGCGCCGATGTAGGTGCCGAAGTTGTAGCTGAAGTCCCACTTCACGAGGGTGCCCGTGCCCTCGATGTGGTCGTAGACGTGCCCGGACTGCTGCAGATTGCCCTTGATCCAGGCGAACAGGCTCTGCGCCCGCGTCAGGTAGGCGGCGTCGCCGGTCGCGGCGTACAGCTTGGTGGCGGTGATCACCGCCGGGGCGTTGGTGGCCACGTTCTTCTGGGTGTGCACGCTCCTGCGCCACCAGATGCCGCCGCCGAACGTGGAGTCCTGCTCGGCCCAGATCTGGTCGAACAGGGCACGCGACCGGTTCAGGTACGTCGCGTCACGCGTGATCTCGTACGCCCGCGCGCACGCCAGCGCCCACCAGCCCAGGTCGTCGTTGAAGTCGTTGGCGAAGGTGGGGTAGTAGGCGACGAAACCGGCGTAGACGTCGTCGATCATCTGCCGGTAGGCGGCGCTGCCGGTGCGCTGGTAGGCGTCCATCACCAGCTCCCACAGCTGGGCCTCCCACCAGAAGTCGGTGTACAGGCCGCCTTCCGGGCCGTGGGCGTGCTCGGCGTGGATCTGGTGGTCGCTGTTGGTGTAGAAGTACTTCTTCGCCGGATCCCAGAAGGCGGAGACGAAGGCCGACATCGCCGCGTCGGCGTCGGCGGCCACGGTGGCGTGCGCGGGAGCGGGGGCGAGGGTCAGGGCCGCGGCCAGCAGGAGGCCGGCGGCCGCCGCGCGCGCCCTCATTGGTTGTTCTCCGTCAGCACCCGGTCACCCTGCTCCTGGGCCTTGGCCAGGGCCTGCTGGGCGGTGGTCTTGCCCTCCATGAGGAGCTGGAGGTTGGGGATGACGGCCTCCTCCTCCATGGGCGCGTAGCCCGCGCAGGCGGGGCGGATCTTGGCGTACTGCAGCGTGTCCAGGATCGGCTTCCAGAACGGGTCGCCGGAGAAGAAGGGATCCTGCGCCGCCTGCACGTTGCCGGGGATGTTCAGGCTCGTCCTGGCCCACAGCAGCGCGTTGTCCTTCTCGGCCGTCCACCACTTGACGAACTCCCAGGCCGCGTCCTTGTGCTTGGCCGCCTGGGGGATCACCAGGCCGAAGCCGCCCATGAGGCTGGCGCTGCCGCCCTGCGGCCCGGTCGGCGGCGGCACGATGCCGAAGTCGAGGTCCTTGCCGTACTTCTTGTACGTGGTGATGTTCCAGGGACCCGTCAGGATCATGGAGACCTTGCCGGTCGCGAAGGCGTCGGTGCCCTCGCCGAGCCCCTTCTCGAAGCCGCTCTGGTAGACGCCCGCCTTGATCATGCGGCTCCACAGGTCGAGGACCTGCACGCCCTGCGGGCCGTTGAAGGTCGTGCGCGAGCAGTCGTCGCTGACCATCTGGCCGCCGGCCTGGCGCAGGTACATGCTGAACAGGCCGGTGTCGTCCATCGACAGGCCGGCGCGGACGAGCTTGCCGCCCTCACGCCTGGTCAGCTTCACCGCCGCCTGCTCCAGCTCGGCCCAGGTGCGCGGCGGCTCGATCCCGGCCTCCTTCAGGTGGGCCTTGTTGTAGAACAGGGCCCGCGCGTCGACCGTGAGCGGCAGCCCGTACAGCTTGCCGCCGTGGGTGAGCTCGCGCAGCGCCTCGCCGTAGAAGCGCTCCCGCTCGATGCCGTCCTTCTTCAGCAGGTCGTCGATCGGGGTGAGGACGCCCTTCGGCGCGTAGCTCGCCGTCCGCCAGCGGTCCCAGAACATGACGTCGGGAGCCTGCCCGGACGTCGAGGCGGTGAGAAACTTGGTGAGCATGTCCTCCTGGACGACGTAGTCGACCTGGATCTTGGGGTGCGTCTTGTTGAAGGCGGCGGTCATGGTCCTGAACTGCTGTTCGCCCTCGCCTGACCAGTCGCCCCAGAACTTCAGCCGCACCACCCCTCCCGCTGAGGAGGGGGCGTCGGACGAGGCGCAGCCGGTCGTGATCGTCGCGAGTACGGTGAGGGTGGCGGCGGCCAGCCGCTTGACCAGGGTCGAGTGCATCGGCGGCGGGCTCCTTTCTGAGAGGGGGGTGTCACTGGAGGCCGGAGCCGGTGAAGGCCAGGCCGCGAGTCAGGTAGCGCTGCCCGAAGGCGAACAGCAGCAGGGTGGGCAGCATGGCGACGATCGATCCGGCCATGAGCGGCCCGTAGTCGGTCTGCCGGTTGAAGGAGAAGGCGGCCAGGCTCATCTGGATCGTGCTCATGTCCGGGTCGTTGAGCACGATCAGCGGCCAGAGGAAGCCGTTCCAGCCCGCCACGAAGGTGAAGACCGCCAAGGTGGCCAGGGCGGGACGGCACAGCGGCAGATAGATCCGCCAGAAGATACGGAACTCGGGGCAGCCGTCGACGCGGGCGGCCTCGCCCAGCTCCCTGGGCAGCGCGAGGAAGAACTGCCGCATCATGAACACCGCGAACGCCCCTACGGCACCCGGCAGGATGACCGCCCAGTACGTGTTGAGCAGGCCGAAGCCGCCCTGGCCGGTGAGATCGTTGCCCCCGGCCAGCGGGAGATTCTTGACGATGAGGAACGACGGCACCAGGGTCACCACGGACGGCACCATCATGGACGCGAGCAGCAGCCGGAACAGCGCCCGGCTGCCGCGGAACGGCAGCCGCGCGAACGCGTAGCCGGCCAGCGACCCGAGCAGCAGGTTGGTGGCGACGCCGGCCACGGCGAGCAGCAGCGAGTTGGTGAAGTGGCGGGCGAAGGGGACGGTGGTGAAGGCCGCCCCGTAGTGCTCGAAGGTGATCGTGGTGGGCAGCCACTTGATGGGCAGGGAGATGATCTCGTCGTCCGGCTTGAGCGACGTGCTCAGCGACCACAGGAACGGCAGCAGCATGAACAGCCCGACGACGGTGAGCACGGCGTAGAACAGGGTGATTCTGATCGTCCGGATCATGTCTCGTCACTCCGGTTGATCCGCATGTTGATCACGGTGACCGCCACGATGACGAGGAAGAGCGTGAACGCCTGCGCCGAGGCGTAGCCCATCTGCAGCCGGTTGAAGCCGGTCTCGTAGATCTGGTAGACGGGCGTCAGGGTCGAGTTGCCCGGACCGCCCTTGGTCATCACGTACGCCTGGTCGAAGAGCTGGAACGCGCCGATCAGCGACAGCGTCGTGACGAACATCGTCGTGGTGCGCAGCTGCGGCCACGTGATGTGCGCGAACGCCGCCCAGCGGCCCGCCCCGTCCAGGGCGGCGGCCTCGTACAGGTGGCCGGGGATGTTCTGCAGCCCGGCGAGGTAGATCAGCATGTTGGAGCCGACCCCCTGCCACAGGGTGACCAGCACGATCGAGAGCATGGCGGTGCTGCTGTCGCCCACCCACGCCGGGCCGGGGATGCCCAGGAAGCCGAGGATCTCGTTGATCGGCCCGTAGTGGCTGTTGAGCATCCAGGTCCACACGGTCGCGGCGGCCACGGGGGAGGTGACCACGGGGATGTAGTAGACGGTGCGGAAGACGCCCATCGCCGGGAGCCTGCTGTTGAGCGCCACCGCGAGCAGCAGCGAGACGGCGATCATCGCGGGCACGAACATCGCGCAGTACAGCAGGATGTTCTTCAGCGTGAGGGCGAAGGTGGCGTCCTCGATCAACCTGGCGTAGTTCGCGAGCCCGGCCCAGGTCGGCGGGGTCAGCACGTCGTACGAGGTGAAGCTGAGGCCGAGGGCGCCGATGACGGGCAGCACGGTGAAGACGAGGAACAGCACCATCGGCGGCGCGGCGAACAGGGCCCCGGCCCGCGCCTGGTGCCGGCTCAGCAGGGAGCCCCCGGGCCGGGCGTGGCCCGGGGATGCGCGGCCGGCCGCGGACCGGCCGGCGAGCGTCTGGGTCATGTCAGTGCCACCTCCATGGCGAACTGCGCGAACAGGCTGTTGGCCCAGCCGAACCAGGGGCGGGTGAAGACGCCGGGATCGTCGGGGTCGAAGCTCTCGTGGACGTATCCGGTGCCGGCCGTCGTCGCCGCGAGCACGGCCAGCAGCTCGTCCCGCTCCGACGCGTCGGCGGACGTCAGGCCCTGCATGATCAGCGACAACGGCCAGACATGTCCGGACTTGGTATGCGGGCTGCCCACGCCCCGCGCGTACCGCCCCTCGGCGTAGTGCGGGTTGCCGGGGCTGAGCACGAAGGCGCGCGTGTTGCGGTACGTCGGATCGGACGCCGGCCGGTATCCCAGGTAGGGGATCGAGAGCAGGCTGGGGATGTTGGCGTCGTCCATCAGCAGGTGGTTGCCGAGGCCGTCGGTCTCGTAGGCGTAGATCTCGCCGTGGACGGGGTGGCGGACGACGGCATGCCGACGGATGCCGTCGTCGATCTCTTCCCGCAGCCGTACGGCGTCCTCGGCCAGGCTGGAGTCCGCGTAGATCTCCCGCGCGAACCTGGCCAGCTGTCCCAGGACGACGACGGCGAACATGTTGGCCGGGACGAGGAAGCCGTACGTGCACGCGTCGTCGCTCGGCCGGAACGCGGAACGGACCATGCCCGTGTACCCGCAGGTCGGGCCGCGTCCCTCGTCGACCAGCGTGTCGGTGGGCAGCCAGGGATCCGGCCGGACGAAGCGGTACGGCGAGCGCTCGGGCCGCTGCTCGGCGCGCATCGTGCCGACGACGGAGACCAGCATGCGGTACACGGACTCGTCGAACACCGAGGCGTCGCCGGTCGCCTCCCAGTAGAGGTGCAGCAGCCGGATCGGATGGCACAGGGAGTCCAGCTCCCATTTCCGCTCCCAGACCCACGGCCCCGCGCGCGGCACGTCGTCGTGGTGGCCCTGGCCGTCGGGGCTCTCGTTGAACGCGTTGGCGTACGGGTCGATCGCGACGTACCCGGCCTGCCGGTGGATCACCCCGCGCACCATGCGGCGGACCTCGTCGTCGGCGGCCGCGTGCCGCACGTACGGCTCGACCTGGGCCGCGGAGTCGCGCAGCCACATCGCCGGGATGTCGCCGGTGAGCACGAACGTCGTCCCGTCCGGCAGCGGCCTGACCGTGGTTTCCAGCGTGTTGAGCAGGCACTGCCGTAACATCGCGGCGGCCTCGGGGTGCCGCCGCGCGAGTAAGGGCTCGACCTTGTCGGCGAGGTCATGTACGGCTTTCACACGGTTCCCTTCGATGTCGCTTGAGGGAAACGTAGAAATCAAGTTGTCATAAGTCAATATGCCTGAAACATCGAGACATGAGATGATATATATCTGGATGAGTTGACATGCCAACTGAACGGCGAAGGGGAAGAGTGGCTGAGAGAGGCCCGCTGCTGTACGAGCGGATCGTCGACTACCTGCTGGACGAGGTCAGGCGAGGAGCCCTGGCCCCGGGCGACCGCGTGCCCTCGGAGATGGAGCTCGCCGAGCGGTTCGAGGTCAGCCGCATCACCTCCAAGAAGGCGCTCGAACTCCTCCGGGAGGCCGGCGTCGTCCATCGGATCCGCGGCAAGGGCTCGTTCGTGGCCGCGGACCTTCCCGACCTCGACCGGCTCACGCCCGCCGCGCGTCCCGCCGACGGGGAGCGCGTCCCCGGGGCTATCGCGATGATCTATCCGGACGCGTCGGAGGCGTACGGGCTGGAGCTGCTGTGCGCGGTGGAGGAGCGCTGCGCCGAGCGGGGCATCACCCTGGTGATCAAGCGCACCCGCGGCAGCCAGGAGGAGGAGGAGAAGGCGATCGAGTCGATGGTGGACTCGGGGCTCGCCGACGGCCTGATCGTGTTCCCCGTCCACGGCGAGTACTACAACGCCGGCCTGCTGCGGACCATCCTCGACGGCCACCCGCTGGTCCTCGTCGACCGCTACCTGGCCGGGATCCAGGTGTGCGCCGTGCACACGGACAACGTGGCCGCCGCCCGCGCGCTGACCGAGCGCCTGCTCGACCAGGGGCACCGCCACGTCGCCTTCGCCTCGCCCCCGCCGGAGAACACCTCCAGCATCGAGGAGCGGCTGGAGGGCTTCCGCGCCGCCTGCGCCGCCCGCGGCCTGCCGCTCGATCAGCAGCATCACCTGACCGAGCTGTCCAGCACCCTGCCCGGCGCCTTCACCCCGGAGAACGTGCTGGCCGACATCGAGCGCATCCGCGCCTTCCAGGCCCGCGAACCCCAGGTCACCGCGTTCGTGGTCTGCGAGTACAACCTGGCGCGGGTGCTGGACCGGGCGATCGACGGCCCGGTCATCGCCTGCTTCGACTCGCCGCTCGACCCCGTCGCGGGGCCTGCCTTCCTCCACGTACGGCAGGACCAGCGCGAGATGGGCAGGCGCGCGGTGGACCTGCTGCTCGCCCAGACGCGCGGCGAGCCCGTCCCCGCCCGCTCCATCGTGCCCTTCACGATCGTCGAACCCGTTTGATGGACGGAGAATCCTTGTCCGACGTGTGGAAGTCCGGCGAGTGGAAGTCCGACGTGTGGAACCACCGCGCCGACCTGGCCCAGCGCAGCCTCGATCACTACTTCGCCGCCCCCGGGGAGCAACTGTTCAACAACTGGTATCCGCTGGAGCCCGGCGACAACGACGTCTTCAACTACTGGTGGCTGGCCCACGCCGTCGACGTCCGGATCGACGCGTACCTGCGGACCTCGGACCCGGCACGTCTGGAGCAGGCCAGACGCATCCACGACGGGATCCTGCGGCGCAACGGGGGAGCGCTCTTCAACGACTACTTCGACGACATGCTCTGGCTCGCCCTGGCGATCCTGCGCCTGGCCGAGGCGACGGGGGAGAGCGAGCTGTACGGCGAGGCCGTCGCGCTCTGGCAGCACGTCCTCGACCACGGCTGGAACGAGCACGAGGGCGGCGGCATCGCGTGGCGCGTCTCCCAGCCGTACTACAAGAACACCCCCGCCAACGCCCCGTTCGTCATCCTCTCGGCGCGGCTGCACCGGCACACGGGCGACCGGCGCTACCTGGAGCAGGGCCGGCGGGTCATGGACTGGCTGGAGGCCACGCTCGTACGACCGGACGGGTTCGTGTACGACGGCGTCAACCGCCAGGAGGACCACGCGATCGACGAGGACTGGCGCTTCACGTACAACCAGGGTCTGTACATCGGCGCGTGCGTCGAACTCGCCCGCACTCCGGGTGAGGAGGACCACCTCTCCCGCGCCGCCCGGACCGCCCGGACGGCCATCGCGGAGCTGAGCGTGGACGGCGTGTTCGCCGCCGAGGGGGAGGGCGGCGACGAGGGACTGTTCAAGGGCGTCTACTACCGCTACGCCCGCGAGCTCATCGAGGCCGCAGAGGTGCCCGAGGTCAGGGCCTTCGTGCTGGACAGCACCGAACACCTGTGGCGGTCGTGCGGCCGCGACGGCCTCGTCCTCGCGAGCGACCGGTGGAACCGCCCGCCCGGGGCGAAGGTCCCCCTGTCGGCCCAGCTCAGCGCGGCCATGGCCACGGAGGTGTGCGCCGCCCTGACGTCGCCACGCGTACCTCTGCCCGGGCAGCCGGGAGGCAGCCGCTGACAGCCGTCTTCACACGGAGGCGGCGGCGCGACTCTGGCCCGGCCTGCGCCTGGACCGGGCCGGCGACTACGTGAGGTGGGCGCCGGCCGTGCCCGCCACGGCGCCCGGCCCAGGGATCAGAGGCCGTGATGGGCCAGGTTCACGGCCAGGGCGGCCGCCGCCAGGGAGAAGAACACGGCCCAGGGGCCGAAGTGGTGGTCGCGGGCCCGCAGGTGGACGGCGAACGCGCCCAGGAAGTACAGCACCAGCCCGGCGGCGGCGAGGGTGCCCAGCGCCGGCACGGCGAACCCGGCCAGCAGCCCCAGCGCGCCCGCCCCCAGCAGCAGGCCCAACGGGAGCATCCAGGAGTGGGGGACGCCCATGTTGTCCGCCTGGCGCTTGGGGTAGTCGTGGCCGATGAGGTTGGCGACGGCGGCCAAGCCGGTGATCGCCGAGGCGAGGACGGTGATGGCGAGGTAGATGGCGAACACGAAGGTCTCCTTCTCCGTGAGGACGGCCGGTCGGTCGCCTCACGGACGGGGCAGCGCCCCAGGGAGTGACAGCGTGCTCATGTGACATAGGTCATGGCGCCACGCCGGCGAGCTTCTCCGGGTTGCTGACCACGTGCACCGTCTTGATCGCCCCATCGACCAGATGCAAGGTGATCGCCAGTACCGGCGTGCGGCCCGAACGGACGACGATCCCCGGGCCGCCGTTGACCTGGAGCACCTGGGCGTGCGAGTCGTCGGGCATGCGCTTGGAGAGGATGACGATCGCGCGGGCCACGTACTCGTGTCCGTGGATCGGCTTGCGGGGTGCGCCGGTGAGGCCGCCGCCGTCGCTCACCATCGTCACGTCCGGTGCCAGCACCTCCAGCAGGGCCTTCAGGTCGCCGCCGAGGCAGGCGGCCAGGAACCGCTCGGTGGCCTGCTGGGTGGTCGCCGGATCGGTGTCGTAGCGGTGGCGCCGTTCCTCGACCGCCTTCTTGGCGCGGTGCGCGATCTGCCGCACGGCCGCGTGGCTGCGCCCGACGAACCGCGCTATCTCCGGGTGGCTGTAACCGAAGGCCTCGCTCAGCACGAACACCGCGCGCTCCGTCGGCGACAGGACCTCCAGTACGAGCAGCATCGCGGTCGACACCGAGTCGGCGAGCACCACGTCCTCGGCGACGTCCGGACGGGTGAGCATCGGCTCGGGCAGCCACGGCCCGACATAGGACTCGCGCCGCACGCGCGCGCTGCGCAGCCGGTCGATCGCCAGGCGGGTGACCACCCGCACCAGATAGCCTTCGGCGTCCGCGACGGCGGCCACTTCGACGCGGCTCCAGCGCAGCCAGGCATCCTGCACCACGTCCTCGGCCTCGGTGACGCTGCCCAGCACCCGGTATGCCACGGCATGCAGCAGACCGCGGTGCTCGGTGAACCTCCGCTCGGCCTCAGACATGCGCAGCCCCCCGTCCATATGAAGAGGGCTTACCAGGTGAGCTCGTGGACGGAGCTCTCGCCCCGCCAGACGACCTTGTGGTTGAACCCGGGCGCGAGGCTGAGGCGCAGCAGCTCGTAACTCGCGCCGCCGCACGGATTGTTGCCGGCGGTCGGATCGTTCTCGTTGTCCTTGCCGAGCAGGACATGCCGGCCGGACGGGTCCGCGGCCAGCGACACGATGTCGCCGCAGCCGAGCGTGAGCACCGTGGCGACCTTCCGCTCACCCTCGTACAGCAGCAGTTGTGACCGCTCCGCGTAGCTGCCGTGGCGCACCCGCAGGGTCCGCCCGCCCGGCAAGGGGAGCGGAAGCGTGTGGCTGCCGGCCTCCCGGGGTGCCGGGACGCGTCCCGCCGTGGAGCGCGGGTCCGACGGCGGCAGCCGCACGTCGATGGCGGCCTCCCACCACTGGAAGGGGCCGGTCGCGGAACCGGGGGTGAGCGGGGTGGTGCCGAGATCGTCCGGCAGCGCCAAGGTGTGGGCGTCTCTCCAGTAGAGGCCGTGCGCTTTCGCGGGCCACTCCCGGTGAGGGGCGAGCACGCCCGCGTACGACTGGGTCTGGTTGTCGTGGCCTTCCGCGCTGAGGGCGTAGGCGATGCGGCCCTCGGGCGACACCGTGACGCGGCCGACGACCCCGGTCAACCGGCCGGACAGGGCCTCGCCCAGCTTCGCCTGGCCGTCGGCGTCCACCGTGAGGCGGTGCAGGCGCGAGACGAATCCCCGCGTCGACCATTCGTCCGGGCCTCTCTCCAGTCGTACGCCGGCGACGTACTCGCCCGGCCGCCGGGTGGCGGCGACCGCCTGGAGCTGCGCGACGCGCGTGCCGAGATGAGGCACATATTCGTGGGCGATCCGGCCCGTCACCAGGTCCACGGTCGTGGGCATGCCATTGCCGAGCACCGCGTAGCGCGGCGTGCCGTCGTCCGCCGGCGGTGGGCCCACCGGCCGCTCCGGCAGGATCCGTACGGCCTGCACGAGAAGCACGACCACCACGATCGCCGCGACCAGCCGCAGGACGGAGCCGCGGTCGGGACGTACGTGCAGGCCTGCCAGCAGGACCACCGTCAGCGGGGAGACGACCCACGACAGCGCGATCGACAGGATCCGGAGCACCGCCGGCTCCGGCTCCCGCTCCGGCAGGCAGCCGGGCGGCGGCTCCATGGGCGGGGCAAGCAGGTCCTCGGCGACCACCAGCGCCTCGGGCAGCGCGAGGAGCCCGAACCCCAGCGCGGCGACGCGCAGCGGCACGCGGGCGCCGTCGCTCCTGGCCGCGAACACGGCGATCATCGCCAGGAGGAACGGCCCCGCCAGATACAGCGAGTCTCCGATCACCTCGGCCACGTCGGCCGCGGCCCGCCGGGCGGGGCTGACCCGGTGGACGATCGGCATCCCGCCGCACATGATCCGCCGAGGGGGCACCAGCACGGGCAGGACGATCTCCCACAACGCGTACGCGGCCGCCAGCCACCACCAGAACACCGGCTGAACCCGCTGCGGCCCGCGGATCGGTACGGAGAGCACGACGGCCCGCCCTTCTCGCGCGATCTTCACCAAATGATCACGAACCCTATCCGGCCGGGCGGCCGCCGCGGCTCAGATGGCGGCTCCTACGCGGTGACCGGCTGGGTGCTGCGGATCGTGAGGGGTGGACGGTCAGCGGCCCCGTATCACTTGTCAAGGCGAGGTGTCAGGGCTACGATCACACCGACCTTTAGGAAACTTTCCTAAATAAGGAGTGGGGTCCGTGCTCCGTCCCCGTCGTCGCGGGATCCTGTCGTCACTCGCCATCGCCCTGGCGATCCCCCTGATCACCGCCGTCCTGTCTCCGCCCGCCGCCGTGGCCCGGACGGCGCCGGCCGCCTTCGCGCATCCCGGCGTGCTCGTCAGCAAGGCCCAGCTCGACTTCGTCCGCGCCAAGGTCAACGCCGGGGCCCAGCCGTGGAAGGGCGCCTACGACCAGATGATCGCGAGCCCGCTCGCGTCGCTGTCGCGGACCCCGAAGCCGCGGGCCGTCGTGGAGTGCGGCCCGTACTCCAACCCCAACAACGGCTGCACGGACGAGCGCCAGGACGCGCTGGCCGCCTACACCGACGCGCTGGCCTGGTACATCTCGGGGGACAGCCGGTACGCGCAGAAGGCGATCCAGATCATGGACGCCTGGTCCGCCGTGATCAGCGACCACACCAACAGCAACGCGCCGCTCCAGACCGGTTGGGCGGGATCGTCCTGGCCCAGGGCGGCCGAGATCATCCGCTACACCTACACCGGGTGGTCCGCCACGGGCGTCAATCGCTTCGCGACCATGCTCCGTGACGTCTACCTGCCCGAGATCATCAACGGCAGCGCCCGCACGAACGGCAACTGGGAACTGACGATGATGGACGCGACGATCGGGATCGCGGTGTTCCTGCAGGACAAGGCCGCCTACGACAAGGCCGTGAGCACGTTCCGGGCCCGCGTGCCCGCCTACATCTACCTCACCTCCGACGGCGCCTACCCGAGGGGGCCGGCGGGCAGCGGCATCGACACGCGGGCCGAGGTCGTCGACTACTGGCAGGGCCAGGACACCTTCGTCGACGGGCTCTCCCAGGAGACGTGCCGCGACTTCACCCACACCGGGTACGGCCTGGCGTCGATCGCGCACATCGCCGAGACGGCCCGCATCCAGGGGCAGGACCTCTACCCCGAGATCGCCGACCGGCTGCGGCACGCGCTCGGCCTGCACGCCAAGTACCAGCTCGGCACGGCCGTGCCGGCGTGGCTGTGCGGCGGGAGCCTCACCCTGGGCCTGGGGCCGGTCACCGAGGTCGGCTTCAACGCCCTGCACAACCGCATGGGCATCGCGATGAGCAACACGCAGACCCTCACCGAGCGGCAGCGCCCGGCGGGTACCAACAACCTCTTCGTCGCCTGGGAGACCCTCACCCACGCCGGCAATCCCAACTAGGCATATATCGACTGACGGTATATAAAGGGCATGTGACAAAGTTCCGTGCCTTGCAGGAGCCTTCGTTCCTCATACTGACCTCGCTGGCGCAGGAGCCCCAGCACGGTTACGGCATCATCGCCGACGTCGAGCGCATCTCCCAGGGGGAGCTGCGCCTGAGGGCCGGCACCCTGTACGCCGCCCTGGACCGGCTCCAGGCCGAAGGGCTGATCGAGGAGGACCGGGAGGAGGTCGTCGACGGGCGGCTGCGCCGCTACTACCGGCTGACCGCGGAGGGAGGCCTGCGCCTGACCGCGGAGGCGGCGCGGCTCCAGCGCAACGCGCGGACCGCGGTCACCCGGCTGCGCCTCCACCAGGTCGGAGGGGCCTCGTGAGCAGCCTCGAACGAGACTACCGCCGGCTTCTCCGCCTCTACCCTCGCGACCACCGGGCCAGGCACGAGCAGGAGATGCTCGGCGTGCTCATGGAGACGGCGGAGCCCGGCCGCCGCCATCCGAGCGCGCGTGATCTCGCCGACCTGATCGGTGGCGCGGTCGCCATTCGCTTACGCATGGCCGCCAGCCCCCAGGCGCTGGCGCGGTGGCGTGCGGCGACCTCCGTCGCCGCGCTCCTCGGCCCGCTGGTGCTGCTGGCCCAGTACCTCCCCCCGAGCGTGAACCGCATCCTGTCGAGGGACGTGACGAGCGCCGCCGTCCAGCTGTCGCTCCAGATCCTTCTCCTGCTGCTGGCTGCGGGGCTCGCCTGGCGTGGTCGCAGGTGGAGCGCGGCCTGCTCGGCCTGGGCGGCGGCCATCTGGTTCGGCGCGGACATGGTGGTCCCGATGGCGTCCTCGGGTCTCGCCTGGCGCACGAGTGAGATCTGGCCCCTCGGCCTGGTCCTGCTCCCGTTCCTGGCCACGGCGGCGCTCCTGACCGGTGCCGTGTCTCCGCGGCGGGGAGTGCGGCTGATCGGCCGAGGCCGGTTGCTCATCGGGTTCGCCGTCGTGCTGGCGTCGAACGCGGTCCTGCTGCTGTGGCCGGTCGGCGTCCTGGGGGAGCTGGTTCCCTTCGGCCTGGCCGCCGTCGCCTGCGGGATGGCCGCGCGGTCCGCGCTCGGCCGCAGGAGCGTCATGCTGCTGATCCCGGTGTTCCTCCCCCTCCTGCTGGCGCGGATGCTCATGCTGGTGATGTGGTCCGGCGTCGGCACGCAGGCGATCGTCGTGGTGGGCGTGGCCCTGATCCTCTTCGTCGTCACCGCTTACCTCGGCGGCCCACGCGAGGTCTCCAGCACGGCGCCGCGCGAGGTGGCCAGACTCTGACCCTGCCATAAATCCGCTACACAAGTCTTTCGCAGCTCCATGAAATTGTGGCAAGTTGAGTACCTGTGAGCGTACGGGGCATGACCGCGTCCAGCGCATCGGCGTCCCGCGCCCAGGAGCTCGCCACAGGAGGACTGCGATGACCCAGACGTTGCCGGAGCGGTGCGGGGTGGTGGGCGGCGGGCGCATGGGCGCCGGCATCGCCCACGCCCTGCTCCTCGCGGGCTGCCGCGTCACTCTGGTGGAGCGCGACGGCGAGGCCGCGGCCGCCGCGCGGGACCGGGTGGCGCGGGCGGTCGAGGGCAGCGCGAAGCGCGGCCTGATCGAGGACGCCGGCGCGCCGATGGCCCGCCTGGCCACGGTGACGGACCCCGCCGGGCTGGCCGCGGCCGGGCTGGTGATCGAGGCGGTGCCCGAGGACGTCGACCTCAAGCTCGTCACGCTGCGCGCCGCAGAGGACGCGGTCGGGCCGGAGGTCGTGATCGCCTCCAACACCAGCAGCATCTCGCTCGACACGCTCGCCCAGGCGCTCGCCCGCCCCGAGCGCTTCCTCGGGCTGCACTTCTTCAACCCCGTCCCGGCCAGCAGGCTCGTCGAGGTGGTCGTCGCGACCGCCACCGACCCGGCCCTGCGGGAGCGGGCCGTGGCGTGGGTCGAGGCGATCGGCAAGACGGCCGTGGTCGTCCGCGACTCGCCCGGCTTCGCCAGCAGCAGGCTCGGCGTCGCCCTCGGGCTGGAGGCGATCCGCATGGTCGAGTCCGGCGTCGCCTCGGCCGAGGACATCGACGCCGCGATGACGCTCGGCTACGGACACCCGACCGGGCCGCTGCGCCTGACCGACCTCGTCGGCCTGGACGTCCGGCTGGGCATCGCCCGCTACCTCGAACGCGAGCTCGGCCCCCGCTTCACCCCGCCCGACCTGCTCGTCCGGCTCGTCGAGCAGGGCCACCTGGGGCGCAAGACCGGCAAGGGCTTCTACGACTGGAGCGAGTCGTGAGCACGCTGGAGAACTACCTCGAAGGGGCCTGGCGCGCAGGGCGCGGAGAAGGCGTCCCGGTAGCCGACGCCGTGACCGGCGAGATCGTCACCCGGGTCAGCAGCGAGGGGCTCGACCTCGCCGCCGCCGTGGCGTACGCCCGCCGCACCGGCCTGGCCGCGCTCGGCGAGCTGACCTTCCCCCAGCGGGCCGCCGCGCTCAAGGCCGCGGCCCTGGCGCTGCAGGAGCGCAGGCAGGAGCTGTACGAGCTGTCGGCACGGGCCGGGGCCACCCGGCGCGACGCCGCGGTGGACGTGGACGGCGGCATCGGCACGGCCCTCGTGTACGCGAGCCTGGCCCGCAAGGGCCTGCCCGACCACACGCTCATCGTCGAGGACGACCCGATCCCGCTCGGTAAGGGCGGCACGTTCGCGGGCCGCCACGTCCTCACCACCCCGCGCGGCCTCTCGCTGCAGATCAACGCGTTCAACTTCCCGGTCTGGGGCATGCTGGAGAAGCTCGCGCCCGCGCTGCTCGCCGGGCTGCCGACGATCGTCAAGCCCGCCACCCCGACCGCGTACATCGCCGCGCACGCCGTGCGGATCATCGCGGACGCGCTGCCGCCGGGCGCGATCCAGCTCGTGGCGGGGAGCGTGCCGGGGCTGTTCGACCTGCTCGGCGGGCAGGACCACATCGGCTTCACCGGCTCCGCGGCCACGGCCGCCCGGCTGCGGTCCGACCCCGCCGTCACCCGCCGCTCGGCGCGCTTCAACGCCGAGGCCGACTCGCTGAACTGCTCGGTGCTCGGCCCGGACGCCGTGCCGGGGGAGCCGGAGTTCGACCTGTTCGCCGACGCCCTGGTGACCGAGATGACGGTCAAGGCGGGGCAGAAGTGTACGGCGATCCGGCGCGCGTTCGTCCCCGCGAACCTCGTCGAAGCCGTTTCCGAAGCGGTCGCGGCCCGCCTCGCGCGGGTCGTCGTCGGCGCGCCGGGCGCGGACGGCGTGACGATGGGCGCGCTCGTCGGCCTCGCCCAGCGCGAGGACGTGCGGGCGGCAGTCGCCCGGCTGGCCCGGGCCGGGTCGGTGGTCCATGGAGACCCGGACAAGGTCGAGGTGGTCGGCGCCGACGCCGGGCGCGGGGCGTTCCTGTCGCCGCTGCTGCTGCGCGTCGACGACGTGGACCGTCCCGAGCCGCACGAGGTGGAGGCGTTCGGCCCGGTGAGCACCCTGCTTCCCTATCGCGACGCGGCCGAGCTGGACGAGCTGATCGCCCGCGGCGAGGGCTCGCTGGCGGGGTCGGTGGTGTCGTACGACGCGGACTTCGTCCGGAAGGTCGTGCTCGGGGCCGCCGCCCACCACGGCCGCCTGCTGGTGCTCGACCGCGACAGCGCGGGGGAGTCCACCGGGCACGGCACGCCCATGCCCCAGCTCGTCCACGGCGGCCCCGGCCGGGCGGGCGGCGGCGAGGAGGAGGGCGGCCTGCGCGCCGTCCACGCCCACCTCCAGCGCACCGCCCTCCAGGGCAGCCCGGCGACACTCGACTCAATCGTTAAGTAGCGACAAGCAGACGTAGAGCTTATTGGAGAGCATCGATGAGCACCGACTCCCGTACGGGCGCCGCCCCCATGCCCAGCGGCCCGCTCAGCCGCGTGGACTACAGCGAGCGCATCCCCAACAACGTCGATCTCGCGGGCGACCGCCGCCTGCAGCGGGCCCTGGAGGGCTGGCAGCCGAAGTTCCTGGACTGGTGGAAGCAGCTCGGCCCGGCCCTGCCGACCAAGGACGTCTACCTGCGCACCGCGGTGGCCGTGGGCCGCGACGGCTGGGCGCACTTCGACCACGTCCCCATGGAGGAGTACCGCTGGGGGATCTTCCTGGCCGAGCGCGACCCCGACCGCAAGGTCAACTTCGGCAAGCACAAGGGCGAGCCCGCCTGGCAGGAGGTGCCCGGCGAGCACCGCGCCGACCTGATGCGGCTCATCGTCGTGCAGGGCGACACCGAGCCCGCCTCGGTCGAGCAGCAGCGCGTGCTCGGCAACACCGCGCCCAGCATCTACGACCTGCGCAACCTCTTCCAGGTCAACGTGGAGGAGGGCCGCCACCTGTGGGCCATGGTCTACCTCCTGCACGCCTACTTCGGCAGGGAGGGTCGCGAGGAGGCCGAGCAGCTGCTCAAACGCAACTCCGGCGACCTGGACGCGCCGCGCATCCTGGGCGCCTTCAACGAGGAGACCACCGACTGGCTGCAGTTCTTCATGTTCACGTACTTCACCGACCGCGACGGCAAGTACCAGCTTGGCACGCTGAAGGAGTCGGCGTTCGACCCGCTGGCGCGCACCTGCGAGTTCATGCTCAAGGAGGAGGCCCACCACATGTTCGTGGGCACCACGGGCGTGCAGCGGGTCCTGGAGCGCACGGCCGAGCTGATGAAGGAGCACGGCACCGCCGGCGTCCTGCCGCACGGCGGCATCCCGCTGGACGTCATCCAGAAGTACCTGAACTTCCAGTTCTCGGTCTCGATGGACCTGTTCGGCTCCGAGCAGTCGACCAACGCCGGCAACTACTTCACCTCCGGGCTGAAGGGCCGCTGGATGGAGACCCGGCGCAAGGACGACCACGTGCTGCTGGAGGACACCCGCGAGCTGCGCTACGTCGAGGACGGCGAGATCAAGAGCAAGACCGTGCCGATGCTCAGCGCGCTCAACCTCGACCTGCGCGACGAGTACGTGGCCGACTGCGCCAACGGCGTGCGCCGCTGGAACCAGGCCCTGGAGGACGCCGGGCTCGACGAGCGGCTGTACCTGCCGCACGAGGGCTTCAACCGCAAGGTCGGCGTCTACGCCGGCCACCACGTCACCCCGCACGGCGAGGTCCTCGACGAGGCCGCCTGGCAGGCCCGCGCCCAAGAGTGGCTGCCGACGCCCGAGGACCGCGAGAACGTCGCCTCCCTCATGGTCCCCGAGTACGAGTACGGCAAGTTCGCCGGCTGGATCGCCCCGCCGAAGACCGGCATCAACGACCAGCCGGTCGAGTTCGACTACGTGCACCTGGCCGACGAAGGACTCCTCTAGTGCCGGGCGGCGGCCTCTTCGTCCATGAGGTCCCATTCGGCCTGCGCCCGCCGGTGCCACCGGTTGTGCAGGTCGTGGAAGACGGCCGCCGCCCGGGGCCCCGGCCAGGCGTGGTCGAGCAGCTCGGCCGGCAGGTCGGGGTCGAGGAACGGGAACCGGCGCCACTCCTGGATGAGCAGCACCTGGTTGACGAACGCCTCCCGGTCGGAGGTGACCGCGCGGCCCTCGAACTGCTCGATGAAGCTCACGTAGCGCTTCTCCACGTCGTCGAGGTCCCACGCGGCCGAGATCAGCTTGGCGGTGTCGCCGATGTCCGCCGACGGCCCGGTCCAGGCGTAGGCCCGGTCGGCCAGGTCCAGCTCGCGGATGACCTCGCGTACGGCGGCCTCCTTGGCGGCGTCGGGGATCACCCAGAGCGCGGGGGAGGGGGAGCCGAGCCCGAGCCAGGTCAGCTTGGTGCGCAGCCGGTGGCGGAGCTGGCGCTGGGTCTCCGGCACGCCGGCGGTGAGCACGAGCCAGCGGCCGTCCCACTGGTGGGGAGCGCGCATGAAGCCGTAGATGCGCTCGGTGCCCTCGCGCAGCAGCCGGTCGCCGGCCTCGGTCAGCCTCCAGCGGACCTTGCGGCCGTGACGTTCGGACTCCAGCAGCTCTTCGGCCGCGGTGCGGGCCAGGGCCTGGCGCGCGGACTTCTCCTCCACGCCGAGCGCGCCGAGCGCGGCCACCAGCGTGCCCGTCCACACCTCGCCCCCGCGCGGCAGGACGAACTCGCCCAGGACCGTCAGCAGCGTCGACCGCGCGCTGGCGGACGCCTTCTCGCGCGGGCGCTCCGCGGACTCGGCCGGCACGGTTGCCCTCCTGTCGTTCGACACGGTCGTGACGCGCATTCTGCCAGGTCGGGCACCCTCACGGATGCGCACGCAAGCAGAAGCACTACAAACACTTGACGCTACTCATGATAGACGTCGAATATTGGGACCAAGGTCCCACGCCCTCTCGGAGCACGCATTGACTGTCACCTTCGCGACCTCCCCAGACCGCTACCGCCACTGGACTCTCGCGGTGGACGGGGCGGTGGCCACCGTCACGCTGCGCGTGGACGAGCACGGCGGCCTCGTCCCCGGCTACGAGCTGAAGATGAACTCCTACGACCTCGGCGTGGACATCGAGCTGTACGACATCGTCCAGCGCCTGCGCTTCGAGCACCCCGAGGTCAAGGCGGTCGTGCTCACCGGCGGCCTGGACCGGATGTTCTGCGCCGGAGCCAACATCCGGATGCTGGCCCAGTCCACGCACGCGTGGAAGGTCAACTTCTGCAAGTTCACCAACGAGACCCGCAACGGCATCGAGGACGCCACCGAGCACTCCGGCCAGACCTGGATCGCCGCGCTCAACGGCACCGCCGCCGGCGGCGGCTACGAGCTCGCGCTGGCCTGCGACCAGATCGTCCTGGTCGACGACGGCTCCTCGGCCGTCTCCCTGCCCGAGGTGCCGCTGCTCGGCGTGCTGCCGGGCACCGGCGGCCTGACCCGCGTGGTGGACAAGCGGCACGTGCGCAAGGACCGCGCCGACCTGTTCGCCACCAGGTCCGAGGGCTTCCGCGGCCGTACGGCCATGGAGTGGGGCCTGGTGGACGCCGCCGTGCCGCGCCACTCGTTCGAGGAGGAGGTGACCAGGCGGACGGACGCGGCGGTGGCGGCCTCCGCCCGGCCCTCGGACGCCGCGGGGGTGGCCCTGACGCCGCTCGACCGCAAGGACGACGGCGACGCCATCACGTACCCGTACGTGACCGCCCGGATCGACCGGGCCGGCCGCCGCGTCGAGATCACCGTGGACGCCCCCAGCGACGCCCCGCCCGCCGGGCCCGCGGAGCAGGGCGCCGGCTACTGGCCGCTCGCCGTGACCCGCGCGCTGGACGACCTGATCCTGCACCTGCGCACCAACGAGCCGGAGCTCGGCATCTGGGTGCTGCGCGCGACCGGCGACCCCGAGCGGGTGCTGGCCTACGACGCCCAGCTTCGCGAGCAGGCCGGGCACTGGTTCGTCGACGAGGTACGCCACTACTACAAACGCACGCTCAAACGCCTCGACGTCACCAGCCGCAGCCTCATCGCCGTCATCGAGCCGGGCACGGCCTTCGCGGGCCTGCTGGCCGAGCTGGCCCTGGCCGCCGACCGGCAGTACATGCTGGAGGGCGTCTACGAGGACCGCGACGAGGCCGCCGTCCCCGCCACCCTCGTCCTCACCCCGTCCAACGACGGCCTCCTCCCGATGGGCAACGGCCTGTCCCGCCTGCGCTCCCGCTTCTGGGGCAACGATCAGGACCTGGAGGCCGCCCGCGCCCGGTTCGGCGAGCCGCTCGACGCGGCCGCCGCGATGGAGCTCGGCCTGGTCACCCTCGCCCTGGACGACATCGACTTCGAGGAAGAGCTGCGCATCGTGCTGGAGGAACGCGCCTCGCTCTCGCCCGACGCGCTGACCGGCATGGAGGCCAACCACCGCTTCGCCGGCCCGGAGACGCTGGAGACCAAGATCTTCGGCCGCCTCACCGCCTGGCAGAACTGGATCTTCGTCCGGCCCAACGCCTCCGGCCCCGACGGCGCGCTGCGCCGCTACGGCACCGGCCGCAAGGGCGACTACGACCTCAAGAGGGTCTGACCATGACCATGTTCAACGCCGGGGACTGGCTCGTCCACCGCCACGTCCGGGAGGGGCGCGGGGACCGGGTGGCGGTCCGCGGCGGCGCCACGCTCACGTACGCGGAGCTCTCCGAGCTCGTCGCGACCGCCACCGCCGCCCTGCGCGCCCTCGGCCTGCGGCGCGACGACCGCGTGGTCTTCGTCACCAGCGACGGCGTCCCCATGTTCGCGGGGATTCTGGCGGCCTTCTGCGGCGGGTTCGTGGCCGTGCCGGTCTCGACCATGCTGGGCGCCAAGGAGCTCGGCGCGATCATCGCCGACTCCGGCGCCGCCGTCGTCGTCGCCGGAGCCGAGTACGCCCCCCAGGTCCAGGACGCGCTCACCATGGCGCCCGAGGTGCGGCACGTGGTGTGGGAGGGCGACCCGCCGCCCGGGAGCACGTCCCTGACGTGGGCGGAGCTCCTCCGCGCGGGCGAGGGAGAGCCGCGCGAGCCCGCTCCCACGCTGGAGGACTCCTGGGCCCTGTGGCTCTACACCTCCGGCACCACCGGCGTCCCCAAGGGCGCCATGCACCGGCACGCCAACGTCAGGCACGTCTGCCAGACCTACGGCGACCAGGTGCTCGGCATCCGGCCCGACGACGTCTGCTTCTCCGTCGCCAAGCTCTTCTTCGCCTACGGCATCGGCAACTCGATGTTCTTCCCGCTCTCGGCCGGAGCCGCGACCGTGCTGGAGCCGCGCCGCCCCGCCCCCGCCGTGACCGCCGAGCGGATGGCCGCCGACCGTCCGACCCTGTTCTTCGCCGTCCCCACCTTCTTCGCCGCGCTGCTGGCCGCCGACCTGCCCGCCGGCACGTTCACCTCCGTGCGGCTGGGCGCCTCGGCCGGGGAGGCGCTGCCCGCGCCGCTCCAGGAGCGGTTCACCGGCCGCTTCGGCGTCGAGATCATCGACGGCATCGGCTCCACCGAGGCGCTGCACATCTTCCTGTCCAACCGCCCCGGCGACGTCCGCCCCGGCACCACCGGCCGCCCCGTGCCCGGGTACGACATCGAGTTGCGCGACCCCGACGGCGGGCTCGTCCCCGACGGGGAGCCGGGCGCGCTGCACGTGCGCGGCGAGTCCATCGCCCTGGGCTACTGGCGGCGCACCGACGCCAGCCGCACCGTGTTCGCGGGCCAGTGGCTCAACACCGGCGACACCTACACGCGCTCTCCCGACGGCTACTACACCTGCCTGGGCCGCAGCAACGACCTGCTCAAGGCGGGCGGCATCTGGGTCTCGCCCGCCGAGGTCGAGAGCCGGCTGCTGGCGCACCCGGCGGTCCTGGAGGCGGCCGTGGTGGGCGTGGCAGACGAGCACGGGCTGGACAAACCGGTCGCCTGCGTCGTCGCCCAGGGGCCGGTCACCGCCGAGGAGCTCGTCCAGTGGTGCCGCGACGGCCTGGCCGCCTTCAAACGGCCCCGCCGGGTGGTCTTCCTCGACCGGCTGCCCAAGACCGCGACCGGCAAGATCCAGCGTTTCCGGGTCCGCGAGCTCCTCGCCGAGGAGGCCCCCGCGTGAACGTCGACGTGCTGATCATCGGCGCCGGTCCCGTGGGCCTGTACGGCGCCTACTACGCCGGCGTCCGCGGCCTGCGCACGGCGGTGGTCGACTCGCTCAGCCAGGTCGGCGGCCAGGTGAGCGCCATGTACCCGGAGAAGCAGATCTACGACATCGCCGGGTTCCCGGCCGTCTCCGGCCGCCGCCTCATCGCCAAGCTGGTCGAGCAGGCGGCCCCGTACGAGCCGGCGTACGTGCTGGGCGAGGAGGCCCAGCGGCTCGAACGCGCGCCGAGCGGCCGCCTCGTGGTCAAGACCGGCGCGGGCACCGAGATCACCGCCGGGGCCGTCGTCGTGACCGGCGGCATCGGCACCTTCACGCCCCGCCCGCTCCCGGCCGGGGAGGAGTTCCTCGGCCGGGGCCTGGCGTACTTCGTGCCCGAGGCCGCGGACTACGCGGGCCGGGACGTCGTCATCGTCGGCGGCGGCGACAGCGCCGTGGACTGGGCCCTCATGCTCCACCCCATCGCCCGCAGCGTCACGCTGGTTCACCGCCGCGCCGCCTTCCGCGCCCACCACGGCTCGGTGGAACAGCTCGCGGCCTCGCCCGTCGAGGTCGTCGTCAACGCCCAGGTCACCGCCGCCCTCGGCGGCGACCGGCTGGAACGCGTCGAGCTCAGCACCGGGCAGGCCCTCCCGTGCCAGCGGCTGGTCGCCGCCCTCGGCTTCACCGCCAACCTCGGCCCGCTGCGCGAGTGGGGCCTCGACCTGCACGACAACCGCCACCTGGTCGTCGACTCCGCGATGCGCACCAACGTGCCCGGCATCTTCGCCGCCGGCGACATCGCCGACTACGACGGCAAGGTCCGGCTGATCGCGGTCGGCTTCGGCGAGGTGGCCACGGCCGTCAACAACGCAGCCGTGCACCTCGACCCCGCCGCCCAGCTCTTCCCGGGACACTCCACCGACAATCCCGCCCCGGGTCCGTAACCAGGAGATTCGCCATGCCGTACGTCATCGCCGCACCCTGCATCGACGTCATGGACAAGTCGTGCGTCGAGGAGTGCCCGGTCGACTGCATCTACGAAGGGGACCGCAAGCTCTACATCAACCCCAAGGAGTGCATCGACTGCGGTGCCTGCGAACCCGTCTGCCCCGTCGAGGCGATCAGCCAGGACCGGCGGGTCGCCGACGAGCATGCCGAGTTCGTCGAGGACAACCGCCGCTTCTTCATCGAGGTGCTGCACGGGCGCGACGCGCCGCTCGGCGCGCCCGGCGGTTCGGGCAGAACAGGCCGGATCGGGGTGGACACCCCCATGGTCGCGGGCAGGTAAGGGGCATGATCGACGGCATCCCCCTCATCGACGCGCACGTCCACGTGCCGCTGCTCGGCACCCTCAAGCCCGCCTGGCTGGGCTGGGCCCGCGACTTCGGCGAGCACGGCGTGCTGGAGGACGTCTGGGACTCCGCGGGCAGGCCGCGCCCGGACCGCCTGGACGAGCTCTTCGCCGCCCAGGGCGTGGACGTCGCGCTGCTGTTCTGCGAGTACAGCCCCAAGGCGACCGGCACGCAGGCGTTCGAGGACCTGCTGCCGATCGTCGAGCACAACCCCGTACGCTTCCGGCCGGTCGCCAACGTCAACCCCCACCTGCACTTCCCGCTCGCCGACGAGGTGTGCCGCCAGCTCGACCTCGGCGCCGCCGCGCTCAAGCTGCACCCCGTGCACGGCGGGTTCCGCTGCGACGACGCCGCCCTCTACCCCGCCTACCACGTGCTGGAGGAGCGCGGCGTCCCGCTCGTCGTCCACTGCGGCACCAGTTCCTTCCCGGGCGCGGCCAACGAGAACGCCGACCCGAGCTTCCTCATCCCCGTCATCCGCGACTTCCCGGGCCTCAACGTGGTGCTCGCGCACGGCGGGCGCGGCTGGTGGTACGACGCCGCCGCCTTCCTCGCCCTGTCCAACGACACCGTGTGGCTGGAGCTGTCCGGCCTGCCGCCCAAGCGGCTGCCCGAGTACTACGCCAAGTACGACCTCACGCGGCTCGGCCGCAAATGGATCTTCGGCACCGACTGGCCCGGCGTCCCCGGCACCGCCGCCAACGCCCGGGCCGTCGCGGGACTCCTGCCCGACGAGGTGGCCAGGGCCGTGCTCGCCGGGAACGCGGCGAAGGTGTACGCCGGCCTGCGCACGGGTGAGTGACCCATGCCCGTCTACGCCCTCGGCGACCAGGTGCCCCGGATCCACCCGGAGGCCTACGTCCACCCCGACGCCGTCGTCATCGGCAGCGTCGTGATCGGCGCCGAGTCGTCGGTCTGGCCGTCCGCCGTGCTGCGCGCCGACTTCGGCCGCATCGAGATCGGCGAGCGCACCTCCATCCAGGACGGCACGATCCTGCACACCACCGAGGAGTGGCCCACCGTGATCGGCAGCGACTGCGTCGTCGGGCACAACGCCCACCTCGAAGGCTGCACGGTCGAGGACCGCTGCCTCGTCGGCTCCGGCTCGGTGGTGCTCAACCGCGCGGTCGTGCGTACGGGCTCGGTGGTGGGCGCCCAGGCCCTCGTACCCGAGGGGCTGGAGGTGCCGCCCGGCCACCTGGCGCTCGGCGTGCCCGCCCGCCCCAGGCCGTTGGAGGGCACCGCGCAGAGCGAGTGGATCGACTTCGGCGTGGACGAGTATCGCGCCAACGCCAAGCGCTACCGCCACGAGCTGCGCCGGCTCGACCCCTGACCTTCTCCTGCGTCAGCGGCGCCGCTCCAGGAACGCGGTCATGCGCTCATGCTTGTCCTCCGTCTCGAACAGCACGGCCTGCGCCACGTCGTCGAAGCGCGGGTGCGCGCCGGGCGGGGCGGCCAGGGCCAGTTTGGTCAGGCGCAGCGCGAGCGGCGCGTTCTTCGCGATCCCGGCGGCCAGCCGGTCCGCCGCGGCCGGCAGCTCGTCCTGCGGCACCAGCTCGTTCACCAGCCTGACGGCCAGCGCCTCCTCGGCCGAGAGCACCCTCCCGGCGAGCAGGATCTCCTTGGCGAGCGGCTCGCCGACCAGCTCGCGCAGCCGCCAGCAGGCCCCGGCGGCGGCCATGATGCCGAGGCCCGCCTCCGGGTTGCCGAAGCGGGCCCGAGGGGTGGCGAGGCGGAAGTCGCAGGCGTACGCCAGCTCGGCGCCGCCGCCCAGGGCGGGACCGTCGATGGCGGCGATCGTGGGCATCGGCAGCCGGGCGATCCGGTCGAACAGGCCGCTGTTGATGCCCGCCAGCGCGTCCTCGCGGCGGCGCTCGCGCAGCTCGCGGATGTCCGCGCCGGCCGCGAAGATCCCGTCGGAGCCGGTGAGCACGAGGATGCGCGGCCGCCGCTCCAGCTCGGCGCAGACCGCGTGCAGGTCCGCCACCATCGCCGCGTCGATCGCGTTGCGCACCTGCGGCCGGTCCAGCCGGACCAGCATCCGATCGGTCCCGTCCTCGACCTTCACCGTGTCGTTCAGCGGAAGCACCGCGACCTCTTTCCTCGTCGTCTCAGCGGTGGATCACGGGCAGGACCAGGCGGCTGGGGTGCCGCGGGCCGTGGAGCACGCTGTTGGTCGCGACGACGACCTGGTCGGCGGTGTCCTCGGCGATGGTCCCGCCGGTGTTGGTGTTGCGGTCGTAACGGGGGAAGTCGCTGGAGGAGACCTCCAGGCGGATCCGGTGTCCGGGCAGGAACACGTTGGAGGTCACCGACAGGTCCAGCGTGACCTCGTACACCTGGCCGGGGGTGAGCGGCTCCGGCTCGGCCAGGGAGTCGCGGTAGCGGGCGCGCAGGATGCCGTCGGTGAGGTAGATCGCCCGTCCGTCGGGGAAGACGTCGACCAGTTTGCCCGTGAAGTCGGTGTCGCGCGCCGACGAGGTGACGTGGAGGACGAGCGAGACGTGGCCCGTGACCTCGACGGGCTCCTCCAGCGCGGGGGTGGTGAAGCAGAGCACGTCGTCGCGGGCCTCCACCGGGCGCTGGTCGACCGGGCCGGCCCCGTTGACGGCGGCAGGCATCATGATCCGGCCGCCGTGGGTGGGGACCGGGTCGTCCGGGTCGTAGGTGTAGGTGTCGGTCGCCTCCGCCGTGGGCGGCTGAAGGCTGAGGACGCCGTCGCCGCCGGCGGTGTTGGCCCCGCCCGCGCCGTCGAGGAAGTAGTCGGTGTACTCGGTGTCGGGCAGCGGCCAGTCCTGCTCGTCGCGCCACTGGTCGATGCCCATGACGAAGATGCGCACGGGCGCGGTGCCGTCCAGCGCGTCGGTGCGGCCGCGCAGCCAGCGGTCGAAGAAGCGGATGTGCGCCCCCGTCAGGTCGGCCGCCATGCCGTTGGCGCTCATCCCGAACCGCCGGTCGTGGTAGACCCCTTCCTGGTACAGGTGGTCCCAGGGGCCGATGATCAGCCGCTGCCCGTCGCGGGCCTCGGCGCTGCCGCCCTCGGCGCGCATGCGGGTGAAGGTGCGTACGGTGCTGTCGACGAACAGGTCGAACCAGCCGCCGACGTTCAGCGCGGGCACGGTCACCCGGTCGAACCGCTCGGCGACCGCGAGGTCCTGCCAGAACCGGTCCCGGGCGGGGTGCCGCAGCCACTCGGCCCACCAGGGCGAGTGCTTGTTGAGCAGCGGCTGGTCGCCGATCGGCAGGGTGGCCAGATGCGTCTGCGGATCGGCCGCCATACCGGCCGCCTCCATGAGAACGCCCGGGTCGCCGGTGCCCGCGGCGAGCGCGGTCTGCGCCGCCGTCAGCGTCATCATCGTGGTCCACGTCCAGGTCGTGTGCCACGAGAGCGCGCCTCCCGCGGAGTACCAGGGCGCGTGGTAGAAGTCGGTGCTGGTCACCGTCGGGGCGATCGCCTTGAGCCCGGCCGGGGCCTGCGACGCGCCGGCCCACTGCACGAAGCCGAGGTAGGAGGCGCCGTAGCCGCCGATGTTGCCGTCGCACCAGGGCTGCTCCAGCAGCCAGGCGATGGTGTCGGCGCCGTCGTGCGGGTCGTCCGCGTGGGGGGTGAACTCGCCGTTCGAGCGGAACCTGCCGCGCGTGTCCTGCCAGACGACCGCGTACCCGGCTTCGAGCAGGGCCTGCAGGTTGGGGGTGATGGGAGACCCGCCGAGGCCTGGCAGGGCGTCCTTGCTGTAGGGGACACGCACCAGCAGCGTCGGCGCGGGTGGTCCCTCGGGGATCCAGAGGTCGGTGGCGAGGGTCACCCCGTCGCGCATCGGCACCATGACGTCCTTCTCGACCGAGAACCGCATCGTAATCTCCTACGCCAGCCCGCATCGCCGTCAGGATTCTGTAGCATTTTGCGTCCGCCTCTTTCTAGCGCACAACCGCCCTGACCGGAAGGCCCCGGCGTAACGCCGACGCGTCAAGGGCGCTCGTCGGGCCGGGGCCAGCGGGCCTTCAGCTCGAGTTCGGCCTGGGCCATGGCGGCCTGCAGCTGGTCGGGGCTGCCGGCCTCGAGGATGGTGCAGCGGAGGGGGTCGCGGCATTCGAAGGCGGTGTAGGCCTGCCGCCACGCTCCCCAGGTGATGACCCAGCCCGGCCACTGTGCCTGCAGGGCGTTGAGGTTGCGATCGATGGCGGCCGAAGTGTCAGGCGTGCCGGCGTCCTGCCGCGGGGGTGGCTGAGCGGGCCCGCCGCGTGAGCGGCGATGGCGGGGTCGCTGCGATTTCTCTGTGGGTTCTTCCCGGTCGGGCGGCATGGGTGCTGGCATCAAGATCTCCATCGAGGGGGTAGATCGTGGTGCGTGCGGACGCTTATCCTTCCCACTCGGCATTCCCCGATGCAAGTACGTCTGCACATGCATTCCAAGAAAATTGCATATGCACATGCACCGGCTGCGCACTGAAAGGGGGAAAGAGATGGAAGGTCCCATTTACAATTGCATGTCGGCTTCTGTGTTGTCTGGGGTGAAGTGCGCGGCGCGAATATCGGTGCATGGTCTGGAGGGTCATGAAACAGTAGGTAACGTAAGGAACAATGAGTGCCTCGCCCGGCAAAAGGATCAATGATGATCGTTGCAGAGCCTGACGGAGACGGCGTCCCCGCCGGCGTCGTACGTGGTGCCCGAAGCGGGCCGACCGCGTTGCGGATCATGGTGGGTACGCAGCTGCGCCGACTGCGCGAGGCCAAGGGCATCACCTGCGACAAGGCCGCGGACACCATCCGGGCCAGCCACTCCAAGATCAGCCGGATGGAGCTGGGCCGCAGCCCCTTCAAGCAGCGTGACGTGGCCGATCTGCTCACCCTGTACGGCATCACCGCCCCTGACGAGCGGGAGAAGGTGCTGGAGCTGGCCCGCCAGGCCAGCGCTCCGGGGTGGTGGCACCAATACAGCGACGTGCTCCCCGGCTGGCTCGAGCCCTACCTGGGGCTGGAGCAGGCGGCCCGCACGATCCGCAACTACGAGGCGCAGTTCGTGCACGGCCTGCTGCAGTGCGAGCCGTACGCGCGGGCCGTCATCGGCATCCGGCACGGCGACGCGGACCCCGACGACCTCGAGCGCCGGGTGGCGATGCGGATGCGCCGCCAGGACCTGCTCACCGACAGCGACGCGCCCATCCTGTGGGCGATCATGGACGAGGCGGTGCTGACCCGGCCGATCGGCGGCCGGGACGTGCAGCGGGCCCAGCTGGAGCACCTGCTCGCGGTCTGCGACCTGCCGAACGTCACCCTGCAGATCGTGCCCTTCCACATCGGCGGGCACGCGGCGGTGGGCGGCCCGTTCACGCTCTTACGCTTCGACGCCCCCGACCTGCCCGACGTGGTCTACCTGGAGCACCTCACCAGCGCGATGTACCTGGACAAGCCCACCGACATCGACGACTACAGCAAGGTGATGAACACCCTGACCATCCAGGCCGCCCCGAAGGAGGCGACTCCGGCGCTGCTCAAGGGCATGCTCGAAGAGCTCTGAGCGGCTAACGTGGTACGTCGCGGGCGGCCGTGTGCCAGCTCGTCGCCCTGCGCGCCAGGGCGCCGAAGCCGAGGAAGACGGCGAGCCCGAGCAGGGACGCCAGAGCGACCGCCGCGAACAGCTGCTCGGACTGCAGCCGGGACCGATAGAGGTCGATGAGCGTGCCGATGCCCGGCTCGCCCTGCCGGAAGAAGAAGTCCCCGACCACTGCCCCGATGACCGACAGCCCGGCGGAGATGCGCAGGCCGGTGAGGATGTGGGGCAGCGCCGCGGGCAGCTGGAGCTTCCACAACCGGGCCGCCCACCCGGCCCGCGCCAGCGTGAACAGGTCGTGGTGGGTCTCCTCCACCGACCGCAGCCCGAACAGCGTGTTGGTCACGATCGGGAACAGCGCGATCAGCGCGCAGACCAGGACGCGGGTGAAGAACCCGAACCCGAACCAGAACCCGAACAGCGGCACCAGCGCCAGGATCGGAATCGTCTGCAGGATCACGAGGTACGGGTGCAGCGACCGCTCCAGCCAGCTCGCCCAGGCCATGGCGATCGCGCACCCGACGCCGATCACGCCCGCGACCGCCAGGCCCAGCAGCGCGACCTGGCCGGACAGCAGCAGGCCGGCGAGCAGCTCGCCGCGGTTGACGGGGTCGAGGAGCCCGACCCGCACGACGGCATCAGGCGGGGGCAGCAGGAATCGCCGGTCCGGGGTCAGCAGCACGTACGTGACCGCGTACCACAGGGCGATCACCAGGGCGAAGACGATCAGCGGCGGAACCCACCGCAGCCACCTCATGCGGCCGTCTCCCGCAGCCAGGCCGACACCTGGGCCGCGATCCGCGCGAAGTCAGGGCTGAAGCGCAGCTCGGGCGGGCGCGGGTAGGGGAACGGCACGTCGCAGGTGCCGACGATCCGCCCCGGCCGTTCGGACAGCACGATGATCTTCGTGGCCAGGAAGACGGCTTCGCCGACGGAGTGGGTCACGAACACCGCGGCGAAGCGGCGTAAGCCGAACAGCCGCAGCAGCTCCGACTGCAGCCGCTCGCGCGTGATCTCGTCCAGCGTGCCGAACGGCTCGTCGAGCAGGAGCAGGTCGGGCTGAACGGCGAGCGCGCGGGCCAGCGACACCCTCATCCGCATCCCGCCCGACAGGGTTCGGGGACGGTGGTGCGCGAAGTCGGCCAGCCCCACCAGGTCGATCGCCTCGTCCGCGCGCCGCCGCCGCTCCGCCCTGGACAGCCCGCCCAGCTCGCCGAGCAGCTCCACGTTGGCGCGGACGGTGCGCCACGGCAGCAGGGCATGGTCCTGGAAGACGTAGCCCACGGACGCGGTTTCCCGGCGCACCGAGCCCTCGGTGGCGTCGGTCAGCCCCGCGGCCAGGCGCAGGAGAGTGCTCTTGCCGCACCCGGAGGGGCCGACCACCGTGACGAACTGGCCGGGGGCGACGGTCAGGTCGACCTTGTCCAGCGCCTGCGTGCCGTCGTCGTAGCGCTTGCCCGCGGCGGAGAACGACAGCGCGGAGGTGGCGGCCTGACCGAGCACCCGGCCACTAGACCACATCGGAAAGGACACGGGCAACACGCCGATCGGTCAGCCGGCGCGGTAGCCGATCTTCGGGTCGATGAAGTCGTTGGTGACCACGTCGGAGGGCTGCAGACCGTCCTTCACCGGCTTGTTCTGCTTGGCGAAGATCGGCCTGGTGATGTCGATCAACCGCTGCACGCGGGCGGTGTCGAAGTTGCCGGCGGTGTCGTCGGGGCCGTTGCCGGCGAGCTTGAGCGCCTTCATCTGCTGGACCGAGAACTCCGAGCTCGGCTTGGTGTACTGGGCGGCGACCTTGTACGCCTGGTTGAGCCGCAGGGTGAGATCGATCGTGGGGCCCGGCTGGGCCAGCACGTCGACCTGCGCCTGCTGGAAGATGGGAATGAGCTTGCGCAGGCACGGCGCGAGCTTCTGCTTGTCAGCCGGGCGGATCACCAGTGGGGGCCCGTAGTTCGGGTAGCCGGCGTCGTGGACCAGCTGATACTTCACCGGCTTGCCCCACTGGGGCACGTCTTTTTCGTAGATGTACGGCTCGGCGTTGGCATAGCCGGCCACCGCGGCCTTGCCCCCGGCGGCCACGAAATGGGACGGGGACCCGTCGTAGGACCCGTCCACCTGGCTGCGCTTCAGCAGCCCCGCCCCCACCAGATATTCCATGTAGGTGTTGCCGCCGAAGTAGAGCACCTTCGTGTCCGTCCGGCCGAGGTCCTTGATCGTGTTGAGGGTGGGGTACGTGGCCGGGTCCCACAGGATGATCTGCGGGTGGATCTCCAGCAATGCCATGACCGCGAGGGTCGGCTGGGTGGCCGACATCTGGATGCCCTCGTCCATGCCGCCCAGCACGCCGAGGGTGATCTCGGGGTCGGTGTACATCCGCGCCGACGACTGGGTGAAGCCGATCGCCGGCCCGCCCGCCCGGAGCTCCAGTGTGACCCCGGTGTCCTTGCCCCGGACGACCAGCGGCGCGCTCACCCGCTTCCCGCCGGCGTCGATGGCGGGGTCGGCGCCCAGGAGGTGGTACATCCCGCCCTCGACGGTGATGTGCGGCGTCCATTGGGTCTGCACCACGACGGTGGCGGGGCAGACGCCGCGCAGGTCGGTGGGGTCGTCCGCGTTCCCCGGCGCCGCCGCTTTCGGCTGGGGCGGCAGTTGCGTGCCGGTGCACGCCGCGAGCAGGAGGAGCAGCCCGAGTATGGCTGTGGCCTTGGCCGTGTTATGTCCCGCATGCCGTGGCCGGCGCACGCGCATGGTGCCATCCTTCCGATGTGCGGCGATTGAATATTCGCGGCAGAAACCGTGTCAAGCGCTGATCCGATATTCCTGGTCCTGCGCGAGCGGAAGATAATTCCCGGAACTTACCATGCTTTGTCGAGGGCCTGGCATTTCGGCTGAGCACTTACGGGCGAAACATCCCCTGTGGGTGATTTGTCCATTCGTGTGAGATTCGGATTCGGGAGAACTGTACTAACTGCGACTTCCATGGCAAATAGGTATGATCACATCCGCGGGTGCGTCGCCGCCGGGGAACTTATGCTCAAGCCTGGAGACCTCTGAATGGCAACAGACAACTCGACCACGGACCGGTGGCCGCCGGAGATCGACACGACCGTGGCGCACTCGGCGCGGGTCTGGAACTACTGGCTGGGCGGCAAGGACCACTACGCGGTGGACCGGGAGGTCGGCGACCGGTTGAGCCGGATAAATCCGGACATCGCCTTGACGGCCCGCGCCGACCGCGCCTTCCTCCACCGCTCCGTGCGCCATCTGGTGGCCGAGGCAGGGGTACGGCAGTTCCTGGACATCGGCACCGGTTTGCCCACGGCCGGCAACACGCACGAGATCGCCCAAAGTCTGGCTCCGGAGACGCGCGTGGTCTACGTCGACAACGACCCCGTCGTCCTCGCGCACGCCAAGGCCCTGCTCGTGGGCACGCCGGAGGGCAGGACCAACTACATCCAGGCCAACCTGCACGACCCGGACACCATCCTGCGAGCGGCCGCCGACACGCTCGACTTCACCCAGCCGATCGCGATCATGCTGCTGGGGATCGTGCACTTCGTCAACGACGACGACGAGGCGTACGCGATCATCAAACGCCTGCTCGACGCCGTCCCCTCCGGCAGCCACCTGGCGCTCGTCCACATCACCGCGTTCGTCAACCCGGAGGCCAAGCGCGAGGAAGTGCGCCACTGGAACGAGCACGGCACGCCCAAGCTGACCATCCGCACGCCCGAGCAGATCGGGCGCTTCTTCGACGGCCTGGAGATCCTGCCCCCCGGCATAGTCTCCACCACGCGATGGCGCCCCGACATCGACGACGTACCGGAAGTGGATGGATTCTGCGGAGTCGGCAGGAAATAAGGGGGTCAGTGCCGTTTCACGATGAAAGGCTGCTCATAGTCGGTCCCCTCGCCGATCGAACCCACGCCCCAGAGGTCCGAGGTGCCGGGGACGGCCGCGATGGCGGCGTTGCCGGTGCGTCCGGCGCTGATCGCCTCCCGCGTCCACGACGTGCCGTCGTAGTGGAGGAGGATCGCCCTGCCCGGGTGGAGGGGGTCGGTGCCGCTCGCCCACACGTCGTCCTTGCCGAACGCGGTCAGGTGGCGCAGGGAGCCCTTCCACGGCGGCAGCTCCATCCGCCGCCAGGCCGACCCGTTCCAGTGCATGACGAGCGGTTCGGGGGTCTCGGCAGCGATCTTGTCTTCGGAGGGCGGGGCGCAGCGCGCCGGCAGATCCTCGTACCGGTCATCGCCCCCGACCGCGCCGGCTACCCAGACGTCGTCCGGCTTGATCGCCAGCACGCTGTGCAGGTGCCCGCCGGGGATGTCGGGAAGGGACATGTCCTGGTCGTAGAGCCAGCCCTCGTCCGGCGACCTGTGCGCGACCGTCGGCTTGACGTCCTGGCAACCCCCGTGAGGCCGGCTCCCGACCGCCCAGACGTGGCCGTCGTCGAGCGCGACCGAGGTGAACACGCCGTCCACCTGTTGTATCAGCTCGAACTTCGTGCCGTCCCATTCGAGGCCGAAGCCTCCGCCCGCGCTCGATCCGACGATGACCGCGTGCCCTTTCGCGGCGGCGACGTCGTTCGGCCAGTAGTCCTCGGCCACTCCGAAGGGGCGCTGTTCGGTCCAGACGCGGCCGTCCCAATGCGAGACGACCCCTGAGCCGCCCACGAGCCAGATGTCGTCCCGTCCCGCCACGTCGAACGCCCGGACGCGAAGGTCGCTGTTCTCGACCGGAACCCTGGTCCAGGCGGAGCCGCTCCAGTGGGCGAGGACCGGCACTCCGTACTCGTCTTCGGCGCCGTCTTCGAAACCGGCCGCCCAGGCGTCTTTCGGCCCCTTGGCCAGCACGTCGACCAGCCCCGAGGCCCCCTTCAGCTCGACGGCGCCGAAGAGGTCGCGCCACCGCTTCGAGGGCGTGATCGTCTCGCTCGGGGCCGGGGTAGCCGGCGCGCTCGCGGACCTCGCCGGCGCGGCGGCGGGAGGCTCTCCGTCCGAGCAGGCGGCCGGCAGGCTCAGGCAGGCCGCCGCGGCCGCGAGCCCGCTCATGATCTTCATCGTGCGCATTATGCCGTTGAAACTTTCACGAACGGGAATCGGCGCCCTGGGCCTCGCGGCCACCCCAAAACCGCCGGTGGAAGGAGAGATCGGCCCCCTTATCAGCCGGGCGTTCGGCCACGTTAGCGCCCGCCCGATTCCGGCCCGACGAATCCTCTAGTGGACGGCTCGACGGCCGCCAGCGCAGGGTGATGCCGACGCCACGTCAGACAGAAGGGGACGGAATTGTTATCCGACATCCTGCGACGCCGCACGGCAAGGTTCCTGACCATCGTTTTCGCGCTGCTGGCCGCGGTCGCCCTGCCGGTCGTGCCGGCCCACTCGGCCACCCGGGTCCCGATCTTCCTGGAAGTACGCGGGGACAACAACCAGAAGCTGTCCGGCATCTACGGCTGGATCGAGTTCAACGACAGCAACACGTACACCTACCAGTTCTACCTGTGCCGTGAGTCGAGCTACAGCGCCGCCGGCGGGTACGTCCTGATCAACGACCGCGCCACCCTCCGCGCCTCCTACAGCTTGAACTATGGGAACACCGACATAGCCGAGTGCAAATACCCGGCCCAGCTGTACGGCACGACGGATTACGTCGGCAGCACCGTCAGGAACGTCACGGTCGAGGTGGAGGGCGTCAACTTCAACGGCCAGAACCAGGCCACCTGGAGGAGGAACTCCTCCATCTACGACAACCCCTTCAACTGACGATCCTCTCGCCCACCGATCCGCGCACCACGATGTGCGTGCCCAGGATGACGTGCTGCGGCTGGCCGAGGTCCAGGGCCAGCCGCACGGCGGTACGGCCCAGCTCCTCGGTGGGAATGTGCACCGTGGTGAGCCCGGGTACGAGGTCGGCGGCGAGCGGGATGTCGTCGTAGCCGGCGACCGACACGTCCTCGGGCACGCGCAGGCCCGCCTCGCGCAGCGCGGCCAGCACGCCGGCGGCGACCATGTCGGTGCCCGCGAAGATCGCGGTGAACTCCGTCCCCGTCGCCAGCAGCCGCCTGGTGCCCTCGTACCCGGCACTGCGGGAGAAGTCACCGGGCAGGACGAGGTCCGGATCGCAGGGGACGCCGTAGTCCTCGTGCGCGCGGCGGAAGCCGGCCACGCGGTCGATCTTGGTGGTGTTCTGGTCGTCGGCGGTGGCGGCGCCGAGGTAGACGATCCGGCGGTGGCCGCGTGAGAGCAGGTGGCCGGTCATCGCGTACGCGCCGGCCTCGTTGTCGTACTCGACGACGGTGGTCGGCACGTCGTCGCCGAGCGGCGGGCGCCCGCACAGCACGAGCCGGGAGCCCGCTTTGTCCAGGGCGTGCGCGAAGTGCGACATGCGCGCGCGGTAGGCGTCGTCGGCCGAGCCGCCGCCGACCAGGATGACCGCGTCGGCGCGCTGCTCGCGCATGGCCTCCACGACCGCCAGCTCGCGCGCCGGCTCGCCGTGCGTGGCGCACACCAGGCACAGCCGGCCCTCCTCGGTGGCCTGCTGCTCGACGCCCTTGGCGACATAGGCGAAGGAGGGGCCGGTGACGTCGTCGAGCACGAAGGCGACCATCTTGGTGCCGGCCCCGGACAGGGCGCGGGCGTGCACGTTGAGGACGTAGTCCAGCTCGCGCATGGCCCGCAGCACGCGGGCGCGGGTGGCCTGCGCGACCGGGTAGTCCCCCTTGAGCACCCGCGAGACGGTGGACGCGGAGACCCCGGCCCGGGCGGCGACGTCCCGGATGGTGGCCCGCTCGAGGTCATCCACGGGCGCGGCCCCCCGTGGCACCGCCTCCCGCGCGGGCTTCGGCGGCGTCATCTTTCGTGGCAAGGCGCACCTTTCGTCAGGCGGAGCAGCGCCGCGGAGTAGGGCTCGGGCAGCACGACGCTGAGCGTGCCCGCGTGCCAGCCGGCCTCGGCCGCGGCCGGGAAGAGCGGGGTCACCTGGCAGCCGGAGGGCCAGGGCAGCTCGATCGTCGCCGACGGCGCGCCCCTGCGCCACACGGCGAGGTAGGCGGTGTCCCCGCAGTCCACGGCCAGGGCGAGGCGGTCGTCCTGCCAGCCGGGCAGCCCGAGCGGCCAGCGCGGCAGGCCGTGCGCGAGCTCGCCGCGGTAGGACTTGTAGACGCCGATCGCCTCGGCGACCTCGGCCAGCCGTTCCGGGCTCAGCAGGTCGAGCCGGCCGCTGAGGTGGATGCGGCCGAGCATCGCGGTGACCATGGACCAGGTGACCCGCTCGGCGGGGTAGGCCCACATCGCGCCCTGCTCCGGCGGCACCGCGGCGGGCGCGGCGGCGGCGATGGCGGGCAGCAGCAGCTCGTCCTGCTGGTCGGTGAGCGAGGCGATGGAGTGCCTGGCCAGGGTGGCGCCGTCCAGCCGCATGCCGCCGGCCGCGCAGGACTCGATCACCAGGCCGGGGTGGCGCTCCAGCAGGCGCTCGACCCAGGCCAGGTAGGCGCGGTTGTGTTCGAGCAGCCGATCGGCCGGCCCGATGTCGATGTTGTAGTCGAACTTGAAGTAGCCGATGCCGTGCTCGTGGACCAGCCGGTCGACGACGGCGTCGAGGTGGGCGACGGCGGCCGGGTGGCTGAGGTCGAGCTGGTGGCGGCCCCACTCGGCCAGCCTGGTTCCGGCCCGCCGCAGGAACGCCTCCGCGGGCAGGACGACCCCGCTGCGTACGCCGATGACCTCGGGTTCCAGCCACAGCCCCGGGACCATGCCGTGGCCTCCGATCGCGTCGATGACCTCGCGGAGCCCGCCGGGGAAGCGCACACTGGACGGCTCCCACGCGCCGACCGTGTCCCACCAGCCCGGCACACCGCCGTCGCCGGGCCCGGCCAGCGAGTCGTCGTACCAGCCGGCGTCGATACAGAAGTACTCCGCGCCCACCCGGGAGGCCGCCTCGATCAGCGGCAGCAGGCGCTCGGTCGAGGGGTCGCCCATCAGGCAGTTCATGAAGTCGTTGAAGACCACCGGCAGCTCGGCGTTGTCGCGGTGCGGCCGGCGCACGGCCCGGCGGTAGGCGGTCATGGCGGCGACGGGGTCGCCGGCCACGGTGAACGCGGCGGTCGCGGTGGTGAAGCTCTCGCCCGGCGCCAGCCGCGCCGACCAGCCGTGCTCGCGCTGGGACGGCCCCGACAGCGCCAGGTAGACGTCGTCGAACCGGTCGGCCAGCTCGGCGTGCCAGGGGCCGTTGTGCTCGATCTGCCAGGCGAGCGTGCCGCCGGCGCACTCCAGCCAGCCCGTCGGCAGGTGCTCGGAGGAGGGCCACGAGCCGGTGCTGGTGAGCGCGACGCGGTTCTTCGTCCCGGTCTGGCCGAAACGCGTCATGCCGACGTCGTGCAGCTCCAGCGGCCGGCCCGACCAGCGGAACTCGCCGCTCCACGGATTGCGCGCGCTCCACACCGTCAGATCCCAGGGCAGTCCGGCGAACGCGAAGCTCGACACGTGCTCCAGGACCAGCTCGTCCACCGCGGTCACCGTCGACCAGCACCGGACGACCTGTCCGATCACTGGGCCGATCACTGGGCCGATCGCCTGGAACACGGTCGTCACGGAGACGCCGTCGCCGATGGAGCGGATCGTCAGGCGGTCGTCGTCGGCGCTGTGGCTCTCGTAGCGCAGCTTCAGCCCGTCCACGTGCCGCTCGCCCGCCGTGCCGCTCCTGCCCCGGCCGGTCACCTCGATCTGCACCACCGGCAGCGCCGAGCGGCCGTTGCCCTTGAACGGACCGATCGCCAGTAGCCGGGGCGGAGCGCCGGCGGTCAGGTCGAGGACGAGGTCGCGCCAGCTCACCTCCATCAGGCCACCCGGTCCAGGTCCTCGTGCGTCACTTGGTGCGCCAGCGGCAGCCCGGCGACGAGCCGTTCCAGCTCGTCCAGGGCGACGGCGCCCATCCGGGACAGCTCGTTGCCGTGCGAGCCGGCGATGTGCGGGGTGAGGAAGGCGTTGGGCAGGTCGAACAGGGGCGAGTCGGGCTGCAGCGGTTCGGGCTCGGTGACGTCAAGGACGGCCGACAGCCGCCCGGACTCCAGCTCGCCGATCAGCGCGTCGGTGTCGACCAGCGATCCGCGGGCGGTGTTGATCAGCATCGCGCCGTCCGGCATCAGCGCCAGCCGCGCCCGGTCGAGCATGTGCCTGGTCTCGGGGGTGGCGGGGGCGTGCAGGCTGACGATGTCGCTGCGGCGCAGCAGCTCCTCCAGCGAGACCTGCCGTACGCCGGGGACCCGGGTGTAGGGGTCGTACAGGCACAGGTCCAGGTCGTACGGCGCCAGCAGTTCGAGCACCTTGCGGCCGATGCGGGAGGCGCCCACGATGCCGACCGTGCGGCCGTTGTTGCCGATGCCGGACTCGATCTTGGCCAGGGTGAAGGAGCGGTCGCGCCGGTAGCGCTGGTTGAGGGCGAAGACCCCCTTGCCGGCCAGCAGGATCGCGCCGACGGTGTACTCGGCCACCGGGACGGCGTTGGCCTCGGCGGCCGAGGAGACCAGCAGGCCGCGTTCCCACCAGGCGGGGCTGATCATGCCCTTCACCGAGCCGGCCGCGTGCAGGACGGCGCGCAGGCGGGGGGCGGCGGCCAGCAGCGCCTCGTCGATCGGCGGGCAGCCCCAGCCGGTGATGAGGATCTCGACGTCGGCCAGGTCCAGGCGCGGGTCGTCGAACCGCTCGGCGACCAGGGCGACGTCGATGTCGGCCAGCGTGTCCAGCCGCCGCAGCAAGGGCGCGGGGAAGAGCAGAGCGAGATGTTCCTCGCGCATGGCGAACAGCGCCTTCGGGCGTGGGGACACGGGGGAAGCCCTCCATTCGATAGAGACCGGTTTCTAAAGTAGGAGCGCAGCCCCGCATGGTCAACGGGCAATCCCCGATTAACTTCGAAGGAGCTTCCTACCAGGATCTACCGGCTGGCCTGCGCCGATGTGTAACGTCTCTGTAACGCAGCCTTGAACGTGCTGGCCGCTCGGACGTAGCGTTCGCAGCGACCGGTTTCTATCAACCTTGACGAGCCACCTGCTGCCGCCTCAGACGGGACTTCGGTGATGAGCACGCTACAGACGAGGCCAGAGCCTCAGACGAGACCGCCTTCCGGGCCGCCGGACAGGCGCCGCGTCCGACGCAGGGCGGTCCGTACGAACTGGACGATCGGGCTGCTCGCACTGCCGGCCGTCGTCTTCTTCCTTGTCTTCAGCTACCTGCCGATGTCCGGCCTGGTGGTGGCGTTCAAGGAGTTCGACGTCAGCCTCGGGATCTTCGGCAGCCCGTGGAACGGGCTGGAGAACTTCACCTACTTCCTGGAGTCCGGGGACGCGGCGAGGATCCTGTTCAACACGCTCTTCCTGAACATCCTGTTCCTGGTCGCGACGCTGGCCGCCGGGATGGTTCTGGCGATCATGCTGAACGAGATCCGCAGCACCTTCTTCAAGCGGGTCTCCCAGTCCGTCGTCTTCTTCCCCTACTTCGTCTCCCCGGTCGTGATCAGCATCATCCTGCAGGTGCTGCTGGCCGGGGCCTCCGGTGGGGGCGGGGCGGTCAACGACGCCCTCGGGGGCCTCGGGTTCCCCTCGGTCGACTGGTACACGGAGCCGGGCCCGTGGCCGTGGATCCTCACCGTGGTGAAGATCTGGCAGCTCGGTGGCTACCTGAGCGTCATCTTCCTGGCCGCGATCACCGGCATCCCCGAGGAGGTCTACGAGGCCGGGATGATCGACGGGGCCTCGCGGGCCCAGATGGCCTGGCGCATCACCCTCCCGCTGCTGAAGCCCACCGCGGCGGTCCTGCTGGTGCTGGGGGTCGGCCGGATCTTCTACGGCGACTTCGGCACCATCTACGCGATCGTCGGGGACAACGGCACCCTGTTCGACAGCACGGACGTCATCGACACCTACGTCTTCCGCGCCCTGCGCCAGCTCGGCGACTTCGGCACCACCGCCGCGATCGGCCTGTTCCAGTCGGTGGTGGGTTTCGTCCTCGTGGTGATCGCGGTGCTGATCCAGCGCAAGTACTCGAAGGAGACCAGCATCCTATGAGCCGGAAGAAGCTGGAACCGTTCACGATCGTCAGCATCATCGGCGTCTCCCTCGCCGTGCTGGCCTGCGCGATCCCGTTCTGGATGATCATCTCGGGGTCGCTCACCAGCGAGTCCCAACTGGCCACGACGGGCTACAGCCTGTTCCCCGCGGCCTTCGACCTCACCGCGTACAAGATGATCTTCACGGGTCCCGCGGTGCTGGACGCCTACTTCGCCAGCGTCTTCATCACGGTCGTGGGCACGGCCCTGTCGCTGGCGGTGACCTCGGGGCTGAGCTGGGTGATCGCCCGCCGGTTGCCCGGCATCAGCCGCCCGCTGACCGTCTTCTCCTACCTGCCGATGCTGTTCTCCGGCGGTCTGGTGCCCCTCTACCTGCTGGTCACGCAGTACCTGAAGCTGCAGAACAGCTACTTCTCGGTGATCCTGCCGCTGCTGGTCATGCCGTTCCTGGTCTTCGTCCAGGTCAGCGCCTTCCGCCAGCTGCCGGAGTCGATCTTCGAGTCGGCCAAGATCGACGGTGCGGGGGAGCTGCGCATCTTCTTCACGATCGCGATCCCGCTGTCCAAGCCGATCCTCGCCGTCGTCGGCCTCTTCTACGCCGTGCACTACTGGAACGACTGGTTCATGGCGCTGCTGTTCATCGACGACGTGCACAAGTTCCCGCTGCCCCTCGTGCTGCAGAACCTCATCTCCAACATCTCGTTCACGCAGATGCTGCCGCAGCTGGCCGAGGCGGCCACCCCCGTCTACCAGCTCCGGCTGGCTCTCACCACCGTCGCCATCGGCCCGATCCTGCTCGCCTACCCCTTCGCCCAGCGCTACTTCGTCAAGGGCATCACCCTCGGTGCCACCAAGGGCTGATCCCGCTCCCCCCACCTCAGGAGTTACCGTGTCCCACCACCTCATGTCGCGGCGCCGCCTGCTGGCCACCGGAGGCGGCCTGTCCCTGGCCGCCCTCCTCGCCGCCTGCTCGGACGACTCCCAGAAGCCGCAGGCCACCGGCGGCGCCCAGAGCTCCGGCGCGCTCGCGCTGAGCCTGCTGCTCCCCGGCGACGTGCCGGCCGGCTGGGACGCCGTCCTGGCCGAGGCCAACAAGAAGCTGCAGGCTGACCTGGGCTTCACCATCAAGCCGCAGTTCATCCCGTGGACCAGCTACGGCCAGCAGGCGCTGCTGAAGTTCACCGCGGGGGAGAAGTTCGACACCGCGCTGCAGGCGCGCTGGCTCAACATGACCCAGCTGGCCGCCAGCGGCTCGATCGTCGAGCTGAGCAGCCTGCTGTCCAGCGGCAAGTACCCCAACCTGACCGCCACGATCGACCCGAAGATCATCGAGCTGAACCGGTGGAGCGGCAAGCTCTACGGCCTGCCCCAGATCAACTCGGTCGCCCGCTTCCACCACTTCAGCATCCGCCAGGACCTGGCGGAGAAGCTCGGCATGAGCGACATCACGGACTTCGCCGGGCTGGAGAAGTTCTGGTACGACGTCAAGCAGAAGAACAAGGACATCATCCCGATCGGGGTCAGCTCCCGGATGCCCAAGCTGCTGGTGGCGTGGAACCCGGTCGGCTGGCTCAACCCCTACATGTGGGACAACCCCACCATGAGCATCGCGTCCTTCACCGGCGACTCGCTCAACTTCGTCCTGGCCGCCGACGGCAAGCAGACCGGCTCGTCCAACCCGATCCCGTGGTGGGAGGCCCCGGGCATGGTGGACGCGCTGCGCAAGATCCGCAAGTACTACCAGGACGGACTGATCAACAAGAACGCCCTCACCCTGGACTCCAAGGCGCTGGACTCCCAGTTCAAGGCCGGCCGCGTCGCCACCGGCTGGGCCATGACCGACGGCCTGTCCTCCACGGCGCTGCCCGAGCTGACCAAGAACGTGCCGGGCGCGATGATCGCGAACGTGATGCCGCTCAAGGGCGGCGAGAGCGCCAAGCCGTACCAGACCTTCCAGAGTGACAACTTCGTCGTGCTCAACGCCAAGGGCGAGAGCAACGAGAAGGCCATGCAGCTGCAGGACTGGGTGTCGATCAAGGAGAACCACGACCTGCTCAACTACGGCCTCCCCGGCAAGGACTGGAACCCCGTCGGCGACGACAAGTACGAGAAGCTGTCCACCTACACCTTCCCCGGCTTCGCCCTCGCCTGGCGGGCCAAGCTGGAGCGCCGGGTCAAGGACATGACCGAGTCCGAGGCCAAGTGGTTCGACTGGGCGCAGGACATCGACAACTTCACCGTCGATCCCTACGCCAGCTTCGTCCCCGACCCGGAGCCGATCAAGCGGGAGAACACCCAGATCACCGCGGCCATGACGCAGTTCGCCAACCCGCTGTTCATCGGCGCCGTCGATGTCGACCAGGGGCTGGACAAGCTGAAGAAGGCGCTGGAGCGGGCGGGTCTGGCCAAGGTCCAGGCCGAGATGGCCAAGCAGGCCGACGCCTACCTGAAGGGCCAGTGACGATGGCGCTGCCCATCAGCCGGAGGACCGTGCTGGCGTCCTCCGGCGCCCTGGCCGCCGCCACGTGGTTATGGAACGGCGAGGCCGCCGCGACGAGTGGCCGCGAGGCCCCGCTGGACGTGGTGGTCTTCGGTGACGAGGCCTCCGAGAGCGCCCACGTGGTGACCGCCGACCGGTCGGCGGTCGTGGCCGGGGCGCTCGGCCGGTCCGCGCGCGTGCTCAACCCGCAGGAGCCCGCCGGGGTCTGGGGCGGCACGGTCTCCTTCACCGTCAAGTGCGCGCCGCACGGCACCACGTACGTCACGATCAAGCTGTGGGGCGGCGACCGGGCGGCGAGCGAGGCCGACCAGTCCCGGCTCCAGCTCTTCTGCGCGGGCGAGCAGGTCGGCCACTACCACCTGGGCGCGGTCGACCCGCTGGACATCCTCAGCCAGGACGCCCACTCGCCGGGCCGCTTCCACTACCACACGCTGCCGCTGCCCGAGGCGATGACCCGCGACCGCGAGCAGGTCACGCTGGAGATCCGATCGATGGGCCGGATCTGGGGCTACGGGCAGAACGCGGCCGAGTTCTACCGGTCGATGGACAAGCCCAGCCGCCCCTTCTACCGGATCTACACCCATACCGAGCCGTACTTCCCCGGCGACGGCATCCAGGGGCCGGCGCCCGACGGGCCCGTCCGGCCCGCGCCCGGCCCCGAGGTGCTGGCCGGCATCAAGGCCAGGGTGCTGCGCGAGCACCGCAACTGGCTCGACGGCAACCCCGCCTCGCTCGACTCCTGGGCCTTCCAGGGGCTGGCCGAGGGCTACTTCTGGCCCGAGAGCCCCGCCCACCAGAATCCGGACGCGATCGACCAGGTGCTGGCCGCCATCGACGCCCGCTACACCAAGTGGCTCACCGACCCGACCGTGCTGACCGCCTCCGACCAGCAGTGGGAGGGCTTCGCCAAGGTCGGCATGGCGCTCCTGCTGCTCCGCGACGTCCTGGGCGACCGGCTGGAACGCCCGGTCGGCGGGCGGCCCGTGGGCGCGCCCAACCCGGGCTTCGAGCGCGGCGGCACGGCTCCCGCCTCCTGGAACACCGCCCGGTGGGCCGGCACGGCCACTTGGCTCTGGGACGACACGGTCAAGCGCGGCGGCTCGCGTTCGGTCAAGGTCACCACCGCCGCCGGAGCCGCCGCCGGCTGGAACACCGCCCAGAACCGCACCCTCATCGGCCAGGGCCGGCACCGCTACGGCGTCTGGGTCAGGACCGAGGACGTGGTGGCCCCGGGCGCCTACCTCGACGTGCTCTTCTACGACGCCGCCGGGAAGATCGTCGGCACCGACAACAAGTTCTACGCCCCGGCCGGCACCCGGGACTGGACGCAGATCACCGCCGAGCTGACCACCCCGGCCACCGCGGTCGAGCTCCGGCTCGACGTCCGCGTCGAGGGCGGCGGCACCGCCTGGTTCGACGACGTCGAGGTCACGCCGCTGGACGGGGCTACCCCGCCGGTCCAGGGCGATCTCCCGGTGCGGCGGGACGCGTACACCAGGATGCTGGCCGAGTCGATCTCGTACTGGCGCCGGCACATGCCGCACTACAGCAACCAGACGATGATCTGCGCGCTCGGCATCTACCGCTGCAACCGCGCCCTGATGCTGATAAATCCGGAAAAGGCGCCGCTCACCGAGGAGAAGGCCCGCGACTACATCCACCAGTCCGTCGGCCTGAAGCCCTTCCTGGGCAGGGAGGACGCCTCCGGCACCCCCAGCAAGATCCTGGGCGAGCACTTCCACCAGGTCACCCGGAAGGGCCTGACCAGGGAGCTGGGGTACGTCGGCAACTACGGCGAGGTGACCGACTGGCTGATCCTGCTCTACGAGGCCGTCACCCGCTTCGACGGCGTCGAGGACCCCGAGCTGAAGGCGCACCTGATCAAGATGATCAACGCGCGGGCCGTCTTCCGCTACCCCGAGGTCGACAACGACGGCTACCGCACCATGCGCATGGAGGCCGCCGTCGGCTGGCGCGACGACCACTATCCCGGCGACGTCGTCTACGCCCAGCGCCTGGCCTGGGACGGCCACCCCGCCATGGCCGCCGCCGTCCTCGGCGACCCCGCGACCGCCGGGCACGCCCAGCGGATGATCGCCGACAATCAGTTCTTCGGCCACCTCGACCTGCTGCTCACCAACACCTGGCCGCGCGTGGGACTCAACGCCCTACGCCTCGTCCAGCGTGACTGGCCCGCCTTCCAGGCGCTGCCCGCGGGCGGCACGCGGTTCCCCATGGACTGGGACGCCCCCACCTTCGTCTTCTCCGACGAGGAGAACGGCGTCGTCGCGATCAAGAACGGCAAGGAGATCCTCTACGCCTCCCTCTACTGGCGCGCCCGGCAGGCCGTCAACAACCTGGCCCGCGTCCACCACATCACCCCGGACACCCACCGGGTCGCCACCGTACGGCAGCAGTGCCAGGTCACGCCCACCGGCGACACCTGGACCGAGGCCGACTGGGTCTGCTTCTCCTTCGCCATCAACGACCCCGCCGCCTCCCACATCCCGCCCGGCGGTTTCCCGCCGCCCGGTCCCCAGGTCCACCAGGCCTTCGCGGGCGAGGTCCTCAAGGTCGGGCCGCATCCCGCGGACGTCCCGGACCCCGCGCTCGGGGTGGACTTCCCGGGTGTGGAGAAGCTCTTCGTCGGGAAGGCACAGTTCTACCGCTGCTCCTACGGCCGCTACCTCATCGGCATGAACACCTCCGAAGACCGACCCCGCCGCCTGCACACCACCGGCCCCGGCCACGCCCGTGACCTCGTGACCGGCCGCCGCGTCCGCCTGGGAGAACCGATCGAGGTCGCGCCCCTCAGCACTGTGGTGCTCTTCCTGGAGGACTGATGCACTCCTTGCTCGGCCTGTCGCCCGCCCGTACGTGGGAAGACGCGTTCCTCTCCGGCAACGGCGAGGTCGGGATCATGGCGTACGGGGGCCCGCGGGAGGAACTGGTGGTCAACCACCACCGGTTCGTGCTGCCCAACGGCACCCGCGACCGCCGCCCGCCCGCCATCGCGCACCTCCTGCCCGAGATCCGCGCCCACGTGCTGGCCGGGCGGCCGGTCGAGGCCCAGGCGCTAGCGGCGGACGGCTGGTCGCACCGGGCGTTCGTCTCCCGCGCCGACGGGGTCGTCGTCCAGCGGCTCACCGGGGACGTCGCCCTCCGCCTGACCGGCGACCTGCCCGGGAAGCCGGACACAGTCCGGTACGAGACGGCGGCGGTCACGGGCGCGGCCGAGGTGCTGCTGCTCACGAAGGCGGTCCGCCACGAGCACCCCGCCTGGCCTGACGACGAGCGCATCCGGGCAGGAGACGAGCCGGACGGGCTCGCCGGGCTGCTCGGTCCGGCCGGGGCTGGGTACGACGGACTGCTGGACCGGCAGGTCGCCCGGCACCGCGGCCAGATCGACCACTGGCGCACCAACGCCAGGGAGATCTACGGCGCCAGGGGCATCCTCGCGCCCAGCCGCACGGACGGCGAGAACGGCCACCTGTTCCACCTCAACGCCGACTGGCCGTGGACGATGTGGCTGGCCGGGGCGGACTGGCTGCTGTATCCGCTCGTGGAGCACGCAGTGGTCACCGGCGAGCCGATCCCCGAGCTGGCGGGCCGGCTCGCGGAGAGCCGCCTGTTCTGGGAGGACTTCCTCGCCGGAACGGACGGGACCGTGGTGCCGTCGTTCTCGCCCGAGGTGGGGCCCGGCGGCGGGCCGTTCGCCTGCCACAACGCCACCATGGACGTCGCGGCGGCCAGGCACGCGCTCGGCGAAGAGGACCACCGGCACGTCAGCCACCTGTACCCAGTCCGCGCACGGCAGCCTGCATCGGGCGCTGGCGGCGGCGCGGTTGAAGGATGGCGAGCCGGCCTGGGCAAAGGGGATCGTCGAGCTGCTGCCCGCGCTCCCGCCGGCGCTGGCGAAGGACCGCGTGCGCGGCGTCCGCTGCCGGGGCCGGGTGACGGTCGAGGAGCTGTCCTGGGGCGACGGCGTCCGGGCCAGGCTCACCTCCCCGGTCGACCAGACCGTTACCGTTGTCCACCGTGCCTCGGGCCTGCGCCGAGAAGTTGAGCTGACTGCTGGAAAGAGTGTGGAGATCATATGATCCGCAATCCCGTCCTGCCCGGTTTCGACCCCGACCCCTCGATCCTGCGGGTGGGAGAGGACTACTACCTGGCCACCTCGACCTTCGAGTGGTGTCCGGGCGTCCGCGTGCACCACTCCCGTGACCTGGTGAACTGGCGTCCGCTGGGGGGCATCCTGACCGAGCGCAGGCTGCTCGACCTGTCCGGCGTGCCCGACTCCGGGGGCATCTGGGCGCCCGACCTGACCTATCACGACGGGTTGTTCCACCTGGTTTACGGCGTGATGGACAACTATGCCCTCGGCTACAAGGACATCGCCAACTACCTGATCACCGCGCCCTCGATCGAGGGGCCGTGGTCCGACCCGGTCCGGCTGCCGGGCCGCGGCTTCGACGCCTCCCTCTACCACGAGGACGGCCGGAGCTGGCTGCTCAACATGGTCTTCGACTCCCGGCCGGGCCGCGGGTTCGCCGGGATCGAGCTGCAGTCCCTCGACGGCGGCAAGCCCGAGCTGATCCTGCCCAACCGCAGCGTCACCGAGGGCCCGCACCTCTACAAGATCGACGGCTGGTACTACCTGATGGTGGCCGAGGGCGGCACCGGCTACGAGCACGGGGTCACGGTGCTGCGCTCCCGCTCGATGTCGGGGCCGTACGAGGAGGACCCGGCGGGGCCCATGCTCACCTCGCGCCACGACCGGAGCCTGGAGCTGCAGAAGGCCGGGCACGGCTGCCTGGTGCAGACGCAGACGGGGGAGTGGTACCTGTCCCACCTGATGGCCCGGCCGTACCACAACGACAGGTGCGTGCTCGGGCGCGAGACCGCGCTGCAGCGCGTGACCTGGGAGGACGGGTGGCCGCGCGTGGCGGGCGGCGTGCCCGCCGTGGAGGTGGCCGCGCCCGAGCTGCCCGCGCACCCGTGGCCGGCGACCGAGGGCTGGAACGGCTCGCCGGCCGCCGGCGGGCTCGGGCCTGACTGGAGCACGCTGCGCCGGCCCGCCTCGCCCGACTGGCTGGCCGCCGATGAGGGCGGGCTCACCGTCCAGGGCGGTCAGTCCCCGTACGGCCTGCGCACCCCGAGCCTGGTCGCCCGCCGGGTCACGGCTCAGAAGTGCTCCCTGGAAACGGTCATGCGGTTCGAGCCGGACAGCGTCCACCAGTGGGCGGGCATCGTCGCCTACTACAACTCGCGCAACTGGCACTACCTGGCCGTGACCGCCGACGGCCTGGTGCTGACCACCAGCGACCAGGGGACCCGCACCGAGCGCCTGCTCGGCCCCGCGGGAGGCGAGGTCGAGCTGCGCGTGGAGTTCGACGGGCCGGTCTTGCGCTTCAACCACGGCCCGGACCTGGACGCGACGATCCTGTCGGACGAGCACGCCGACGAGTTCATCGACGGGAAGGTGCGGGCCTTCGGCTTCACCGGCGCGTTCGTGGGGTTCTGGGTGCAGGACCTGGCGGGAGAGGGCTGCTCGGCACGCTTCGAGCAGATCCGCTACCGCGCATGAGCCACACCGGCCTCTTCAGCACCTCGGACAGTCCATGAGGGTGCACGTCGAGACCTGGGGCCACGGCGGTCCGCCGCTGCTCCTGGTGCACGGATGGGGCGGCGACCACCGGCTGTGGCGCTCCCTGGACTTCGGGGAACGCCGGGTGATCGCTCCCGACCTGCGCGGTCACGGCCGGTCCCCGGTTCCGGCGACCGGGTACCGGCCCGTCGACCTGGCCCGCGACCTGGTGCCGCTGCTGGACGAGCCGGTGCTGGCCATCGGGCACTCCATGGGCGCCCAGGTGGTCACCGCGCTGGCGGTCGAGCATCCGGAGCTGGTCAGCGGGCTGGTCGTGGTCGCTCCCGCCTACGGCGCCGACGAGGAGGAGGAACGGCTCATCCCCGGCCGCCTGGCGGCGTTGCGTGCCGACGGCGTGGCCGCCGCGCTGCGGCAGCTCGGGCCGCTGCCCGCGCCGATCACCGGGCAGTTGCTGGCCACGCCCGGTCACGTGCTGGCCGAGTGCTACGCCGGGATGTACACCGTGCCCGGTGCCTTCGGGGTGCGCCGGGAATCCGAGCGGTATCTGGCCAGACGGGCCTGCCCGGTGCTCGCCGTACACAATGTGCCGGAGGCCGCGCGGTGGGAGGCGGGCCTGCCCGGCCATCCGGGCTCCAGGACCGTGGTGTGGCCGGATGCCGGGCATTTCCTGCATGTGGAGCATCCGGCGAAGTTCGTGGAGCTGGTGGTCGGCTGGGACCGCTGAGCCTCCTGGGGTCCGCGTCGTCGCGGTGATTCCGGTCCTCACAACTCGGGTTCGGCAAAGGTGAAGCCCATCACATACACTTTGACCAGCGGTTACGCGGTGGCCGTTCGTGCCGTCGCCCGGTCTCAGCGCAGCGGCCGGGCGGTCACGGGTGCGTGTGGAGCGCGCCCGCCGCCCGCGTCGGTGCCCTTCCGCAGCGGGGCTGAGCCCAACGAGAAGAAGAATTATGCGAAGTCTCGTGTTCGTCATAGCCGGTGTCGCGCTGGCTGCGGCCGCCTGTGGTGCGCCCGCCAACGGCGACTCCGCGGAGGGCCTCACCATCGGCCTGGCGGTCTCGACGATGAGCAACCCGTACTTCGTCCAGTTCCGTGACGGGGCGGAGGCGGCCGCTCAGCGTTTCGGGGCCAAGCTGTCCGTCGCCGACGCCCAGAACGACGCCTCGCGGCAGGCGACGCAGGTCCACGGGTTCACCATCCGGAAGATGAAGGCGGTCATCATCAACCCGGTCGACTCCAACACGCTCGCCACGGAGGTCAGAGCCGCCAGCCTGGCCGGCATCCCGGTGATCGCGGCCGATCGCGCGATCAACAACGCCTCGGTGGCAGAGACGCTGACCTCGGACAACCTGGCTGGAGGCAGGCTCGGCGCGCAGGAACTGGCCAAGCAGATCGGCGGGAAGGGCCACGTGGTCGTGCTCCGCGGCACGGCCGGCACCTCCGCCTCCCGCGACCGCAGCAAGGGCTTCGCCGACGGCATCGCCGCGTACCCGAAGATCAAGGTCGTGGCCGCCCAGCGGGCCGACTTCGACCGGGCCAAGGGCCTGAACGTCATGACGAGCCTCATCCGGTCGCATCCCGACCTCGACGGGGTGTTCGCGGAGAACGACGAGATGGCGCTGGGCGCGATCCAGGCACTGGGGCCGAGGGCGGGCCACCACGTCAAGGTCGTCGGGTTCGACGGCACGCCGGACGGGATCAAGGCGGTGCGGGCTGGCAGCATGGCCGCCACGGTCACCCAGCAGCCGCGCCTGATCGGCTGGCAGGCGGTGCAGGACGCCATCAAGGCGGCCAAGGGCCAGACGGTCGCCAAGACGGTGGCGGTCCCGGTCAAGCTGGCGACCAAGGACAACGCGAACGAGTTCTGGACTTTCTGAGCCAGCGAGCGTAGTTAACGGTGCCTATCAGAGTGCGCTCAGCGTAGACGTGTGCCGGCGGGTCGACAAGAGGCGGAAAGCGCATTCCGTCATCGTGGATCGTCAATCATGTCTCTGAGCTGGTAAAACGTTCCTCTTGAGGCGAGCTTCTGTGTAACGCCTGGGTAACGGGTTCTTGTCGGGTGACTCACTGCGGCCTAATCTCCGGGGAGAACGTTTTCTATCGGGAGACCCGCCATGCTCGCTCGGCACCTGTTAGGCGGCCCGCTCGCCGCGATCCTGCTGCTGCCCTTCCTCGCCGCGCCCCCTGCGACGGCCGCCCCTTTGCCCGCCGGACACGTGGACGTGGTCACGTTCGGCGACACCGAGTCCGAGAGCGCGCACGCGCTGCAGGCGGCCTCCACCGCGGTGGTCGAAGGGGCGCTGGGGGAGCCCGCCCGAGTGGCCAGGCCGACCGCCCCGCCCACCGTCAAGGGCGGTGAGCTGCGGTTCAGGGTCGCGGTCGATCCGGTCGCGCAGAACTACTTCACGCTGAAGTTCTGGGGGAGCGACGTCTCGCCCTACAAGACGATCGCCTACGTCAACGGCGAGCAGATCGGCTACCGGCGCTCGGGCGACTACGAGGCGATCAACCTCGGCTCGAGCAAGGCGCTGCCCGGCCGGTTCTACTACAACACGATCATGCTGCCGCTCGGCCACACCCTGGGCCGGCGGGTCGTGGAGATGACGGTCCGGACGTACGACGCCGGGTTCAGCCAGCCCGTGACCGCCGACTCGCGCGGCTACTACCGGGCCTACACGCACACCACCGCGTACCTGGACGTCTCCGGCGAGAAGCAGGGGACGGTCACCCCGGACACCACGCCCGCCCCCGGGCCGACCGACGCCGAGAAGCAGGCGATGGTCGACCGCTACCGGAAGAGCCAGGTCGACCTGTTCAACCAGTACAGCGCGCAGCTCGACGCCTCGCCGACGGCGAAGCTGTCGGTCGTCCGCTACCAGGAGGACCTGCGCTTCTACGCCTCGGCGCTGCTGGAGCCCTGGGTGCCGGCGAACACGCCAGAGCTGAAGAAGGCGGCGCTGGGACGCCTGTTCAAGGCGATCGACAACCACGTCAAGGACTACTACGCCGACACCCGGCTGCTGCTGCGGGGCGGCCACCAGGGCGACTGGGGCGGCTACTACGGGGCCCTGGGCGAGGCGCTGTACATCGTGGAGAACCTGATCCCCGAGGTGTACGGCACGAAGGAGTTCGAGGCGTTCCTGGACGAGCCCTTCGTCACCGGCACGCAGGACGGGCCGTCCTCGCTCAAGGGCGTGGACTGGGACGGCGGGGAGCTGTCCCGGCGCGAGGCGTACGAGCGGGTGCTGAAGGCCAACTTCGACTTCGCCAGAGCGCGCCTGTCCTACATCTACAACCAGGTGATGTACACCTACGAGGGCGCGTGGGAGGCGCACGAGGGCCTGCGGGTGATCGGATCGCGCTTCTACGAGGGCAAGGCCAGGAGCCACCGGATCCTGCTGGAGGCGCTCGGCGTCGAGCCCTTCCTCGGCGAAGAGGTGCTGGTGGGGCCCGACGGCAAGGACCTGGACCTCTACCACTCGCTCTTCTACCACGACACCACCGCCCGCTTCACCGACGACTTCGCCCGGATCGTGGGCAAGGGCCTGGCCAGGAGCAAGCTCGGCGCCGACGGGAGGGTGGTGCGCCGCCTGCCGTACGGCGAGCACTACACCGGCATCACCAAAGCCGGGCTGACCAGGGAGAACACCTTCGTCGCCAACTACGGCGAGGCCACCAACTACCTGCCCGAGTACTTCTTCCGCACCTGGGGCCACAAGGGCGACGAGAAGCTCAACGACGAGATCCTCAAGCTGGCGCTGAAGAACCTGCACGCCCGCGGCTTCACCCGCTACACCGGCACGGACGACAACGGCAAGCGGGTGTCCCTGGCGGAGATGGCCGTCGACGAGCGCAACGCGGCCTACCCGGGCTGGCCCGCCTACGCCCTGCGCAACACCGAGGGCCGCACGATGGAGTACGTCACGCTGGACAAGCACATGGCCGAGCACGCCGAGCGTTACGCGAGCGCGGAGTGGGAGCCGTACCGGCGCTACGCGAACGAGGCGGCCGGGTTCGTCCAGCAGCAGATCGCCGACAACCAGTACTTCAACACGTTCTCCTCCGTGGAGGCGAAGCGGAAGTACGACATGTGGCTGCCCGAGACCTACGCCTACCTGCGCGCCCGCCCGGCGGCCGGGGCCGTGCTCCCGCAGACGGACTTCGCCGCGTACACGCCCGCGGAGCTCGCCGCCCTGGGCGTCGACCCGGCCCGCTACGAGCGGTTCGCGTTCGCGGACGTGGACGACATGTTCGTCTCCGTCCGCGACGGCGACACCCGGATCTTCGGCTCGCTGTTCGAACGGCAGCGCGGCGTCGCCGGGAACGGGCGGCTGCACGTCCTGGCCAAGGATCACCACAACGTCGTGCAGATCGCCACGGACACGCAGTTCGCCTACCGCGACTACAACGTGCGGATGGACAACATCGACGTCGACTTCATGGAGGACCAGCAGAAGGGCGACGGCGGCCTGCCGCAGGCGCTGGCCGGTGAGATCCTGCCCGCCGCCCACCAGCCGGGCGTCGGCACCGTGCGGCGGGAGAACTACGAGTTCGACACCCCCTACTCCGGATACGCGGACTTCCTGACCGCCCGCTACGGCGACTACGTGTTCGCCTTCAACACCACCCGGGACGACTACGGCAACAAGCGCTCGTTCTCCCTGGACGTGCCCGGCGACGCGGTGGACCTGGTCTCGGGCAGGCGGGTGGCCGGGGGCGCGGTGAGCGTGCCGCCCGAGACCGCGATGGTGCTGAGGCTGGACGGCGCCGCGGCCGAGCGGCCGAAGCCGCACCACGTGGACTTCGTCCAGGCGCTGCGCGACCGCGACGGCGTCACCCTCACCTGGAAGCCTGCCGCGGGCGCCGAGTCGTACACGATCAGGCGCGACGGCAAGGTGATCGCCGCCGGGGTCCGCGGCACGACGTTCGAGGCCGGCAAGCAGTCCGGCGCGTACACCGTGACCGGGGTGAACCGCCACGGTTCCGGCTGGGCCTCGCAGGCCGTCGAGCCGCCCGCCGCGCCGGTGGACCGCGTCGGAGAGGTCGCGGGCCGGGTCAAGGCGGACGGGCACCGCGTCGAGCTCACCGGGGGCGACGGCAAGGGCCTCGGCGAAGGCGACGACTACTACCTCGACAAGCGTGACATCCAGGACACCCTGCTCTTCTCGAACGAGGTGCTCACCGGCAGCGGGTCGGTCAGCGCCCGGATCGAGCAGGCAGGAGGCCCGGCCAGTGGCGTGATGCTCCGGGCCGACGCCCGCTACATCTACTTCGGCGCGGACGCCTCCGGCAGGCTCGTCCTGCGGAACCGCACCCGCGACTCCCGGCACGACTGGCAGGACGACCGGCGCAGCCCGATCGACGCCGGCATCCAGGGATACACCGCGGCCGAGTACCCGTTCGTCAAGCTCGTACGGGACGTCGACGCCCAGATCGTGCGGGCATGGGCGAGCAAGGACGGCCAGTCGTGGTCGTACGTGGCGGAGCTGTTCACGCCCTTCCCCGAAGGCGTGTACGCCGGGGTGGCGGCGGCCACGGCGGCCACGTTCACCCACGTCACGGTGTCGCCCGACCCCGAGGGGACGCTGTACGCCCGGGTGGAGCGGGCCAGGGACCAGGTGACGCTGCGCTGGAGCAAGCCGGACGCCGCCACCCGGTTCACCGTCTACCGCAAGGACGGCGCGAGCGCCGCCTGGCGCCCGGTGCTGTCGAACGCGCTGACCTTCGACTTCACCGACGAACCGCTGCGGCACGGCACCCGCTTCTACCGGATCGCGACGATCGGCGCGGACGGCGCCGAACGGCCGGGCTCGGGCCTGCTGATGGCGGCGGCCGAACCGCTCGCCACCGTGATCGCCGAGACGGAGAAGCTGCCCGCGGCCGACTACACCAAGGGCAGCTACTACCTGCTGACCAGGGCGATCGCCGAGGCGAAGGCGGGCGGCGACGAGGACGAGCTGATCGACCGGATCTACGCCGCCGTCGAGCAGCTCGTGCCGGTCGGCACGCTGCTGAAGAAGGTCACCGTCGAGCCGTCCATGGTGGAGGCGTCCACCGAGGCATGGGGAGGCGGCGGCACCAAGGCCCAGAACGGCTGGCGCGCCTTCGACGGCGACCTGGCCACCGCCACCGACACCACCACCTCGGCGGGCTGGATCGACGTGCGCCTGCCGGCGGCGGCGGCGCTGGACGCGATCCGCTACCACCCGCGCTCCACCCACGTCACGCGGCTGAACGGCGCCGTGTTCAGGGGATCCGCCGACGGTGGCGCCACCTGGACCGACCTGCACACGGTCAGCGGGGTCGACACGGCGCAGTGGTACTCCGTCCCGCTCCCGCGGACCGCGGCCTACCCGTGGCTGCGCGTCGCCTTCCCGTCGGGCAACGCCAACGTGGCCGAGATCGAGTTCCTGTTTATGGGCGACGACCGTACCCTGCTCGACCTGCTCATCGAGGAGGCCGAGGCCGTCGACCCGAGCCGCCGCACCCCCGAGCTGACCGCCGCGCTGGAGCACGCCCGCTCCGAGCCGGCCGGTCAGGAGCAGATCGACGCCGCGGCTGAGCGGCTGCGCGTCGCCCTCGCGAGCCTGTGACCCCCGCGGTACGGCTCGCGCCCGAGGAGCGAGCCGTACCGCACCCTCCAACACCCCCTAGGAGAGGTCATGTCCGCACGCACCCCCGTCGTCACCCGTCGCGGCGCCCTCAAGGTCGTGCTCGCCGCCGGCGCAGGCGCGGCCCTGCTGGGCCGCGCCGAGCCGGCCGCCGCGGCCAGCCACCCCGGCCTGCTGCACACGCAGGCCGACTTCGACCGCATGCGTTCGATGGTCAACGCCGGAGCCCAGCCCTGGAAGGCGGGCTGGGACCGGCTCGTGGCCAACTCCCACTCCCAGAGCACCTGGTCGCCCAATCCGCAGGCGACGATCATCCGCGGCGGCGACGGCCAGAACTACGGGATCCTCTACAACGACATCCACGCCGCCTACCAGAACGCGCTGCGCTGGAAGGTCAGCGGCAGCGCCGCGCACGGCGACAAGGCCCGCGACATCCTCAACGCCTGGTCCGCCACGCTCACCACGGTCACCGGCAACGCCGACCGGTTCCTCGCCGCGGGGATCTACGGCTACCAGTTCGCCAACGTCGCCGAGATCATGCGCGGTTACGGCGGCTTCGACCTGGCCCGCTTCCAGCGGATGATGCTCAACGTCTTCCACCCGCTCAACGAGAGCTTCCTGACCAACCACAACGACGCCTGCATCACCAACTACTGGGCCAACTGGGATCTGTGCACCATGAACTCGATCCTGGCCATCGGCGTGCTCTGCGACCGGCAGGACCTCATCGACCGGGCCGTCACGTACTTCAGGACGGGCGCGGGCAACGGCTCGATCGGGCACGCCATCCCGTTCCTGCACAGCGGCGGGCTGGCGCAGTGGCAGGAGAGCGGGCGCGACCAGGGCCACACCATGATGGGCGTCGGCCAGATGGGCGCCTTCTGCGAGATGGCCTGGAACCAGGGCATCGACCTGTACGGCTACGACGGCAACCGGTTCGCCAAGGCGTGCGAGTACATCGCCAAGTACAACCTGGGCGAGGACGTCCCGTTCACCGCCTACACCTGGGGCACCGGCCAGAACTGCGCCCAGCAGACGCACACCGCGATCTCCTCGGCGAGCCGCGGCGAGGTGCGGCCCGTCTGGGAGACGGTCTACAACCACTACGCCGTCAGGCGCGGCCTGGCCATGCCGTACTCGGCCGCGTTCGTCGCCAAGGTGCGGCCGGAGGGCGGCGGCGGCGACTACGGACCCAACAGCGGCGGCTTCGACCAGCTCGGGTTCGGGACGCTCACGCACGCCAGGGTCCCCGGCGCCGCCACCCTCCCGACGGGGACGACCCGGTCGCTGCGCTCGGTCAACTATCCCGCCCGCTTCGTCAGGCACCAGAACGACCTGGGCTACCTGCACGAGGTGAGCGCCTCCAGCGACGCCCAGACCCGTCAGGACGCCACCTTCACGATCGTGGCGGGGCTCGCCGCGCCGAACGGCTACTCCCTGCGCGCCGCCGACGGCCGGTATCTGCGCCACTCCGGCTGGCGGGCGCGCCTGGGCGCCGACGACGGCACCGCCCTGTTCAGGGCCGACGCCACCTTCTACGCCGGACCCGGCGCCGCGAGCGGCTCGGTGCGCCTCGAATCGAGCAACTACCCCGGCCGCTTCCTGCGCCACCGCGGCTTCGAGCTCTGGGTGGACGCCTACGACGGCACGGCCGGGTTCCGCGACGACAGCTCCTTCACGGCGGTCACGGCCTGGGCCTGACCCCGTCACGGGCGGGCGGCGTCACGGACCGGCGCACCACGGCATGCTGCTCCGAGGCGCTGCCCGCCCGGCCCTCCCTCAGCTCCAGCACCCTGGCGTATGGACAACGTTTTCTAGGGGCTACTGAAGGTGATCATGCCCCTCCTTTCCGGTTGTTTCCGGGAGATCAACGGATCTTCACCGCTACGATCCGGCTTTTCCGGCAGTCAACCCGAGAGAAAGAGAGACGGACCCCTATGTGGATCGCATTGGGCGTGATCGTCGCCCTGGTCGCCGGCGTGGCTCTGTGGTGGAAGTTCCGAGATCCGCTCAGAGGCGAGGACTTCTACAAGTTCCACGTCGAACGCAAGTGGGCCTGGGAGCTCATCCTCGACGACGAGCAGGAGCGGGCGTTCATGGCCGGGCTCGAGGCGTACGACGAGGAGAGCACGGTCTTCCTGCACCGCGAGGCCGGCGCGCTGCGCGTCTACGACCCGTCCATGATGATCTCGCTGTTCCTGCTCGCCGAGCAGTTCGCCGCGCTGGGCCCGCAGGCCCTGGGCGAACCGGCGGGCGCCGTACGCCACCTGATCGACCGCGCCGCGCAGAGCGAGACCGGCGGCGTGCTGCACCTCGACGACGACTGGATGGCCGAGCAGGTCGACGGCATGGACAAGTACGACTTCACCGGCGCGATGATGAGCGCCACGCACGCCCAGGGCGTGGACGGCGGCGTCGGCGGCTACGGCGACGAGGACGGCGGCTACGGCATGCTCACCGTGCTCGTGGAGATGCCGCAGCACGTGGCGCACATGTACGACGACGCCCACAGCCACGCCGCCCCCGGCGAGATCCGCAACCGGCTCGACGTCTACAAGGCCGTGATCGAGGAGCCGGAGCCCGAGTTCGTGGCGGGGCTGGAGAGCGCCGACGCCGAGCGCAGTCGCTTCACGAACACGCTGATGTACGACTACGGCCGGGTGCTCGCCGGATACCGGTCGATGCGCCCGCAGATGCCGCACGCGCAGCCGTCCGACGTCATGTCCATGGTCATGGCGCGCATGCTCTCGGACAGCCTGCCCGGCATGACCTGGACCCGGCAGCCGTCGACCGAGCAGTACCAGCGCGCCCTGGAGCTGATCTCAACGAGAGGCTGACCCGCTGCGGGCGAACCGGCCCGCGAAGGTCCGCACGTCCGCCGACCTGCCGGCCAGGTCGGCCGCCCACTTGACCGCCGTCTTCAGCGACGGCTCCGGGGCGTGGTAGGACCTGTCGACCGACCACCACCAGGCCCTCTCCCGGGGCGGCTCGGCGGCCAGTTCGGCCGCCGCCAGCCCCGCCGGATGGCCCGCCCGCTCCCAGAGCTCCTCCCACTGCGCGCGGCGCAGGCGCAGGTAGAGCAGGTTCTTCAGGTCGGCGAGCACGCCGAGGTCGTTGACGGCGGCCTGGGACAGGTCCAGCCCGTACAGGCGCGGGCACGACACGAGCGGCGCCAGGTCGACGGGGCTCGTGGTCCGCACCGTCAGCAGGCGGAGCGTGGCGTGGCCCGCCAGCGGCCACAGGTCGATCGCGTCCATGGACAGGTCGAGCAGCTCCACCGGCGTGTCGCGGAGCGGGCCCAGATCCGCTCCCGGCACGTTCTCCACGGTGATCTGCCACAACGTCGGCGTCCCGCGCAGGGGCCGGAAGTCGGCCCAGGGGGCGTTGAGCACCGTCAGGCGTTCGATCCCCGGGCGCATGCCGCGCATGGAGGCCGCGTCGGCGCCGGCGACGACCAGCGCGCGGGGCTCCTCCTCCGGCTCCTCGACGTCGATCCACAGCTCGCCCTCCTCGACCCGGTACGCGCCCGCCCGCAGCGCGGCGACGTGCCGCCGCAGCAGGGCGGTCACCGAGTCGGCGACGTAGACCGGGCCGTCGTCGTGGTGCACGCCCATGCGGATGACCTGGCCGGAGCGCCCGCCGGGGCCAGGCGCGAGGTCCACCGCCAGGAACTCGCCGCCGGTGCTGGTGGCGAACGGGATCCAGCCCGGGTGGTCCGATGCCCGGCGCACCGCCAGCCGCGGGCCGGTGCTGGTGATCAACGGGTTGAGCAGGTGGTCACGCCAGGCGCGTCCCGCAGTCCACCAGCGGTTCTCCGGGCGGCTCTGGCTCACCAGCCGCTCCAGGCCGAACCAGGGGTGCCGGTCCAGCAGCCCCTCGCCGCCGTCGCCGTCGATGTGCGCGTACAGGGCACGCAGGTCGTCGGGGAGCCCCATCGCGAGCTCGGCCCGGCGCGCCTCGGGCAGGGCGGGCGGCGGCGCGTACGTGTCCCGCCCCAGGATCCGGTCCCGCTCGCGTAAATAGGCGCCGAGCAGGGCGACCGCCTCCCGAGGGTCCCCCGCCTGCGTGGACTCCACCGGGCCCTGCTGGAACGCCGCCGGCTCGGCCGGGAGCGCGTGCCGATCGAGCACGTACAGGAAGCCGCCGTCGTGGGCACGCTCCAGCGACTCGCTGACCACCGCCTCGAACCGCCCCTTGGCCTCGACGACCAGCTCGACGGTCAGATGATCGCCGGTCGGCCCGGCCAGTGTGTGGACGGCGCACAGCTCGGCGTGCAGGTCGACGTCACCGTCGCCGGCGCCGGGCTCGTACGTCAGGCCGCTGTGCCCGGACCCGCCGCCGCCGGTCGCGAACCCCCGAAATTCGGCCCGGCGCCACTTCGGGGGCGCCGCGGCCGCGATCTTCTCGGCCATGGAACGGAGTACGTCGTCGATCACGTGGCCTTTCCAACACGACTCGATCTTGTGAACGGCCGGATCGGCACCCGGTCGCTTTGTCGGTGATGATCTCTAATCTCCCGCCCATGACACAAGTGACCCCCGTTACCCGTTTGGCAGGAGTTGCGCGACCTCGTCACCTAGGGCAGGACCGCGGACCTGGCCGGCCTCGTCCGCGTCGTCGTCTCCCGTCCCGTCGGGTGGCGGGCCGACGTGGTGGGACGGCGCCAGGCGCATCCGCACGCCCGATGACGTCCTCGTCCCGCCCGTGCCGGCGCTGCTGCGGGCCTGCGGCGGCGTGGCGGCCGCGCACGACCCGCTCGTGGCCGGCCGGCTGTCCGCCCGGGTGGTGGACGGTGACCCGCTGCTGCCGGGGATCTTCGAGGCGGAGGGAGCGGGCCGCGCGCTGTGCGGGGGCGCCCATGAGCGGCCCCGCTGGACGTCAGCCCTGAACGGCGTGGAAGCGGCGGGCATGGAGGTTGCATTTGCCTCCTGACGGCGATTACTGAACCGGATAAGCTTGGGTGGTGATCCTTGATCAAATCCTGATTTATCCGCTGAAATCGGGTCAGGGTTATGCGCTGTCCGAGGCGGTCGTACACCCCTGGGGTCTGGACGGGGACCGGCGGTGGGCGGTGGTCGACGAGCGCGGCGACAACCTGTGGCTGGGCGAGTTCCCGCGCCTGGCTTCCGTCGCCGCGCACCCCACCGCCGAGGGTGGTCTGCGGCTCGCGGCACGCGGGATGGAACCCCTGGCCGTGCCGCCCGCCGCCGGTGCGGCCACGCCGGTCGGCTTCACAGGTCTGGACAAGGCGGTGCTCGCCGACGACGCGGCGCACGCCTGGTTCAGCGAGCTGCTGGGGCGCCCGGCCAGGCTGGTGTGGCTGGACGACCCCGGGCGGCGGTCGATCGACCCGGCGCACGGCGGGTTGCCGGGTGAGGTGGTGAGCTTCGCGTGGGACGCGCCGCTCCTGCTCATCTCGGAGTCGTCCGCGCTCGCCCTGGACGGGTGGCTGGCCGAGGAGGCGGCCAGGTGCGGCGAGGATCCGCCCGGGCGGTTGTCGCGGGTACGGTTCCGTCCCAGCGCGATCGTCGAGGGCGCGGAGGCCTTCGCGGAGGACGGCTGGCGCGAGGTGCGGATCGGCGCCGTTCCCTTCCGGGTCTCGGAGATCTGCGACCGTTGCGCGGTGACGACGATCGATCCGGAGACCCAGGTGAAGGGCAAGGAGCCGCTGCGGACGCTGGCCCGGCACCGCAAGTGGGACGGCAAGACGTGGTTCGGCATCCGCCTCGTCCCCCGCGAACCGGGCACGATCCGGGTGGGCGATCCGGTCAGCGCCCGCTGATCGGATCGATCGCGCGCCGCGACCAGTGGACGCGCCCGGTCTCAGCAGTCGAGGTTCGGGCAGTTCACGGCCAGCACCAGGCGGTCGCTGTCGTAGATGGCGTCGTAATCGCCGCGGAACTCGTTGACCAGCCATAATTCTCCGCTGGCCGGCCAGTAGGCGACGTTCTGCGCGTTGCCCGGAGCGGTTGTCATGTAGTGGACGTCGAGCGTGTCGCGGTCGGCGGAGATCGTGACGCGGTGCAGGCAGGATTTCCGGAAATTTCCGTAGATGTTGGCCGTGCCGCCCGGCATGTAGGTGACGGCAGGCGCGCCGTCGGGGCACAACCCGACGAGGACGCCCTTGTCGCCGGTGAACACGCCGCCCTGCAGCTCCCAGACCGGGCTGGTCCAGCCCTCGGTGGGGTGTACGAGCCCGTCGGAGCCGGTCTTGAGCAGGGCGGTGGACGGGTCGAGGGGCCAGCGGAGGATCTTCCCGCCGGAGGCGTCCCTCTTGTATTCGACGGTGGTCAGGTGGTCGGCGCCGCTCCGGTCGAGCGAGACGCCGTTCAGGCAGGGCCTGGTCAGGTCGAGGCTGGCGCACACGGCGGGGGAGTTGAGCCGGTAGTAGCCGATCTGAGGCAGCGCGAAGCCGGAGTACGCCGCCGAACAGACACCGCCGACGCAGCCGACATTTCCTGACGTGGTGGAGTTCATCTGCCAGAAGTGGGTGAGGTCGAAGACGCGGACCAGCCGGTCGCCGCCGGACACGTTCGGGTCGCCGCCGGTGACGAGGAAGAGCTTGTTGCCGTACCACGAGATGCCGTCGGCGTGGGTGGCGATCTCGTGGAAGCCCTCGGTGGTGCCGTCGGGCTCGACCAGCACGACGTGGCGGTAGGGGGCGCCCGACAATCCGCCGGTGACGTCGACGAAGGTGACCCTGGCGAGCCGGTTGGCACCGTACTCGTGGGAGGCGCCGCTGCGCCAGCTCACGGCCACGATCTTCCGGCCGGCGCAGCCGTCGCAGGGCGGGTAGAGCACCGAGCCGTTCATGCCGTCGCCGCTGCCCGTGATCCCCTGCGGGAACCAGTTCGCGGTCGTGTCGTCGGTGGCGTTCCAGCAGAATCCGCTGACCTGGGCGGAGATGTGGAGGTCGGTGGGGTGGCAGATCGCGCGGGTGGTGTAGCCGCCGGCGATGACGGTGTCCATCCGCACCTTGGTCACCGGCAGCGTGGAGACCACCGCGTCACGCGCCGACATGGTCGAGGTGAACGCCAGCGGCCGGACCTGAGCCAGCTGCGCGGCCGTCAACGCGTGGCCGGTGGCCGCGTCGGCGGGCAGGGGGACGCCCAGCAATGCGGAGAGGAGCAGGACCAGTGCGGCTAATCGCGTGACCACAGGCGGCCTCCATCGTTATGAAGGTTTCCTGCATTACTAACATCAACTTGGGGGGTGGTCAACGAGATGACGCCGGAATCTGCGGCTACTTAGTGAGGGCTCCTCTTAATGTCAATATGGCCGGCGACGGCGGTGAGCCGGAGCTTGGTCTCGTCCTCGCTGCCCGGTACGGCGGTCATGATGACGATCTTGAGCTCGGAGTCGCCGTCGGTCAGGACGTCGCAGTCCACCGTGACCGGGCCCACCGACGGATGGTAGATCGTCTTGTGGTCCTCGCGGTGCGCGGCCACCTCTCCGGTCGCCCACAGCTCGGCGAACCTCCTGTTGCCCGCGTTCAGATCGCGGATCAGCGTGGCCAGGCGGCCGTCCTGGGGGAAGCGGCCGGTGGCGCGGCGCAGGTCGGAGACGACGGCGGCGTCGGTGGCGTCGCGGTCCCCCTCGGCCACCGGCCACAGAGCGAGGTACGCGGGGCCGGCGTCCACCGGAAACCTGTCGCGGGCGAAGTTGCGCAGCCGCGGCGGCGAGGCGGAGGGATCGCCCAGCAGGGCGGCCCACCCACGGTTCCACCACACCAGTTGCCAGTCCGCCGCGAACACGGCAACCGCCACGTCCCCGAGGCGGGCGAGCACCCGCTGCACGCCGGGCGGAAGGTGGTCGGAGATCGCGCCGCCCACCGGCGGTACGAGCTGGGCCCGCCGGTACAGGTGGTCCCGCTCGGCGGTGGACAGCTGCAGGGCGCGCGCCAGCGACGCCACCACCGACGCCGAGGGTGTCGTGGCCCGCCCCTGCTCCAGGCGCACGATGTAGTCGACCGATACGCCGGCCAGGTCGGCCAGTTCTTCGCGCCGCAGCCCGGTCGCCCGGCGCCCCCACGACCCCGGCCGGCCCGAGTCGCACGTCATCGCGCCGCTGTACACCTCCTCGAAGGCGGCGCTGACGATGTTGACCACGCAATACGCCAAGGGGCTCAAGGGCATCCGCGTCAACGCCGCTGATCCCGGCTACACCGCGACCGACCTCAACGGTCACAGCGGCCCCCAAACCGTTGCCGAGGGCACGGACGCGATCGTCGCCCTCGCCACCGAGGGGCCCGGCGCCGGCACCGGACGCTTCGTCTCCCGCCACGGCGAGATCGCCTGGTCCTGAGACCGGGCCATGCCGGAGTCACCCCGGCCTGCTGGCTCTTCTTTACGTGGCGCGAGCGCGACTGACGGACGAGGAGTGGGAGTTCGCCATCACCGCCCTGGAGAAGGTTGCCGCCGAGGAGGGCGGACGCTCCAGGGGTGGGCGGACCGGCGAGGTTCACCTCACCGCTGACCGCAAGCGCCGCCCGCCGGCCGCCCCCGCACCCGGCCGGACGCGGTCAGCCCGCCCGGGCCGCCGTGGTGACGGGCGGGCGGCCGGGGTGGGCGTTTCGACGGTGCTAGCGGGGGCGCGGGCCGGGTGGGGCGTTGAGCTGCTGGGTCACGTACTGGTGGGTGTTGGCGGGGTCCACGTTCTTCTCTGCGAACTTGGCGAGGACGGCGTTGTAGAACGCGGTCTCGCTGATGAGCTGGGGATTCTCATCCACGACCTCCTGCATCAGGTCGTCCCGCCTCGTGGTGAAGCTGGCGCCGCCCGCCTCGTCGGCCCAGGCGATGCCATGGGTGATCACCGAGTAGAAGGGGGCCAGCCTGGGGTCCGTCCGGTCCACCGGGATGGCGCCGGTGATCGCGTCGACGATCCGCTCTCCCACTCTGTCGGTGGCCGGGTCGGTGGCGTCGGTGGTGTAGTAGACGACGATCTTGTCACCCTTGGTGACCGGCTCCATCCGCTTGAAGCTCATGAGTACCTTGAATTTGGCGACGAACGGGCTGACGGTGGGGTCGTCGAATTGGGCGAGCAGGGCGTCGGCGATCTGGAGGGCTTGTTCCTGTGACCGGACGTTGACGACGATGCGCCGCCGCACGCCGTCCCGCAGGGACGGGTCCTTGCGGTTGTTGGTGAAGTGGAAGTAGTCGCCGCCGGCGAGCGCCTGGGGCCATTCGGAGTCCTGCGGTTCGAGATCGATGACTCCCTGCCTGGCCAGGTCGATGTAGGGATCCAGCATCGAGCGCCTGGACGGATTCATCATGTACGGGCTGTCGAAGTAGCTCATTTCAAAGTAATTCTCGGCCAGCGCGTCCTGGTAATCGTGTTTACGGGCTCCGGTGTTGTCGTAGAAATGCGAGTACTGGGCGGTGATGAACGCCTTGTCGGCTTTGAGTTTGTCGGCGAAGGGCGGTTCCGAAAGTTTTACCGCCCGTCTGAGCATCGGGGTCGCTCTGAAAGTCGGGGAGACGCCGACCTGCGTGGTCTGAGTCGGCTGGTTGGCGGTGTTCGTGGTGTTCGTGGTGGGTGGCGGGGTGCCGGTGTCCGGCGTGGGGGTGCGGGTCGATCCGGTGCCCTGGATCCGGTGGGTACCGATGCGGACCGGCTGGCGGGTCTGGGCGGCCGAACTGCCGCCTTTCTTTTTGCCGAACATGGCGAAACCTCCGATGTGATCCCCCGAACCGGCACCCATGGTTGCCCATGGTCCCGCCCGCTGAAAACTAACGAGGTGGACAGAGAAATGACTCCCGGCGGCCGGTCGCCGGCGGGCCGAATCAAATGGAGAGGTGCCGGGGGCCGGTCCTGATACATGCCCGCCTTTTTTGGACAGTCGCGTTGGATCTGTATCGATTTCCCGGGCGGCGGCTCCGCAAGAGTCGGCTCAGCAAAAGACCGACGGTATCCATCGGGGACCAAGCGAGGGGAGCGCCCCGTGTTCACAGACAAGTCCTTGCCCGACTACGAACTGCTCTTCGACGAAGAGGGTTCGCCCGTCTGGCAGGAGGACGAGGCCAGGTCGGTGTATTCGCCGGGCGCGTACCTGGCCGAACTGCTCGACCTGCTGGACGGCGTGTTCGAGCGGTCGTCGCTGCTCGACCCGGACCGCCGCCCGGACCTGGCCGGGATCCCGCTCGACGGCGAGAACACCTTCACCGCCGCGCCCTACCTCGACGTCGTCAACGAGGTGCTGGAGCGGCTCGTGGGCGACGACCCGTACGAGACGCTGAAGACCGAGCGGCACCCGCTGAACCTGCCGTTCTCACTGGACGAGACGCGGATCGCCACCTACCTGCGCCACCTCGGCGTCACCCCCGAGGAGTTCCACCGGCTCTTCACGCCGGAGCCCGACCCGGACGTCCTCGCCCGCGTGTGCCTGGGCCTGACCGCGAACGAGGCGGCACTGATCACGACGCCGGCCGACGGCGAGGCCGAGCTGGCGGCCCGCTACGGGCTCGCCGCCGACGAGCGGTTCGGCGTGCTGGAGGACGTCGAACGCTTCCTCGCCGCCACCGGGCTGACCGGGCTCGAACTGCACGACCTGCTGGAGAGGAGTGCGGTGGCGATCGGCGCGGACGGGACGCGGCTGGTGCCGCGCGACGGGGCGGCGGCGGTGGCGTTCGCCTGGTTCGAGCACGTCAACCGGCTCGTACGGCTGGCCCGCAGGACCGGGCTCACCCCGGCCGACCTCGACCACGTCCTGACCACGTGCTGTGCCGGCCGCCTGGACGGGGCGGCGCTGCGGATCGTCGCCGTGACCCTGCGCCTGCAGCGCGACTACGAGCTGCCCGTCGCCGACGTGTGCGCCCTGGCCGCGCCCGTCGAGACCACGGCGCCCGCCTTCTCCGGCGACCTGCTCGCCGCGCACAACAAGGAGCGGCTGCGCCTGCTGGCCCGCGCCATCGAGACGTCAGAGGGCGACATCACCGAGACGGTGCTGCGCTACCGCGCCCGCTACGCGTCGCTGGAGCCGAGCCCGTTCGACCGCGCCGGGTCCCCGCTGCCGGTGCCCATGCTGCTGCGGCGGGTCGGGCTGTACACGGCGGCGCTCGGCCTCACCGCCGGTGAGCTGTTCGACCTGCTGGAGGTGCTGGAGAGCGACCCCTCGCTGTGGCGGCACACCGCGTTCGCGGTCATGGTGCGGGCGCGGGTCCAGGACTGCTACCGGCTCCTGGCCGGTACGGACCCCGCCGACGGCCTGTGGCTGGCCCAGACCCTGCACACCGTGACGCGGTGGGCGCGCGACGGCGGGCTCGGCGGCAAGGACCTGCAGGAGATCCTGGGCGGCGAGGCGGCCGGGTACGGCGAGATCGCGCAGACGCTCGACGGCCTGAACCGCGGCTTCGCCCCCCTCGCGATGGCGCCGGACCTGTTCGTCTCCCAGCGGTTCGGCCCGCGGGCCTCGCGCGCCGTCCACGACGCGCTGAAGGCCCGCGGCGACGGGATCGTCTCCGCGCGCGACGGCCGGATCCTCCGCCTCGACCCGGCCAAGCTCCTCCCGGCCGCCTACGACGCGGTCACCGCGCTCGGCGTGCCCGTCAAGGCCGATTTCCGCGGGATCGGGCTCGGCGACCGGCCGGCCGGGAAGATCTTCGCCAACCTGGTCTTCGCCGGTCACCTGCGGCCCGACGGGACGCTCGTCACGCCGGTCCCGAAGGACCTGCGACCGGCCACGGACTTCGGCTCGTTCACCGAGCCGCTCTTCAAGCTGATCGCCGGCCTGCTCGACCGCGCCACCGCCTGCTACCCGTCCGACCTCGCCGCCCTCGACGGCGGCCTCACGGACGAGCTCCGGGCCGAGCTGTACGACAACCTGATCTACCTCGGGTACGTGGACGCCGAGGGCGAGGTGCTCGACCCCGGCTTCTTCGCCGACGAGACCAACGTGGAGCGGTTCACGACCGACGCCGGCCTCGGCGACCTCGCGGGACGCGTCCAGGCCGAACTGCTGCGCCGGGTCGAGCGCTTCAGGACGGCGCGGCCCGAGCTCGACCCGGGGATCTTCGCCGACCTGCGGCTGGACGCGGCCGAGCTGATCGAGAGCCTGCGCTTCAACGGCTACCTGGACGCCACCGGACGCTACACGGACATCGCGGCGCTGGCCGGGCTGCCGCTGGCGGAGTTCGGCCTGGCGCTGGAGTTCCACCCGCACCGCAAGGCCGTGCTGGAGGCGATGAAGGCGCAGATCGCGGCCTTCCGGACGGAGCTGTACACGTTCGTGCCGGCGGACTTCGCCGAGCTGGCCGACGACGCGACGGCGCAGCGCGTGATCGAGGCGCTGGCCACGGGGCTCCCGATCGGCGAGCGGTTCTCGGCCGAGGAGGCCGCGATCGTGACCGCCCGGCTGGAGGAGATCACCGAGGACGGGCGGCCGTACCGGATCGACAGGGAGGCGATCGCCGGGCTGGGCTTCACCGAGGAGGAACTCCCGCTGCTGATCGACCGGCTGGTAACGGCCGGGCACCTCTCGCCCGGCCTGGCCGTGCCGCGCGACAGGCTCGGCTACTTCCGCACCGTCACCAACGCGCTGGACTTCGCGCTGCCGGGGCTGGAGGACTACGAGCGGGACCTGTTCTTCCTGCTGAACGCCGTCGCGGTGGAGATCCACGCGGCGGTCGAGGAGATCGGCGCGACGCTGGAGCGGCGGGCGAGCGGGCAGCGGCAGGCCCTGTACGACGCGCTCGCGGACGCCTTCGGCGTGCCCGCGGCCACCGCGGAGGCCATCTGCGCGGCGGTGACGGGCAGCGCGGAGGAGGCCCTGGACGTGCTCGTCGCCCCCGTCCTCACCACGGTGAGCGGGAGCGGCGAGGAGCCGTCGGCGGGCGGGAGCGGCGAGGCCGCGGATCCGCGCCTGCGCCAGGCCTACCGGCGGATCCGCTCCTTCGCGCTGCTGGCCGGCCGGGTCGGCCTGGACGCCGCCGAGGTCACCGCCGTCTTCGACGACCAGGACCTGACCGGCAAATACCCCGAGCCGCTGGCGCTGCCGCCCGGCGTCGACCGGTTCGACGCGCTGCTGGAGAGCTCCGACGGCTCGGTCTACATGTTCGGGGAGGGCGGCTACTGGGTCTATTCGGCCGCCACCCACGCGCTGTCCGGCCCGCGTCCCAAGCCGCTGGCCGAGCTGTCGCCCCGCTTCACCGGGCTGACCGGCGTGGACGCCGCGTTCGCGCTGCCCGGCGGCGCCGAGTGGATCGTCGGGCGCGGCCGCGACGGCGCCTCCCGGGTGTTCGTCAAGGACGCGGGCAGCACCCGCTGGGCGGAACGGGAACAGGCCTGGGGCAAGGTGCGCAACGCCTTCGACCGCCCCCGGCGGATCGACGCCGCGTTCGTGGACGAGGACGGCCGCACGTACCTGTTCTGCGGCGACCAGTACGTCCGCTACACGGCCGGCGACCACACGGCCGTGGACGAGGGGTACCCGCGCGGCATCCACGAGTGGTGGGAGCGGGAGGGCCACGGCGCCCCGCTGCCCGCGGCCTTCCGCCGGTCGCCGGACGCGGTCTTCCAGGACACCGACGGGCGCGTGCACCTGTTCGCCGGCGACCGGTACCTGACGGCCGGCAAGGACTCGCAGCCCATCGACGGCACGTGGGGCAGGGTGCGCAACGCCTTCGAGGTGGCCCGCCGGATCGACGCCGCCTACGTCGACGCGGGCGGCGGCCTGTGCCTGCTCTCCGGGGACCAACTGGTCCGCTACTCCGACAGCGTCGAGAACGACGGCGTGTTCGTGGACGACGGCTATCCCCGGCTGCTGGCCACGGCCTTCCCCGCCGGGTTCACGCAGGACGTCGAGGCGGCGTTCGTGGACAGGTCCGGCGTCCTGCACGTGTTCAAGGGCGGCAGGACGGTCGCCGGCGACGGGGCCGCCGTGGCGACGGCCGAGCGGTGGGGCGCCCTGCCCCCGGCGTTGCCGAGCGGCGGCGTGGACGCGGCGTTCGTCGGGCTGGACGGCAAGACGTACCTGTTCAGCGGCGAGACCTACCTCAGGTACTCCAGCGCGGACTACTCGGTGGCCGACCTCGGCTACCCGCGGGTGATCGCCGGCGACTGGGGAGGGCTGCGGCGCGTGGACGCCTCCTTCGTCATGGACGGCAAGACGTACCTGTTCGGGACGGGCGGGCTGCTGTTCGAGCTGCCGCTGGAGCAGGCGGCAGAGCTGGACGCCGGGCGGCTGTCGCCCGCGCTGCGCCGCCGCTTCCAGGAGCACGGCCTGTCCTTCGCCGAGGACGCGGCCCCCTACGGCTCGTCGCCCGGGTGGCTGCTCGGCACCGAGCAGGGGATCACGGTCACGCTCCGACGCGACCCGGCGAGCATCAAGGTCCACGCCGACGGCGGCGCCTTCTACGTCCGCTACTCCGGCAGGGACTACACCACGCCCGACGCCGGCCACCCCCGCCCGCTGTCCGACAACTGGTGGAACCTGCCCGGCGGCCCCATCGCGGTCGACGCCGTCTTCACCGGCGGCGACGGCCGGACGTACCTCTTCTCCGGTGACCGTTTCGTCGTCTTCGACCACAAGAACCGCTGGTGGTCCGAGCCGCGCTCGACGCGCGAGCACTGGGACAGCATCCCCTTCGACCGGGTGGACGCCGCGTTCGTCGGCAAGGACGGCCGGACGTACGTCTTCAGCGGCGACCGGTACGTCAGGTACTCCACCTCCGACTACACGCGGGTCGACGACCGTTATCCGGCCGTCGTGTCCGCCTTCTGGGGCAACGTCGTCAGCAACGTGGCCAGGACGGGCCGGGTGGACGCCGTGCTCGTCATGGACGCCACCGAGACCGTGAACGGCGCCGAGGTGACGCGCGCCTACACGTACCTGTTCTCCGGCGACCAGTTCCTGCGCTACGAGGGCGACGACTTCTCCAGGCCGCAGCCCGGATACCCGCGCTCCCTGGCCGAGCTGTCCAAGGAGCCGCGGCTGGCGAGCCTGCCGGTCACGCTCGACGGCGTGGACGCGGCCGTCGCCGACCGGCGCAACGTCTACCTGTTCAGGGGCTCGTCGTGCTACGTCGTGTCCGACTCGCTGCACCGCGAGTACCACCTGGACGACGTGCGGTGCGCCTTCCTGGAGGACGGCTCGCTGCTGGTCGAGCACCAGGACGGCTGGCGCCGGCACGCCTCCGTCGAGGCCACCGTGCCCCGCTCCGCCCAGGCGAGCCCGCGCACGCTGCACGCGGCGCCCGAGCGGTTCAGGACCGGCCTCGACGCGGTGCTGGAAGGCGCGGACGAGCACACGTACCTGTTCAAGGGCCCGGCCTGCTTCGACACGCGGCTCGGCCGCGAGTACCCGCTGGCGGCCGAATGGGGCATGCCGCGCAACACGATCCAGCAGGAGAACACGGTCGACGCCGCCTTCACCGGCAGGGACGGCAGGACGTACCTGTTCAGCGGCGACCAGTTCGTGGTCTATTCGCCGGACGACCCGGCGCGGATCGAGGGCGACGCGCTGCCCATCGCGCCCCACTGGGGCGGGCTGACCGGCGTGGCGCTGGCGTACGTGCGGGGCGAGGAGACCTACCTGTTCGAGCCCCCCGGCCCGGACGGCTCGGTGCGCTACCTGCTCTGCTCCGGCGACGACTACCGCGTCCCCGGCCGCCTCCTGACCGCGGACGCGGGCTTCTGGGAGGTGCCCGACGGCTACCGCCCCGCGGGCGCGGGCCTGCCCGACGCGGTGCTGACCGAGGGCCAGACCCTGTTCCTGCTGTACGGCGAGCGCTGCGTGCGCTTCGACGAGACCACCCGCGAGTGGTCCTACCCGCGCCCCGCCGAGCGTATCTGGCCGGGCCTGACCGTCGAGACCGGCGACCGGCTCAAGACCGCCTTCACGGCCCCCGACGGCGCCACGTACTTCTTCTTCGAGCACCGCTACACCAGGTATGCCGAAGGATCCTGCTCCCCGCCGGCCCCCGTCAAGGACAGATGGGGCAGATCACGCAACCCCTTCGTGGCCGACGACGGCACGGCCAAGGTGGACGCGGCGTTCGTGGACGCCGACGAGCGCACGTTCCTGTTCTCCGGCGACCGGTACGTCCGCTACACCGGCTCCGAATACCGCTACATCGACGCCGGCTACCCCAAGAAGATCGTCGGCAACCTGCGGCGCGAGGAGGCGTTCGCGAACCTGCCGGAGTCGTTCGACGACGCGGTGGCCGACCGGATCGCGAGCGGCACCCGCAAGGTGATCGACGCGGTGGTGGGCAACCGGCGCACCGCGTACGTCTTCCTCGGCGGCGCCGTGCACGCCGTCTCCCGCACCAGGGCGGTCACCGACGACCTGGAGGGCTGCGGCCGGGTCCGCAACGAGCTCGCCGAGCGGCACAGGGTTGACGCGACCCTGGTCAGGGGCGGGCGCACGTACCTGTTCTGCGGCGACCAGTACGTGCGCTATACCGGCACCGCCTACGAGTACGCCGACGACGGCTACCCGCGCACCATCGAAGGCTCGCTGGCCGCCGAGTTCGACGTCCCCGCGCTGCCGGCGGACTTCGCCACCGGGCTCGACGCGGCCTTCCACGCCGCCGACGGCCGCACGTACCTGTTCAAGGGGGAGCAGTACCTGCTGGGAGACACGGTCGCGCCGATCGCCGGCACGTGGGGCAGGGTGAACAACGCCTTCACCGCCGCGCCCGCCATCGACGCCGCCTTCGCCACACCCGACGGGGACGTGTACGCCTTCAGGTCCGGCCAGTACGTCCGCTACCTGCCGGGCGAGCTGGAGTTCGTGGCGGAGGGCTACCCGCGCACGGTCGAGGACGACTGGGGCGACCTGCCCGCCGCCTTCGAGGAGGGGCCCGACGCGGCGTTCGTCCTGCGAGGCCGCACCTACCTCGGCAAGGGCGAGTCGTACGTGCGCTATTCGGGCGGCGGCCACGACGCGGTGGACCGCACGTTCCCGCAGCTGTTCCGAAACCGCTGGTCGGAGGCGGCCGACTACCGCCTCAGCGACGTGCACACGGTCATCAGGTTCGCCGCCCTGGCGCACTCCCGCCGCGACGGGCTCGCCGCGTTCCTCGCCGGCCCCGTCGAGGACCCCTACGGACGCCTGTCGGAGCTGTTCGGGTGGGACCCGGACGAGATCAGGTGGGCCAGGCGCAACGCCCACCTGCTGACGGCCGGCACGCCGGAGGAGGAGCGCTTCGAGATCGAGTTCCTGCTCAGGCTGGCCGACGTGTTCGCCGTCGCCGCCCGGATGGGAGCCGGGCCGTCCGCGATCCACGACGAGATCTGGTCCCGCGATCCGCGGCAGGCCGCCGACGGCCTGTATGCGCTGCTCGGACGCCGGCGCACCGACGAGGAGTGGACGGCGCTGTCGGGCCGGATCCACGACGAGCTCAACGTGCTCAAGCGCGACGCGCTCCTCGGGGCGGCGCTGCGGCGGGCGGGCGCGGCCACCTCGCGCGACCTGTACGAACGCTTCCTCGTCGACGTGGACATGGGCGGCGAGGGCCGCACGTCGCGCGTCCGCGAGGCCATCGCGGCCACGCAGCTCTACCTGCACCGCTACCTCCTCGACCTGGAGCCGGTCACCGTGCCGGCGAACCAGGACGCCGAGGAGATCAGGCGCCGGGTGAAGACCTGGTGGGCCTGGATGCGGAACTACCGGCTCTGGGAGGCCAACAGGAAGGTCTTCCTCTATCCGGAGAACTACCTGCGGCCCGAGCTGCGCTCCGCCAAGACCCCGGCCTTCGGGGCGCTGCAGAACGACCTGCTCCAGGGCGAGCTCACCGAGGAGTCGGCGCAGCGGGCCTACAAGCGCTACCTCGACGAGTACACCGAGGTGTCCCGGCTGGCGATCGCGGGCGGCTACGTCTACGAGGCCGACGGGGCGAAGCCGGGCGAGCGGCGGCTGGTGCTGTTCGGCCGCACCAGGACCGAGCCGCGGCGCTACTACTGCAGGCAGGCCGAGTTCAGGGACGGCGACCGGCTGTCGGCCACCTGGGAGCCGTGGCGCAAGGTCGACGTGCAGATCGACGCCGACAGGGTGCACCCGGTGCACGCCTTCGCCCGCGTGTTCGTGTTCTGGGCGGTCCCCGAGGCGGTCGCCCCGGACAACCCGGCCCAGACGGCCGCCGGCGAGTCGCCCCAGCCCGTCTACCAGATCAAGATCTTCTACTCGTTCCTCAACCTCAACCAGGAGTGGGTGCCCGCGCAGCAGCTCCCGCAGGGCGACCGGCACAACCAGCCGATCTCCGACATCACCCTCTACGTGCAGGCGTCCAGCACCGTGCCCGGCGGCGGCGACCACGACTCGATCGCCGTCACCTGCTCCTACCTGGCCGGCCAGGACCGGAAGGGGTACACCTTCACGCTCACCCCCGAGCTGTACGCCACCCGCGCGCCGGACACCGCCGAGCGGCCCAAGGTCGCCGACGTGCGCCGCATCTTCGACGAGCCGGTCGCCGAGTCCGGCGTGGTGCCCTTCAACATGCCGGTGAAGAGCCAGGACGGCCCGTGGATGAGCGTGGACCACAAGGGCGGCAGCTTCCTGTGCCGCCCGATCCTCCCGGACCAGCAGGAGGGGGCCGCTCTCACGCTCCGGAACAACGTGGACCGGCTGCCCACCACCTGGAGCCGCATCGACGCCGGCGTCCAGCTCCCCGACGGCACCCGCTACTTCTTCGACAACTCCCAGCAGCGCTACATCCTCACCCCTCCGGACGGGCAGAGCGCCGGCCAGACCCGCCGGGTCACCTCCGACCGGTGGGGCCTGCTGGACAACCCGCTCCACCGGACGGGACGGGTGGACGCCGCCCTGCTCCGCGGCAAGAAGATCTACCTGTTCTCCGGCACCGACTACTACTGCTACTCCGGCGAGCCGTTCGGGCCGCCCGACGCGGGCTACCCGAAGAAGATCGCGACGAACACCGAGGGCTTCCCCGCCTGGGACAAGGTGGACGCCGCCTTCGCCGGTCCCGACGGCAAGGAGTGGTTCGTCTCCTTCAGCCGGGGATACCAGCAGGGGGCCACCGGCCAGCTCAAGCCCATCCGCGACCGCTGGACGCTGCCCGACAAGACCGACATCGACGCGATCTTCTCCCTTGAAGGTCACGTCTACATCGTCTTCGGCGACCGCTACACCCGCTTCACCGGCGACCACGACCCGGACCGGCAGCCCCGGGGGCCCCAGCGCCCCGACAAGGACTATCCGCGGGCTCTGGCCGACAACGAGGACCGCCTGCCCGAGTCGGGGAACATCTCGGCCGCCGTGCCGTACGGCGACGGCGCCTACTTCTTCGACGGCTCCGCCAAGACCTACGCCTACCTCGGCAGGCCGGCCCGGCCGGGCGGCGACAGCAGGGACCTCGGCAGGGTCGGGACCGCCATCACCGCGGCGGGCGCGGTGGACGCCGCGTACGTGGCCGACGGCAGGCTCTACCTCACCAGGGACCGGGAGCTGGTCCGCTACACGCTGGGCGCCGGCTCGTCGGTGCCCGAGACGATCGACGAGGGCTACCCCAAGCGGCTGTCCGCCCCGATCAGGGCCGTCTTCGTCCGGGGCGGGCGGCGCTTCGTCCTGGGCGACGGCGGCTACGCCGTGCTGGCGGCGGGCGCGGAGCCGGACGCGAACCTCGTCCTCAGCCCGGTCGACGGCAACTGGGGCGGCCTGCCCGACGGCTTCCCCGGACGGTTCACGGGCGCGATGGACGACGGGTCACGGCTGTTCCTGTTCCTCGGCGCCCAGTACACGGTCTCGGACGAGCTGCCGTACGAGTACGCGACGCTGCCGCACGAGATCGTGCGCCTCACCTCCAGCACCGCGTACAAGCTCAACAGGCAGCTCCTCACGGCCGGGGTCGCCGGCCTGCTCGCCCCCGAGACGCAGGAGACCGACGAGCTGCCCGGCTTCAGCTCCGAGAGGTCCGGTCCCACCACCATCAAGGTCACCTCGCAGGTGCCCGAGACCGGCCGGCCGACGAGCTCGCACCTCGACTTCCAGAGCGCCAACGGCATCTACCACTGGGAGATCTTCTTCCACGCGCCGCTGCTCATCGCCGGGGCGCTCAACGAGGCCCAGCGCTTCGACGAGGCGCGCCGGTGGTACGAGTACGTCTTCGACCCCACCCAGCCGACCAGGTACTGGCGCTTCCTGCCGTTCCTGGCCGCCGACCTGCGCGCGCTGGCCGGGAGCTGCCGCGCCGACCTGCGGGAGCTGGCCGAGCGCGGGGTGGACGTGACGACGCTGACGGCCCGGTTCGGCCCGGTGCTGGACGCCCTGGGCACCCTGGCCCCGGCCTTCCTGCACGGCGGCAGGCTCACCGACGCCGAGGAGGCGGCCCTGACCGGTCTGGAGCGCGCGCTCCGCCCGGTCGAGGACGCGTTGAACGCCGTCCAGAACCAGCCCCAGGTGAACAACCTGCGCGAACGCGTCGCCATGATCGCCCGGCTGCGCGGCTGGCACGACCTCATGGGCGACCACGACGCGCTGCTCGACGCGTACCTGGAGGATCCGTTCGACCCGCACGCCATCGCCGGGCTGCGCCCCGCCGCCTACCGGCGGGCCGTCGTGATGGCGTACATCGACAACCTGCTCGACTGGGGCGACCTGCTCTTCCGCCAGTACACGGCCGAGAGCGTGGACGAGGCGCGCATGCTCTACGTCTTCGCCTACGACCTGCTCGGCCCCAGGCCGGAGGCGCTCGGCGCCCGGGCGTTGCCGCCGGCCCGCTCCTACCGCGAGCTCGACGGCGGCGGGAGCGAGCTGGCGGAGCTGACCGACGGCGGGGCGATGCTGGAGGGCCCCGGCGCGGTGCACGCCGGGGTCGAGAGCGGCTACTTCCACGTTCCGGCCAACGGCGTGTTCCTCGACTACTGGACACGGGTGGAGGACCGGCTGAGGAAGATCCGGCAGTCGCTGGACATCATGGGCATCAGCCGGCCGCTGCCGCTGTTCGAGCCGCCGGCCGACGTCATGGCGCTGGTCGCCAGCGTCGCCAGCGGCGCGTCGCTCGACCGGATCGCCGCCGCCCCGGCCGCCGTCATGCCGAACCACCGCTTCTCCTTCCTCTTCAGGCGCGCGGAGGAGCTGGTCGACAAGCTGCGGCAGCTCGGCAACGACCTGCTCGGCGTCCTGGAGCGGCGCGACTCCGAGGAGCTGGCGCTGCTGCAGAACCGGCAGGAAGGCGAGGTCCTCGGCATGACCCGGGCCATCAAGGAGGCGGAGGTCACGATCGCCGCCGAGCGGGTGCGGGAGCTCGAGTCCGGCCGCGACGGCGCGGTCGAGCGGGCCCGCCACTACGAGAAGCTCATCGCCGACGGGCTGTCCGCGCTGCAGAAGGCCCAGATCGACAGCATGGGGGACGCCGCGACGGCACACTTCGTGGCGGGCGGCCTCAAGATCGCCTCCGGGATCGCGATGGCGTTCCCGCAGGTCAAGCTGGGGCCGTTCATCATCGGCTCCGAGACCGGCGGCATCCAGGTCAGCGAGGCCCTCGACCGGGGCGCCGACACGGCGTCGATCATAGGTGAGGGGCTGAGCCTGCAGGGCGAGCTGTTCGGCGTGCAGGCCGAGCAGGAGCGCATGGAGCAGGACTGGCAGCTCCAGCTCGCCACCGCCCGCAACGACAAGGCGCAGCTCGACCACCAGGTGGCCGCCGCCGAGATCGGGCTGGCCAACGCGCGGCGCGAGCTCGACGTCGCCACCCGGCAGATCGCGCACCACGACGCCGTCACGACGTTCATGAAGGAGAAGTTCACCGGGGCCGAGCTGTACGGCTGGATGTCGGGGCGGATGTCCGCCCTCTACTACCAGGCCTACAACCTCGCCTATGAGCTGGCCAGGTCCGCCCAGCGCGCCTACCACTACGAGAAGGGAGCCGGCGAGGAGATCATCCGTCCGGCGTACTGGGAGAGCCGGCGCAACGGCCTGCTGGCCGGCGACGGCCTCTCCCTGGACCTGGAACGGCTGGGCCAGGCCTACCTCGGCCAGGACGCCCGCGGCCTGGAGATCATCAAGCGGGTGTCGCTGCGGGAGCTGGACCCGCTGGCCCTGCTGGCCCTGCGGGATGAGGGGCGGTGCGAGTTCGCGCTGACCGAGGCGCTGTTCGACCGCGACTTCCCGGGCCACTACCGGCGGCGCGTCAAGACGCTGTCGGTGACGTTCGAGGGCGCGGAGGGGCCGGTCGGGCTGAACGCCACGCTGACCCAGCTCGACAGCAAGACCGTGCTCGCGGCCGACCCCAAGGCCGTCAAGCACCTGCTCGACCCGAAGGGCTCGCCGCCGGACACGCTGCGCGCGGAATGGCGGCCCGGCCAGCAGATCGCGCTGTCGGACCTCGAACCGTACAAGGACAACAACGGGCTGTTCGAGCTGCGCTTCGACGACGACCGCTACCTGCCGTTCGAGGGCACCGGCGCCGTCTCGCGGTGGCGGCTGGAGCTGGCGGGGCGGCCGGCGCCCGAGCTCGCGGACGTGACCGTCGTGCTCAAGTACGTCGCCGAGCAGGGCGGGGAGACCTTCGCGGGCGCGGTGAAGGGGCTGCTCAAGCCGTATCCGGCGGCGCGGTTCTTCGACGTGGCCGCGACGTTCCCGCAGGAGTGGGCGCAGTTCATGGAGGGGCCGGACGACGTGCTGGTGCTGCCGTTCACGGCGGAGATGTTCCCCGGCATGAGCGGGCGCCAGATCACCGGCGTGCACGCCACGTACGGGTCGGCCAACGGCGGCGGTCCGGCCCGCTTCCTGCTCCACGGGGACCGGCGGCTCGCGCTCGACCAGGGCACGACGCTGGCCACGCCGGGGCTCACCGTCGGCGGCCAGGGCTGGGAGCTGGTCCTCGACGGGGACAAGACGGCGCTGACCGGCGTGGGCCTGGTGCTCACCTATCGGGCGAACGCCCGATAGGGCTCACTCGGGGCTGTTGCCGGCAGAGCCGTCGGCGCTGCCGCCGATGGTGAACCTGGTGGTGACTCCCTCGTACATCAGATGGGCCGTGAGCCCTTCGGAGGCATGGGGCAGGTTGTGGCAGTGGTCCATCCAGACGCCGGGGTTGTCGGCGACGAACGCGATCTCGTACGTCTGGCCGATCCCGACCTCGAGGGAGTCCACCCACCAGGGGCTGCCGGTGGCGGCCACGCCGTCGCGCGTGAGCACCACCGCGTGGTGGCCGTGCAGGTGCATGGGATGCGCCTCGCCGCTGTTGTTGGAGATGCGCATCCGCACCACGTCACCCTCGGTCACGTGGAACATGGGCACGTCGGGGTAGAGGTGGCCGTTGATCGTCCACCACACTCCGGGGACCCCGTCGAGGAAGCCGGGGCGGCGGCCCATGTCGTACTCGAAGCGCCGGTCGGGCTTGGCGGGGTCGAACCCGAGCGGCGCCCGGGTGCCGTACGTGAGCGGGTCGAGCGTCTTGGCCGGCCGCGGCCCTGGGGGCGCGTCGTACGACTTCGAGCCGAGCACGACGCCGGCGGGCCCGCCGAGGTGGATCCGCACGGGGGAGCCGTCCGCGGGCATGGTGACCTCGAGGTCGGCGCGTCCGCCCGCGGCCACCGCGACCGCCTGGTCCCGCACCGGCGCGGGCCCGTCGACCTCGGTGCCGTCCACGGCCACGAGCCGGTACGGCGCGCCGCTCACCCAGGCCGGCATGACGCCGTACTCGGTGTTGATCACGCGTACCCGCGCCCGCGCGCCGGGTGGCGCCTCGACGTGGAGGTCGCCCTCGCGCCCGTTGACGGTGCGGATGCCGCCGTACAGGTGCACCAGCGCCACGACGTCCTTCGCCTGCTCCGTCTTGGCCGGCGCGACGACCAGCGCTCCGAGCAGGCCGCCCCGGACCTGTTCGTGCGACATCTGGTGCGAGTGGTACCAGAAGGTGCCCGCGCGGTCGGCGACGAACCGGTAGGTGAACTCCTTGCCGATGCCGACCGCGTCCTGGGTGACGCCCGCGACGCCGTCCGCGGCGTTGGGCACGTCGACGCCGTGCCAGTGCAGCGTGATGCCGCCCGGCACGGACTCGTTGACCAGCCGGACCTGGACCAGCTGGCCCTGGACGGCCTTGATGACCGGGCCGGGCGACTGGCCGTTGAGCGTGTAGCCGTCGAAGTCGCGGCCGGAGGCCAGCCGGAACCGCTGCCTGCGGGCCACCACGGTCACCGTGACGTCGGCCGGGCGGTCCGCGTCGGCGATCAGTTCCGTCACGTCGCGCCCGCCGGTGTGGATCGAAGCGTGGGCCGAGGCGCCTCCCATCGAATGGCCTCCGTGGGAGCCCTGCGGCCCGCCGCCGTAGTCCGCGTACCCCATGTCCATGACGGAGTACGCGGACGGCAGCAGGCTGTCCTGCCAGAGCCAGATCAGCGGCCCGAGCACGGCCGCCGTCGCGGCGCACGCGACGGCGGTGCGGACCCGGCCGCGACCCGGGCGATTGCGACGCATGAGCCCTCCGTCAGCCGCGAACCGCGTGCTGCGACCCCGGCACGGCGGCCGGGCTCACGGCCGCGCCCCGGCGTGCCGCGTAGAGCGCCGCGGTGAACAGCAGCAGCGCGTTGAGGCCGTGCACGAGGCCCACCAGCGGGATGCTGTGGCCGACGAGGCCGAAGGCGACCTGCAGGACGACCAGCAGCAGCACCAGCCCGGCCGCCTTCACCGCTCCCGGGACCTTCGCCCAGAACGAGGAGACCAGCAGGAGCAGCGCGAGGACCGGGATGACCAACATCCCGTTCATGCCGTGGATCATGAGCCCGAGGGCCTCGGCGAACGGCGTCTCGCCGCTCTCCATGAGCGTCTTGTCGACCACGCCGCCCCCTTCGACCCACAGGCCGAGCCCGGCGTCGGCCCAGACCACCATCGCCGCCTGCACGGCCACCTCGATCGCCACCAGGTAGGCCAAGACCTTGTAGACGTTTCTCATCGCACCCTCCCTGTCCGGTGTTGTCGCGAGTCACGTTAGGGAGGGCGACTTGGGGGGGAATGGTGGCCGACTTGGGACGGACTGAGAAGGGGTCAGACCGGTCTTGCCAGTCGATACTGGGTGGGCGTGACGCCGTACGAGCGGGTGAACCAGCGGGTGAGATGGGCCTGGTCGGTGAACCCGGCCTCGACGGCCACCCGGGCCGCCGGGTGGCCCCGGGCGAGCAGGCGGCGGGCGGCGCGCAGCCGCAGCTGGCGCTGATACTCGCTGGGCGCGAGCCCGTAGGCCGCGCGGAAGGCCCGGTAGACGGCGTACCGGCTGGAGCCGGTCCAGGCCGCGAGGTCGTCGGCGCTGATCGGCTCGGCGTGGCGGTCGTGGATCAGCTCGCGCGCCCTGGCGGCCAGCCGCGTGACGGCGGGCGCGCGGAGGGCGGCGGGCGGTCCGGGCGGCCTGCGCGCGGCCAGGTGTACGAGGGCGGCGACGGTGGAGGAGAGCAGCTCGTCGCGTTCGAGCGGGCCGGCGCCGTGCTGCAGCGCGGTGTGCAGCCGGCGCAGCCGCTCCGCGAGCACGGGTGAGCCGAGGACCGGCGCGGCGAACAGGGGCAGCCCGACGGGCCGCCCGGCCATGTCCTGGAGCACGTCGGCGATCAGGTCCTGGCCGATGTGCACGATCCGGTACGTGAAGCCCAGCTCGTGGGCCGCGTGGCCGTCGTGCACCTCGTCGGGGTTGAACGCCATCACCATCCCGGCCGCGCTCGTGTGCCCGGCGCCACGGCAGGTGAAGGTCTGCGCGCCGTGCTCGGTGACGCCGAAGGAGTAGGTCTCGTGGCTGTGCCGGTGGTAGCGGTGGCGCAGGAAGCTCGCGTACATGGCCTCCAGCGGCATCCCGTCCGCGCGCCAGTAGCTGGCCCACTCCCGGGACTTGCGGCCCTCGCCCGCCGCCGCCGCGCACGAGCGTACAAGACCGGCGGTGGGCGCCGGGCCCAGGCTGATCGCTGCCGCCGCGCCCGTCTCCTCTGTTCTCCGGCGCGGAACGGCGTGTTGCGGAGGTGAAACCATGGCAAGCACTGTAACGAGCGGCACCCGGCCGTACCTCCTGCTGGTCACGACGATGCTGCTGTGGGGGAGCGGCTTCAGCGCCTCCAAGGTGATCGTCGACCACCTGCCCCACTCCGTGGTGGCGACCCTGCGGTTCGGCGGCGGGGCCCTGGCGCTGCTGGTCGCCCTGCGGCTCTCCCGGCAGGCCGGCGAACGCCGGCGCGCGTCGGCGCGTGACTGGGCGCGGGCGGCCGGGGCGGGCGTGCTGGGTGTCTTCGTCTACAACGTGCTGTTCTTCTGGGGGCTGTCGCTGGCTCCGGCGATCGACGGGAGCACCATCGTCCCGGTCATGAGCCCGGTGCTGACCACGTCCTTCCTGCTGGTCATGGGCCGGGAGCGGGCGTCGGTGGCACGGGTGGCGGGGCTGGCGATCGGTGCGATCGGCGCCGTGGTCTTCTTCGTGGGCTCGGGCGGGGAGGCGGGCGCGGGCCAGGGCCGGCTCGCCGGGGACCTGCTCTTCCTGCTGAGCGCCTGCTGCTGGGCGGCGTTCACGCTGACCGGCCGCCGCGTGCTCGCGGGCATCGACCCGCTCAAGGCGACGACGTACGCGACGGTGAGCGGGGCGGTGCTCCTGGCGATCTACAGCGCGCCCTCGGCCGCCGAGGTCGCCTGGCACGACGTGCCCGCCTACGTCTGGCTGAACGTGATCTTCGTGGCGCTCGGCCCGACCGCGGTCGCCAACCTGCTGTACTACCGGGGCATCCGCGATGTGGGGCCGGCGTCGGCGTCGATCATGATGTTCGTCGTGCCCGTCGTCGGGACCGCGTGCTCCGCCCTGTTCCTGGGCGAGTCGTTCGGCACCGTGCAGGCGGCGGGCGCGGCCGTGCTGCTCGCCGGCGCCGTCCTCGCCGTCACCCAGGGCAGGTTCCCGGTACGGCGGCGCGCTATCGTTCAAGAACCCGCCGGGGCCCGAACGTCGACGGGTCCGCCTGGCACGATTGAGGACGCATGACCATCTACCGGCTGCCCGCCAACACACCGCGCTCGTTCTACCGGGGCGAGGGGCGCATCGGCAGGTTCCGCGGCGTCCGTCCCGCCGATGATCCGTACTATCCGGAGGACTGGATCGCCTCGACCACGAGCCGGCACGGCGCGGCGCCCGCGGGGCTGACCACGCTGCCCGACGGCCGGTCACTGGCCGAGGCGGTCGCCGCCGATCCCCTGTGGTGGCTGGGGGAGCGGCACGTCGCGGAGCACGGCGCCGACCCGGCGATCCTGGTGAAGCTGCTCGACGCGGGCGAGCGCCTGCCGCTGCACGTGCACCCCGACCGCCGCTTCGCCGCCGCCCACCTGGCCTCGCCGTACGGGAAGACCGAGGCGTGGGTGATCGTCTCGGCCGAGCCGGGGGCGGCGGTGCACCTCGGCTTCGCCAGGGACGTCGAGCCGGGCGAGCTGGCCGGCTGGGTCGCGGACCAGCGCATCGACCGGATGCTCGACGCCACCAACCGGGTGCCGGTGCGGGCCGGCGACGCCATCGTGTGTCCCGCGGGCCTGCCGCACGCCATCGGGGCCGGGGTCCTCATGGTCGAGGTGCAGGAGCCGACCGACTTCTCCGTGCTGCTGGAGTGGGAGGGCTTCGACGTCGACGGCCCGGCCGTCGGGCACCTCGGGCTCGGCTACGACCAGGCGCTCGCCTGCGTCGACAGGAGCGGCTGGGGCGCCGAGCAGCTCGTCGAGCTGCGCCGCGACCGCCTTCCGGCGGCCGACGCCCGGCCCGGGGTCCACCGGCTCTTCGCCGACCTGGCCGACGAGTTCTTCGCGGCCGAGCGGCTGCGCCCCGATCCGGTCAGCGTGCTGGAGCCGGCGTACTCCGTCGTCGTGATCACGGCCGGTGCCGGCTCCGTCGAGTGCGAGCACGGCGCGCCGGTCCCGGTCGCCGCCGGTGACACGCTGCTGATCCCGTACGCGGCCGGGAAGTGCACGCTGCGCGGCGACGTCACGGCGGTGCGCTGCAAACCGGCGTGAACCGGCGGGAGTCAGGCGATCCGCGGCAGGTCGGCGAGGCGGACCTGCCCGTGCAGCGGCCGTCCCGTGACGAACCGTTCGACCTCGCCCACCGCGTACTCTCCCAGCGCGCGCAGCTCCCTGCCCCGGGCGCCGCTGACGTGCGGGGTCACCCAGACGCCGGGCGCGGCCAGCAGGGGATGGCCCGCCGGGAGGGGCTCAGGGTCGGTGACGTCGAGGATCGCGTTGAGCCTGCCGGACACGCACTCGCCGGTGAGCGCCTCGGTGTCGACGAGCGTGCCGCGGGCGGTGTTGATCAGCGTGGCGCCGTCCGGCATCAACCCGAGGCGGCGCTTGTCCAGCAGCCGGTACGTCTCGGGCAGGGCGGGCGCGTGCACCGTCACCAGGTCGGCGCGGCGGCACAGGTCGTCGAGGCCGACGGGCTCGCAGCCGAGCTCGCGGGCCTGGCGGGCGTCCAGGTAGGGGTCGTGGAGCAGCGGGGTCACGCCGTACGGTCTGAGCCGCTCGATCACCAGCCGGCCGACGCGTGAGGCGCCGATGACGCCGACGGTGGCGGCGCCGAGCCCCGCGCGTTCGCCGGGAGCCGGCACGCCGCCGGGGTGGGGGCCGTCCGGCCAGCCGCCCTTGGCGTAGGCGTGGATCCGGCGCGGCACCGACTTGGCGGCCAGGACCAGCATCGAGACCGTGTAGTCGGCCACCGGCACCGCGTTCGCCGCGGCGGCCGACGACACCACGATGCCCCGCCGGAACACCTCGGCGGTGACGTGCTCCTTGACGCTGCCGGCGGCGTGCGCGATGGCCCGCAGCCTGGGCGCGCGCTCCAGCACGGCCGCGTCGATGCGAGGGCATCCCCATCCGGTGATCAGCACGTCCACGTCGGCGAGCGTCCCCCCGAGGTGGGGCAGCACGGCGTCGGGGGCGTCGACCAGCCCGGCCAGCCGTTCGCGCACGTCATCGGGGAAGATCTCGCCGAACAACGCGCCGTGCATCGCGAAGGCGGCCCTCACCGCACGCTCCGCAGGCGCCCCACCGAACTCCTGACCACGATGTGGGTGCCGAGCGTGATCGGCGGCTCGGCCAGCGGGTCCTTGCCGGACAGGGCGAGGCGTACGGCGGCCCGGCCCAGCTCGGCGTGCGGCAGGTGGACGGTGGTCAGCCCGATGTCCTCGGCCGGGGGCACGTCGTCGTAGCCGACGATGGAGATGTCCTCGGGAACGCGCAGGCCGTGCTCGTGGATCGCCTGGACGGCCCCGGCGGCGATCACGTCGGTGGCGGCGAAGACCGCGGTGAAGTCGTCGTGCCCGGCGGCGAGCCGCCGCTTCATCGCCGCGTAGCCGCTGGCCCGGTCGAAGTCGCAGCGCACCTCGAGCGCCGGGTCGTGGCCGATCCCGTGGTCGGTGAGGGCCGCCCGGTAACCCGCCACCCGGCTGTCGGACGTGGTGTGGCCGGGGCGCAGCCCCAGATAGAGGATGCGCCGGTGCCCGGCCGACAGCAGGTGGGCGGTGACCGCGTGGGCTCCGCCCATGTTGTCGAAGCCGACGGTGAGCGCGGGGACCCCCTCGCCGAGCGGCGGCCGGCCGCACAGCACCAGGCGCGAGCCCGAGGAGGCCAGCCCGTGGGCGTAGCGCGTCATGCGTTCGCGGTAGTCGTCGTCCAGGATCACGCTGCCCACCAGGATCACCGCCTCGGCGCGCTGCTCGCGCATCATCTGGACGATGCTGAGCTCGCGTTCCATGTCGCCGCCGGTGGTGCAGATGAGCGACAGGCGCCCCTCGGCGGCGGCCTGCTCCTCCACGCCCTGGGCGATGTAGGCGTAATAAGGCATGGACACCGAGTTGACGACGATGGCCACGGCTCCGGGCGAGGCCACGGACAGCGCCCTGGCCTGGGCGTTCGGCACGTAGTCCAGCTCGCGCACCGCGCGCAGCACCTTGTGCCTGGTGCTCGGCTGCACCGGGTAGTCACCGGCCAGGGTGCGCGAGACGGTCGCCACCGAGACCCCGGCGTGCTTGGCGACGTCGCGGATGGTGACGCGTTTAGCCGGTCCAGACAACGCGCTCCCCCACGGGTCCGTTGCGGGTGTAGCCGGGCTCGCGGCCGAGCGCGACCGTGATCCGCGATCCAGCGGCATCATTCCACGAGACCCGGTCGCCCTCCACGTGGATATCCGGCGCCTGCGCAGAGGAGCCGCGGCCCAGCCGCACCGCCGAGACGTACACCACGGCGCCGCCCGGGTGGGCGCCGACCAGGTACGGCGTGGCGGAGTGCGGGCCGATCGCGTTCTCGTCCTGGCGCAGCGCCGCCTGGGCGGTGCGCCAGCCGTGCAGCCCGGCGATCTCGCTCACCAGGCCGGTCACCGGGCCGCTCACTGGGCCGGTCCCCACGGACGCGGTGAGCCCGGCCAGGGTGACCGCGCAGGGCTCGCCGGAGGCGAGGGCGTGACCGCCGTCGCGGACCACGCTGCCCGCCGGGGCGGTGACGCGGTGCACGCGTACCTCCCACGGGCCGTCGAGCACGGAGGCGGTCTCCACGACGACCTCGCCGTCGGCGTAGCGGGAGGCGGCGAAGCCGTGGGCGATGCCGATGCGCTCGATGCGGCGGCGGCGGGTGGCGCGCCCGTCGGGGAGGAGCACGGCGAGGTGGTTGTCGACGTTCTCGGCCCGGCCGCCGGGGCCGGTCTCGGGCGCGGTGTGGGTGGAGTAGCCGAGCTTGGCGTAGTGCGGGTCGTCCTTGGCGGAGTCGGGGTCGTTGCCGTCGCTGCCGTGGTTGACCAGGCGGGTGACGCCGTCGGTGCGGTGCAGGAGCCAGCCGGGCGCGGGCAGGGTCAGGGCGAGGTCGCCGTCGGCGGGCGCGGTGGCCGGAGCCGTCCAGACCGGGTGGTCCGGGCCGAGCAGCAGGCCCAGGAATCCCTTGCTCGCCCAGTACGGCGACGCCGGCCCCGAGTAGCCCTGGGTCGCCGGCAGGTGCGGCCGGTGCCATCCCAGGGTGAGCAGGCCGCGCTCGTCGGGCGCGCCGTGGGCGGCGAAGTGGTCGAGCGTGCGGCCCGCCATCAGGCGCGTGGTCCCCGGCTCGACGGGGGAGGCGTCGAAGATCGCGCCCAGCCAGAGCGGGGCCAGGCTCGCCATGCGGTACGTGAGCGACCGGCCCTGGTGCATCGGGGCGCCGTCGGGGGCGAAGAAGTGCCGGTAGCCCTCCAGGAACGTGCGCAGCCGCTGCTTGTGGACGGTGGCGTCGGCGCCCGACATCCTGGCCCACCACAGCGTGTAGAGGTGGATGGCCCAGCCGCAGTAGTAGTCGTAGTTCTGCCCGGCGCCGTCGGTGTACCAGCCGTCGCCGACGTACCAGCGCTCCACGTCCGCGAGGTGCCCGTCGATCTCGCCCTGGTCGTACGGCCCGCCGACCCCGGCCAGGAACTGCTCGACGATCACCTTGAACAGCACCCAGTTGCACGGCCAGGCGCGCTTGCCCACGATCCCGCCCAGCCAGGACACCACCCGCTCCTGGACACCGGGATCGAGCCGGTCGAACAGCAGCGGCCGGGTCTCGTGCAGCGCGATCGCGATCGAGGCGGCCTCCACGATCGTCTGGTTCAGATCGGTGATGGCCGGCCAGGCGTACTCGTGGCCGGGGTCCGTGCCGTGCGCGAGCCCGTCGGCGTAGCGCTCCAGCAGGCCGGCGGGCGCGTCGGCCGGGTCGCCCGCGAGGCGGAACGCGGCGAGCAGGAAGGTGCGCGCGAACCCTTCCAGCCCGTCGGAGGCGGCTCCCGACCAGCTCGTACGGCCCGGCAGCCGGTACTGCGCGAAGCCAGGGGAGGCGTACGGCACCACGGCGTCGAGCAGCCCGTCCGCCACCTTCACCCAGTGCTCGCGAGGGCGGTCAGCGCGCACGACTACCTCCTGGTAATCGGTTACTAGTCGGCTCCGGCCGAACATAAGCGTGCTCCACAACCGCCGTCAAGAGCCGTCCTCGGCGAAGGTAACGAGATGCTAACAACTCCACCGAGCCCTCCCGTGAAACCCCTGGTAAGCAGGGAATTTCCGGAACCGGCGCCACGTGGACGGGTCTTGACGGCCGTGTAATCGGCTCTTAGCGTTCAGCGCAACTTGTCGAGTAACCGGTTACCAAGCCATTCGCCCCCAGCCGTTCTTGGAGTCTCGACATGGCCTATCGAATCGATCCCTCCAGCCTCAGCCGTCGCGACCTGATCAGGCTCGGCGGCGGCGCCCTCCTCGTCACCACGTCGCTGTCGGCGTGCACCGGCGGCGGATCGCAGGGCGGCGCGCAGCCGTCCAGGAGCGCACCGCCGGCCGATCGCCCGCTGGAGGCCCCGGCGCTCGCCGAGCAGGTCAAGGCGGGCAAACTCCCCGCGCTCGCCGAACGGCTGCCCGAGATGGCGGACCGCCTGGTCGTGGACGGGCCCGAGGGCCTGGGCGGCTACGGCGGCACGTACCACGGCGCCTGTCTCGGCGAGGGCGACGACCCGTGGCTGGAGCGCCTGATCGCCTACGAGCCGATGCTGCGCGTGGACCCGGCCGGCAAGACGACGCTGCCCGGCACGTTCAAGGAGATCACCGCCAACGCCGACGGCACCGAGTACACCCTGCACATGCGCAAGGGCATGCGCTGGTCGGACGGCGAGCCGTTCACCGCGGACGACGTGATGTTCGCGATCGAGGACGTCTACTTCAACGAGAAGGTCACCGTGACGGGGCCGCCGCCGCTGCTGCACGTGAACGGCGAGCGGGCCAAGGCCGAGAAGGTCGACGACCACACCGTGAAGCTCACCTTCCCCAAGCCCAAGGGCGACTTCCTCGACGGCTGCCGCGGCGGCACCTGGTGGGCGACCAACTTCGGCTTCTTCCCCAAGCACTACCTGAAGGACTTCCATCCGACGTACAACAAGGACGTCGAGAAGGACATGAAGAAGAAGGGGTTCGGCGAGTTCGCGCCCTACTGGGAGGACAGGATCAAGTGGTGGAACAATCCTGACCGCCCGACCCTGCACGCGTGGGTGGTGACCGACCCGCTCAACACCGGGGACCGGGCGGTGGCCGAGCGCAACCCGTACTACTGGAAGGTCGACTCCGGCGGCGCCCAGCTGCCCTACATCGACAAGCTGGAGTTCGCGATCATCCAGGAGACCGAGGTGATGCTGCTCCAGGGCGTGGACGGCAAGCTCGACTTCCACGCCCGGCACATCAACTCCGACGTGAACAAGCCGGTGCTGGCCGAGGGACGCCAGAAGGGCGGCTACCACTTCATCAAGGTCGAGCCGACCACGATGAACCGGATGATCATCTCCCTGAACCTCTGCCACAAGAACAAGGAGCTGCGCGAGGTCTTCAGGAACAAGGACTTCCGCGTCGGCCTGTCCCACGCCATCGACCGGCAGAACATCATCAACACCGCCTACCAGCGCCAGGGCGAGCCCTGGCAGGCCGCGCCGCACCGCAACTCGGAGTTCTTCGACGAGCAGATGGCCAAGCAGTACACACAGTACGACGTGAACCTGGCCAACCAGCACCTCGACAAGGCCGGGCTGAGCAAGAAGGACGACGAGGGCTTCCGCCTGCTGCCGGGCGGCGACCGGCTGCGCTTCTCCCTCGACCTGATCACGCTGTTCCCCGAGTGGGCCAACGCGGCCGAGCTGGTCCGCCAGAACTGGGCGGCGGTCGGCGTCGAGATGAAGGTCAACCCGATCGAGCGCACCCTGTTCTACGACCGCAAGCTGGCCAAGACCAACGACCACGACGCGAACGTCTGGGCCGGGGACGGCGGCCTGCGCATCGAGATCGACGAGCCGCGCTGGTGGTTCCCCAACGGGGAGGAGTCCAACTACGCCACCCGCTGGGGCATGTACTTCCAGACCCGCGGCAAGAGCGAGGACGGGGAGAAGCCGCCCGCGGAGACGCTGCGCCAGATGGAGCTCTACTGGCAGATGCAGACCGAGCCGGACCAGGCCAAGCGCAAGGAGCTGTTCCGGCAGGTCCTCGCGATCGCCAAGGAGCAGTTCTACGCCATCGGGATCGTCCTGCCCACCGACGGCTACGCGATCGTCAGCAACAAGCTGAAGAACGTGCCGGCGAGCTACCCCGACGCGTTCCAGTTCCTCTCGCCCGGGCCCGTCAACGTGCCGACCTGGTACTTCGGGGCCTGAGACGATGCTGCGCTACATCGGCAGGCGCGTCCTCGTCCTCATCCCGACGCTGGTCGCCATCTCCGTCATCACGTTCGTGGTGATCCAGCTCCCGCCGGGCGACTACCTGACCACGCTGACCGCGCAGCGGGCCGCCCAGGGCGACGCCGTGCCCACGGGCGAGCTGGCCCGGCTGACCGAGCGCTACGGCCTGGACCAGCCGGTCATCGTGCAGTACTGGCAGTGGATCTCCAACATCCTGTTCCACGGCGACTTCGGCGAGTCCTTCGACTACGCCCGGCCGGTCACCGCGCTGCTCGCCGAACGGCTGCCGCTGACGATCACGCTGTCGCTGGTCACGCTCGTCTTCATCTGGGCGGTGTCGTTCCCCATCGGGGTCTACTCCGCGATCCGGCAGTACTCCGCGGGCGACTACACCTTCACCTTCCTCGGCTATCTCGGGCTCGCCGTGCCCAACTTCCTGATCGCGCTGGTGCTGATGTGGATCGGGCTCAAGTTCTTCGGCCTGAACGCGGGCGGGATCCTCTCGCCGGAGTACCGCGACGCCCCGTGGAGCCCGGCCAAGGTCGGCGACCTGATGGCCCATCTGTGGATCCCGATCGTGATCTGGGGCACGGCCGGCACCGCGGGCAACATCCGCGTGCTGCGCGCCAACCTGCTGGACGAGCTGCGCAAGCCGTACGTGGTCGCGGCCAGGGCGCGCGGCATGCCCGAACGGAAGATGACGATCATGTATCCGGTGCGGGTGGCGATGAACCCGTTCTTCTCCACCATCGGCTGGGTCCTGCCCGGACTGATCGCGGCCGACGCGATCACCTCCAAGGTGCTCAACCTGCAGACCACCGGGCCGCTGATGCTGCGCGCGCTGCTCGCCCAGGACATGTACCTGGCCGGGGCGATCCTGCTGATCAGCGCGGTGCTGGTGGTGGTGGGGACGCTGGTCTCCGACGTCGCGCTCGGCTGGCTGGACCCGCGCGTCCGGCTCAGGTATTAGGGAGGGCCCGAACGTGAAGGATGAGACCCTCGCCGTCGCGTCGCAGTGGAAGCTCGTCTGGTGGGGCTTCAAGCGGCATCGGGTCGCGCTGGTCTGCGGCTTCGTCACCGTCGCCATCTACCTGGTGGCGGTCTTCGCGCCGTTCCTCGCCCCCGGCTCCGGCCAGAAGACGAACGCCGACTACACCTACGCGCCGCCGCAGGCGCTGCGCTTCGACACCGGCACCGGGCTGTACGTCCACCCGTACACCTTCAAGCAGGACCCGGAGACGCTGGCGCTGTCGTTCGAGGCCGACGAGGGCAAGAAGGTGCCGGTCGGGTTCTTCGTCAAGGGCGAGCCGTACGAGCTGCTCGGGTTCATCCCCTGGGACCGGCACCTGATCGGCCCGGAGAACCCGGGCGGGCCGCCCATGTACCTGCTGGGCACCGACTCGGTGGGCCGCGACCTGCTGTCCAGGATCATCAGGGGCACCACGGTCTCCATGTCGATCGGGCTGGTCGGCGTGCTGCTCTCGCTGGTGCTGGGCGTCGTGCTCGGCGGCGTGTCGGGGTACGTGGGCGGCCGGACCGACACGGTGATCCAGCGCGTCATCGAGATCATCATGTCGATTCCGACGATCCCGCTGTGGATGGCGCTGTTCGCGGCCGTGCCGGCCTCGTGGAGCCAGCTCGAACGCTACTTCGCGCTCACCGTCGTCATCTCGCTGGTGGGCTGGACCGGCATGGCCAGGGAGGTGCGGGGCAAGTTCTTCGCGGTACGCGGCGAGGAGTACGTCATGGCCGCGACCGCCGACGGCGCCGGGCGCTTCCGCATCATGTTCCGGCACATGCTGCCGTCGTTCACCAGCCACATCATCGCCAACCTGTCGCTGTCGATCCCGTCGGTGATCCTGGCCGAGACCGCCCTGTCGTTCATCGGGCTCGGCCTGCAGACGCCGATGATCAGCTGGGGCGTGCTGCTGCAGGAGGCGCAGAACATCCGGGCGGTGTCCACCGCGCCCTGGATGCTGATCCCCGGCATCGCGGTCGTGGTGACCGTGCTGGCCATGAACTTCTTCGGCGACGGCCTGCGGGACGCGGCCGACCCGTACAAGCACTGACGCCCCTTTCGGGAGGACCTCGTGGAAGAGCCGCTGCTCAGGATCGAAGGGCTGCGCACCCACTTCTTCACCTCGGAAGGCGTGCTCAAGGCCGTGGACGGGGTGGACCTGTCGGTGCCGGCGGGCAGGACCGTCTGCCTGGTCGGCGAGTCGGGGTGCGGCAAGTCCGTCACCGCGCGCTCGATCCTGCAGCTCGTGGACCGGCCGGGCCGGATCGTCGAGGGCTCGATCCGCTGGAAGGGCGCGACCGACCTGGCCGGGCTCGACCCGGCCGGGGAGGAGCTCCGGCGGGTGCGCGGCGGCGAGATCGGCATGATCTTCCAGGAGCCGATGGCGTCCCTGTCGCCCATGTACACGGTGGGCGCGCAGCTCTCCCAGGCCCTGCGGCTGCATCGCGACCTGACCAGGCAGGAGGCCCGGCAGGAAGGCGTCGCGCTGCTGCGCAAGGTCGGCATCCCCAACGCCGAGCAGCGCTTCGACGCCTACCCGTTCCAGCTGTCGGGCGGCATGTGCCAGCGTGTCATGATCGCGATCGCGCTGTGCTGCGACCCGGCGCTGCTGATCGCCGACGAGCCGACCACCGCGCTCGACGTCACCACCCAGGCGCGCATCCTCGACCTGATGATGGACCTGCGCGCGCAGAACGACATGGCGATCCTGTTCATCACCCACGACCTCGGCGTGGTCGCGGAGATCGCCGACGAGGTCGCCGTGATGTACCTCGGCAAGGTCGTCGAGCACGGCACCGTGGAGGAGATCTTCTCCGACCCCCGCCACCCGTACACGCGTGCCCTGCTCCGCTCGATCCCGGAGCTGCGGGGCGGCGGCGCCCGCCGAAGGCTGACCGCGATCCGCGGCATGGTGCCGTCGCTGCACCGGGTGCCGGACGGGTGCCCGTTCCACACCCGCTGCGACCACGCGATCGACGGGCTCTGCGACAGCACGCCACCCCCGCTCAAGAGGTACGGCGAGGCGCACGTGGCCTCCTGCCACCTCGACGAGGTCCCGGCCGAGCCCCTGGCCCCGGCGCTCCAGGTCGCCGAGCGGGCCGCCCCCGCCGCCGAGGCGGCCGGACCCCTGCTCAGGGTCGAGGGGCTGGCCAAGCACTACCCGATCGGCGCCGGCCTGTTCCGCAAGCCGATCGGGGTCGTCCGCGCCGTGGACGGGGTCGATCTGACGATCCTGCCCGGACAGACGCTCGGCCTGGTGGGGGAGTCGGGCTGCGGGAAGACCACGCTCGGCCGCTGCGTCGCGCGGCTGGCCGACCCGACCGCGGGGCGGATCCTCTACCGGACCGCGCCGGGGGACGAGGTCGATCTCGCCACGGTGACCGGGTCCCGGCTGAAGGAGTTCAGGAGGCAGATCCGGGTGATCTTCCAGGACCCGTTCTCCTCGCTCAACCCCCGGATGACGCTCCAGCAGATCGTCGGCGAACCCCTCAGGACGCACGGCATCGCCTCCGGCGGCGAGCTGAGGGACCGGGTGGCGGACATGCTGGCCCGCGTCGGGCTCCGCCCGGAGTACATGCGGCGCTATCCGCACGCCTTCTCCGGCGGCCAGCGGCAGCGCATCAACATCGCGCGGGCCCTGATCACCGGGCCCCGGCTCGTGGTCGCCGACGAACCGGTCTCCGCGCTGGACGTGTCCGTCCGCGCCCAGATCCTGAACCTGCTCACCGACCTGCAGGAGGAGCTCGGGCTGACGTACCTGTTCATCTCGCACGACCTGTCCGTGGTGGAGCACATCAGCGACCGGGTCACCGTCATGTACCTGGGCAAGGTCGTGGAGGACGCCGACACGGCCGACCTCTACCGGGAGCCGCGCCACCCGTACACCGAGGCGCTGTTGCACGCCGTGCCGGTGCCCGACCCGGCGCGGCGGCGGGAGCGGCACGCGTACGAGATCGCCGACGACCTGCCCGACCCGGCAGCGCCGCCGCCCGGGTGCCGCTTCCACACCCGGTGCGCGCACGTCCGCGCCGGGTTGTGCCACACCGACGTGCCCGACCTGCGGGTGTACGGTGAGCGGCGGCGGGCGGCCTGCCACCACGCGGCCGAGCTCACCCTCGCCGGGGTGGGGTCAATGGCACGTGAAGCGGAGGTCGACGGCCGGATGGCCGGGCGGGACGCGTAGCCGCAGGCGGTGGACGGTGTCGGGGCGGCCGTAGTGGTCGCGCGTGTCGAGCGTCTCGACCGTCGCCGCGAACCCGGGATGGTCGAGGGTGACCAGGCCGTCCCAGCTCACCCGGCCGCCATGCGGTTCGGGCCGGATCCGGCTGATGAACACCTCCTCGACCGGGACCTCGCCGCTGAACTCGTCACGCAGGTCGAGCCGGCCGTCCCGGTGCCAGTGGAACCGGCGGACCACGGGCGCCGGGTAGGCGGAGCTGAGGTCGAGCGCGAAGGTCAGGCCGTCGGGCGTCTCGGCGTACTCCAGCACCTCGGCGCGCCCGCCGCGCTGCGGGACGCCGCCGACGACCGGGAGCGAGTGGCCCTCCGCCGAGGGGTGTAGGAAGGTGTGGCGCCTGTCGCCGAAGTAGTCCCGCGTGTACTCGCCGGCCCCCAGGTCGTCCAGCACGTTGCGGCCGCCGGCCCTGAGGACGAAGTGGCCGAGGTCGTCGTGGTTGTGCGGCTCGTCGTTGTGCCCGCCCTTGGCTGCGAAGCCGTAGCCGTGCTCCCCCCGGTCCACCACCCAGGCCAGGTCGGGCAGGTAGCTGGTGTTCTCCACCGGACGCGACCGCACCGGGCGGTACCAGGAGAGCGTCCTGGACAGGTGGGCCCACCGGTAGCAGTGGTCGGCGTGGAACGAGGGCACGCCGTCCGGCCCCGGCGTGCCGAAACGCTCGGCCAGCCGGGTCAGCAGCCCGGCCGGGAGGAACGGGTCGTCCGTCGTGTCCGAGAACGGCACGTGCCCGCCGTCGGCGAAGCGCACCCGGTGCGGGAACGCGGCCATCGCGGCCACCTTGGGATCGTCGAGCAGATCCTCCCCGGTGCGCTCGCGCAGCGCCTCGGCGAAGTAGACGAAGTAGCCGAACCCGTAGACCCAGTACGCGACGCCTTCGACGCATCCGCCGTCGTCCCCGTACCCGTCCAGGAAGCGCCGCATCGCGGCCCGGCACCGCGCCAGCACCGGCTCGGGGTCGTCCAGCACGGCGAGCGCCGCCATCCCGGCGGCGCCCCCGCACACCGCCTCCCAGTTGTTGCCGAACCCCTCCCACTCCATGGGACGCGGATCCAGGAACCGGTCGAGGACCCGTTTCATCACCTCTGCGCGGGCCCGTTCGCCGACCACCGGATCCACCTCCCCGGCGAGCTCGGCCAGCGTGTGGGCGGTCTCGCAGGCGAACAGGTCGACGGGCATCGACTGGTGGGCGGGCAGCACCCACGTGTACTCGTCGCAGGTCGCCCACACCACGTCGTCGAGCGCGTCCCCAGGGGGATCGAGCAGGGTGGGATCGAGCAGGCCGAGAGCCGCGAGCCTGGCGCGGCGGGCGAAGTAGCGCCGCTCGTAGCCCAGCCGCTCGCCCGTGCGCCCGAACTCGCGGAAGGCCGTGTAGGGCAGGCCGGGCAGCGGCTCGTCGCTCGCCGCGACCTCGCGGATCTCGCGTTCCAGACCGGACAGCACGGGTCCGATCATAAAGAAACGGGCGGTCCGGCATCTCGCCGGGCCGCCCGCTTTGCGGGATCAGCCGCTGGTGAGCGTGAAGCCCTGTTCGGTGCCGAAGGCGGTGATGCGGTCCTGCCAGGACTTCAGCGCGCTGGCCAGGTCGCCGTTGCCGTCGATGGCCTGGCCCACGGTGTCCTTGAAGACGCTGTTGGCGTACACCTGGAACGGCAGGTACTGCCAGTCGGGGCGGACGGCGGCCGAGGCGTCGCCCAGGACCTGGTTGATCTTCTGCCCGCCGAAGAAGTCCTGCGGCGCGTCACGGAAGGCCGGGTCGTCGAGCAGCGCCTTCGTGGCGGGGAACAGCCCGGCCTCGGTGTTCAGCGACTTGACGGCCTCCGGGTCGGAGTTGAGCCACTCGGCGAAGGCGACGGCGGCCGGGATGTTCTTGCTCTGCGGGATGACCGCGACCGACGAGCCGCCGTTCTCGGAGTTCATCGGCTTGGCCGCGTCGAACTGCGGCATCGGGGCGACCGCCCACTTGCCCTTCGTCTTGGGGATGGAGTTGATGATGCCGTTCGGGGCCCAGGCGCCGGTCAGCCAGGCCGCGTACTTGCCGGAGCCCATGCCCTTCCACCACTCGTCCGTCCAGCCGGGCTGCGGGTCGACCAGCTTGTCGCCGAGCAGGGTGCTCCAGGTGCTGACCCACTGCTTGGCGCCGGGGTCGGAGGACAGCGTGACGCTGACCGAGCTCTCGCCCGAGGTCTTGAACGGCGTGCCGCCCGCCTGCCAGATCATGCTGTCCACGCCGCCGGCGTCACCGGGGTCGATCGTGGTGATGAAGTTGTCCGGGTTGTCGGCCTTGATCTTCTTGGCCGCGTCCACGAACTCCGCCCACGTGGTCGGGGGCTTGATCTTCAGCTTGTCGAAGATGTCCTTGCGGTAGAACATCGCCATCGGTCCGGTGTCCTGCGGGATGCCGTAGACGCCGCCGTTGATCGCCACCTGGCCCCACGCCGCGGGGGCGAACTTGTCCTTCAACGAGGCGGCGCCGTAGTCCGCCAGGTTGACGACCTGCTTGGCCAGCGCGAACTGGGGAAGCGCGAAATACTCGACCTGCGCCACGTCGGGCGCGCCGGAGCCGGCCTTGATCGCGGTCTGCAACTTGGTGTACTGGTCGGCGGACTGCCCCGCGTTCACCACGTTGACCTTGATGTTCGGATATTTCGCCTGGAAACGGGCGACGGTCTTCTCGATCCCCGTGACCCAGGTCCAGAACGTCAGCTCGGCCGGCTTGCTCAGCGCGTCCTGGACGGCCGCCGTCGCGCTCGGGGCGGCGGCCGGTGCGGTGGCGCCCCCTCCAGAACCGCCACCGCACGCGGCCAGTGCCAGCGACAGGGCCGCGGCCACACCGGCGGTCATCGCATGTCTTCTCATGATGTTTCCTCACTCACGGGGGTTACTGCTTGACGCTTCCGGTGGCCAGGCCCGACTGCCAGTACCGCTGGAGCACCAGGAAGGCGACGATCAACGGCACGATCGACAGCAGGCTGCCGGTCAGGATGAGCTGGTAGCTGGCGTCGCCGGCGCCCGAGGTGCCGCTGTTGGCCTGGGCGTTCCACTGGTTGAGCCCCACGGTGAGCGGGAACCAGTCCGGCGTGTTCAGCACGATCAGCGGCAGGAAGTAGTTGTTCCAGGTCGCGACCAGCGCGAAGAGCAGGACCGTGACGAACCCGGGGGCCAGCAGCCGCAGGGCGATGGTGCGGAAGATCCTGAACTCGCCCGCGCCGTCGATGCGGGCCGACTCCAGGATCGAGTCGGGCACGGCGTCGGCCGCGTAGACCCGCATCAGATACAGGCCGAACGGGCTGCACAGCGCCGGGATGAGCACCGCCCACGGCGTGTCGACGAGGCCGACCTGGCTGAAGAGCAGGTACGTCGGCACCGCCAGGGCCGTGCCCGGGATGGAGATCGCGCCGAGCACCATCGCGAACAGCAGCTTGCGGCCCGGGAAGTCGTACTTCGCCAGGGCGTACCCGCCGAGGGTGGCCAGCAGGGCGGCACCGCCCGCGCCCACCACGGCGTAGAGCACGGTGTTGCCGAACCAGCGCAGGAAGATGCCGTTCTGGTAGCTCAGGGTGTCGCCGATGTTGGCGAACAGGTGGAAGTCCCCGCCGAACCAGAGCCCGAAGGTCGAGAACAGGTCGGCGCCGCTCTTGCTGGCGTTGGCCAGCAGCCAGAACAGCGGGAGCACCGCGTACCCGAACATCACCAGCATGATCACGGTGAGGGTGGCGCTCTTCCTGCGGCGCCTGGCGGCAGGGGATCGGTGCTGGCCGGGCCTGCGCGTGGCGACGCCGGCCACAGGGGCGGTCACAGGGTCTGCTCCCTTCTCGCCGTGATGAGCTGCACGGCGTACGCGACCACGACGGTGACGAGGCCGAGAAGCACGGCGACGGCGGCCGAGTAGTTGATCTGCTGGCCGTTGAAGGCGAGGTTGTAGGCGTACATGTTGGGCGTGTAGCCGGTCGAGATCACCGCGGGCGCGAGCTTCTGCAGGATGTTGGGCTCGTTGAAGAGCTGGAAGCTGCCGATGATCGAGAAGATCGTCGCCACGAGCAGCGCGGGGCGCAGGGCGGGCAGCTTGATGCTCCAGGCGACGCGGATGGCGCCCGCCCCGTCCATCTCGGCGGCCTCGTAGAGCTCCTCGGGGATGGCCCGGAGCGCGGCGTACAGGATGATCATGTTGTAGCCGACGTACTCCCAGGTCACCATGTTGCCGATGGAGGTCAGCATCCAGGAGCGCGACAGCAGGTCGGGGACCGCGACGCCGAGCGCGTCGCCGATCTGGCCCGTCAGGCCGAACTGGTCGCCGTACATGTAGCCCCACATGAGGGCCGCCACCACGGCCGGCACCGCGTACGGCATGAAGATCGAGATGCGGAACAGCGACGGCCAGCGCAGCCGGCCGCTGTCGATGGCGAGCGCGCACCCCAGGGCGATGAGCAGCATGATCGGCACCTGCACGACCAGGAAGAGCGCCACGCGGAGCAGGCCCGCTCCGAACAGCGCGTCGCCCAGGGCGCGGGTGTAGTTGGCCAGCCCGGAGAAGACCGTGCCGCCGATGAGGCGGTCCTGGAAGAAGCTGAGGTAGATCGCGTACACCAGCGGCGCGACCACCGCGACCAGGAAGATCACGAAGAACGGCAGGAAGAAGGCGTAGCCGGCGACCTGCAGACGCAGGAGCGGCCGACCGAGGCCGGGCCGCGCGGCCCGCGCGGTCATGTCGCGCTCCTCTGCGATGTTCGCGCTGCCACGAATACTGGCACTGAGCTCTCCTTGTCGGGGGCCATCTGCGGCGGGTGAGCCGCGCTGCTACCTGCGCCACCGTGGGCCTGCACGCTGCGGTAGCTGCGATGATCGTGTGTTTACGTAAACATGAAGAAGGTGTCCCGTAGTCTGAAGCCGCCGCAGGATCATGTCAATAGGTAACCGTCAGTTAACACATGTGGCGATTTAGTGGTGTTTTGTGTCGACCGCTCGCGGCCATTGACGAGTAGGGCATGTTTACGTAAACATCTGGCGAGAGCATCGGACGATCAGAGGTGGCAGTTGGACGGGACGACCCAGGAATCACCGGCGGGACGGCGCTCTCGCAGACGGCCGTCCATGGCCGACGTCGCCGCGATGGCCGGGGTGTCCAGCCAGACGGTCTCCCGGGTGGTCAACAACCGCAGCAACGTCGAGGAGGAGACCCGCCAGCGCGTGCTGTCGGCCATGCGGGTCCTCGGCTACCGGCCCAACACCGCCGCGCGTGCCCTGGTCACCGGCCAGTTCCGCACCCTGGGCCTGATCAGCTTCGGGCTCTCCAGCTTCGGCAACGCCCGCACCGTCGACGCCGTCACCCGGGCGGCGCAGCGCGCCGGCTACACCGTGAACATGATCGCCGTCGAGTCGCAGACCGAGCAGGCCGTGCACGAGGCGTTCGACCAGCTCACGCTGCAGGCGGTCGACGGCATCGTGCTCATCGAGGCGCAGATCCTCGACACCCCCTCGCTCCGGCTGCCGCCGGGCGTCCCGGTCGTGATGGCCGACGGCGACGTCAGCCACCGCCACCCCATGGTGGACACCGACCAGTCGCTCGGCGCCCGGCTCATCACCAGCCACCTGCTCGACCTCGGTCACGAGACCGTCTGGCACGTCGCCGGGCCCGAGGACTCCTACGCCGCGCGGCGCCGGGCCGAGTCCTGGCACGCCACCCTCAAGGAGGCGGGAGCCGCCACTCCCCAGTTACTCTTCGGCGACTGGAGCGCGGCCAGCGGATACAAGGCGGGACGCGAACTGGCGCGGCGGCCCGGCGTGACGGCCGTCTTCGCCGCCAACGACCAGATGGCCCTCGGCGTGATGCGCGCGATGATCGAGGCGGGCCACCGCATCCCCGACGACGTCAGCGTCGCCGGCTTCGACGACCTCGACGAGTCGGCCTATCTCTCCCCGCCGCTCACCACCGTCCGCCAGGACTTCGACGTGGTGGCCGAGAAGATCGTGTCGCTCATGATCGGCCAGATCGAGACCGGGGCGGCCCCCTCCGCCACCGCTTTCGTCGCCCCCGAGCTGATCGTCCGGCAGAGCACCGGCGCGCCGCCCCGCCCATGACGACGGGTTCGTAACCAGAAAGAAGGGAGGAGCGGCGGACCTCGCCAGACGAGGCCGCCGCGCCCGACGATGAACGCCGTACCTCGCGATGTCAGGCCGGTCTCCGGGACCGCCGGCGCCCCGTCCCCGGCCGACCGGCTCCGGCGCCGGCTCGGCGGCGTGGCCTTCGGCGGCGACTACAACCCCGAGCAGTGGCCGGCCGAGACCAGGGCGGAGGACCTGCGCCTCATGGCCGAGGCCCGGGTGAACCTCGTCACCGTCGGCGTGTTCGGCTGGGCCCGCGTGGAGCCGGCGCGCGGCGCGTACGACTTCTCCCTCTTCGACCAGGTCCTGGATGACCTGCACGCGCACGGGATCACCGCCGACCTCGCCACCATGACGGCCTCGCCGCCGCCCTGGCTGGTCCACGAGCACCCCGAGATCCTGCCGGTCACCGCTGACGGGACCGTGCTCGGCCCCGGCGGGCGGCAGCACTTCTGCCCGTCCAGCCCGGTCTACCGCGAACGCGCCGCGCTCCTGGCGGAGCGGCTGGCCGAGCACTATCGCGACCACCCGGCCCTCGGCCTGTGGCACGTCGGCAACGAGTACGGCTGCCACATCCCCGCCTGCTACTGCGAGGTGTCGGCGGACGACTTCCGCCGCTGGCTGCGCGAGCGGTACGGCGACGACATCGAGGCGCTGAACGACGCCTGGTCGACGGACTTCTGGGCGCAGCGCTACGCCACCTTCGACCACATCCGGCCGCCCCGGGTGGCTCCGACGTACCCCAATCCGGCCCAGCAGCTCGACTACCTGCGCTTCAGCAACGAGGCGCTGCGCGCCTGCTACGACTTGGAGGCCGCCATCCTGCGGCGCGTCACCCCCGACGTGCCGATCACCACGAACTTCCTGGCAGGTCTGAAGGCCGTGGACGTCTTCGACTGGGCGCCGGGCGTGGACGTCGTGGCGGTCGACTCCTACCCCGACCCCCACGACGAGCGGCCGCACCTCGCCCCCGGCCTGGTGTACGACACGATGCGCGGCGCCGGCGGCGGGGACCCGTGGATCCTCATGGAGCAGGCGCCGAGCGCGGTGAACTGGCGGGCCAGGAACGCCATCAAGCAGCCGGGCCAGATGCGGCTGTGGAGCTGGCAGGCGGTCGCGCACGGCGCCGACGCGATCCTCTACTTCCAGTGGCGGCAGTCACGGGGCGGCGCCGAGAAGTTCCACTCCGGGATGGTGCCGCACGCGGGCGCCGACAGCAGGGTCTACCGGGAGATCGTGGCGCTGGGCACGGAACTGGCCTCGGTGCCCGACCTGGCCGGCACCCGGGTGCGCAACCAGGTGGCGATCCTGCTCGACTGGAACAGCTGGTGGGCGCTCGAGCTCGACTCCCACCCCTCCGACGGCGTACGCCAGCAGGACCGCCTGCTCGACCACTACGGGCCCCTGTTCGAGCTCGGCGCGGGCATGGACGTGGTGCCGCCCTCCGCCGATCTGACCGGCTACAAGCTGGTCGTCGTGCCCAACCTGTACCTGCTGGCGGGCGAGGACGCGCGGCGCGTCTCGGCGTACGTCTCCGGCGGCGGCGCGCTGGTCGTCTCGTTCTTCAGCGGGATCGTGGACGAGCACGACCGGGTCCACCTGGGCGGCTATCCCGGGCCGCTGCGCGAGGTTCTCGGGGTGCGGGTCGAGGAGTTCTGGCCGGCGGCCGAGCACGAGACCTTCCCCGTCCGGGGCTGCGGGGAGCTGTCGCACCTCGAGGGGACGGCCGACCTGTGGCGCGAGGACCTGCGGCTCACCGGGGCCGAGCCCGAGCTGGTCTTCGACGGTCCCGACGGCCGCCCGGCCGTGACCAGGCACGAGTTCGGCGCGGGAACCGCCCGCTACCTGTCGACCCGCCTCGACGGGGCCGCCATGCGGGCGGTCCTCGCGCGGGCGCTCGACGAGGCGGGCGTCACCCCCGCCGTCGAAGGGCTGCCTCCCGGGGTCCAGGCGAGCGTGCGCGACGGAGCCGACCGCCGCTTCCTGATCCTGCTCAACCACACCGGCGAGAAGCACGACGTCACCCCCGGCGGAGAGTGGACCGACGCTCTCTCGGGCGAGGACGTCGAGTCCGTCACGCTGCCGCCCTCGGGCGTCGCCGTGCTCCGCTCCCCGGCGGGTCAGTAGACGAACGGCCAGCCCGCGCTGTCGTACCCGAGGAGGTTGATGCCCAGCAGGGGCGCGCCGTTGTCGGCGTAGTAGTGGTAGTAGAGCACCTCGGCGTCGCTGTCGGGGACCACCGCCTGGTGGCCCGGCCCGTGCACGCTCCCGTGCCCGGCCAGGACCTGGGTGCCGCCGCCCGAGGTCATGGCGACGCCGTTGCGGTCCACGTACGGGCCGGTGACGCTGGTCGAACGGCCGACCATGATCCGGTAGGTGCTGCTCGCCCCCTGGCAGCAGGCGTCGAACGACACCCACAGGTAGTAGTACGAGCCGTGCCGGAAGATGAACGGCGCCTCGATCGCGGTCGTGCCGCCGGTGCGCTGGGCCAGGCCGGTGATCGAGGTGCCGAGGCGCCTGCCGGTGGCGGGGTCGAGCTGGATGAGCTTGATCCCGGTCCAGAACGACCCGAAGGAGAGCCACCAGCGGCCCTGGGCGTCCACGACGAGGTTCGGGTCGATGGCGTTGTAGTTGCTCGACGAGGTGGTGGAGATGATCAGGCCCTGGTTCGTCCAGGAGCCTGACGCGCCCGTGGTGCTGGTGGCCAGGAAGATGGCCGAATTGCGCGAGCCGAACGTCGACGCCGAGTAGTAGAGGTAGTAACGCCCGTTGCGGTAGGAGATGTCGGGCGCCCACAGGCTGGCGCTGCCGCCGGTGTAGGACGTGGTCCACGGCGCGCCGCCGGGGAAGACCACGCCTGCGTTGTGCCAGGCGGTCCGGTCGGTCGAGGTCTTGATCGTGATGTTGTCGCCGGTGTGCACCAGCAGGTAGGAGCCGTCGGGTCGCTTGACCACGCTCGGGTCGTGCACGCCGATGTCACCCGTCACCCGCCCGGGGTTGGGATAGGACGACGGGGGAGTGGTCGGCGTGGCCAGGGGCACGGGCTCGGGCCGCACCGCGGCGGCGCCGAGCAGGAGGGCGACGAGAGCTCGTTTCCACATGACGTGACAGTCTCTGTGAGCACCAACACTTGACTGGCCAGAGTTACCGTTCACATGGGGGGTGTCAAGCACGCCTGCCGCCGCCGCAGGTCGGGTGCCTGAAACTTTCACACCCGACCTGCGCGCTCATGACGAGGGCGGCTCGGTGCGCTCGGTCAGCTCGCGCAGGCGGCGCAGCAGCGCGGCCTGGCGGGCATGCGCGCGTACGGCCAGCACGAGCGCCGCCGCGACGAACAGCACCCCGACCACCAGCGGCAGCCCCGGCCCGGTGCCGCGCTGGACGGCGACGGCGGCCAGCACTCCGGTGGTGGTGAGCGAGGCCGCCAGGCCAAGCCAGGCGGCGATCACCCGGTCGGCGGCGAACAGCGGCACCCGGCGCGTCACCAGCCAGCCGCCGTAGCCCGCCCAGGCCAGGCAGAACACGGTGAGCATCCCGAAGGCCAGGTGGGTACGCCCCGGCAGCGGCCCGGGCTCGCTCCACCACAGCGCGCCCGCGAACAGCGCCCCGGCCAGTCCGGCCAGCAGCGCCACCATTGCCCGGAGCCGCCGCTTCGGCGACAGGGCGGGCTCCAGCCGCTCGATCAACTCTCGCGCCGACAGGCGTGGTCCGTCCTCGGTCATGCCCGGGATCCCTTCTCCTCGAGGTGTTCACGCAGCAGGCGACGGGCACGGTTGAGCCGGGACTTGACCGTGCCTGCGGGGATCCGGCAGATCTGCGCGCAGTCCTCCACCGACAGGTCCTCCAGGTAGAACAGGACGAGGATCTCCCGCTCCAGCACCGGCAGCTCCGACAGGGCGCTCACCAGCTCGGCCCGGTCCGCGATGGCGTCCACCATGGCCTCCACCGGGTCCTCGGCGGCCACGGCGGGGGCCGCGAGCTCCTCCCGGGCGTACTGGCTGCGCAGGCGGTCGGTCACCGACCGGCGGGCGATCGTGAACAGCCAGGGCGCGAACCTGGCGGGCTCCCGCAGCCGGGGCAGGCCCCGGATCACGGCCAGCCACACCTCCTGGCTCACGTCGTCGGCCCGCTCGGCGTCCAGCATGCGCCGTACGTACGTCCACACCGGCACCCGCCAGCGGTCCACCAGCTCGGCCAGTGCCGCCCGCTCACCCAACTGGGCGCGGACCACCAGCAGCTCATCGGTCATTTCGTCCTCCCGTCACCCAGCACAGTCGGACGGGAAGCCGACGAGGTTCACGGTCCGCTCCCTCCCACGCGGCACAGCCGGTTCGACGGCCAAAAGTACTACCCCGCCGGCGGCCGAAAGGCGGAACGAGCACGAGCCCTTACGCCGATGAACCGGCCCCGCCCCCGTTGCCACCATCGAGCCATGACCCCCACGACGAAGGCGGGCCGGCTCATCCCGGCCGGACTGCTCGCCCTCAGCGCCGTCCCCGTGATCGCGGGCGCCGTCCGCGTGGCCGAGCTGACCGGCGGCGCCGCCGTCACCCCGGACAACGCCCGCTTCTTCGCCGCCCCCGCGCCCGTGCTGCTGCACATCGCCGGCGTCACCGTCTACACCGTCCTGGGCGCCTTCCAGTTCGCGCCCGGCTTCCGCCGCCGCAGGCCCGCCTGGCATCGGGCGGCCGGGCGGCTGCTGGTGCCGGCCGGCCTGGTCGCGGCGCTCGCCGGTCTCTGGATGACGCTGTTCTCCGACCTGCCCGCCGGCGACACCGGACTCCTGACCGTCTTCCGCCTCGCGGCCGGCTCGGCCATGGCCGGCTCCCTCGCCCTCGGCCTCGCCGCGATCCTGCGCCGCGACGTCGCCCGGCACCGCGCCTGGATGATCCGGGCGTACGCGCTCGGCATGGGCGCGGGCACGCAGGCGGTGCTCCTGTCCGCCTGGTACGCGGCCACGGGCGGCGACGCCCACACCGACGCCAGGGCACTGCTGCAGGCCGTAGGCTGGGGCCTCAACCTCGCCGTGGCCGAATGGGCCATCCGCAGGCGCCCCCGGAGGACGGCCGGCCGGTCGTCCGTGACCGGTTGAGCCTCCGGGGCCGGCGGCCAGGGGATCACCGCATCGGTGGTTCAATTGGCGGAAATGGTCGGGACGTTGGGTTTGCCGCGCGCCGGTGCCATCGACGCGGCCTCTCGCGCGCCGTTCGGGTGGGCGCCGCTGGTGGTCCTGTTCATCGTCGGATTCGTGGACCGGATCGAGCACAACCTCCTCTCCGGCGTGCTCCCGGCAGTCCAGGGCGAATGGGGCTTCAGCGACACCGCCGCCGGCTCGATCCCGACGGCCGCCGCCCTGGCCGCGGCGGTCGTGGCCCTACCCGCCGGGTATCTGGCGGACCGGCTCAGCCGTACCCGGATCATCGCGGTCGTCGTCCTCGTCTGGGCGGTCGCCACGCTCGGCTCCGGCCTGGCCACCGGCTTCCTGATGTTCTACCTGACGCGGGTGCTCCTGGCCGCGGCCGAGAACATCGACAACCCCGCCGCCGGCAGCCTCCTCGCCGACTACTACCCGCCGGTCAGCCGGGCGAAGGCGTACGGGCTCACGCGGGTCACCACGCACCTCGGGGGCATTGGGACGCTGCTCGGCGGGGTGCTGGCGGAGGCGTTCTCCTGGCGTACGGCGTTCCTCGTCATGGTCGTCCCCGGCGTGCTCACGGCCCTGCTCGTCTGGTTGCTCCGCGAGCCGCCCCGTGGCCGGCTGGACCGGCTGCTGGCCGCAGGCGACGCTGCCCCGGTCTCCGCGGTGCGTGGTGTCCTGGTCGTTCCCGCGCACGCTCGCGCCGCGTCCCCGGCGTCCGCGCCCATGTCTCCGGCCGTGGCGGAGTTGCCGTTCCGGCGGCGGTTGCGGCAGGTCCTCGCCATCCCCACCCTGGTCTTCGTCTGCGCCGGCCTCTGCCTCCTGACGCTCGGCCTGTCCGGGATCTTCTACTGGCTGCCCACGTTCATGGTGCGCAGCCTCGGCGCCGGCACGGGCACGGCAGGCTCGCTGGTCGGGCTCATCCCGGTCGTGGGCACGCTGACCGGCACCCTGGTCGGCTCGTGGCTGGGCCGGAGGTGGCACGGCACGCGCGAGGGCGGCCGGCTGCTGGCCGGTGGCAGCGGCCTGACGGCCGGCTCGCTGGTCCTGGCCGTGGCGCTGTCGATGGAGTCGCTCGGCGCGATGGCCGTGCTGGTCCTGCTGGCCTGCTCGCTGCTGGCGATCGCGATGCCCAACCTGACGGCGTCCCTGGCGGACGTGGTCCCGGCCGCCTCGCGCGGGCTCGGCTTCGCCGTCCTGCAGCTGCTGACCACGGGCGGCGGCGCCTTCGGCTCCCTGGTCGTCGGCATCGCCTCGGACCGGTTCGGGTCACTGCTGGCCGGGATGTACATCCTGGTGCCCCCGATGATCGCGGGCGGGCTCCTCACGCTCAGGGCCCGGACGTCGTACGAACGCGACGCACGCAAGGTCATGAGGGACGCCGCCCGAGGCTGAGCATCCGGTGGTTCAGTCGTTCGGCCGACCGGGATCGTACTTCCGGCCGATGATCTCCATTGACGCGGCCGGGAACCATGCCTTGGTGTGAAGCGATATGTGATGACCGGCCTCGCGGTGTCGGTCGCTGTACCGGTGCTGGCGGGCGGCGCGTCCGCCTCGGCCCGGGCCTTTGATTCCGGCGTGTCCTGGCATGCCTGCGCGGACCGGCCAGGCGCCGAGTGCGGCGTGGTGGAGGTGCCGCTGGACTGGGACGCCCCGTCGGGGGCCAAGATCAAGCTGTCGGTCGTGCGCCGGAAGGCCACGGATCCCTCGGTGCGGGTGGGCACCCTCTTCTACAACCCCGGTGGCCCGGGAGTGCCCGCCGCTCAGCTGGTGCGCGACTACGCCGCCGACACCTTCTCCGAACAGCTACGCCGCCGCTTCGACATCGTGGGCATCGACCCGCGTGGAGTGGGGGAAAGCACCCCGGCGCTGCGATGCGGGCAGCCCGTCCACAATCCTGAGATCAGCCAGTTCCCGAAGAACCAGGCCGGATACGACCGGCTCGTCGACTGGAACGTGGCCGTCGGCCGCAGTTGCCTCAAGTCCACCGGACCGTTGCCGGCCCACCTGGACACGGCGAACGTCGCGCGCGACTTCGACGCGGTGCGGGCCGCCCTCGGCGAGACGAAGATCAGTTTCTTCGGCAAGTCCTACGGCAGCATGCTCGGGGCACAGTACGCCCGCCTGTTCCCCGGCAGGGTACGCACGATGGCACTGGACGGCGTCGTCGATCGGGCCATACCCGCATCACGGCTGGTCACCGATGCCGCCATGGCCGTGGAGGACTCCTTCGACCGGTTCACCGCCTGGTGCGACCGCACCGCGACGTGCGCCCTGCACGGTCGCGACGTCAGCCAGGTGTGGGACCGCCTGGTCGCCGCGGCCGAGCGCGCGCCGATCGGCGTGTCGGGCGGCCGGCCACTGACCGCAGAGGAGCTGCGCTACTCCGCCTACGCCTTCCTCACCATGACTCCAGAGTTCGCCGGTGGCCTCGCCACCGCGATCACGCAGGCCGAGCAGGGCGACGCCCAACTCTTCGCGACCATCCGGGCCCAAGCGCTGGACGATCCGGTGAGCACGGCCGCCTACCGGTCGATCCTCTGCCAGGACATCGATCCCGGGATCCGCGGCTACGCTGACGTCCGCGAACGTATGCGGCAGATCCGCAGCGCAGCCCCTCATATGCTCGGTACGTCCGAATTCTGGGACATGACCGTGGGGTGCGCGGGCTGGCCGATCCCTCCGGCGCGCTCGCGGCGTCACAGCCCGATCAGGGACGTGCCGCCGATCCTCCTGATCGGCAACACCCACGACCCCGCCACCCCGCTCCGCTGGGCGCGCAGCCTTTCGGCACGCATCCAGGGTTCGGGCCTGCTGATCAACGACGGCGACGGCCACACCGCCTACCGGCGGTCCGCCTGCGCGACCGAGCACATCGACGCCTACCTCGTGACCGGCACGCTGCCCGCCACCGGATCGGTGTGCGCGCAACCCCGTTGAACCGCCCGTCGCCAGAACCCGCCGCATCTCCGCCCCCCAAGCCCTCCTGCGGCCCCGGTCCCGGGTGAGAGCACGGCCGCCGTCAGCCGATCGGTGGGGCCGGTCAGCCGTTCGGCGGGGCGGAGGGCTCAGCCGCCGATTCATGACATAGACGGATGTGCGGCTTGCTGCCGGATTGAGAGGCTGACGGCCTTCAGCGGGAAGGGAGCCAGACACATGCCAGAAGTGAGCGACGGGAGTACGAGCGCGGCGGTGAGCCGTCGTGGGGTGCTCGCCGGTGCGGGTGCCGCCGCGGTCACCCTGCTGGGCACAAGCGGGGCCGAGGCCGAGGCGGCACCGGCGGTGTTCGGGCCGGTGACCGTACGTCCGGGCGACATTCGTTACGACAACCTGTTGCGCGGCAACAACTTCCGCTTCGCCGGCCGCCCCGACGAGATCCGCGTGGTCGGGTCGACCGACCAGGTGGTGCGCGCGGTGCAGGAGGCGGTGCGGTCCGGCCGGCGGGTCGCGGTGCGCAGCGGCGGGCACTGCTTCGAGAACTTCACCGCCGACCCGGCGGTGCGGATGCTGCTGGACCTGTCACCGATGGACGCGGTCGGCTATGACGCCGGTCGGCGGGCGTTCGCCGTGCAACCCGGGGCCACCCTCGGTCACGTGTACCGGACGCTGCTCACCGGCTGGGGCGTGACCATCCCCGGGGGCAGCTGCCCGGAGGTGGGCGCCGGTGGGCACTTCGCGGGCGGCGGGTACGGGGCGCTGTCCCGGCGGTACGGCTCGGTGGTGGATCACCTGTACGGCGTGGAGGTCGTGGTGGTCGACCGCGACGGCACCGCCCGCGCGGTGGTCGCCACCCGCGAGCCGGACGACCCGCACCGCGACCTGTGGTGGGCGCACACCGGCGGTGGCGGCGGCAACTTCGGCGTGGTCACCCGGTACTGGCTGCGCTCGCCCGGCGTGACCGGCGCCGACCCGTCCCGGCTGCTGCCCCGGGCGCCGGGGCGGATGTTGCAGCACGTGGTCATCTGGTCCTGGGAGCACATGACCGAGCAGGCGCTCACCGGGCTGCTGCGTAACTTCGGGAACTGGCACGAGCGCAACAGCGCGCCCGGCTCCCCGTACGCTGGCTTGTACGGGATCCTCCTGGTTTCGCACCGCGCCGGCGGGACCGTCACGCTGGTCACGCAGATCGACGCGGACCTCCCCGGCGCCGACAGCATGGTGACCGGCTTCGTGTCCGCGGTGACCGCCGGCGTCGACCTCACACCGGCGCTCGACCTCCGGCGGACGATGCCGTGGTTGCACCGGATGACCTGGCCGGGCAGCGGCGAGCCGGGTGACGTGATCAACCGGCGGTACAAGATCAAGGCCGGCTACCTGCGGCGCTCGTTCACCGAGACCCAGCTCGCGGCGCTCTACCGCAACCTGACGAACTCCACCGGCGGGCCGGACGCCGGCATGCTGCTCATCGGCTACGGCGGCCAGGTCCGCGCGGTGGCGCCCGGCGCCACCGCGATCGCCCAGCGGGACGTGGTGATGAAGGCGGTCTACCAGACGATCTGGCGCGACGAGGCGGACGACGCGGCCAACCTCGCCTGGGTCCGCGAGCTCTACCGCGACGTGTACGCCGGCACCGGCGGCGTGCCCGTGCCGGGCGAGGTGAACGACGGCTCCTACATCAACTACCCGGACGCCGACCTGGCCGACCCGGCGTGGAACACCTCGGGCGTGCCCGCGCACACGCTCTACTACAAGGACAACTACCCGCGCCTCCAGCGGGTCAAGGCCCGGTGGGACCCGCGCAACGTCTTCCGGCACGCCCTGGCCGTCGAACCTCCCCAGGCCGGTTGACCGGCATCCGGGCTAGATTGTCGGCCGGGGGGAAGCGCCGGGGAGGAGGACGCGGATGAGCGATCCGGCGGCACGGTGGCCCGTGGCGTTGACCGCCGGGCCGTACGCGTTGCTGGCGCTTCTGACCGGTCTCACCGTGGCCGTCAAGAGCTCGGCGGGCGCGCCTCTGATCGTCGACCTGGTCCTTTGCGCACTGATGGCGGCGTGGATGCTGGGCGTCTTCACGCTCCGTCCCGCCTGGCGCGAGCGGGCACCGGTGATGGCGGTGTTCTTCGCGGTGCTGATCCTGCTCACGGCGATCCTGGTGATCAGAAACCCGTGGTTCGGATTCTTCACCCCCGCCGGTTACGTCTACGCCTTCCGGCTCCTGCGCTGGCCGTGGCAGCCGGTCGGCGTCGGCGCGGTGGCGGTGGTGGCGGGCACGGCGCAGGCGTACGCCGTGGACAGGACCACAGCCGTCGGCCTGCTCACCTACGGCGCCGTCGTGGCCGCGAACGTCCTGCCCATGTGCGCCTTCGCCTGGTTCGCCCGGCGCGCCGCCCGGCAGAACGAGGAGCGGGAGCGTGCGCTCCAGGAGGCCCGCGAGGCGAACCGCAGGCTGGCGGCGTCACTGGCGGAGAACGCGGCCCTGCACGAGCGGCTGCTGGCGCAGGCACGGAACGCCGGCGTGCAGGACGAGCGGCAGCGCATGGCGCGGGAGATCCACGACACCCTGGCGCAGGGGCTGACCGGCATCGTCAGCCAGCTGCGCGCGGCCGAGCACGCCGGCGACGAGCCGGCGGCCTGGCGCAGGCACGTCGCCGCGGCGACCAGGCTGGCCAGGGAGAGCCTGTCGGAGGCGCGGCGGTCGGTGCACGCGCTGCGTCCCGAGCCGCTGCGATCGGCCATGCTGAGCGAGGCGCTGGCGGGCGTCGCCGAGCGCTGGTCGGCGCTGCACGAGATCCCGGTCCAGGTCACGACGACCGGTACGGCGCGGCCGATCCGGCCCGAGGCGGAGGCCGCGCTGCTCAGGATCGCGCAGGAAGCCCTGGCCAACGTGGCCAAGCACGCTCGGGCGACCAGGGTGGGGGTGACGCTGTCGTACCTGGAGCACGAGGCGGCCCTGGACGTCCGCGACGACGGCGGCGGCTTCGACCCGGCCGGGCTCGATGCCGCCGCGATCGGTCCGCGGGCCGATCAGGGCGGGTTCGGCCTGATCGCGATGCGGCAGCGGATCGAGAGCCTGTCCGGCACGCTGCAGGTCGAGTCGGAGCCGGGCGCCGGCACGGGCATCTCGGCCCGCGTCCCCATCGAGCGGGCGGAGGCGTGCGCGTGAGCCGCCCCGCCCGTCCGATCGGGCTGCTGATCGTGGATGATCATCCGGTGGTCAGGGACGGGCTGGCCGGCATGTTCGCCCGCGACCCGGAGTTCGAGGTGCTCGGCGAGGCCGCCGACGGGGCCGAGGCGGTCCGGCTGGCCGAGGCATTGCGCCCGGACGTGATCCTCATGGACCTGCGGATGCCCGGCATGGACGGGGTGAGCGCGACCAGGGAGCTCGCCGAGCGGGGGAGCGAGGCCCGCGTGCTGGTGCTGACCACGTACGACACCGACAGCCACGTGCTCCCCGCGATCGAGGCCGGCGCCACCGGATACCTCCTCAAGGACGCTCCCCGCGACGAGCTGTTGCGCGCGGTCCGGGCGGCGGCCCGGGGCGAGGCGGTGCTCGCGCCGTCGGTGGCGGCCCTGCTGATGAGCCGGGTACGCCGGCCCGCCCCGGGGCCGCTCAGCCCGCGCGAGATCGAAGTGCTGCAACTGGTGGCGGCCGGAGCCACGAACCGGGAGGCGGCGGCCAGGCTGTTCCTCACCGAGGCCACCGTCAAGTCCCACATGCTGAACATCTACGCCAAGCTCGGGGTGAACGACCGCGCCGCCGCCGTCACCGAGGCGTTCAACCGAGGGCTGCTCGTCCCGCGAAATCCCGGGTCCTGACGGGCCATCGCCGGATACGGTCTGATCATGCGCGTTCATCGACCTGGATTCGTGGCACTCATCGTTTCGGCCGCGTTGTCCAGTGGGTGCGGTGGCGCCGCGCCGGCTCCGGGAGGGGCGGGGCTGCCCGCGCCGCCGGGCGCGGGCAAGGGGCCGCTGGCAGGCAAGGTCGTGGTGCTCGATCCCGGGCACAACGGCGGGAACGCCACGCACCCCAATGAGATCAACCGCCAGGTCGACATCATCACCAAGAGCAAAGCGTGCAACGCCGTCGGCTTCAAGACCGCCGACGGATACGAGGAGAACGCCTTCGCCTGGAGCGTCACCCAGCACCTCAGGCCGCTCCTGGAGGAGATGGGCGCCAAGGTCGTGCTGACCCGGCCCAACGACGAGGGCGTCGGCCCGTGCGTCACCGAGCGGGCGGCCATCGCGAACGACGCCAGGGCGGACGCGGTGGTGTCCATCCACGGCGACAGCGGCAAGCCGAGCGGGCACGGGTTCCACGTGATCGTCCCCGGGCTGATCCCCGGGCGCAACGACGAGGTCATCGAGCCGTCCCGCAAGCTCGGGCTGGCGATCCGCGACGCGTACCGGGCCGGCACCGGCATGCCGTACGCGAACTACAGAGGCGAGGAGGGCCTGCGCTCCCGCACCGACCTGGGCGGGCTCAACCTGTCGACGCGGCCGGTCGTGTTCATCCAGTGCGGCAACATGCGTAACGCGGGCGACGCCGCCAAGATGACCGACGTCGCCTTCCGCAAGCGCGTCGCCGGCTCGCTGGCGGACGGGATCAAGAACTATCTCACCGGCTCCTGACAGAGCCGCGCGGTGCCTGCGACGTCAGCCACCGAGGGCGCGGACCGGATGGTCGCCCAGGCTGCCCGCGCCGAGGGCCAGGCCGGTCAGTACGTGGCGGGCATCTGGGTGGTCAGGCCGGCGGTCACGGCGAACGGAACGGACGTGACGCTCGCGGTGGCGGCGGCCAGGCCGGTGGCGGTGGCGCGCAGGGCGATGGTGCCCGGCGTGCGGGAGGCCCGGATGAAGACCCGGTTCACGCCCGCCTCGGTGTCTAAATAGGGCTTGTGGACGCTGCCGGGTCTGCCCGGGTTGAAGCCGCCCAGGAAGGCGGCCGGACCGGTGAGGGTGAAGTCGACCCGGGCCTGGTGGGTGGGCATCCGGCGGCCCTGCGCGTCCACGGCCTCGACGTCGAAGAAGGCGATGTCGCTGCCGTCCGCGCGTAACCCGCCGGGCGCGGTGCGCGGCGTCAGCCGGAGCGCGGCGGCGGCGCCGGTGGTCGTCTTGGAGGTGCGAGTCCTGGGTCGCGGAGGTGTCGTCGCCCACCTGGGTGCCGTTGACGAGCAGCCGCACGCGGCGGACGTGGGAGGAGGCCATGACGTACTGGCGGCCGTGCTGGTTGGAGTCGGCCCAGCTGAGGGCGGCGGCGCCGGAGTAGCGGCGCTCGCCGGGCCCCTGGATGCGCTGCCCCCAGAACTCGTAGCGGGTGGCGGCGGCGTGCGGGCCGGCGAAGTCCTCGGAGGTCAGGTGGTACGCGGTCACATAGCCGAAGTCCGGGGGAGAGTAGTTGTCCCAGACGCGCCGCGGCGCCTCGTCTCGCGTGTACTCGCATGGTGGGAGCCGGGAGGCGGGCCTGCTGGGCCGGGGAATGCCCGCTGAAAATTTCATGCGGTGTGAAAGCGTTTCCGTGCTCAGGAGGCCCGGGGGTCGAGGGCGACGGAAGTTCGGACCATCGGCGGTTCCGACGCCATGCCGGGCACAGGAATGTGATCCAGCGCACTATTCCCGTTAACTTCTCTGACGGGCGAATGTCGGCTTTATCGACATACTGTCGGCGAGGCCGCACCCCCTCAAGGAGGTTTCGTCGATGGAACGCCGTAATTTCCTGCGCGCGACGGTGCTCGGTGCGAGCACCGTCGCCTTCTCCGGCAGCCTGTGGCAGGGCGCCGCCCTGGCCGCACCGGCCCAGAACGCCCCCGGCCCCTACGGCCCGTTGCAGGCCGCCGACGCCAACGGCATCCAGCTGCCGGCCGGCTTCACCAGCCAGGTGGTCGCCCGCTCCGGCCAGTCCGTCCCGGGCACGTCCTACACCTGGCACAACGCCCCTGACGGAGGCGCCTGCTTCGCCGACGGCAGCGGCTGGATCTACGTCTCCAACTCCGAGATCAACCCCGGCGGCGGCGCCTCGGCCATCCGTTTCGACGCCGGCGGGGCCGTCACCTCGGCCAACCGGATCCTGTCCGGCACCCGGCAGAACTGCGCGGGCGGGAAGACCCCCTGGAACACGTGGCTGTCGTGCGAGGAGGTCAGCCTGGGCTTCGTCTACGAGACCTACCCGTTCGGCGGCACCGCCGTGCAGCGCCCCGCGATGGGCCGCTTCAAGCACGAGGCGGCCGCCGCCGACCCCGTACGGCAGGTGATCTACCTCACCGAGGACGAGACCAACGGGCGTTTCTACCGGTTCGTCCCCACGACGTGGGGCGACCTGTCCTCCGGCACCCTTCAGGTGCTGGTGGCGGGATCCGCCACGTCGGGCTCGTTCACCTGGGCGAACGTCCCGGACCCGGACGGCTCGCCGACGGCGACGCGCAGCCAGGTGTCGGGCTCCAAGTCGTTCAACGGCGGCGAGGGCTGCCACTACGCCGACGACACGGTCTGGTTCACCACGAAGGGCGACAACCGGGTGTGGCAGGTCAACCTGAGCAACAACACCTACGAACTCGCCTACGACGACAGCCTCGTCAGCCCCGGCACCCCGCCGCTCACCGGCGTCGACAACGTCACCGGCTCCACTTACGGCGACCTCTACGTGGCCGAGGACGGCGGCAACATGGAGATCTGCCTGATCACTCCCGATGACAAGATCTCCCCGTTCCTGCGGATCAACGGCCAGAGCTCGTCGGAGATCACCGGCCCGGCCTTCAACCCCGCGGGCAACCGGCTGTACTTCTCCTCCCAGCGCGGCACCTCGGGGTCGTCGTCCGGCGGCATCACCTACTGCGTGACCGGCCCGTTCCGGACCTGATCCGACACGGCAGCGCGCCCGTCACGGCTCGTGCGTGACGGGCGCCAGCCACATCCCCACGAGCGCGTCGATCAGCCCGGTCGCGGCGTCGTGCCAGGTGGCACGGGGTGTGGGGGCGCCTTCGGCGAGCGCGCGCTCACGGTCGGCGCACGTGAGCACGATCAGCTGCCGGGCCATGTCGCCGCGCTCGGCCCGCACCTCGGCGGGCAGTTCGGGCAGGCACCGGTTGAATCCCTCGACGGTCTGCCGCAGCGAGGGGGAGGAGCGGGTCTCGTCACCCATGATCGCGCGGAGCGCGGGGTCGGTCACCACCTGGGCGACGAAGCGGGCGTACCAGGTGGGGGAGCCGAGGTCCGCCAGATGCTCGGTGACCGGGCGCACCATGCAGGCGACCCAGTCGCGAACGTCGGCGGAGTCGCCGAGCTCGGCCACCATCCGCTCGCGGATCTGCTCGATCGGCTCGGCGTGTTTGCGGGCGATCGCGCGTACGAGGTGGGTCTTGGTGCCGAAGTGGTAGCCGACGGCGGCGTTGTTGCCCTGCCCGGCGGCCTCGCTGACCTGGCGGTTGGAGACGGCGAGCACGCCGTGCTCGGCGAACAGCTGCTCCGCCGCCGCGAGGATCCGCTCGCGGGTCACTCCGGCGCGCTCGGCGCGTACGGTCTTGCCGGTCATCGGCACCACCGTACCGGAACGTCACGCCTGCTCACGATGGCCTCCTTCGGGGCCTGGACCGTCGGTTGTGCTCAGTAAATCGACGCTGTTAGCCTTAAGTCAAGCGACTGATTTACTAATACCTCGTCGTTTGCTTCCCCCAACCCCGCAACGGAGACCTCGCATGGCCAACATCCCCGCCCGCCGCGCCCACGCGGCCGATCCCCCGCGGTCGAGCACCTTCGTGGTGGTGCTCGCCTTCGCCGGGATCGTGGTGTCGTTGATGCAGACCCTGGTGATCCCGCTGGTCCCCGAGCTGCCCAAGCTCCTGGGAGCCCCGGCTTCCGACGCCACCTGGGCGGTCACCGCCACGCTGCTCGCCAGCGCGGTCGCCACGCCGGTGGTGGGACGGCTGGGCGACATGTACGGCAAGCGGCGGATGCTCCTGTTCAGCCTGATCCTGCTGGTCGCCGGGTCGGTCGTGTGCGCCCTCAGCGACTCCCTGACGCCCATGATCGTCGGGCGGGCCCTGCAGGGCCTGGCCTCCGGCGTGATCCCGCTCGGCATCAGCATCATGCGCGACGAACTGCCCGCCGAACGGCTCGGCTCCGCGACCGCGCTCATGAGCGCCTCGCTCGGCGTGGGCGGCGCCCTGGGCCTGCCCGCCGCCGCCCTCATCGCCGAGAACGCCGACTGGCACGCGCTGTTCTGGACCGCGGCCGGTCTCGGCGCCGCGGCCCTGGTCCTGGTGCTGACCCTCGTGCCCGAGTCCGCGGTGCGCAGCGGCGGGCGCTTCGACCTCGTCGGCGCCGCCGGGCTGTCGGCCGCGCTGGTGTGCCTGCTCCTGGCGATCTCCAAGGGCGCCGGCTGGGGCTGGGACGACCCGCTCACGATCGGCCTGTTCGCCGCGGCGGTCGTGGTGCTGCTGCTGTGGGGCTGGTGGGAGCTGAGCACCCGGGAGCCGATGGTGGACCTGCGCACCACCGCCCGGCGTCAGGTGCTGTTCACCAACCTCGCCTCCACCATGATGGGCTTCTCGATGTTCGCCATGTCCCTGGTGCTGCCGCAGTTGCTGCAGCTGCCGGAGGCCACCGGCTACGGACTGGGCCAGTCGATGCTGGCCGTGGGCCTGGTGATGGCGCCGTCCGGCCTGGTGATGATGGTGCTGGCGCCGCTGTCGGCCCGGCTGTCCGCGGCCAAGGGGCCCAAGGTGACCCTGATGATCGGCGCCGTCATCGTGGCCGCCGGTTACGCGCTCAACATCGGGCTGATGTCCGAGATCTGGCACCTCGTCCTGGTCTCCTGCATCATCGGGGCCGGCATCGGATTCGCCTACGCCTCCATGCCCGCCCTCGTCATGGGGGCCGTGCCGGTGTCCGAGACGGCCGCCGCCAACAGCCTCAACACCCTCATGCGCGCCGTCGGCACCTCCGTCTCCAGCGCCGTGGCGGGCGTCGTCCTGTCACAGCTGACCACCACGTTCGGCCCCGTCGCCCTCCCCTCCGAGGACGGTTTCCGCGTCGTCATGGGCATCGGCGCCGGCGCCGCCCTGCTCGCCTTCGTCCTGGCCGCCTTCCTCCCGCGCCGCAGCGCCGCCGCCACTACGGCGCACGCGGCCACTACGGCGCACGCGGCCGCCCCGGCGCCTTCCGCGCATGAGCCTGTGGACGAGCCGGTGAGGGGCTTCCGGGCGGACGCGCCGGACGGCGGCGTCGAGATCCGCGGCATCGTCAGTGGCGACGACGGCCGCGCGGTCGGTCACGCCACGCTGACGCTGATCGACGCGCGTGGACACCAGCTCTCCCGGGCCGTGACCCTGGCCGACGGCGGGTACGCCATCTGGACGCCCGGCATGGGCACCTACGTCCTGATCGCGTCGGCCGCCGAACGTGACCCGCAGGTGGCCACCCTCGTCGTGGGCGACCAGCCGGTCGACTTCAACCTGATCCTCACCGGCTCGAACAAGCTGAGCGGGGTGGTGCGCGACCTGGAGGGCAAGCCGGTGCCCGGGGCGGTCGTCGTGCTGACCGACGTCCGCGGCGAGGTCGTCACCACGGGCACGACCGACGCGGAGGGCTCCTACAGCCTGTCCGGCGTGAGCTCGGGCGGCTACACGCTCGCGGTCAGCGCGGACTCCTTCCGCCCGGCCGCCGTCCCGGTCGAGTTCGCCGGCGCCGGCCAGACCAGGCAGGACGTCGAGCTGCGGCCCGGCGCCCGGATCCGTGGCACCGTACGGGTGCGCGACGGCGGCCCGCTGAACGACGCGCGGGTGACGCTGCTGGACGCGGCCGGGAACGTGGTCGGCGCCACGACGACCGGCGAGGACGGCGCGTACGCCTTCGCCGACCTGACCGGCGGCCAGTACACGCTCATCGCCACCGGATACCCGCCCGTGGCCGACACCGTGAGCATCAACGGCCGCGACGACGACCGCGACCTGTGGCTGGTCCACGCCGACTGACAAAGGGACGAGCAGGGAGAGCAGGAGCACCATGTACACCAGCCAAGAGCAGGCCGAGCGGAGCACCACGGCGAGCCGGCCCGCGCAGCCGAGCGCCCCGGCCGGACGCCGGGGCCTGCACGCCCTGATCCGCACCAAGGACGGGTGGGCCGTGCGGCATGCGATCGTCACGGTGACCGACATGACCGGGCAGCAGGTCGCACGGGCCGAGGCCGACGACGACGGCGTCGTGTCGACCGGTCCGCTGGCGCCCGGCGTCTACACGGCCGTCGCCACCGCGGCCGGATACACGCCGGCCGCGATGACGGCCATCGCGACCGGATCCGGCGCCGCCGAACTGGGCACGGTGGTGCTGGCCCGGCAGGGCGGAGTCGACCTTCCCCCGCCCGGGATCTGGACGCTCGACCCGGCCCACTGCACGATCGCGGCGACGGCCCAGCATCTGGGGCTCAGCACCGTACGGGGCCGGTTCACCCAGTTCGCCGGGCGGATCGAGGTCGGCCCGGACCCCGAGACCTCATCGGTGGCCGCCGACATCGTGGCCGCGTCGATCGACACGGGGAACGGCACCCGGGACGACCATCTCCGCTCGGCCGACTTCCTGCACGCCGACGCGTACCGGATGATCTCCTACCGCAGCACCGGGCTCACGCCCGCGGGCCCCGACCGGTGGATCGTGCACGGGACGCTGACGCTCGCCGGGGTGAAGCGGCCCGTCGACCTCGACCTGGCCTACCTCGGCACCGGCCCCGACCCGTGGGGCGGCCTGCGGGCGGCGTTCCGGGCCGGGACGGAGTTGCGCCGCGAGGACTTCGCGATGACGTACAACCAGGTCGTGCGGGCCGGAGTCAACCTCATCGGCTCGACGCTGAAGGTGGAGCTGGACATCCAGGCCGTACAGGGGGCGTCCGCGCCTTAGGGCCTGTTCTGAGTGCCGCGACCTTTCTTCGGACGGCAGCGCAGGGACACCCCGAAGCGCGTCAACTTCGGCGCCAGCCGCCGCCTACACCAGGCCGAGGTCGTGCAGGCTCTGCGCCATCTGCACAATCGTCGTCTCGGCGGGCCGCGGACGCCAGCCGAGCTCGCTGCGGGCCCGGTCGTTGTGGATGATCGGCCGTGGCGGGTCCTCCCCCCGCACCTCCTGCGTGGGTACGCGTGCGCCCGCCGGGCCGAGTCGTCGGCGCAGAATCCGGGCCACCTCCAGGAAGCTCAGCGTCGGGCCGTCGGCGACGGCCAGGAAGCGCCTGCCCGCGGCTTTGGGCTCCGCCATGGCGCGAAGGTGCAGGTCGGCCACATCGCGCACGTCGACGACGCCGAAGCGCCGGCGGGGCGCGAGGCTCATCGTCCCGTCGAGCATCGCCTTGATCAGCTGCGTCGAGGAACGCAGGTCGGTCGTGAGGGTGGGCCCGAGGATGGCCGTCGGGTTGACCACGACGAGTTCGGTGTCGCCGCCGTCGCGTTCCATCAGATCCCATGCGGCCCGCTCGGCGATCGCCTTGGAACGCGGGTATGGCTCCAGGCCCGGCGTGTCGGGATCGGTCCAATCGTCTTCGGTGAACTCGCCGCCCGGCTTGGGCGTGTATCCGACCGCGGCGAAGGACGAGGTGAGCACGACGCGCCGGGCACCCGCGTCGCGCGCGGCACGCAGCACCCGCAACGTACCCTCCCGGGCGGGGACGATCAGCTCGTCGGGGTTGTCGGGCTGGGCGACCGGGATGGGCGAGGCGACGTGATGAACCTCCTCGCACCCGGCCACCGCGGCGGGCCAGCCGTCGTCGGCCATCAGGTCGGCGGCGACGATCTCCAGAGCGGCGTCGTCGGCGTCGCCGCGGCGCACCGCCGCGCGCAGCTCGGTTTCCTGAGCCGTCGAGCGCACCGTGGCGCGTACCGGTCTCCCGGCTCGCAGCAGTGCGGCGATCAGGTGCGTCCCCACGTAGCCGGCCCCGCCGGTGACCAGGACCCGGCTCATCACAGCACCCCCAAGCGACCGGCCGCATCGATGGAACGCCGCATCGCCTCGGACTCCGCGGCCGTGTCGCCGCGGTCGCGGGCGTCCCACAGCGCCGCTTTCTCCCGCAGATAGGCCAGCCGGGCATGCTGGGCGACGATCTCGGCCTCGATGCGCTCCGCGTGACGCAGCAGCAGATCGCGCTGTTCGGCCGCCGCCACCCGCCCGCGGGTGCGGTTGGCCAGGTAGGTGCGCATGTCCTCGATGCCCACGCCGACCGCGCGAAGGCAGGCCAGCGCCTCGATCACGTGAAGATCCTCGTCGCGGTAACGCCTGTGCCCGCTGTTCTCGTCACGGTCGATCGGGCCGACCAGCCCGACCTCCTCGTAGTAGCGCAGGGTCGGCTCGCTCAGCCCGCTGCGCCGGGACACCTCATGGATGGTCAAAACTGACATGCGGCCAGCGAAACACACCTCAAGCGCTTGAGGTCAAACGCGGGGTCTACCAGGGCATCGGCATCCCGTCCCAGCGGACGGACGCTGCGGCCTCGGCGTGCCGCCCGGTCCGGCGCACCGAGCGGAGAGCGACAGGGTCAACGTCGGGTCACACGGTCTCGGCGCGGGTCAGGTCGCTGATGGCGGCGAGACCTTCGCGTTGCAGTTCGAGCAGATCGCGGGTCTCATCGGGCGCGATCCACCGGGCGAAGGCCGTTTTGAACACCAGAACGCTCAGCTCACCGGCCAGGGAAGCGGTCACCTGGGCGACGCCGCGGGCGACGAGCGCGGAGGCCACGGCGTGGGAGAGCTTGGCCAGCTTGAGCAGCTCGCGCTCCCGCAACTGCTCGTTCGACGTGATGATCCCGTTCCGCATGCGGGAGAAATCCCGGCCCCGTACGTCCTGCAGGGCCCGGCCCCCGCCGTCGAGCGCCGCGGCGAGCAGGCCGGCCACGGACGCGTCCGCCGGGGCGGCGGCGATCGCGCCCACGAAGGCGGCTTCGAGCTGCTCCCCGCCGGCGAACAGCACCTCGCGCTTGTCCGCGAAATGCCGGAAGAACGTCCGCTCGGTCACCCCGGCCCGCCCGGCGATCCCGGCCACGGTCGTCGCCTCGAAGCCGTCCTCGGCGAACAGCTCCATCGCCGCCCGCTGCAGACGATCCGACGCTCCAGGTGCCCAACGTGCCATGTCCGGATCGTAGCCGGAATCGAGGTGATGACAGAGCCTGACATCACGGCTATGCTGCTGATGTCAGTCCCTGACATCAGAATGGGAAGCGAGCCCACCATGCACGTTTTCGTCACCGGAGCATCCGGATTCATCGGTCGCGCCGTCGTCGCCGAGCTCATCGCCGCCGGTCACGAGGTGACCGGCCTGGCCCGTTCCGAGGCATCGGCATCCGTCATCAAGGACCTCGGGGCGGACGTCCACCTCGGCGACCTCGACGACCTCGACCGGATCCGCCAGGGCGCGAACGCGGCCGACGGCGTCGTCCACCTCGCGAACAAGCACGACTGGGCCCACCCCGAGATCTCCAACCGCGCCGAGCGGGCCGCGGTCCAGACCGTCAGCGACACGCTCGCCGGGTCCGATCGGCCCTTCGTGCTCGCGGCCGGCCTCGCTCTGCCCGGTCTCGGACGTCCGTCGACAGAGCGGGATCCCAATCCCGCGGTCGGCCCGGACTCACCGCGCGGCGGCGCCGAGAACCTCGCCCTCACCTACGCCGACCGTGGCGTACGGGTGATTTCCGCACGCTTCGCCCCGACCGTCCACGGCGAAGGCGACCACGGCTTCATCTCCGTCATCGCCCAAGCCGCCCGACGGCGCGGAGCCTCCGTCTACCCCGGCGAGGGGCGCAACCGCTGGCCCGCCGTCCACCGCTCCGACGCCGCGCGCCTGGTCCGGCTCGGGCTCGAGAACGCCCCCGCCGGCACGATCCTGCACGTCGCCGCCGAAGAGGGCGTGCCCGTCCGGCGGATCGCCGAAGCGCTCGCCGACCGCCTCGGCGTGCCGGCGAAGTCCGCCCCGGCGGAGCAGATCGCCGACGAGATCCCGTTCATCGGCGGGTTCCTGGCGGCCGACTTCCCCGCCACGAGCACGATCACGCGCGACCTGCTCGGCTGGCGGCCCACCGGCCCCACCCTCCTGGAGGACATCGCCGCGGGCCACTACGACCAGCCCTGAACCGACCGTGATCACGGGCGGCAGCGGCGGGCGTGACGGTCTCCCGGGGTACTCCGGGATGGCCGGACGGCCTAACGTGCCCTGGGCACCGAGTCGAGCAGCAGCCTGGTGTAGGGATGCTCAGGCTCGGCCAGCACCCTCGCGACGGGCCCCCGCTCGACGACCACCCCTCTGTGCAGCACCAGCGTGTCCTCGCACAGGTGGCGAACGACGGCCAGGTCGTGGCTGACGAACAGCAGCGCGACGCCGGATTCGGCGCGCACCCGGTTGAGCAGTTCGAGAATCTGCGCCTGGATGGAGACGTCCAGTGCGGCCACGGCCTCGTCGAGCACGAGGACCGACGGTTCCACGGCCAGCGCCCTGGCGATGGCCAGGCGCTGCCGCTGCCCGCCGCTGAGCTGGTGCGGCCGGGCCCCGGCCTCGCGCGTGCCCAGCCCGACCTGGTCGAGCAGCTCGGCGACGCGCGAGCGGTCCCCGCCGTGCAGCCTGAGGGCCACCTGCAGGCATTCGGCGGCGGTGAGCCGCGGGTCGAGCGACAGGTAGGGGTCCTGGAAGACCATCTGGATCTCGCGGGCCCGCCGGAGCCGCGCCGCCCGGCCGCGCTCCTTGGCCGAGCGCGCCCGCCCGTCCACGGTGATCGTGCCGGAGTCGGGGGTGACGAGGCCGACGAGCATGCGCGCGATCGTCGTCTTCCCCGACCCGGACTCCCCGACCAGGCCCAGCGAGCCGCCCGGCGGCAGCTCGAAGGACACCTTGTCGGCGGCCACCGAGCCGTGGAAGGACTTGCACAGATCGTGTACGCCGAGCATCACGCCTCCACCAGACGGCAGGCGGCGGAGCCGCCGGACACGGGCACGGGCCGCGGCGACCACTCCTCGCAGGCGTCCGAGGCCCGCGGGCACCGCGGCGCGAACGGGCAGCCGGCGAACGTGTCGTCCAGCGAGGGCGGGCGCCCGGGGATGGGCCGGAGGGGACGGGGATCGTCCAGCTCCGGCGTGCAGGCCAGCAACCCGGCCGTGTAGGGGTGCCGGGGGTCCTCGAACAGCTCCTTGGCCGGTCGCGACTCGACCACCGTGCCCGCGTACAGCACGTGCACCCGGTCGCAGAAGGACGCCGCGAGGTGCAGGTCGTGGGTGATGAACAACATGCCGAGCTCCCGCTCCGCCTGGACCTCGCGCAGCAGGGCGAGCGTCTCGGCCTGGGTGGTGACGTCGAGCGCGCTCGTCGCCTCGTCGGCCAGCAGCAGCGCCGGGTCGGCGGCCAGCGCGGCGGCGACGACCACCCGTTGCAGAATGCCGCCGGACAACTCGTGCGGGTATTGCCGCATGCGCAGCTCGGGATCGCGCAGGCCGACGGCGGCCAGCAGCTCCACCGCCCGGGCACGGGCCTCGGCCTTGGGGCGGCCCAGCGTGTGCACCATGCGCTCGGTCAGGAAGTCGCCGACCCGGCGGACCGGGTTGAGCGAGGAGCGCGGGTCCTGGTAGATCATCGACACTTGCGAGGCCCGCAGGTGCCTGAGCGCGCCCGGGTCCATCGCGAGCACGTCCTCGCCCGAGACCAGCACCCTGCCGGAGGCCGCCGCCCCGGCGGGCAGCAGCCGCAACACCGCCCGGGCCAGAGTGGACTTGCCCGACCCCGACTCGCCGACCAGGCCCACGATCTCGCCCCTGCCGACGGCCAGCGACACCTCGCGCAGGATCGGCCGCCGGCCGCCCGCCGTGATCGTCAGCTCTTCCACGGAGAGCAGCATCAGGTCCCCCTCACGCCCATGCGGTCGGCCAGGCGTACGCCGATCACGTTGAACGACACGACCACCAGCGCGATGGCCGCGCCCGGCACCAGCACCGGCAGGAACGCGCCCTGCACGATCGCCGGTTGCCCCTCCTTGACCATGAGCCCCCAGTCGGACGACGGCGGCTGTGCCCCGAACCCGAGGAAGCTCAGCGTGGCCAGGCTCATCAGCCCCTCGCCGAACAGCACGACCAGGTAGCCCACGATCGAGCGCGCCATGTTGGGCACCAGGTGCCGCACGCAGATCGCGAACCCGCCCATGCCCTGGACCCGGTAGGCGTCGATGTACGGCTTGCCGCACTCGCCCAGCGCCACGCTCCTGGTGTAGCGGGCGATCGTCGGCGTGTACGCCAGCCCGAGCGCGACCACCGCCGTGGTCATCCCGTTGCCGGACACCGCGACGACCAGCACCACGAACAGCAGCCCGGGGAAGGCGTACATGACGTCGGTCAGCCTGGACACGACGGCGTCCACCCAGCCGCGGTGCCAGGCCGCCAGCGTGCCGAGCGCGACGCCGAGCACGGAGGCGATGGCCAGCAGCGTCAGGGGGCCGATCAGGGAGGTGCGGGCGCCGTACAGGACCCTGGTGAACAGGTCGCGGCCCGACTGGTCGGCGCCGAGCAGGTGCTCGGGCGACATCGGCGCGAGCGTGGCGGCGAAGTCGACCGCGTCCGGCTCGTACGGGGCCACCAGCGGCGCGACCACCGCCGCCACCACGACCAGCACCAGGAAGGCGCCGGCCAGCCGGTAGCCGAGCGGCCGGGCGGCCCTCGGCGAGAGAGTGGCGACCATCGTGGTCATGCGCGCCTCCGCACCCTGGGGTCGATCAGCGGCTGGGCGAGATCGACAAGCGTGGTCACGAGGATGTACGCGCTCACCATGAGCAACATCACCGCCTGCGTCACCGGGAAGTCGTGCGTGTTGATCGCGTTGACCAGCAGCGAGCCGACGCCGTTGAGCCCGAACGCGGTCTCCACGGTCACCGTGCCCGCCAGCATGCCCGCCGTGACCAGTCCGCACATGGTCACGATCGGCCCCAGCGCGCCCCTGAGCACGTGTCTGACCACGATCAGCCGTTCGGACAGCCCGGACGCGCGGGCCACGGTCACGTGGTCGAGCTCGCGCTGCTCCACCATGGACTGCCGGGTCACCCGGCTGATGATGGCCAGCGCGCCGAGTGCCAGCGTCACGGCCGGCAGCGTCAGGTGCCACAGCGACCCGCCGCCCATGACCGGGAACCAGCCGAGCTGCACGCCGAACAGCGAGATCAGCGCCGTGGCCACCACGAAGGGCGGCACCGAGGTGGCGAACGTCGTGCCCGCCACCACCGCCGAGTCGGTGCGCCCGCCGCGCACCGCGGCCAGCACCCCGAGCGCGACGCCGAACACCACGAACAGCACAGCGGCGTACGCCACCAGCCCGAGCGTGCTCGGCAGCCGCGCCATCAGCAGGTCGAAGACCTGGTCGTTGTACTGGGTCGAACGCCCGAGGTCGCCGGTCACCGCGTCGCCGAGCCATCGTGCGTACTGCACCGGGAACGGGTCGTCCAGGTGGTATTCGGCCCGGACGGCGGCCAGGTATTCGGGCGTGAGGTTCTCCTTGCCGCCCGCCAGGAACGTGACCGGGTCGCCGGGCGCCGCGTAGGACGCCCCGAAGATCACGAACGAGGTGGCGAGCAGCGTGACGAGCAGCCCGGCCAGCTTGCGCACCACGGGCTCAGCCCTTGGCCCCGAGGTCGGCCGCCCACGGGTAGCCCATGTTCACCTGCGAGGCCGGGGGGCCGGTCACCTTGCTGCCGAGCACGACCGCGTTGGGCACCTCGACCAGCGAGATCCACACCATGTCGGCGGTGAAGCGGCGCTGCAGCTCGATGACGTCCTTGGCGCGGGCCGCGTCGTCGGTGGCGCTCAGCGCCTTGGCGACGAGCTCGTCGTAGTCGGGCGAGCTGAACTTGACCCAGTTGTTCGCCGAGCCGGTCAGGCCGTTGTCGTAGAAGCCGATCGGGTCGGACTTGGTGATGTACCAGTCGTCGGGCACCAGGTCCACCTGCGCGCGCAGCGACTCGTCGGTGTAGAAGCTGCCGAACTCCGAGGCCGGGACCGTCTTGATCTGCGCGGTCAGCCCGATCTTCTTCGCCGCGTCGACCACCGCGTTGGCGATCACCGTACGGGCCTGCTCGCCGTTGGTCGCCACGATGATCGGCTCCTTCGGCGACCCGGCCTCCTGCACGAGCTTCTTGGCCTCCTCGAGCCGCGGCGATTCCGGCGCGCCCTGCAGCTGGTCGTAGGCCGCCTGGAACGCCTCCTTCTCGTAGGACCACGCCCCCGCCCCGACCGGCACCTTCCACGGCCTGGCCAGCCCCGCGAACCCGGACTTGGCGATGCCCGCCCGGTCGACCGCCAGCGACAGCGCTCGCCGGATCCGCGCGTCCTTCATCACGCCGCGGTCGGTTGGCAGCAGCACGAACACGCGCGTGGTCGCGCCGTAGGCCACGCTCACCGCCTGGTTGCTCTGCAGTGCCACCGCGGGCCCGGTGTCCGACAGGTACGCCCCCTGCGCCGCCCCCGTGACCAGGCTGTTGACCAGCGCCGTGTCGTCGGCCCACTGGAAGGTGACGGTCTTGGTGAGCGGTTTGACGTCCTTGTTCCAGTACGCGTCATAGCGCTCGATCGTCAGCCGGCTGCCGGACTTCCACTCCTTGAGCCGGTAGGGTCCGCTGCAGGCGTCTTCGTGCCCGGGTGTGCCGAAGTCCTTGCCGAGCTCGTCCACGATCTTCTTGTTCAGGACGATGCCCGCGCCGCCCGCGAGGGCCTGCACGAACAGCGCGTTGGGCCGCTTGAACGCGATCGTGACCTCGTGGTCGCCGGTCTTGGTGACGGACTGCACGTCCTCGAACTCGTCGGACTCGTCCTTGCCCTCACCCGAGTGCCGCTTGAGGCTCCACACGACGTCGTCGGCGGTGACCGGCGAGCCGTCGTGGAAGGTGGCGTCCTGGCGCAGCGTGAGGACCATGGTCTTGGGGTCGGGTCGCTCGGCCTTCTCGGCCAGCCACGGCTTGACCGTCATGTCGGGCTGGGTCTGCATGAGGCGCTCGCAGACGTTGGCCATGACCGTGCGGTTGTCGGTGCCGCCGTCGAGGTCGAGGTCGAGGGTGCCGGGCTCCTGCCCGAGCAGCCAGACGGCGTCGTCGAGCGGGCCTGCCGCCTTCGGCGTGCGGTCGACCAGCGTGAGCGTGGCCGGGTCGGGCGCCTTGGTGGTGGCCGCGGGTCCGCCGCAGGCCGCGGTGAGACCGGCGAGCCCGAGCAGGGCGAGTGTCTTCTTCACGGGGTCACTTCTCCATGCGGTCCGTCGTAGAGGTTCCAGGGCGCGCGCTCGTACTCGTGGTCGCAGGGCGTGCCGGCCGCGATCAAGTAGTCGCCCGTGGTGAGGTCGACGCAGCTCGACAGCAGGGTCGCCCACCGTTTGACGGCGGGCTGGGTCTCGTCGGGGTGGGTGCAGAGGGACTCGGGGTAGCCCAGGTGGTCGGACATGGCGAGCTTGATGCGCTTGCGGGCCTCGTCGGTGCCGGACGCCTCGGCCACGGTACGCAGCCCGCCCTCGGCCCTGGGCACCCGGAACAGCGAGTCGGCCGAGCCGGGCCGGTAGGTCGCGGCCAGCTGCGGCGGCACGAACGCCTGGTAGTGGTTGCCGTGCACGAGCAGCCCGTCGGTCGGGTACATCCAGCCGATCGCGCCGGGCGTGGTCTCCAGGTCGATGGCGAAGCCGTCGCGGTGGGTGACCAGGGCGTTGCTGGCGATGTGGGCCCGCGACTTGGTCAGCGCCTCCAGCGCGGAGTTGAGGTTGCCGCTGTCGAGCACCTTGCGCCTGATCAGCGTCTGCGGCACGCCCACCGAGTCGTCGAAGCGCCCGCCGAGCCCGTTGGCGTTGAGGGCGATGCCCGCCGAGTTGGCCCCCTGCCGCCCGACCTGCCCCGCCTCCACGTGCATGATGACCGTCGGCCGGCCGGGCTGCACCACCCTCAGCACCATCACCGTGTCGGAGACGCCGTCGCGCCAGTCCCAGTTCTGGCCCGCGTAGACGTGGCCGTCGCCGGAGGCCTCCGGCATCAGCGCGAACGACGTGCACCCGTCGGGCTCCATGGAGCCGAACGTGGTGTCGTAGATGATCTCGCCGCGGGCGTTGAGCGCCAGGATGTCGAGGAAGCCGACGCCGGCGCCCTCGGCGATGCCCTCCATCTCCTCGACCAGCTCCGGCGCGAACTCCTTGCTGGGCTCGACCCAGCGCGCCGCCCGCGCGCCGACCTGCTCCCACGACAGGCCGCTGGAGTGCGCGAACGCCTCGGCGTAGTAGGCCAGCGCGTGGTGCACGCGGTCGCGGGCCTGCTCGCCGTACTGGCGGCCACGCTCGCGCGGGGCGCCGGAGATCTCGACGAGGGGCAGGGATGTGAGGCTCAATGGTGCTCCTTGGACCGGCCGGCGTCCTGTAACGTTCATTTCAAGGGACGGCAAGTCTGTAGCGGTCGTTTCCAAGAAAGAGTAATGAGCGCTACACGGGAGTCAAGAGTCGTAATGGAAAATACACACAGCCCAATCGAGCAGCTCAGAGCCATGGTCAGGCAGCTGTGGGACGAGCTGTCACCGGCCGAGCGGGCCGTGTGCCACTATCTGATCTCGGCCTCGCCCGAGCAGATCCTCTTCGCCAGCGCCCAGGAGTTGGGCAGCGCGACCGGCACCAGCAACGCCACCGTGGTGCGCACCATGCAGCGGCTGGGCTTCGGCGGCCTGCCCGGGCTCAAGCGGGCGCTGGCGGCCGAGTTCACCTCGTCCGTGGCCCCCGACGTCCGGCTCAAGCGGCGCATCGGCCACGTGGGCCAGGACCTGCCGGCCATCTGGGAACGGGTCTTCGACGAGGCCCGCGAACGCATCGACCACTGCCGCCGCCTGCTCGACCCCGAGGCGTACAAGAAGGCCGTCGAGCTGCTGGTCAACGCGCCAGGAGTGCTCGTCTACGGCGCCGGCGCGTCCGACCCGGCGGCCCGCCACCTGGCGCTCAAGCTGGGCCGGCGCGGCCACCGCGCCCGCGCCACCTCGGCGACCGGCTTCGCGCTCGCCGACGACCTGCTCTCACTGGCCCACGACGAGGTGCTCGTCATCTTCCAGCCCGGCCGCCGGCTCAAGGAGATCACCGTGCTGATCGAGCGGGCCCACGCGGTGGGCGCGGGCATCGTGCTGATCTCCGACGAGCTCGGCGGCGAGTTCGCCGAGCGCGTCGACGCGGTGCTGGCCGCGCCGCACACCCCCACCGGCATCACCGGCGAGCCGCTGGCCGGCATCCTCGTGGCCGACGCGCTGCTGCTGGCGCTCGACTCGCTCGACGAGTCGCGCTCCGTCGAGCATTCCCACCAGCTCAACGCTCTGCGCGAGCAGCTGCTCGGTCCCCGTTTCCGCTAGCTAGCGGAGCCGCAGGCCCACGAGCAGCGTCCAGGCGGGGAACATCGTCCAGACGACGGCGCCCGGGATGCCGCCGGCGGCCCAGGCCCACGACACGCCGGACACGATCGTGACGAGGAAGCCGATGCCGAACGCCCCGACGGCGACCGGCAGCCCGATCACGATGGCCCGGCCGAGGCGGGTCACCGCCGCGGGCAGGGCGCCGGTACGCGCCCCCGCGGCGCTGATCGCGCCCGCCCAGCACATGGCGGCGACGCCGCTCAGGCTCACCGGGACGACCTGGTACCCGAACGGCATCAGGCCCGTGAGCAGCAACGCCTGCAGCACGACGACCAGGACGGCGGCGACCAGGCCGATCCTGGTCCACACGCGGACGCGGGCGTCGCCGTCCATGAGGCGTCCCAGGCCGAGGACCACCGGCACGAGCGCGAGGTACTGGAGCAGGATGAGGACGTCGTTTGCCGGGCCGAGCCAGCTGTCGCCGGGGTCGTCGGCCCAGGGCTGCGCGACGACGTAGAACAGGACCAGGAAGGCGTTCGCGATCAGGCCCGTGACGCCGCCGGCCACCGCCTGCCGGCGCAGCCGGAGCAGGTCTGTCTTCACCGGGGTTCTCCTTCACTCTCGTGAGTTGCCCGCCGGGCCGCCGATGAGGAACGGGGTCGTGACGTTCTCGTACATGAGGTGGACGAGCAGCCCCTCACGCGCGTGCGGCAGGTTGTGGCAGTGATCGACCCAGATGCCCGGGTTGTCGGCGAGGAAGGCGACGTCGTAGGACTCGCCGTCCTCGACGTTCAGGGAGTCGACCCACCAGGGGCTCCCGGTGGCGGGCACGCCGTCGCGGGAGAGCACCACCGCGCGATGGCCGTGCAGGTGCATGGGGTGGACCTCGCCGCTGTCGTTGACGATCGTCATGCGGACGACGTCGCCGTCGGCGACCGTGAACATCGGCACGTCCGGGTACATGTGGCCGTTGACGGTCCAGTAGAGCCCGGGGACGCCGTCGAGGAAGCCCGGCCGGCGGCCCATCTCGTAGCGGACGGCGCGGTCGGGGCGCGCCGCGTCGAAGCCGAGGGGCGCGGGAGTGCCGTAGGTCAGCAGGTCCAGGGTGGCGGCGGGCCGGGCGCTCGCGGGCACGCCGGACGGGCGGCCGAGCACCACCGACAGGGGCCCGCCGATCTGCACCCGTACGGAGCCGCCGCCGGACGGCATGGTCACCTCGATGTCGGCCCGGCCGCCCGCCGTCACGAGGACGGCGGCGCGCTCGACCGTCGTGGGGCCGTGCAGCTCGGTGCCGTCCACGGCGACCAGGCGCCACGCGGCGCCGGTGACCCATACCGGGGTGGGGCCGTTGTCGGTGTTGACCACGCGGACCCGGGCCGTGGCGCCGGGCCGGGCCGGGACGGTGACGTCGGATTCGGATCCGTTGAGGGTGCGGATCCCGTGGTAGAGGTGGGCCAGGGCGACGACGTCGAGCGCGGCCGGCGGGTGCGCGGGCCGTACGACCAGGGCGCCGAAGAGGCCGCCCGCGACCTGCTCGTGCGACAGCTGGTGGGAGTGGTACCAGAACGTCCCGGCCCGGCGGACCACGAACCGGTAGACGTAGTCCCGGCCGATCTGGACCGCGTCCTGGGTGACCCCGGCGACGCCGTCCTCGCCGCCCGGGACTTCCACGCCGTGCCAGTGCGCCGTGACCCCGCCGGGTACCGACTCGTTGACCAGCCGCACCTGTACGAGCTGGCCCGCCACGGCCGTGATCTGGGGGCCGGGGGAGCGGCCGTTGAAGGTGTACCCGTCGACCTCGCGGCCCGACGCCAGCCGCAGCCGCTGCTTGCGCGCGGTCAGCGTCACCTCGACGTCCGGCCTGCGCGCCGGGTCGGCGACCAGCGAGGTGATGTCGCGGGTTGCCCCGCTCTGGTGATGGTGCGGCCCGCCTGCCTCCCGGCCGCCGTCGGCGTACCCCATGTCCATGACGGAGTACGCCTGAGGCAGCCGGCTGGCCTGCCACAGCCAGGCCAGCGGGGCGACGACGGCGAGCGTCGCGGCGCAGGCCGCGACGAGCCGCACGCGACGGGTGAGGACCATGACCCTCACACCGCCGCCGAGGCGGGCGCCTCGGCGGCCACGGGCCGGGCGCGCCGGGCGGCGTGCAGCGCGACGGCGAACAGCGCCATCGCGTTGAGCCCGTGCAGCGCGCCCAGCCACGGCAGGTCGTGGCCCGAGTAGCCGAGCATCGCCTGGACGGCGACGAGGAGCAGCACGAACGCGGCGAACTTGACCCCGCCGGGGATCCGGGCGAAGAACGAGACGATCAGGAGGAGGAGGGCGACGGCGGGAATGACGATCCCGCCGTTGATGCCGTGCACGATGATGCCGATGACCTCCGGGAAGGGCAGGGCGTCGCTCTCCATGACGGCCTTCTCGAACACGTTGCCGTCCGAGACCCACTTGCCGAGCCCCGCGATGGCGAGGACGATCACCGCCGCCTGGACGGCGACCTCGACGGCGACGGCGTACGCCAAGATCTTGTAGACGATTCTCATGGTGTCTGTCCTTTCGACGGGGAGCGGAGCGCCTTGACGAGCAGGGCGGCGCCGAGCGGGCCGGCGCCGAGGAGGTAGGGGGCGGCGAGGTCGGCGGTGAGCGCGCCGAGCAGCGTGGCCACCGCCGCGATCCCGCCGGCGACCGGGTGCGCCAGCCCGGCCCGGGCCGCCGCGTACGACAGGCCCGCGAGCCCGCAGGCCGCACCGACGGCCAGCGCGGGCGGCAGGATCGGGCCGGCGACGTGGAGCGCCGCTTCGACCGTCGCCGCCGAGGCGACCACACCCAGCAGGGCCAGGACCACGGCGGCCGGCGCGCGGCCGGCGTGCCGGGGCCCCCACGCGGACAGGTCGCGGTAGACCAGCGAGACGGCCACGACGGCCAGCCACGCCCCGGTGCTCCGGACGAGCCCGAGAGCCGGCTCGCCCGCCAGGCACCCGGCCAGGCAGAGCGCCGACGACGCCATCAGGCACAGCCCGCCGGCCACCCGCGTCCTCATGACCGTCAGCGTCGGCGCGCTCGCGTCCCGTCGTCACGGGGCAGATGTCCCTGCCTGACCGGGAGGCCGCACCGGGAGACTGGGCCGGGAGCGCGGGGCCGGGCGACCTCAAGGCTGGGCGACCTCAGGGCCGGGCGACCTTCCGGCCGGGGTTACCGGGGCTCGCCGCCGAGCCCGGCCTCGCGGGCCCGGACGATGGCCGCCGACCGGTCGGCGACGTGCAGCTTCGTCAGGACGTTAGAGACGTAGTTGCGTACGGTCTTGCCGCTCACGCCGAGCCGCTGGGCGATCGCCGTGTTGTCCAGGCCGCGCGCGACGAGCCCCAGGACCTCGTGCTCGCGCTCGGTGAGCTGCGGGAACGGCGATGCCACCGCGGCGCGGGCGAAGTGCGCCAGGATGCGCGCGGCCACGCCGGCGCCGAAGACCGCCTCGCCGCGGGCGACCGCGCGCACCGCGGCCACGATCTCCTCGGGCCCGGCGCCCTTGAGCGCGTACCCGTGGGCGCCCGCGCGCAGGGCGGCCAGCACGTTCTCGTCGTCGTCGTACATGGTCAGGATCAGCGAACGGGTGGGCAGGCCGGCGGCGCGCATCCGCGCGGCGACCGTGAGCCCGTCGCCGCCGGGCATGTTCAGATCGAGCACGGCGACGTCGGGCCGGTGCTCGAGGGCCAGGCGCAGGGCGTCCGCGCCGGTGGCGGCGACGGCCAGCACGGTCATCCCGGCCTCGGCGTCGAGCAGCGCCCGCAGGCCGGACACGAAGACGGGATGGTCATCGGCGAGCATCAGCCTGATCATGGTCCCCTCCCAGGCTCGTCGGCAGAAAGGCGCGGATGTGGGTGCCGCCGCCGGGCGGGGAGCGCATCGACCAGACCCCGCCCACCTCGGCGGCCCGTTCGCGCATCGAGCGGATCCCCACACCGGCCGTCCGATCGGTGTCGAGCCCGCGGCCGTTGTCCCGCACCGTCACCTCCACGCCGCCGTCCGACGGCGTGACCGTCGCGGTGCAGTGGGTCGCCTCGCTGTGGCGGACCGCGTTCGTGATCGCCTCGACGGCGATCCGGTAGGCCGCCGTCTCGACCGCGGCCGGCAGCGCCGGAAGCTGCTCGGCGCCGACGACCTCGATGGACATGGCGCCCGACAGGGCCGCCGCCCGCGCCCGGATCGCGCCGACGACGCCGAGCTCGTCCAGGGCGGGCGGGCGCAGCGCCTCGACCAGACGCCGCACGTCGGTCAGCGACGCGGCGGCCTCCGCGGAGATCTCGTCGAGCAGCGGACGCGCCGCCGAGCCGGGCGGTACGTCCCGCGCGGCGAGGCCGGCCTTGATCCGGATCGCGGCCAGGGTCGGGCCCAGACCGTCGTGCAGGTCGCGCCGTAACCGGCGGCGCTCGTCCTCGCGCGAGGCCACGACCTCGGCGCGGGACCTGACCAGGTCGTCATGCAGCCGTACCGCCTGCACCGCGGTGCCCACCTGCTGCGCCAGGGAGGCGATCAGGCCGAGGTCGACGGGGTCGAGCGGATCGTCGCTGCCGCGGGCCGAGACGCGCAGGTGCCCGATGAGCGTCCCGTGGTAGCGCAGCGGCTCGACGTGCACCTCGCCGACGGGGACGCCGTACTGCGTGGCCAGGTGACCGGCGCCGGATCCGTCCACCAGGTCGATCGCCGCGTGCGGGACGCGCAGCGACCGGGCCACGGTCTCGACGATCGCGGGCAGCACGTCGGCGGGCAGCAGCACCGCCTGTAACCGGGTGCCGAGGCGGGTCAGCGCCGCGGACGGGTCGCGGCGGTCGCCATACATCACCCGGTTGACCGTACTCTGCGCCAGCGCGCGCAGCGGCGCCAGCGCGAGCGCCGCACCGGCCGCGGTGAGTGCCGAGGCCACCGGCTGCGACAACCCCAGCCCGCTGACCAGCAGCGCCACGACGGCCGCGTACCCGGCGACCAGGATCGCGACCACGCTGGCGTACACCAGCGACCGGTTCGCCAGCCGCTCGATGTCGAACAGGCGATGGCGGCGCAACGCCACCCCGATCCCGGCCACGAACGGCAACCCCGACAGCCCGAGGGCCCCCGGCGGCAGGGGACGCGCCGCGGCGAGCAGTTCGGGAAGATGCCAGCCGGCCAGGCCCAGCAGCGTCGCGACCGCGCCGCCCGCCACCAGCCAGCGCATCCTCGCGCGCGTCAGCGGATCGGGGTTGCGGCGATAGCCGACGAAGCCCCACACCGTGCTGGTGACCAGGACGGCCGCCACGACCGCCGTCTGGCCGCCGTGCACCAGTCCGAGCCGGCCGAGCGCGTTGGGCGCCAGCGGCGCGGCGAGCGCGCTCCAGAGCGCCATCGCGGCCGGCGGCGCGGCGTACGCGACGGCCATGGCCCGGCGGCTGCGGGCCGGCAGCGGGCGGGGCGCGATGAACGCGATCGTGAAGGCCAGCAGCCCTCCCCAGGAGATCGAGTACGCCACGATCGTGTTGAGGTGGAACAGCCACAGCTGGGCGCCGCCGGTGGCCAGGGCGAGGACGGGCAGCCCGGCGGTGACGGTCAGCGTGCTGCCCAGCAGGCCCGCCGCGAGCACGAGCAGCGGAGCCGTCGCGGGCTCCTCGGGCCGCCGCAGGTACAGCGCGACGGCCAGCCCGGCCAGCGCGAGGACGAAGACCAGGTCGCCCCAGCCCGCCATGAGCAGCGGGTACGGATCGGGGCGGCCGACCCGGACCGCCACCGTCGTCGCCTGCTCGCGGACCACGTCGTAGACCAGGGTCGTGCCCGGCCGCGGACGGGGGACGACGCCCAGGCCGTCGGCGAGCCGATGCCCGGACACGCCGGTCACCAGGTCACCGGTCCGCAACCCCGCCCCGCCAGGCGCGCCCGCTGCGCCTGCGGGGGTGCGCGGTGCGTCCACGGGGGCGCCTGGGACGTTCACCACCACGCCGTCGGCGCGCCACCCCAGCGGCACCACGCTGCCGTCCGACGGCGCGTCCAGCCCGGCGGCGGTTGCCACCACGCCCAGCACCACCAGGACGATCGCCACTCCCGCCGGAATCCGGCGCGACCGCCCTGACGGGGCCGGCCACAGTCGCCACATGGACACGCACACATCGTGACCGACACCCGGGCGGGAAAACCATCACCCGGACGCCTACGGTTTGGATGGAAAGCCGTGTCAACGGCCGGTCAGGGGCTAGCCCGACTTCCCGGACAACGTGAGAGCCCAGGCCAGCAGGCCGAACGCGGTCGTGGAGGCGACCACGCGGACGAGGTTCCAGCTCCGCCACCGCATCTCGCCGAACGCCTCGCGGACCGCGGCCACGTCGATGCGGCCGGGATCGCCCGCCGCCTTGATCGCGTCGTTGAGCGGCACGTTGACGGCCAGGGTGATGACGACGGTGATCGCGTACAGGACGAGCGCGGCGACGATCCACGGCAGGGCCGGGCGGCCGAGATAGGCCACCGCGGCGAGGATCGTGAACAGCAGGGCGCCGAAGAAGCCGCCCGCCATGAACCACGGATTGATGATCGCCCGGTCGATCGACTGGAACGCGCCCACGAAGGTGCGGTCGTCGGTCCGCCCGAGGCCCGGCATGATCGTGTGCGCGTAGAGGCCGAAGACCCCCGCCACCAGGCCCATCGACAACGTCGCGGCCATCAGCGCCGTGATCCGCATGCCTTCCACAGAGTCCTCCCGGCGGGCTCGGCGATGTCGTGCGGCCCTCACGATCCCATCGGCCCCTTTCGCGGGCCTGTCGTGAGCCTGTCGCGCGTGCCACGCCGAACCCGGCGGCACCGGCGAAAGGGGCCGGTCCGCGCGGCGCAAGGTTTGTGCAAGAACGACGACATCGCCGGTGGCTACCGTCGTTCGTGCGGAGAAAGGTTCGCGTGCCGGCGTCGCGTCTCCCCCCACATGCCTCTGGTGGATGCGAAGGAGGTCGATGTGATCGTTTTCAGGGTGCTCGGCGCGTTGGAGGTGGAGCGCGACGGGAGGACGCTCCCGATCGGCGCCGGCAAGCAGCGGATCGCACTGGCGACGCTGCTGCTGCACGCAAATCAGCACGTGTCGATGGACCGCCTGGCCGAACGGCTGTGGCACGACGACGCCCCGCTCGACCCGCGGGCCGCGGTCCACACCCACATGACCCGGCTCCGATCTGCCCTGAACGAGGGCCGGGGCAGATCGGGGCCGATCGAGACCGGTGGCGGCGGCTACCTGCTGCGTGCGGTCCCGGAGTCGGTGGACCTGCTCCGGTTCCGGCAGCTGGTGGCCGGGGCGGCGGAGGCGGACGGGGAGGCGAAGGGCGTCCTGCTTCGGCAGGCGCTCGGGCTGTGGCGCGGGCCGATGCTCTCCGACGTGCCGTCGGACGTGCTGCACCGTGACGACGTGCCGTCCGTGCTGGCGGAGCGGGCGCACGCCCAAGAGGAGTGGTTCGAGCTCGCGTGGCGTTCCGGGCAGGGCCCGCAGATCATCGGGGAGCTGCGGGCCGCGCTGACCGGCTTCCCGCTGAGCGAGCGGCTGGGCACCCGGCTCATGCTCTGCCTCTACCAGGCCGGCCGTCAGGCGGAGGCGCTGGAGGTCTACGAGACCGTACGCAAGGGGCTCCGGGACGAGTTCGGCCTGGAGCCGGGGTCGGAGATGCGGCGGGTGCAGGCGCTCGTCCTGCGCCAGGAACCGGTGGAGCCCCTCGCCGCCCCTGCGCTCACGACCGCCCCCGCGCCGCAGGAACCGGTGGAGCCCGTGAACGTCCCCGCGCAGAAGGCGAGGCCCGAGGCGGCCGCGGCCCCGGGCCTCGGCCGGCTGCCGGTGGACGTGCGCGCCTTCACCGGGCGGGCGGCGCAGGTGGAGGCACTGACGGCGACGTTGGAGCGGGCGGGGGTGGCGGCGATCGCCGGGACGGGCGGCATCGGGAAGTCCGCGCTGGCCGTCCACGTCGCCCACCGGGTCGCGGGCCGGTTCCCCGACGGGCAGCTGTACGTCGATCTGCGGGGCGCCACTCCCGACGTGCCCCCGCTGGGGCCGCGTGAGGCACTGGGGCGCATCCTGCACGCGATGGGCGTGCCGGCCTCGGCGGTGCCCGACGACGTGGAGGCGGCGGCGAGCCTGTTCCGTTCGATGACGGGGACCAGACGCCTGCTCCTGCTGCTGGACAACGCGCGGGACGCCGGCCAGGTGCGTCCGCTGCTGCCCGGCGGCAAGGGGTGCGGCGTGCTGGTGACCAGCCGCCGGATGCTCACCTCGCTCGACGGGGTCCGGCACCTGCAGCTGGACGTGCTGCCCGAGGCAGACGCGCACGCGCTGCTCGGCCGGCTCGCCGGCGTCCGGCGGCTCACGGCCGAGCCCGAGGCGAGCGCGGAGATCGTACGGCGCTGCGGCGGCCTGCCGCTGGCGCTGTCCATCGTGGCCGCCCGGCTGGCCGGCCGCCCTGACTGGCCGGTGGCGGCCATGGCCGCCCGCATGCGGCGCGCCGAACCGTCGCCGGACGGCGGGCTGGAGGAGGACGACGACCGGACCATCCGCGCGAGCTTCATGGTGAGTTACGAGGATCTGCTCTCCTCGCCGGCCGGCGAGGCCGCCGCGCGCATGTTCCGGCTGCTCGGGCTCTTCGACGGCCACGACATCGGCGTGCCGACCGCCGCCGCGCTGGCCGACGTGCCCGCCGAGCAGGCCGAACGGCTGCTGGAGCTGCTGGTGGACGCGCAGCTGGTGCGGACGTACGCGCCCGGCCGGTATCGCATGCACGACCTGCTGCGCCTGTTCGCCCGCGAACTCTCGGCGCAGGACCGCGACGCGGCCCGGGCGGTGCGGCGGATGCTGCACTTCTACCTGGCCACCGCGCGCCGCGCCGTGGGCGTGCTCAGCCTGCCGCAGCTGTGGCGGGCCGAGGTCGGTCCGGCCATCCCGGCGGGCAGCGGCCTCCTGCTGGACACGCGTGAGGCGACGCTGGCCTGGACCGACGACGAGGCGTACAACGCGGTGGCCGTGGTGCGGCAGGCGGCCGGGGGCGAGGACGACGATCTGACCGTCGGGCTGGCCACGGCGCTGTCGTACGTGCTGTTCACCCGCGGGCGGTGGCGGCAGGAGCTGCAGATCTGCCGGACCGCGCTCGTCGCGGCCATCCGATCGCGCAACGCGCTGTACCGGGCGATCATCCATCAGAACCTGGGCACCGCGCTGTCGGCCCGGGAGCGGATGGCCGACGCCGTACCCCATCTGGAGCAGGCCCTGCGGGCCTATCGAGAGGTGGGCGTGCCCCGCCACGAAGCGACCCTGCTCGACGATCTGGGCAGCGCCAGGTGCCGCGAGGGCCGTTACGCCGAGAGCGTCGACTATCACCGGCAGGCGCTGAAGGTCCACCGCAGTCTGGGCAACCGGCTCGGCGAGGGGATCACGCTGTCCAACCTCGGGCTCGCCCACCAGCGGATGGAACATTACCCGGAGGCCTTCCACCTGCACGGCAAGGCCATCGCCATCTTCCGCTCCAGCGGCAACGGCCGGCTCCACGCGGCCGCGCTGGGCAACCTCGCCGAGGCCTGCCGCCTGTCCGGCCGGGCGGAACGTGCCATCCGCCATTTCGAGCAGGCCCTCGACATCGACCGCCGCGCGGGGCACGGCGGCTCGTACGGGCACGCCGAACGCCTGTGGGGACTCGGCAGGGCCCTACACGATCTGGGCAAGTCGTACGACGCCCGCCTGTGCTGGGACGAGGCCGCCACGATCCTGCACGACCTCGACCTCATCTCCGCCGGCGAGAAGCGCCACATCCAGACGAGCACCACACCCGAGACGCCAGAGGTCATCCAACGACAGCTATGACCTGGCGGACGCGCCCACGGCGAGAAAGGGCAGCCATGGAACTCGACGACGAGCCGCGTTTCCGCGTGCTCGGCCAGCTGGAGGTCGTCAGGCGGGGGAGCCCGGTCACCGTCGCGGCCGCCAAGCAGCGGGTCGCGCTGGCCGCCCTGCTGCTCCAGGCCAATCACCTGGTCACCAGGGACGAGCTGATCGAGCGGATCTGGGGGAGCGAACCGCCCGCCAACCCGTTCGCCTCCCTGTACACGCACATGGCCCGGCTGAGACGCACCTTGCGTGGCGGCCGGGAGCTGATCAGGACGCACGACCTGGGCTATTCGATCCAGGTCACCCCGGAGACGCTCGACGTCCTGCGGTTCCGCCGGCTCACGGAGCTGGCGGCCGAGGCGCGGACGCGCGACGACGCCGCGCGGGAGACGCGGCTGCTCCGCGAGGCCCTGGCGATGTGGCGGGGGCCCGTGCTCGCCGACGTCGCGTCGGCGTCCCTGCACCGCGACGTCGTGCCGATCCTGGAGGAGGAACGGCTGCGGGCGCAGGAACGCTGGTTCGAGGTGTCGATCAGCCGGGGGGAGCCCGCCGAGGTGATCCCGGACCTGCAGGCGGCCGTGGACGCGCACCCGTCGCACGAACGCTTCTGGGCCCAGCTGATGGTCGCCCTGTCGCGGGCCGGACGCCAGTCGGAGGCGCTGCGTACGTACCGGAAGGTGCGTGATCTGCTGGGCGAGCTCGGCCTGGACCCCGGCCCGAGGATCCAGCAGGCCCGCCGGGACATCACCGCACCACCCGAACCCGCCCCCGACCCGCCACCGCGGCGGCCCGCCGACGCCGCCCCGAGGCCCGCCGCCGCGCCCGCTTTCGTGCCGGTTGAGCGGCCCGCCGAGCTGCCCGCCGACAACGGCGCGTTCACCGGCCGGGCCGCCGACGTGGAGTTCCTGCGCGATCACATGACGGCCGGCACCCGGCACCCGGCGATCGTCGCGATCACCGGCGCCGGCGGCGTGGGCAAGTCGGCGCTGGCCGTCCACGTCGCCCACCGCGTCGCCGGGCACTTCCCCGACGGCCAGCTGTACGCGGACCTGCGCGGCGCCACCCTCGACGGCGAGCCGCCGCGACCCGCCGAGGTGCTGCGGCGGTTCCTGCGTTCCCTGGGCGTGGCGGAACCTGCCGTCCCGGCCTCGGCCGAGGAAGCCGGGGCCCGCTACCGATCGCTCACCAGCGCCAGGCGCATCCTGGTCGTCCTGGACGACGCCCGCGACGCGGACCAGGTACGCCTGCTCATCCCCGGCGGGCTCGGCTGCGGCGTCGTCATCACGTCCCGGCGCCTGCTCGCGCCCATCGGCGGGGTCGTCCACCGCGACCTCGGCGTCCTGCCCGGCGAGGACGCGGGCCTCCTGCTGTCGCGGCTCGTCGGCACGGAGCGCATCGAGGCCGAGCCGCAGGCGGTGGCCGACGTGGTACGCCTCTGCGGCGGCATGCCCCTGGCCCTGACCATCGTCGCCGCGCGCCTGGCCGCCCGGCCGGCCTGGACCGTGACCGCGATGCGCGACCGGCTCGCGACCGAGCAGCGCCGGCTGGCCGAGCTGCGGGTGGACGGCCGGGCGGTCCGGGCCGGCTTCGAGGCGAGCTACCGGGACCTCGTGGCAGGCGGGGACGGCGCGGCCGCGCGGCTGTTCCGGCTGCTGGGCGCGCTCGGCTGTGCGGACGTCGGCGCCGAGGCCGCCGCGGCCCTGGCCGGCCTGTCCGCCGGCCGCGCCGACGAGCTCCTGGAGAGCCTGGTCGAGTGCCGGCTGCTCGACACCCCCGGCCCCGGCCGGTATCACATGCACGACCTGCTCCGCCTCTACGCCCGGGAGTGCGCGCAGGCGTGGGACGCCGGCCAGTCCGTCGACGCGGCCGTGCGCCGGGTCCTGCACTGCTACCTGGCGACCGGGCGCTGCGCGACGTCGCTGCTCGACCCCGCGGCCGGGTGGCGCGCCACCCTGGGGCCCGCGACCGACGGCGACCGGAGGATGGTCCTGACCGGCCGGCGGGACGTGCACGCCTGGGTGGACGCGGAGGCCGCCAACATGGTCACCGTCGTACGGCAGGCGGCCGGCCGGGACGACGACCTGACCGTCGCGCTGGTCGCCGCGCTCGGCTACCCGCTCCACGTACGCGGCCGCTGGCGCCAGGAGCTCCTGATCTCCCAGCTCGGCGTGGAGAGCGCGGAACGCACGGGGAACGTGGCCCACCAGGCGTTCGCCTACACCGGCCTGGGCGTCGCCAGGTCCCAGCTGGGCTACCTGGCGGAGGCGGACCAGTGTTTCGAGCGGGCTCTCGTCGACTACCGCCGCATCGGCGACACCCGGCGGGCGGCGGTCGTGCTCGACCACGCCGGGACCGTGTGCCGGCGCATGGGGATGCCCGATCGGGCCGTGGAGCGCCACCTGGAGGCACTGCGCCTGCATCGCGCCCATGCCGACCGCCGCCACGAAGGCGTCACGCTGACGAACCTCGGCCTGGCCCACCAGCGCGCCGGGCGGTTCGGCGCGGCATTCGACGCCCACCGCCAGGCCGTGGCCGCCCTCCGGACCGGCGACGCCCTCCGGCCGCTGGCCGGCGCCATCGGGAACCTGGCCGAGGCCCACCGGCTCACGGGAGACCCGGGCACGGCGGTGGAGCGGTACCGGGAGGCGCTGGCGCTCGACGGCACGGGCGGGCACAGCGGCTCCTACGGCGAGGCCGAACGCCTGTGGGGGCTCGGCCGGGCCTACCACGACCTGCGCCGGGCAGGCGAGGCACGCGAGTGCTGGCGCGAGTCCGCGGAGATGCTGCGGCGCCTCGGCCTCATCTCGCCCGCCGAGCAGCTCGCCATCCACGCGAGCGCCACCCCCCGCACGCCGGACGTCATCGAACGCCACCTTTGAGCCTGCAGGGGGGTGCCGTTCAGCTCACAGGAACGCTCGTGGAAGCGGGCGATTCGCGATTCATGTCGTACCACGACATCGCCGCCAGGGCAGGGGGCGGGCGCACCACGGTCTACCGTCACTTCCCCAGCGAGGAGGAGCTGCTGGCCGCGTGCGGCGGGCGGTACTTCGCGGGCCATCCGCTGCCCCACGTCTGGCGCCAGGACGCGGATCTCGCCCCGGCCGCCCGGCTGCGTTCGCCATCGGCGACGGGGCCCGTCGTCGCGTGATCCGCGCGGCCATCGCGCTGGCCCTGTCCTTCCACAGCTGGCACAAGCTGATCCGCGACTGCCGCCTCACGGACGGCCAAGCGGTGGACCTCTGCTCGCGGCTGCTCTGATCGTGGCCGCGCGTAGCCGAACGGCCCGCATAGGATGGATGTAGATCCAAGGCGCGACGGGGGAAACGCCGCCTCCCCACCCGCCCGTGCTGTCGTCCATCACTTCGCGACGTCAGGATGAATGTGGATATAAGGTCAGATGCCGGATTCCGGTTCGGGATTTTGGGACCGCTCGAAGTCTTACGTGACGGCCGGCCGATCTCCCTTCCGGCGGCCAAGCAGCGGATCGTGCTCGCCACGCTGCTCCTGCGCGCCAACCAGAACGTCTCGCCGGACGAGCTGATCGAGCGGGTCTGGGCCGACGCCGTCCCCCACAACGCCCGCAGCGCGTTGTACACCCATGTGGCGCGGTTGCGGCGCGCGCTGGGGGAGGACGCGGGCGGTGACGGGTCCCACCGGCTGATCCGCACGTCCAACGACGGCTACGTCATCCACCTGCCGGCCGAGGCACTGGACCTGTCGCGGTTCCGGGATCTGGTCGCGCGGGCCGGCGTCGGCACGGACGCCGCCGGTGAGGCGGATCTCCTCGGCCGCGCGCTGGGGCTGTGGCGCGGCCCCGTGCTGGCCGGCGTTCCGTCGGAGTCGCTGCACCGTGACGAGGTGCCGCTGATCGTGGAGGAGCGGCTGCGGGTCGTCGACCGGTGGTTCCAGCTCGGCCTGCGGCTCGGCCGCGACGACGAGATGGTCAAGGTCCTCAAGGAGGCGACCGCGGAGCATCCGTTCCACGAGCGGCTGTGGGCGCAGCTCCTGATCGCGCTGCATCGGTCCGGCCGCCGGGCGGAGGCGCTGGAGACCTACCGGAGCGTCGTCACCCTCCTGCGCGACGAGCTGGGCGTCGACCCCGGCCAGGAGCTGGTCCGCCTGCACTCCGCCATCCTGGCCGACGACGCCGAGCCCGCCCGCGCACTCGATGACGGCCACCTCCCGCCGGCCGCTCAGCCGCTCGTCGAGGAGCACGACTCTCCGCCGAGCCTGGTACGCCCCCAGCAGCTGCCCTCCGACCTCGCCTCCTTCACCGGACGCCGCGGCGAGTTGGCGGCCCTGGACGCTCTCCTCGACCGCGAGGACGCGCACGCGTCGCCGCCGATCGTGATCGCCGCCATCAGCGGGATGGGCGGAGTGGGCAAGACGGCGCTGGCCGTGCACTGGGCGCACTCGGTCGTCGACCGGTTCCCCGACGGCGTGCTCTATCTCAATTTGCGCGGCTTCGGGCCTGGCACGCCCGTCGAGCCCCATGCCGCGCTGGAGCTGCTGCTCAACGCGCTGGGCGTGGTCGGGCAGCGGGTTCCCGCGGAGACGGACGCCCGCTCGGCGCTGCTGCGCAGCGTGCTGGCCGGGCGGCGGGTCCTGATGCTGCTCGACAACGCCCGCGACGCGGCCCAGGTGCGTCCGCTGCTGCCGGGCTCGCGCTCGTTCGTGCTGGTCACCAGCCGTAACCAGCTGCGCGGCCTGGCCGTACGGGAGGGGGCGCGGCTCATGGTTCTCGGCGAGTTCTCGCCCGGCGAGTCGACCGCCCTGCTGGCCACGATCCTCGGCCCGGAACGGATCGGCGCCGAGCCGTGGGCCGCCGCCGAGCTGGCTCGGTCGTGCGTCCACCTGCCGCTGGCGCTGACGATCGCGGCCGAACACGCGATGTACCGCCCGCACAGCCCGCTGCACAGCCTGGCCGAGGAGGTGCGGGCCCAGCGGACCCGGCTGGACGCGCTGGTCACCTCTGACGACCACGAGGCGAGTGTGCGGGCGGTGCTCTCCTGGTCGTATCTGGCGCTGGAGCCGCCGGCGGCGCGCATGTTCCGGCTGCTGAGCCTGCATCCCGGCCCCGACGTCGGCCCGGGGGCGGCGGCCGCGCTGGCGGGCGTCCCGGTCGCCGAGGCGCGGCGGCTGCTCGACGTCCTGGCCGACCGGTCGCTGCTGGAGCGACCCGGGCAGGAACGGCACCGCTTCCACGACCTGCTCCACGCGTACGCCGCCGAGCAGAGCGCCCTCACGGACGGCGCGGCCGAACGGACGGCCGCCGTCCGTCGCCTGCTCAACTGGTACCTCCACACCGCGACCCGCGCCGCGGACCTGGTCGAACCCACCAGGAGACGCTTCCCCGACGTGACCGACCGCACCCCCGCCGAGCCGCCCGCGCTGGACGGCCCGCAGGACGCGCCGGTGTGGGTGGAGGAGGAACGGGCCGGCCTCGTGGCGGCCGTCGCGCTGTCGGCCGAGCACGGATGGGACGACTTCACCTGGCGGCTGGCGCACGCTCTCTGGCGGTTCTTCCTCATCCGGGGGCACGTACGCGACTGGATCGACACGCATCTGCGGGCGCTCGACGCCGCGCGGAACACCGGTGACCCCCGCGTCCTGGCCGAGACGATGAAGAACCTCGGCTTCGCGTACTGGCGGGCCGGGCACCTCTCCGAGGCACTCGACTACCACGGCCGGGCGCTCGTCCTCGACCAGGAGAGCGGCGACGGCTGGGGCGAGGCCAAGACGCGCAACCACCTGGGGTTCATCCACGACCGCGCGGGCCACTTCGCCGAGGCGCTGCGCCAGCAGCAGCGCTCCCTGGCCCGCTACCGGGAGGCGGGCGACCTGTGCGGCCAGGGCCGCGCGCTCGTCGGCATCGGCAACGCCTACCGCCAGCTCGGGCATCTCAGCGCGAGCATGGTCCACCTCAAGAGGGCGCTGGCCATCACCCGCGAGATCGGCGACCAGTGGGGCGAGAGCCTGGCCCTCATCGCCACCGGCTTCACCCGGCTGACCGGCGGCTGCGGCGCGGAAGCCACCCGCCCTCTCTACCGGGCCCTGACGATCTCCCGTGCGATCGGCGACCGTTGGGGGGAGGGCATGGCCCTCATCGTGATCGGCCTCGGCCAGCTGATCGACGGCGAGTACGGGGACCCGTCCCACCCGCTGTGCCAGGCGCTCACCATCTCCCGCGAGATCGGCGACCGCTGGAGCGAAAGCCTCGCGCTCACCGCCATGGGGTTCGCCAGCCTGGCCTCGGGGCGGAACGCGGAGACCACGCGCTACCTCCGGCGCGCCCTCACCGTCAGCCACGAGATCAGGTGCATCGCCGGCGCCGACGACCTGCTCCACGAGGCGTTCCGCACCGCCATGCCGCGGGCCGGCCACCAGACGCTCGTCTCCACGCTGTCCTTCCACACCCGCCTGCAACTCAGGCTGGCCGCCGTGGACGCCCCCCGCGCGCTCGGCCCCTCCCCACGATGAGCACGGCGATCAGGGCGCTTCGCGCTCCCACTGCCGGTAGGCGGCGACCGCGGTCGGGAGCGTGGGGAAGAGCCGCTGCTCGCCGACCGCGGCGGTCAGGCCGTAGGCGTCCAGGTACGTGCGCAGGTCCTGCTTGACCCTGGCCATGGCGAAGACGATGCCGCGCCGCTCCAGCTCCTGGCGCAGGGAGTCGACGGCGTCCAGGGCGGTGATGTCCACCTCGACGTTGGCCTCGACGTTCAGGACGAACCAGTGGACGGGGTCGTCCTGCTGGTCGACGGCGGCCAGGGCGCGGCGGTGGAAGTCCTGGGCGTTGGCGAAGAACAGCGGCGAGTCGTAGCGGTAGATCACCAGGCCGGGGATGGTGCGGGCGGCCGGATAGTCGTCGATGTCGTGCATGCCCGCCAGGCCCGGCACCACGCCCAGGATCGCGTCATGGGGGCGGGCCACCCGGGCGAGCATCTCGGCGACCGACAGGGCCACGGCGAGCAGGATGCCGTACAGGATGTCGAAGATCAGGACCCCGGCGAAGGCGCCGAGGGCGAGCATCAGCTCGGTGCGGCGGAAGCGGGCCAGCCGCACGAAGTCGGGCAGTGAGACGAGCCGGGTGGCGGCGTAGACGACGATCGCGCCGAGGGCGGCGGTGGGGAAGTCGGCCAGCAGCGGCCCGGCGAACATGAGCACCGCGACGACGGCGGCCAGGCAGGTGAGGGAGTACAGCTGGGTGCGGGCGCCGGCCGCGTCGGCGAGGGCAGTACGGCTGCCGCTGCTGCTGACCGGGAAGCCGTGCAGCGCGCCCGCGCCCAGGTTGGCCGCGCCCAGCGCGAGGAGCTCCTGGTTGGCGTCGACGTCCTGGTGGTGGCGGGCGGCGAAGGAGCGGGCGGTCAGCATGTTGTCGCTGTAGCCGACGAGGAAGACGCCGACGGCGGGCAGCAGCAGGTTCTCCAGCGGGGGCAGCGAGGGGGCGGGCAGCCCGGCGGGGATCTCGCCGACCACCTTGACGCCCTGGGCCTCCAGGTGGAACACCGTCACGCTCAGCGTGGCCAGCAGCACCGCGAGCAGGGGCGCCGGGGCCGCGGGCAGCCGCCACTGCAGCAGGAACAGGAAGGCCAGCACGGCGGCGGCCATGACGACGGTGGCAGGATGGGCGTGGGGCAGCAGGCGGACGAACGACGTCACCTGCTCGATGAGGGACTCGCCCGTCACCGGGGCGCCGATGAGCTTGCCGAGCTGGCCGGCGACCATGATGACGGCCACGCCGGCGAGGTAGCCGACCAGGATCGGCCTGGACAGCAGGTCCGCGACGAAGCCCAGCCGCAGCAGCCGGCAGCCCAGGCAGAGCAGCCCGACGATCAGGGCCAGCGAGGCGGCAAGGGAGGCGTATCCGGCCGGGTCCCCGGCGGCCAGAGGGCCGATGGCGGTGGCGGTCATCAGCGCGGTGGTCGACTCGGGCCCGACCGACAGCTGGCGGGAGGAGCCCAGCAGGGCGTACAGGGCCAGCGGGGCCAGGATGGCCCACAGCCCGGTCACCGGCGGCAGCCCGGCCACGGTCGCGTAGGCCATGACCTGGGGGACGAGGTAGGCGGCGACGGTCAGCCCGGCGAGCAGGTCGCCACGCAGCCATTCGCGCCGGTAGGCGGTCAGGGTGGCCAGGCCGGGCAGAAAACGGATCACGCCCGAGGATGGCGCATGATGGCACGCGGGCGCCAGCATCACGCGCCTTGACCGGTGGAAGGAGTCTGAAGGCCATGAGCTCTGACAGGTTGCGGCGCAAGTTTTATGAGAAGCGGCTGTTCCAGTTGCAGGGTGAGCTGGTGAAGCTGCAGGAGTGGGTGAAGGCGGAGGGCCAACGGGTCGTCGTGATCTTCGAAGGGAGGGACGCGGCGGGCAAAGGGGGCACGATCAAGCGGGTCGCCGAATACCTCAACCCGCGCGTGGCCAGGATCGCGGCGCTGCCCGCGCCCACCGAGCGGGAGCGGACGCAGTGGTACTTCCAGCGGTACGTGGAGCACCTGCCGGCGGCTGGGCAGATCGTGCTGTTCGACCGGAGCTGGTACAACCGGGCCGGGGTGGAGCGGGTCATGGGGTTCTGCACGCAGGAGGAGTACACCCGCTTCCTGCACCAGTGCCCGATCTTCGAGCGGTTGCTGGTGGAGGACGGGATCCTGCTGCGCAAGTACTGGTTCTCGGTGAGCGACGACGAGCAGGAGCGGCGGTTCCGGTCGCGGCTGGAGGATCCGATGCGGCGGTGGAAGCTGTCGGAGATGGACCTGGAGTCGATCACGCGGTGGGAGGAGTATTCGCGGGCCAAGGACGAGATGATGATCCACACCCACATCCCCGAGGCGCCGTGGTACGAGGTGGAGAGCGAGGACAAGCGGCGGGCCAGGATCAACATGATCTCCCACCTGCTGTCCACGATCCCGTACGGGGAGGTGCGGCGGCCGCCGCTGGAGATCCCGCCGCGGCCCGGCCCCAGCGGCTACCGGAGACTGCCGCGGGTGGAGACGCCGGTCCCGGACGTGACCGGGGAGCTCGCCTGACCCGCGGGGCGCTCCCTCCCGATGAGCATCGCCGTGCGGGCACCTGACCGATCAGGGGCCGGGTTCGCGCCCGGCCGCCCTGGAACGGAACCGCGACGGCGAGACGCCGGCCCACGCCACGAATGCCTGCCGTAAGGACTCGGCCGAGGTGAACCCGCACCGGCGGGCGATGGCCGCGACCGGCTCGCGCGATCCGGTGAGCAGCTGGGAGGCCGCCTCCAGCCGCGCGTCACGGACCAGCCGCGACGGGGTCCGGCCGACGTGCTCGACGAACAGCCTGCTCAGATGCCGCTCGCTCACCCCGGCGAGCGCGGCCAGCCGCGGGACGCTCAGATCGCCGTCGAGGTTGCTGATCACGTGGTCGACGACCCGCCGGACCAGGGCCTGGTCGGAGCGCGGGATCCGGTTGAACAGGCTCACCTGCGCCTGGTTGCCGGGGCGCTTCAGGTAGGCGACCATGCCCATGGCCACGCGGCGGGCGAGCTCGGCCCCGTGGTCCTCCTCGATGAAGGCCAGCGTGAGGTCGAGGGCGGCGGTGACCCCGCCCGACGTCGCGACCGCGCCGTCCCGGATGAAGATCGGCGCCGGGTCGACGTTGACCCGCGGGTAGCGCGCGGCGAGCTGCCCCGCGTAGTGCCAGTGCGTGGTGGCCCGGCGGTGGTCGAGCAGCCCGGCGGCGGCCAGCACGCTCGCCCCGGTGCACACCGACGCCACCCGCCGCGACAGACCGGCGAGCCGCAGGACCTGGCTGACGAACCGGGGATTGGCGGCGGCGGCCGCGTGTCCCCGCCCGCCGGAGATGACCAGGGTGTCGATCGGGCCGTCCATCCCGTCGATCCGGTGCTGCGCGGACAGCTCGAGCCCGGAGTCGCAGCGCACGGGCCGGCCCATCGGCGTCGCGAACACGACCTCGTACGCCGGGTCGGCGCCCTGCTGGTTGGCGTGGTCGAACCCGGTCGTCACGGACGCCACGTCAACGAGCTCGATGCCGTCGTAACCGATCATGACGATCAGCCGTGCCACCATGGCCACATCGTACGGGTGCGCCGCTCGCCACGGCGATCCCCGGACCTCCGGCCCACTACGATGATCATCAATTGTGGTCGTCACCTGGGGGCGGTAGAAGTTGTCAGGGCCAGAACGCGTTCGTGCCGTCCTGGAGAGCAAGCTCGTGCAGCGGGCCGTCATCGCCGTGATCGTCGTCAACGCGATCACCATCGGATGCGAGACGAGCGCGTACCTGATGGAGCAGGCCGGCGGGCTGCTGCACGCCGTCGACCGGATCGCGCTGGCGATCTTCGCGGTCGAGATCGCCGCCCGCCTGTACGCCTACCGCACGTCGTTCTTCGCCGACCCGTGGAACTGGTTCGACGCCGCCATCGTGGCCATCGCGCTCGTCCCGGCCTCCGGGCCCACGTCGGTGCTGCGTTCGCTGCGCATCCTGCGGGCGCTGCGGCTGGTCTCGGCGGTGCCCAGCATGCGGCGCGTGGTGGGCGCGCTGCTGACCGCGCTGCCCGGGATGGCCTCCATCATCGGCCTGCTGGTGCTGATGATCTACATTGCGGCGGTGATCTCCACGAAGCTGTTCGGGGAGCTCGTGCCCGACCGCTTCGCCGACCTGCCGCGCTCGCTGTTCACCCTGTTCCAGATCATGACCGGCGACGACTGGGGCAACGTCGCGCAGGAGGTGATGGAGCACAAGCCGTGGGCGTGGGTCTTCTTCATCGTCTACATCCTGATGTCCACCTTCGTCGCGCTGAACCTGTTCATCGCGGTGGTGGTCAACGCCATGCACGAGACGGAGCCGTCCCCGGCGGAGACCCGCGCGCAGTCGGAGCTGGAAGAGGTGAAGCAGGAGCTGGCGGCGGTCAACGCCAAGCTCGACCAGCTCCTGACGCGCGAGCCTGTGCCCGCGACCGGCAAGGGCCCCTGATCGGCCTTCCTGCCGCCGCTACCTTCTCCGCCGCTGCTTGCCGCCGTAGAGGCCGACCGTCAACGAGACGCCGAGGGCCGCCAGGGCGACCTGGATGGCGAGCTCGATCCAGTCGACGCCGCCGGTGTCGGCGACGCCCAGAACGGTGGCGATCGCGGTGCCGATGAGCGCCGCGACGACGCCGATCGCGATCGTGAGCCAGATGGGGATGCGCTGCCGCCCCGGGATGACCAGCCGCCCGAGGGCGCCGATCACGATGCCGATGATGAGTCCGGAAATGATGCCGGTGATCGCCATGCTGAACTCCCCGACGCTCGGTGGTCCGTCTGCCCCGCACAACGAACGCGCTCCGGGGCCGGTTCCTGCCGCTCACGCGGGGGCATGTCGCGGGCGCTCGCGGGGAACATATGGCCAGGTCAGCCCCGCGTAGACGGCTTGGGCTGACGTGCTGAAATCGGGGGGTTCAGCGGCGATGACCACAAAACCAGCGGCAGTGCACGGCGTCTCACTGGCCACGTCCTTGGCGGTGGGGGCGTTCGTCCTCGCCGCCTGCGGCAGTAGTCCGGTGAGGCGGGACACGACCATGATGTCCGGAGCCGCGCCGGTCGCGACGGCGAGCGCTCAGTCGAAAGTCGCTTTCGACGACGCCGACGTGATGTTCGCGCAGATGATGATCGCGCACCACCAGGAAGCCATCCAGATGGCCGAGCTGGCCACGGCGCGGACCACATACGAGGAGACCAAAGAACTGGCGGAGAAGATCAAGTCCGGGCAGCAGCCGGAGATCGAGACCCTGCAGGGCTGGTTGAAGGAGTGGGGCAAGACCACGCCGATCAGCGAGGTGGGACACGAGGCGCCGGCCGGCATATCCGACGCGAACGTCAAGACACTCCTGGACTCCCGGGGCTCGGTCTTCGACAAGGAGTTCCTCACGATGATGATCGATCATCACGAGGAGGCGGTCGCCATGGCGCGGGTCGAGCGGAAGCACGGGAAGAGTTCGAAGGCGAAGAAGCTGGCCGACCGCATCATGAAGGTACAGCAGGCCCAGGTGACGCAGATGAAGAAACTTGTCGCCCGGATTCCATGACGCGAGGGTCTCGACCGGGCGGGAGGTCACGGGGCCGGCCGGCCTCGCGCCCGGGCGGGGAACGCTTTTCGGGGCGCACGACGACATGTCCGGATATGGCGAGACCTGAGCCTGCGGCACGGATGCCGCTGAACGTGATGGCCGGACCCGGCGCCCCGCCGACGGCCTCGACTACGGCGGCCTCAACGCCCTCCTCCGGTGACCTCACGGCCCGCCGCTGGGCCGACGCCGCGCGGGTGCGGCCGTTGGGGGGTCACTTCTCGCAGGTGAGGCGGGGCTCGGGGTCGTAGACGGTGTGGAAGCGTTGCTTGCGCATCACCTTGCCGTCCTTCTTGAAGATGCGCCACACGTCGATGGCGAAGCCCTCCGCCCCGCTCATGGGGATGCAGTCGGCCCCCTTCTCGGTGAGGGTCTCGATCGGCTTGACGTTGTAGCGGTCCGAGCTCTGCGACTCGATGTCATAGCGCTTGGTGCTCCAGAACTGCACGGTGACCGAGGTGTTCGTGTACGAGGTCTTGATCAGCACGCCGTAGCGGGAGTCGTTGCGCCAGCGGAAGTCCGGCTGGGGGTAGGAGACCGTGGACTCGCGCCCGGCCGGGTAGCGGGTGATGTAGTACTGGTGGGCCCGGTGCTGGACGTCCTGGAAGCCGCCGAAGAAGACGGCGTTGAACATGGTGGTGGCGAACTGGGAGACCCCGCCGCCGACGTCGTTGACGAACCGGTTGTTGAGGATCATCGGCGCCTCGACGAAGCCGCGGGCCTTGTCGCGCTTGCCGACCACGTCGTTGAGGGAGAACGTCTCACCGGGCTGCACCACGTAGCCGTCCACGATGTCGGCGATGGTGTGGATGTTGGTCACGCGGGGCGCGCAGCACGGGTACTGCGTGGTGAACGAGCTGACCTGCTCCGTGACGCCGAGCTTCGCCGCCTCGGCCGTGGTCACCCGGGGCTGCCGCGCCGTGGCGGGCAGGTCGACGCGGCGGCTGCCCGCCGCCACGGCCTCGGCGATGGCCGGGCCGAGCTTCTTGATGTCGGCGCCGTGGCCGGCCCGGGAGGGGACGACCTTCGGCTTGCCCTTGACGATCGTGAAGGAGGCGTCCTTGGGGGGCGTGATCAGCAGCGACTTGGCCATGTCCGCGGAGATCTTGCCGGCGTCGTACGACGGGCGCAGGCCGCCCTTGCCGTCGGCGACGAAGCGGAGACCGGCGGCCAGCTGCTCCCTGGACACGGTGGCCTGCTTGCCGCCGCTGGCCAGCGTGAGCGGGGACGCGATCGCGGTGCGCGCGGTGGAGGCGGCGACCTCCTTGACCTGGGCGGCGGTGAGAGCGGGAGGCGTCACCTGCAGCTTCAGCTCGACGGATCTGCGCCCGGCCGCGAAGGCCGCCCGCACCGCCTGGGCCGCCCCGTCGCGGTCCAGCGTGCGTCCGGGCTTGGGCAGGACCGTGCGCGGCTCCAGCCCCTGGTACCGGACGCCGCCCTGCACCGGCTTGGTGTCCACGCTCTTGGCCAGGTCGGCGAGCCCGGAGGCCAGCCGCTGCTCGTCCACGAGGACCCGGGGCGGGAGCTGCCGGCTGCCGAAGAGGGAGCGGGCGATGCCGGCCGGGGTGGCGGCCCCGGCCATCGCGGCCTCGATCGTGGCCCGGGCGTCGAAGTCCAGCCCCAGCTCGGCGGGCGTGAGCTGGACCCGCTTGCCGCCCGCGACCAGCGTCATCGGCTGCCGTACGCGCTGGGCCAGCTGCCGGTCGAGGTGCGAGCGGGCGCTCTCGGGCGCCAGCCCGCCGATGTCCACGCCGTCCACGCGCGTGCCCGGGGGGACCTTGCCGGCGAGCGAGATGGCGGGCACGGCGTAGCCGAGCACCGCGACCAGGACGACGGCGGCGGTGATGATGAGCACGCGCCGCGAGCGACGGGCGCTCACGACGGCACCAAGGTGTGCATGAGGCCCGGGTGCGGGCCGCCGGCCGGGGAGGTCCCGGATCCGGTAACTGTGATGTCCATTTGGTCTTGGATACGGCTGGCGACCCGTTCAGAGTTCTCCGCCGACCTGACCTGCAGTGATGCCCGGGGGTCGCGCATAGTGACGGAGTGTACTAGCAGATGTAGTAGGGAAGTCACCGCCGGACGACGGGGACCGGCTGGTCACGGCGGGCGGCCTCCGCCTTGACCCGCTTCCTCAGCTCCTTCGCGTGCCGGAGGAACGACCACGTACGGCCCACCGGACCGCCGGTCAGGCTCCAGTCCGTCAGCGCCCGCTCCACCTCGACCTCCAGCAGGTCGCCCGAGCCCGTCGTCGATCCCAGCAGCACCACGTTCTCCTGCCCCCCGGTCCCCGAGGACCAGTGGAACGTCAGGCACACCGGCCCCGGCGTGCCCGTCACCCCGGCGGGCAGCAGCACCTCGAACCCGCGACCCGTACGGACGACCGAGCGGGCACGCACCGTCACCGGCAGGCCGTCGGACACCATCGACACGACGGGGGCGCCGAGCCGCATGGCCCGCGCGGCGAAGGGCCGCCAGTCCACCGGCGGCGCCGACCGGCTCGGCAGCCGGGCCCCCGACGGCGCCAGGTCGGACCGGGGGAACCTCGTCCCGTTGGGGCAGGCCCGGGTGCGGGGCGCGGCGGAGAGGTCGCCCTCCGGCCACCAGGTGACGCGTTCGGGGGTCACCTCCACGTAGATGCGGGCGAAATACCAGGTCAGCCCCCTGAGCAGGAACAACGGCGCGTCGGCGAGCCCGCTCCCGGCCTTGGCCAGCGCCTCGCGGACGTACCGGTCGGTGTTGGCCTGAGGTCGGCGTCGCGTACGGCGGCCCGCCCCTGGACGAGCACCACGGGCGGCCGGTCGAGGCCGCTGCCCGCCGGGTCGGAGTACAGCAGCGCCACCCGCGGATCGCGGCGGGCGCGTTCGGCCTTGTCGGGGTAGGACAGGCCGGTCGTGACGTCGAGCGTCCCGTCCCTGCCGGCGTACGGCGTGACGGGCCAGGTCACCGGGCGGCCGGCCCGGGTCAGCGAGGTGTACTCGCACACGAACGAGCGCTCGAACACCTGCCGCACCTCCGCGGGCAGGACGCCGCCGAGCCGGGGAGCAGGTCTGGCTACGGATTCCACCTGATGTTGGGGTTGACGCCGCCGGTCCAGTTGAAGGTGGCCATGTTGTCCCACTGGTCGCCGGTGCCGTTGATGTTGGCCGGGTCCCAGCCGTTGCCCTGGATGGCGTACCAGGTCGGCTCCCAGTAGAAGACGCCGATCGCCCCGGCGCCGCGCGCGGTGTTCTGGACGGCGGTGAAGTTGCTCGCCTGCCCCGACCAGGTGGCCGGGTAGCCGGAGCACGGCGCCGAGCCGCCGATCACGTTCGGCTCGCTGTCGGCGTTGTTCGCGGTGAACGGATAGGCGGTCTCCGCCACGATGACGGGCTTGCCGTAACGGGTCCGGGCGTCGTTGATCACGCTGGACAGGGTGGACAGCGAGCCGTGCCACATGCAGTAGTACGACAGGGCGGTGAGGTCCCACGGCACGCCCTTGGCGCGGATCCCGTCGTAGAACCAGCGGGCGTTCGCGAGGCTGTCGGCGTCCGCGGTGTGAATGATCACCTGGGTGCCGCTGTTGCACGCCTTGGTGGCGTTGTAACCGGCCTTGAGCAGCAGGCTCAGGTTGGTGAAGTCGTTGTTGACGACCTTGCCGTCGTTCCAGAGCATGCCGACGTTGATCTCGTTGCCGATCTGCACGCTGTCCGGCGTGGTGCCCTGGGCCTTGAGGCTGTTGCAGACGTCGTACGTGTAGTTGTAGACGTCCGTCTGGAGCTGGGCGATGCCGTGACTGGCCCACGCCGCCGGCTTGAACTGCTTGCCCGGGTCGGCCCAGGTGTCCGAATAGTGGAAGTCGATCATCAGGCCGAGGCCCTTGGCCTTGACCGTCCTGGCGTAGGCCAGCACCTTCGCCTTGTTGTTGTAGCCGCTCGCCGGGTTGTTCCAGATGCGCAGCCGGACGTAGTTCACCCCGGCGCCGGTGAGGATGTCCAGCGGGTCGGCGGCCGTCCCTGAAGCGTTGTAGTACTTGGCCCCCAGGTCCAGGCTCCGCTGGAGCGAGGAGACGTCGGCGCCGCGCATGCTCAGCGTGGCGGCCCGGGCGGGCGTGGCCGGTGCGAGCGCGATCAGCGCCGCGAGTGTCAGCAGGAGAGTGACCCGGAGCCTTCGTAAGTGGTACGTGGTCATGATCGGTCCCGTTGATAGAGCCGAAATCCGGACTGTGTGTGTACGTTCACGGACGCATGTGGCAACGAGCTACCTGAAAAATGCGCCTTTGGGGGGCGAAATCGGCCTTACGCGTACTGTGAACGTTCACAGACTGCTTGAGCATGAGGATAAAGAAGAATCCGGCACTCGGGAAGAGCGAGTTTTCCGGCATCCGGGAATCGTTGTTCCGCGCTCCGGGCGGCCGAGCCACCATCTTCACACCGGCCGCCGCACCACGAAGGAGTCGCCGTGTCGAGCATTCCCCGAGATCAGTGGTACGTCGCCGCGTACGGGCGCGAGATCGGCCAGGAGCTGTTCACCCGCACCATATGCGGCGAGTCCATCCTGTTCTGGCGCACCCGCGCCGGGACCGTCACCGCCATGTCCGACCGCTGCGTGCACCGCCGGTTCCCGCTGTCGCAGCCTCCCAGCCGGCTCGTCGACGACCAGGTGGTCTGCGGCTACCACGGCTTCACCTACGGCGCCGACGGCGGCTGCGTCGCCGTCCCCGGCCAGACCAGGGTGCCGCGCACCGCCCGGTTGAAGAGCTACCCGGTCGTCGAGCAGGACTCCTTCGTCTGGGTCTGGATCGGCGACCCCGCCCGGGCCGACGCGGCCCGCATCCCGCGCGCGCCCTGGCTGGACTCGCCCGCGTACACGACGGTGTCGGGGATGGAGCCGCTCCAGGCGCGGTTCGGGCTGCTGGTGGACAACCTCATGGACCTGTCGCACGAGACGTACCTGCACGGCGGGTACATCGGCACCCCCGAGGTGGCCGCCACCCCGATCACCACCACGGTGGACGAGGAGGCCGGGATCGTCCACGTCAGCCGCCACATGGACGACGCCGAATGCCCGCCGTTCTACGCCAAGTCCACCGGGCTGACCGGCCGCATCATGCGCTGGCAGGACATCGAGTACACCCCGCCGTGCCTGTACAAGCTGCACTCGCGCATCGCCCCGCTCGGCGTGCTGCCCAACGCCGACGGCAGCGACCCGGACGCCTTCCACGTCGAGGTCGTGTACGCGATCACGCCCGAGACCGAGCACTCCACGCACGACTTCTGGGCGGTGGCCCGCGACTTCGCCCTGGACGACCAGGACGTGTCCGACTTCCTGGCCGAACAGAACCGCACGGTGGTGCTGCAGGACGTGACCGCGCTCGACGTGCTGGAACAGGTGATCGCGACCGAGCCGGCGGGCTACCAGGAGCTGTCGATCAACATCGACACGGGCGGGCTGGCGGCCCGGCGCATGCTGGCCGGACTGGCGGGGCAGGGCGCCCCGGCCCGGCAGGCGTGACGAGCATGGAGTCCGGACGCCTGCCCGCCCGGCGTGGGCTGCTCCGCGTGGTGTGGCTGCCGGGGAGCGATCTGCTCGAGGGCACGTGCCACTGCGGCGCCGTGCACGTCGCCGAAGGGCCCGTCGAGGTCTGGCAATGGCTCCTCGGCCACCCGACCGGCCACGACGCCCCCACCGACCCGGCGCCCCCGGACGCTCCCACCGGCATGGCGCACCCCGGCGCGCTCACCGGCAGGGCCGACCCGGGCGCTCCCGCCGGGACCGCGCCCTCTGACGCGCTGTCGGGGACGGGAGCCGCCCGATGAGCACGGAACGCACGTCGCCTTCAGGCGCGGTGGCCGTCGAGGGCACGCCGGCTACGGGCGGCCCGATGGGCGGCGAGCGCAAGCTGGTCGTGCATGCCCGCGAGCCGGTCGCCGACGGGGTCGTCGCCCTCGACCTGCGCGACCCGGCAGGCGCCGAGCTGCCCGCGTGGGAGCCCGGCGCGCACATCGACCTCGTGCTCGGCGGCGACCGCGTCCGCCAGTACTCGCTCTGCGGCGACCCGGCCGACCGCACGGCCTGGCGCGTCGCCGTGCTGCGCGAGCCGGACGGCCGGGGCGGCTCGGCGTACGTGCACGAGGACCTCCACGCGGGCACGACGGTCCTCGCCCGGGGCCCGCGCAACCACTTCCCGCTCCACCCGGCGCCCCGCTACCTGTTCGTCGCCGGAGGCATCGGCATCACCCCCATCCTGCCGATGCTGCGGGCCGCCGACGCCGCCGGCGCCCACTGGCACCTCGCCTACGGCGGCCGTACGGCGGGCTCGATGGCGTTCGCCCGCGACCTCGAAGCCGCGCACGCAGACCGGGTGGAGCTGCGCCCGCAGGACGAGCATGGCCTGCTCGACCTCGACGCCCTCCTGGCGGGGGCCACGCCGGACACCCTCGTGTACTGCTGCGGCCCTGCCCCGCTGCTGGAGGCCGTCGAGCGCCGCTGCGCGGACCGGCCACCCGGCACGCTGCACGTGGAGCGCTTCGAGCCCAAGGAGGCGGCCGACCCCGTACGGACGGAGTCCTTCGAGATCGAACTGGCCGTCACGGGCGTCACCCTCACCGTGCCCCCGGACCGCTCGATCCTCGACGTCGTGCTGGAGGCCGGCGTACAGGTCCTATCCTCGTGCCATGAGGGGACCTGCGGCACCTGCGAGACCGCGGTGCTGGCCGGCGCGGTCGACCACCGCGACTCCCTCCTCACCTCCGAGGAGCGGGCGGTGAACGACACCATGTTCGTCTGCGTCTCCCGCGCCGCCTGCCCCAAGCTGGTCCTCGAACTCTGACCAGGGAGCCGCCGATGCCGATCCCAGCCCCCAGGCAAACGACCGAGCGCACCGGCCCGGTCGTGGCCCGCGCGCTGCAGATCCTCGGCGCGTTCACGCCCGACCGGCGCTCGCTCACCCTCAGCGAGCTGTCCAGGCACGCCCGCCTGCCGGTCTCCACGGTGCACCGGCTGGCCGCGGAGCTGCTGGCCTGGGGCGCGCTCGAACGGGATCCGGCCGGGAGCTACCACATCGGCCTGCGGCTGTGGGAGATCGGCTCGCTCGCCCCCCGCGGACTGGGCCTGCGCGAGGCCGCTCTGCCGTACCTGGAGGACCTGTCCCAGGTCACCCGCGAGAACGTGCAGCTGGCCGTCAGGGAGGGCACCGAGGTGGTGTTCGTCGAACGAATCGCCGGGAGCAAGGCCGTCCCGGTGCTGACCAGGGTCGGCGGCCGTTTCGCGCTCACGGCCACGGGGGTCGGGCTCGTGCTGCTCGCGTACGCCCCCGCCGAGGTGCAGGAGCAGGTCGTGGCGGGCCCCATGACCCGCTACACCGAACGGACCATGACCACCCCGCGGCAGATCCGCGCCGCGCTCGCCGACACCCGCGCCCGCGGCTACGCCGTCAGCGACCGGCAGGTCACCATGGACGCCCTGTCGGTCGCGGCGCCGATCCACGACGCCCGGGGCGACGTGGTGGCCGCGGTGTCCCTCGTGGTCCACCACGGCAGCACGTCTCCCCACGCCCTCGCCCCGCTCCTGCGCACCAGCGCCCGCGCCATCTCCCGCGCGCTGCCGCCGTCCACCCTCGGCTCGTGACGGGCCCGGTCAGCCGAGGCGGGCCAGTTCTTCCGCGCTGAGCTCCAGGTCGGCGGCGGCGATGGAGTCGAGGATCGTCTCCGGCCGGCTGGCGCCGGGGATGGGGATGACGACCGGGCTGCGGGCCAGCTCCCAGGCCAGGCAGACCTGCTGGGGGGACACGCCGCGCGCCTCGGCGATCTCGGTGAAGGCGTCCCTCTTGCTCAGCTCCCCGGTACGGCCGATGCCGCCCAGCGGCGACCAGGGCAGGAACGCCAGGCCGAGCTCGGCGCAGACGTCGATCTCGGGCTCGCTGGAGCGGAAGCGCGGAGAATACTCGTTCTGCACGCTCACCAGGCGCTCGCCGAGGATGTCGTGGGCGAGCCTGATCTGCTCGGGGTCGGCGTTCGAGATGCCGGCCATCTGGATCTTGCCGGCGTCGTGCAGGTCCTTCAGCGCGCCGATGGTCTCCGCGTACGGCACCTTCGGGTCGGGCCGGTGGTGCTGGTAGAGGCCGATGCTCTCCACGCCGAGGGCCTTGAGCGAGCGCTCGCAGGCCTCCTTGAGGTACGACGGGTCGCCGTTCACGGACCAGCCGCCGCCGGGGATGCGGGTGTGGCCGCCCTTGGTCGCGACGAGCACCGCGCCGGCGTCGCCGCCCCAGTGCGCCAGGGCGCGGGCGACCAGGCGCTCGTTGTGGCCGACGTCGTCGTGCGAAGGCGTGTAGGCGTCGGCCGTGTCGATCAGGGTGACACCGGCCTCCAGGGCCGCGACAAGAGTGCGGATCGACTGGTCCTCGTCGGGCATGTGCCCGGCCACAGACATGGGCATGGCGCCGAGCCCGACGGCCCCGACCTGGCGGTTTCCGATGGTTCGCGTTCGCATGGCGTTGTGCATGGGTCCACCCTGCCCGCTGGAGCGCACTCCAGGTCAACTCTCACGCCTGGGGCGTCCAGCGCATGGCCAGGAGCAGGGTGTCGTCGCTGTGCAGCACCTCGCGGCGCATCACCCGTACGAGGGTGTCGGTCAGCTCGTCGACCGGCAGCTCCCGATGCCGGCCCGCCAGCTCGGCCAGCTCGTCCAGCCCCGCGTTGAGGTCGCGCCGGGCCTCCACCAGCCCGTCGGTGTAGAAGAGCACCAGCGTGCCGGGCCCCAGCCGCCGCTCGGCCACGTGGTCGCTGCCCGGGTCCGGGTAGCCGAGGCCGCGCCCCCACGCCTCCAGGTACGTCGCCGGCTCGCCGGGCGCCACGATCAGCGGTGGCGGGTGGCCGCCGGTGGCCACCCGGAGCACCCCGGTACGGGGGTCGAAGCGGGCCACCAGTACGGTTCCCGCCAGATCGGGATAGACCGGCTGCAGGATGGCCGCGGCGCGCTCCACCACGTTCTCCAGCGGCAGCCCGGCCAGGGAGAGCACGCGGACGGCGTGGATGATGTTGAGCGCGGCACGGGTGCTGGCCACGCCGTGGCCGGCCGCGTCCACCACGACGACGTGCAGCTCGCCGCCCGGCATGACCACCACGTCGTAGAGGTCGCCGCCCGTCGGCGCGTCGTCCTCGGAGGAGGAGTAGTAGACCGCGAGCCGCGCCTGCTCCACGTGCGGGATCGGCGGGCGCAGGGCGTCCTCCAGCTCGCGGAAGATCGCCCGGTGGGCCCGCCTGAGCCGTTCGTCGCGCTCCTCCAGCTCCGCGACCAGGGCCAGCACGTCCTGACGGGCGTCGGCCAGCTCGTCCTCCAGCATGCGGATCCGCCGCGTCGGCGGTACGCGCTGCTCGATCACCAGGCCCCCTGTCGCCTCCGTGTACGTAGCAGTCGCGGGCCAGCTCGCTCACCGCCGTAATCAGCTTAATCCGGGAGGACGGGCCGGAGCCGCCTTCCGGGGCCGCGGCGCGTACGGCGTGCCGCGCGGCGAAGCAGACGCCTTGCGACAATGCGGCAATAAGCGCATTTGTCGGGCCGGATCCGCCCTATGATCCTGATGATCGACTCCGTGAGGAAGGGCACCCGTGGGCGAGAAGTCGGATGAGTGGAAGAGTGCGATCGACACGACCAGGCCCAGCATCGCCAGGGCCTATGACGTCGTCCTGCACGGCAAGGACAACTTCGAGGTCGATCGCGCTTTCGTCGCGGAGATCGTCAAGGTCATCCCGGAGATCTACGACGTGGCGGCCTACAACCGCCAGATCTTGGACCGCGGCGTCCGATTCATGATCGACCAGGGCATCACGCAGTTCCTCGACCTCGGCTCGGGGCTGCCGACCGTGGAGAACACCCACCAGGTCGCGCAGCGCGCGAACCCGGAGGCACGCGTGGTCTACGTCGACAACGACCCGATGGTGCTGGCCCACGGCAGGGCGCTCCTGGCGGAGAACGAGCGCACCGCGGTGGTCACGTCGGACCTGCGTGACCCGGCGGCGATCCTCAGTGACGAGGCCGTCAAGCGGCTCATCGATTTCAGCCGGCCGGTCGGCGTGATGCTGGTCGGCATCCTGCACCACCTGCACGACGACGAGGACCCGCAGGGGATCGTCGAGGCGTACATGGCCGCCGTCCCGCCGGGCAGCCACCTCTTCATCACCCACTTCTGCGACTCGAGCCAGGAGTCCCGCGACGCGGAGAAGCAGTACCTCGCGCTCCTCGGCACCGGCAGGTTCCGCACCGTCGCGGAGATCACCGCCTTCTTCCAGGGGTTCGAGCTGGTGGAGCCGGGTGTCGTGCCGCTGCCGTTGTGGCGCCCGGAGGCGGACGTCCCCGAGGAGCTGACCGTGGGCCAGCGCCTCATGTTCGGCGGCATCGCCCGTAAGCCCTGACCATGTCGTCGCGCCGGGGCACCGAGTTGAGCCGGGCGGCCATGGATCGGGCCCGGCGGCAGGGCGCGGCTCCCGAGCTGATGTACGTGGTGGACCTGCCCGGGTACGAGGTGGCCGAGCAGTCGGTGGGCGTGATCAACGACGAGGGTTTCGGGGCGGTCTACATCTCGCCCGACGGCAAGCATGTGGAGTTGCGGGTCGACCGCGGGCCGTACGTTCGCGCGGCGGCGTCCGAGCGCGACGGCGGCGGCTGGTACACCGTGAACGGGGACGACCAGGAGTACGTCGCCGTGCGCAAGGACCACCACGTCCGGCTGATCTGCCCGGTCGGCCAGGTGGACCGGGCGGTGCTGAAGCAGGCCGCGCAGGGCGCCCGCCCGGCGACCGGCACCGGCCCACCCGCCCCCTTGCCGCCGGCCCCGGTGGAGCGCGGCGATCTGCCCCCGAACGGGGAGGCCCCCGTCCAGCGAACGGGACCCGGCGGCTGAGAGCGGGGGCCCAGGGCCCCCGCTCCCGCGGTCACTTCACGAGGTAGGCGTCGGAGAGGATCTGCTGGACGGAGTTGCCGTCCTTGTCCTGCGCCTCCACCTTGATCGAGATGCTGCCGGGGCCCTTGGGGTTGAGCACCAGCACCTTGTCACCGGGCAGCACCGTGGCCCTGGTCCAGTGCGCGCCCTTGTCACCGGAGATCCAGGCTCCCCGCAGCGACGGCGAGCGCCCGCCCTCGGTCTTGACGGTGAAGGCGAACGGCCGACCGCCCTGGACCGTGTCGTTCTCCGGCAGCCCGAGCTCGTACCGCAGCCGGATCAGCGGCACCTGGGCGCAGGGCTGCTTGTCCTCCCACAGCACGGAGTCCAGGCAGGGATAAGGGTTGCTGTCGCCCGTGGGGCGGGCGGAGCGGAACGTCCAGCTGGTCTCGACGCCGGTGCCGGAGTGCTTCCCGGGGAACGCGTCCTTCCACGAGCTCGTCAGCCGGTACGTGCCGGACCCGGCGGGGACGCTGTAGTAGGGCACGCCCAGGTCGTCGTACTGCGGCTTGACCTCGGCGGCGCCGCTGAACAGCTTGATCTCCTCGGTCCCCGGCGCGCCCTGGTACATGTGGGTCGGGTCGGAGGCGTCGGAGTAGTAGCCGAAGCCGACCTGGCTGAGCGCGCGCAGCCGCAGCCGGTCGCCCTGGCGGCAGCCGTCGCAGTAGATGACGGGGCTGATCCAGTCCGGCAGGCCGGGGCCGGCCGCGAACTGCGAGGGCATGATGGCCTCGTTCCAGTCCTCCCGCTCCTTGGCGCCGCCGGTGAAGCCGCGGGCGGAGGAGGCGAAGCGCGCGCCGCCCGAGGTGGGGTCGAAGAAGACGAACTCACGCTCCCACAGCACGTCCCGCCCGGGCGCGTTGTAGTACTCGGTCCTGGCCGTGGGCCCGGCGAAGGCGTGCGAGCCGCGGATGCTGAAGCGCTGCTCGGGGATGTAGGTGTGGTTGACCTCGGTGAAGTTCGTGTACGGCCCCCACGTGCCGGGCTGGGGGGCGAACTGGGCGTGGTAGGTGGTGTCGATCTCGGTGAGCTCGCGCGCCTTCGGGGCGAAGTTCAGGCGGCCCGCCGTAGTGCCCTTCAGGTAGTAGGCCAGCTTGTACTCGTACGGGGTGGTCGGCGTGACGCGCAGCGCGGCGCTCGGGTACGGCTTGCGGGTCAGGGCCTTGCCGAGCCGGTCCGCCTCGCCGCTGTCGATCCACAGCACGGGGATCTTGTTGTGGTCCGCGAAGTTCGAGGCGCTGAGCAGCCAGGCGAACCGGTCGCTGGTGACCACGCCCGCGGCCCCCACCTTGATCGCCAGGTCCAGGTCGGCCGTGAAGAGCTCCAGCGAGTCCCTGGCCGGGAGGTAGACGAGCTTGCCGCGCGCGTCCGCGCCGCCGCGCAGGTCGTCGCCCGTGGTCAGGCTCAGGCGCCGGTCGGCGGCGAACTTCGGCACCAGCGGGTCGTGCTCGCTGACGTAGTGCGGGTTGAGCCGGAGCCCCGGCACGGCCAGCTCCACCTCGGGCGCGCGGCGGACCTGGTCGAACAGCACCGTGGAGGTGCCCACCGTGGGCGCCTTCCGCACCGGCGTGACCCAGAACCTGCCCCGGTTGACCGGCTCGTAGCTCAGCAGCGACGCGCCCCCGTACATCTGGCCCGAGGCGGTCGTGCGGACGACCATCACGTTCATGAACACCGGCTCCGACGCTCGCGGCGTGCTCACCTGGATCGGCTCGACGTCGGTGGCGTCCAGGGTCAGCGTGGTGTCGCCGTCGAGCTTGATCTCGGGGGCGAGCAGCAGGGCATTCTGGATCTGCCGGTCCGGCCTGGTGTACCACCAGGGCATGTCGCCGATGGAGTAGACGCCGCCGTGGGCGAGCTTGAGCTCGGTCTCCACCGTGCCGGGCGTGTCGGTGGTCCGCCAGTTGTCGGTGGCGATGGTCATCGGCTCGCCTTGGAGCAGCGGGTCGGTGTCGCTGACCCGGAGGGCGGACAGGATCCCCGGGTTGAGCGTCCACTCCGGCTTTCCGACCAGCCTGACGCGCAGGGTGTCCAGCTTCGCACCCTTGTGCAGGGCGATCGGCGCGGTCAGCCGGGTGGTGCCCGCGGTGGCCGTCAGGCGGCCCTCGTACCAGCCGGGGTCGCCGAGCGTGGGCTCGATGGTGAGGTCCGCGCTCGCGGTGCCGCCCGCGGGGACGGTCAGCGACGACGGGGTGAGCGTGGCCATCCCGGCGGGCGGCTGGGCGTCACCACGCTTCAGCGTCATCGACAGGGCCAGTGTGACGGGCTCCTTGCCGGTGTTGCGGAAGGTCACCTTCCGGCTCAGCGTCTGGCCGGTGTACGGGTCGGTGAACCCCGCGTGCACCGTCGCCAGGTCGTCGAAGACCTGCTGGGTGACGGCCTGCCCGATGTCCAGCCGGCCCGAGCCCTGGTCGTAGACCGTGGCGTCGATCGGCTTCGCGGTGCCCGTCAGCGCGGTCTTGAGCTGCTCGGGCGTCCAGTCGGGGTGCTGGGCGGCGAGGATGCCCGCGGAGGCGGCCACGTGCGGCGAGGCCATCGAGGTGCCGGACGCCGCGGTGTAGTTGTCGTCGACCGGGCCGCCGCCCGGGACGCTGCTGCCCTCGCCCAGCGAGGTGCCCGCCGCGCGCGCCGCGATGATGTTCACGCCGGGCGCGGTGATCTCCGGCTTGATCGCGAAGTCCTCGCTCAGGCGCGGGCCGCGGCTGGAGAACGAAGCGATCTTGTCGGCCGAGTCCACGGCGCCGACGGTGAGCGCCGAGGTTGCCGCGCCGGGGGAGGCGATGGTGTAGCGGCCGGGGCCCGAGTTGCCCGCCGCGACCACGAACAGCGTGCCGTACTGGGCGGTCAGCTCGTTGGCCGCCTGGCTCAGCGGGTCGGTGCCGTCGGTCGGGCTCTGGCTGCCCAGGCTCATGTTGACCACTCGTACGCGCTCGGTGGCCGCCTGCCACTGCATCGCCGCGATGATCTCGGAGTTGTTGCCGCTGCCCGTGTCGTCCAGGGCCTTGGCGATGGTCAGCTTGGCGCCGGGGGCGACGCCCTTGTACCTGCCGTTCGAGGCGGCGCCGCTGCCGGCGATGATGGACGCCACGTGGGTGCCGTGCCCGACCCGGTCGGTGACCTCGTCGGGGTTGCCGCCGCCCGGCTTGCCGGCCGGGACGAAGTTGCGGGACGCGACGATCCTGTCCTGCAGGTCGGGATGCGCCAGGTCGATGCCGCTGTCGATGACGCCGACCTTGGCGCCCGTGCCGTCGTAGCCGGCCGCCCAGGCCGTCGGGGCGCCGATCTGCGGGTTGCTGCGGTCGTCGAGCGCCTTGACCTTGCCGTCGAGCCACACCTTGCGCAGGCCGCTCGTCAGGGCCCTGGCGTCGTTGCGGGCGCCTCCCAGAGACTGCCAGAACGCGGCGGCCTGCTTCTTGTCCACCTTGATCGCGGCGCCGTCGATGCTCTCCAGCACCGTCGGCTCCGTGCCGCCCTTCAGAGACCTGGCCTTGCCCGCCAGGTCGGCGGCCTTGGTCTGCGGCTGGTACTGGACGATGAGCGGCAGCTGCGCGGTCTTCGCGTCGCCGTAGCCGTTGGCCGCCAGATAGTCGACGTTGAACAGCTCCTTGTCCAGCAGGCCCCTGCTGACGTAAGGGGCGGCGTCAGCGGGGATCACGTAGTAGCCGTGGTCGTCCTGCTGGGCCTGGTACGTCCGCGCCTCCTGTCCCTCGACGGGCTCCAGCGTGGCCGAGGCGCGGCCCGCGGCGTCCTTCGCGTAGGTGACGGTGTCCCCGGTGATCAGCGTGATCCTGACCGGCGGCAGGCCGGTCACCGGCGCGTTCGCCCCCGTGGTCGTGCTCGTGGCCGTGGTCGTGACGCTCGCCGCGGTGGCCGTCTCCGGCACCGCGGCGAGCGGCACGGCGAGTAAGGACGCGAATAAGGCCACGAGTCTGCGGCGCCGGGGGGTGGACAGCATACGCACACCTTTCTCCAGACCTGGGAAACACCGGAGATCGTTTCCTCGCTGACCTAATCTGGGAATCAGTCAGGGCACAAGTCCGCCGAACGGGCCAAAACCCGCCAGGTGGCGGTAACCCGCCATGCCTGGCGGCGGGAGAAAGGGCGTCGCCGATGCTCAAAGCGATCGGCCTGTCACCGGCCGAGAGCCGCCTGTACGCGACGCTCGTCGAGAACCCGCGATCATCCGCCGCCGAACTCGCCACGCACTGCGGCGTCTCGACCCCCCTGGCGGCGCGCACGCTGGCGGCCTTCGCCCGGCGCGGCCTGGCCAGCAGGCTGCCGGGGCGCCGCGCCCGTTACGTCGCCGTCGCCCCCGACATCGCCTTCAGGCCGCTGCTCACCCGGCAGGAGGAGGAGCTCCACCAGGTGCGCACGGCCATCCACGAGCTCACCACGTCGTTCCACCTGGCCTCCCGCTACGCGGCGCACCCGGCCGAGCAGGTCGAGGTCGTCACGGGGACCGACAACATCATCAGCAGGGCGTACGCGCTCCAGGACAGCGCGCAGACCATGTTCCGCAACATCGACAAGCCCCCGTACGTCATGCGCGGCCACGCCGACAACGTCGAGCGCGAGCGGCGCATGCTCAGGTCGGGCATCGACTACCGCAGCGTGTACGACCTGGAGTCGCTGGCGCTGCCCGGCAAGTTACGGCTCGTCCAGGACTCCATGGCCCACGGCGAGAAGGCCCGCGTGGTCGCCGGGGCGGCGGCCAAGATGTGGATCGCCGACGACGCGCTCGCGCTCATCCCCATCCGCAACGGGGCCTACTCCATCGACGCGGCGTTCATCCTGCACCGGTCCGCGCTGCTCGACGCGCTGATCGCGCTGTTCGAGCTCGAGTGGCAGCGGGGGTTCCCGCTGCGCGGGGCGCCCCGGCCCGCCGCCGGCCCCGGAGAGCCCGACGAGCTGACCCGGGATCTGCTCGCGCTGCTCGCGGGCGGCCTGACGGACGAGGCCATCGCACGGGCGCTGGGGCTCGGGCTGCGTACGGTTCAGCGCCGCATCCACGCCGTCATGCAGGAGCTGAACGCCATCACCCGCTTCCAGGCGGGGCTGGCCGCCCGGGAGCGCGGCTGGATCTAGACCCGGTCGTCACGCGTCCGGCCGGGTCAGGGTGAAGACCGACGCCCGCGACTGCGGGTAGAAGTCTGCCGGCAGCGGGCCCGCCTCCCGCCACCCGAGCTTGCGGTAGAGGCCGGCGGCAGGTGCGCCGGGGTTGGTGATGAGCCAGGCGGAGGGCAGGTCGGCGGTCATCCGGCCGAGCAGCCGCGCGCCGATGCCCTGGCCCTGGTGGTCCGGGTGGACGAAGAGCTCGGCGACCTCGAAGGCGCCGCGGGTCAGCGTGGTCGTGGCGGGCAGGCCGAACGCCGTGACGAGGGCGTCATAGACGGGGCTGCCGCTCAGGTCGTCCGGGGTCGGCCAGCCGTAGCAGACGCCGGTGAGCCGGCCGGCGCCGTCGCTCGCGGTCAGCGCGGCGAAACCCGGTTTGGCGGCGCCCGCGGCGAGCTTGGCGGGATAGCGGCCGAGCTGCTCGGGGGTCTCCGACCACGGCGGGGCGGCGTAGCAGCGCTGGTAGAGGTCGATGATCTGGGCGGAGATCGCGGTGATGCCAGGTCCGTCGTGATGCATGCACGCAGCCTAATTGCGAATAGTTCGCAAGAGCAATAGTTGTGCAGTTTGTTACCGGGCCGCGCACACGTCCTGGTACGGCACGTCCCCGAGGTAGCGGTCCCATTCGGCGGGCGTGAGCGTGCGCCCGGCCCGCGCGCACACCTTCCCGAGCATCAGCGCGTCGCCGACGGGCACCTCGCGCACGGCCCCGTCCTCCATGCCGTCCTGCATGCCGACGTACAGGACGCTCCCGTCGGCGCCGAAGGCCATGGACGAGGGGGCGAAGTCCCCGACCCGGTACGAGCTGCCGAGCCGGCGCTTGGACGGGACGTCCCAGAGTTCGAGCACGCCCTGGTCGGTGGCCGTGGCGAGGGTCCTGCCGTCCGGCGAGAAGACCATTTCGGCGCTGGCGCCGGCGGCGCGGGGCAGGACGGGACGCAGCGGGGTCGGGCCCTTGACGTCCCACAGCCCGATCCGGTGCGTGGCGGATTCCTGGACGGCCAGGAGCCCGTCACGGCTGACGGCCAGCGCGCCGGCGTCGCCGAGCCCGGGGCCGACGGCCTTGCCGGTCATCACGTCGACGAGCCTGCCGTCGGCCGAGACGAACACCTGCCGTCCCGGAAGGAAGGGGCCGACGCTCAGCCGGGTCTTGTACGCGGCCACCACGCGGCCGTCGGAGGCGTCCAGCACGACCACGCTCATCAACGGACTCTCGCCCAGCAGGAGGGTGATGGCGATCCTGCGCCCGTCGGGGGTGAAGTCGACGTACGCCGGCTGGTAGTCGCCGTCGCCCACCCGCTTGGACCAGAGTTTGCTCCTCGTCGCCAGGTCCCACAGGGTGATCGTGCGGTCCATGTCGGCGACGGCCAGCCGGGTGCCGGCGTCGTCCATGCCCTGGACGGCGCCCTCCTCCCTGACATGTATGCGCCCTGCCTCCTTACGCGTCCGCAGGTCGAACACGCTCAGCTCGGCACCGTTCGTCCAGGACACCGCCCAGTGGGCGTCGGGGCTGAGCATCGGGGTGTCGGGCAGGGTGACGGACGGGGTGCGCGGCGCGAGGTCCACGCTGATGACGGTGTCGTCGACGAGGTAGCGCAGCGTCCTGCCGTCGGGGTCGAATCGGACGTCGCCGAACTCGCCCTCGGCGCGGTAGCGCAGGACGGTCCGCTGGTCGCTGATGCGCATGACCTCCAGGTCGCGGCCGTGGAAGCCGGCGAGGTAGCGCCCGTCGGCGCTGAACCGGAGCCGCGCGGAGTCATGGCAGATCTCACAGTTCAGCGTCTCCTTCAGCTTGTGCTCGCGCCCGGTGACGGCGTCCACGAGGACGATGTCGCCCGCGACGTCGGCGCAGGCCAGGGTCTTGCCGTCCGCGCTGTACGCCGCCAGCACGTGGTTCCTCACGCAGGCGGGGAAGGGGCGCTCGGCGGTCCAGCCGGGCAGGGCGATCTGGTCGAACCGGTAGCCGGGCAGCAGCAGGTGCCTGCCCGTCGGATCCACGAGCGGCGCGGGAGTCTGCGCCCTCGTCCGGTCCGCATAGACCAGCCGGCCGAACTGCCTGCCGGTGGTCACGTCGATGAGGAAAGGGACGTCGTCGGCCATGGTGACCACGAGCGTCGTCTCGTGCTCGCCGAACACGACGCCGAAGCCGCCGTTCCCGGTCGCCGCGAGCGATCGCCTCACCAGCGTCCGGCCCGTCTTCAGGTCCCAGACGCCGAGCTCGTCCGAGGTGGTCTGGGCGAGCAGGCGACCGCTGCGGCTGAGCGCGGGGCCCTGGGTGATCGTGCCGTTCAAGGTCATGCCGGGCCAGCTCGCCGTCCGCCTGCCGGTGCGCACGTCGTACACGTTGACGCCGCCCTCGCTGAAGCTGACCAGTGTGCGCCCGTCGCGGCTCAGCGCCCGCCGGCCCGCGCCCTTGACCGGCGGGTCCTGGAAGGCCGCCGTCTCCTGCTGCTGGAGCGAGCCCATCAGGCTGGAGCGGGCCTCCGGTTGCGGCGAGACCCGGTACGCGGCCACGCTGAGCAGCATCGCGAGGCCCGGGTCGGCGGTGCGCATGCGGTCGGCCTCGGCCGCCACCTGCTTGGCGGTCAGGATGTCGAGCCGCTCGACGGCCTGCCCGCGCTGCCACACGGCCAGCCCGCCCGCCACCAGCGCCACCGCCAGCAGCCCCGCCAGCGCCGTCGTGACCAGCGTCCTGCGCCGGGCGCGCCTCCTGGTCAGGTCGGTGCCCGCACGCAGGAAGTCGCGCTCGAACGGGGTCAGCGTCAGGTGCCTGCGGCCGGTCGCCGCCCAGCTCAGCGCCTGCTCCAGGCGGCTGCCCTGCAGCACGTCGCCGTCGCGCCTGCCGTGCTCCTCCCAGTGCCGCGCCGCCCCGTTGATCTGGTCCAGCATCGCCAGCCCGGCGCGCTCGGCCTCCATCCACGTGCGCAGGCGCGGCCAGGCCCGCAGCAGGCCGGGACGCGCCAGCGCCACCGACCCGTCCCTGGTGGTGACCACGTACGAGAACGCCTCCAGGATCCGCCGGACGGCCGCCGCCTCGTGTTCCGGCCGGCCGCCGAACAGCTCCTCGCGGCCGGCCCGCCGCAGCGTCTCCTGGCCGTCGGCGTTCACCCCGACCAGCCGCAGGAACACCTCGGCCGCCAGGTCGCGCGCCTCCGGGCCGAGCGAGCCGTAGGCGTCCTCGGCGATCGCGCCCAGCGCGGGGTCGTCCCGGTCGGGCACCCGCATCCCCTCGGCGCGGCGGCTGCCGGCCGCCAGCAGCCCGCCCACGTCGGACCCGTCGCCGCTGACCAGCGCCAGCAGCAGGTCGCGGGCGGACGGCCGGGCCCGCGGATCCTTCTCCAGCGCGGCCTCGATCAGCGTGGCCAGCCCAGAGGGCAGCGCGCTCAGGTCGGGGTGGTGCGTCAGCACGCGGTGCATGACGCCGCCCAGGTTCTCGCCGCCGAACGGGTCCTGCCCGCCGGCCGCGAACACCATGATCGCGCCCCACGCGAAGACGTCGGCCGCCGTTCCCGCCCGCTGCCCGGTCAGCACCTCGGGCGCCATGTAGCCGGGCGTCCCCGCCAGCTCGCCGGTCCTGGTCAGCGACATCTCCGCCGTCCTGGCGATGCCGAAGTCGATCACACGTGGCCCGTCCGGGCCGAGCAGCACGTTGTCCGGCTTCAGGTCGCGGTGGACGACGCCCGCCTCGTGGATCGCGGTGAGCGCCGTGGCCACCGCCGTCGCCAGCCGGTGCAGGTCGTCGCCGGTGAAGCGGCGCCCCTCCCGTACGGCCTCGCGCAGGCTCGGACCCGGCACGTACTCCGAGACCAGGTACGGTTTGCCGCCGTCGAGATCGGCCGCCAGCAGCCGGGCGGTGCAGAACGAGGCCACCCGCTCCGCCGCGGCCGCCTCCTTGGCGAAGCGCCCGCGGTCTCCCGACGCGTGCAGCACCTTCACCGCCACCCGCCGGCCGTCGGGGTCGTAGGCGTCGTACACGACCCCCTGACCGCCCGCGCCGAGCCGCCCGGCCAGCCAGTAGTCCCCGATCCGCTGCGGATCCCCCGCGATCAGCGCCTCCACGGCGGATTAGATGCCCCCGGATCCGTCAAAGTTGCGGCGGGCACGCCGGCAGTCCGGCCTGCGCGTATCGTCGGTCCGTGATTTTGATGTGGGTCGCCGACGCTGTACCGGCGCTGGCCGCGGTCTCACTGACGGCGGCCACGTCGTTCCGCCCGCGGCTCAGGGCGCGCCTGCCCGCGCTGACGCTCCTGGCCGCGGCCGTCTCCCTGGCCGTCACGCTCGCCCACGTCGTGGGCGCGGTGGAGGCGGTGCCGGGCGCCGACGCGCTGGGGATGGCCGAGGGCCTGGCGCTCGCGGCGCTGGCCGGCCTGGTCGTCCGGTACGCGCCGCCCCGGCGGGCGGCCCCGGCCGCGTCGGCGGCGGGCCTGGCCGCGGCCGTCTGGCTGCTGCGGTTCTTCTTGCCGGTCTCGTTGCTGGAAGCGGTGGGCGCGTGCGCGTTCTGGGGCCTGGGCGCGCTCCTGGCCGCCGCCGTGGGCGGCTACCTGCGCTTCCTCGACGTACGGCAGGCACGCGCGACGGCCGACGCCCGGACCGCGCTGCGGCTGCGGCTGGCCCGGGACCTGCACGACTTCGTCGCCCACGACATCAGCGAGATGCTGGCGCACGCCCAGGCGGGCATGGTGGCGGGCGATCCGCTGCACGCCCTCGAACGCGTCGAGGCGGCCGGCCAGCGTGCCCTGTCGATGCTGGACCGGACCCTGGACACGCTGCACCACGACCGGCCGCTCACTCCGGCGGGCGATCTCGACGGGATCCGCGCCGCCGCCGAGCGCTTCTCCGCGGCGGGCCCCGCCGAGGTCCGCCTGCGCATGGAACCGCCGCCGGAGGTGCCCGCGAACACCGGCGCCCTGGCCTACCGGATCGTGATCGAGGGGCTGACCAACGTGCGGCGGCACGCGCCTCGGGCGGCCCGGGTCGACCTCGCCGTGACAGCGGGGTCCGGCGCGCTCGAGATCACCATGACCAACGACGGCGTGGCGGGTACGCGGGGCGGCCGGCGAGGCGGGTCCGGTCTGCCCGCGCTGGCCGCGCTCGTCGGGGAGCAGGGCGGCGACCTGGTGGCGCGGGCCGTACCGGACGGGTGGTCGCTGACCGCGCGGCTGCCGCTGGCACAATCGCCGGGGTGGCCATCCGCATCCTCATCGCCGACGACCAGGAAGGCATCCGTGCCGCCTTCCGGCTGATCCTCGACGCCCAGCCCGACATGACCGTCGTGGCCGAGGCCGCCGACGGCCGGGCCGCGATCGAGACCGCGAGGGCGATCGAGCCCGACGTCGTGCTCGCCGACATCCGCATGCCCGGGGCCGACGGCATCGAGGTGGCCCGCGCCCTGGCCGGCACCGGCATCCACGTCGTGATCGTCACCACGTTCGGGCTGGACGAGTACGTCGACGCGGCGCTGCGGCACGGCGCCTCCGGGTTCGTCCTCAAGCGCTCCGGCCCCGCGCTGCTCGTCGAGGCCATCCGGGCCGCGATGAACGGCGACATGCTCATCAGCCCCCAGCTCACCGTCCGGCTGCTCCGGCAGCGCGACCTGCCCGAGACACCCACCGGGACGCCCCACGTCGTCCTCACCGAGCGCGAGGACGAGATCGTGGCGATGGTGGCGCAGGGCAGGACCAACGCCGAGATCGCCGCGGAGCTCTTCCTCGCGCCCGGCACGGTCAAGAACCACATCGCCGCGATCCAGCGCAAGATCGAGGCCAGAAACCGGGTCGCCATCGCCGCGTGGGCCTGGGCCACCGGCCGGGCCGAGCCGTGATCCCTCAGGGCGAGTCGAGGCTGTGCCACTGCCGTAAGGCGTCGAGGTGCTCCGGCCTGCCGACGGCGGCGAGGTTGGAGCGGTAGAGGCCGATCGCGTGCGGGTCGTCGAGCTCGGCCCGCGTGCACGGCCGCAGGACGTTGTCCAGCTCGTCGATCACGAAGACCCAGGGGTAGCGGGCGAAGACGAGGTCGAGCAGCTCGCCCGCGGCGCAGCCGCAGTTCTCCTGGAGCTCGGGATGCACCTCGAACAGCAGCGCAGGCAGCGCGGTCAGGGTCTCGGCCGCGCCCCGCAGCACGAAGCCCTCGTACCCCTCGACGTCGATCTTGATGAGGTCGGGCGGGCCGAGCCCGCCGTCGGCGAGATAGGCGTCGATCGAGGTCATGGGCATGGTGAGGGTGCCCGCGGCGGTCCCGACGTTCGCCGCGGCGGCCGAGTGCTTGCCCGTCTGCTCGCCCGACAGGTGCACGGTCAGCCGGCCCGGTGCCGCCCCCACGGCCACGGGCTCGATGGTCACGCGGCCGGCGAGATCGTTGCGCTCCACGTTGCGCCGCAGGTAGCCGACGTTCTCCGGCACCGGCTCGAAGGCGATCAGGCTGCCGTCCTCGGGCAGGCGCGCCGCGCCGGTGCAGGTGTAGACGCCGATGTTCGCCCCCACGTCGAGGACGGAACGGCTGATCGAGGCCAGCCGCTCGAAGACGCCGACCTCGAACTCCTCGTAGTACCCCGCCGAGACCGAGGGCATGATCGTGGCGTCCCACGCCGGGCCGGTCAGCACGACGCCCCGGTAATGCGCCTCGGCGTCGCGCTCCCCGGTGGCCACGCCCAGCCGGAACACCGTGTGGTAGAGCCGGTTGACCAGGGGGAAGCGCCGGATGCTGCGACCGCGTAAGAGCCTGCGGGTCAGGGGGCTCCGGTTCGCCGCCCTGGCCGCCCGCATCACCCGGACGGCGAGCCCCTGCCGTAGCCGCTTGATCGAGGTGACCATGAAAGGGATTCTGCTCGAATGGCGGCCACATACACGAGAAATTCGCAGTAAATGCTGATTGTCAGGGACGTGGGAGGAGAATCCGGTATTCGTCGGGCAGCTGGGCCGTCACGTCGGCGTACTCCTCGCCGGCGATCGACTCGCGCATCGTGGCGAAGACCGCCTTGGCGTGCTCGCGAGCCCGCTCAGGGGAGACGCCCTCGCGCGCGCCGATCCGGCGGACGAACTCCTCCAGCGGCAGGTGCGCCTCCCGGCCGGGACCCGCGCCCACCCCCCGCTTGAGCGGCGCGTGCAGCTGGACGGGCAGCTGGCTGACCAGGTCCTCGACCTTGCCCGGGGCGATGTGCTCGGCGAGCGTCTCCAGCGCCGCCTCGGTGGCCCGGCGCGCGCCCGCGTAGTCGAGCCCGGCCCGTTCCGCGACTCCGGCCAGGAACTCCCTGGTCGGCACGATCTCGACGTACCGGCGCTCGGCCTCCGCGACCAGGGTCTCGAAGTCGTCGGGGAGATCGGCCGCCATGTCGGCGAACTCCTCGGGGCTCACGGCCTGCCCCATCGCCCAGAAGACGGCGCGGGCGTGCCGCCCGGCCGTCTCGACGTCGACCCCGGCGCGCTCGGCCACCCGCCGCAGGAACTCCTCGACGCCGAAGGTCTCGGGATCCCGTTCGGTGTAGAGCCAGGGCATCGCCTCCGGGGGCAGCTCCCTGAGCAGGTCGCGGCTCTCGTCCTTCGGGAGCCGTTCGGAGAGCGTACGAAGCGTGGCCTGCACGGCGCGTTCGGCGGCCTGGGGTCCCGCCCCGGTCTGCTGCTCCACGATCTTGAGCAACTGGTCGTAGTACATTGCCGCTCCCCGCGCCGAGCCTGTCGCGTTCCGCCTGCTCAGCTACCCCGGAAAGGGAGAGCGTCACCCGTCAGATGGTGCCGCCGCGCAGCAGTTCCTTGGAGTCGTGTTCCACCAGCACCGGGATGAAATCGCGCACCGGGCTGTTGGCGAATCGGTCATTAGAGCACTTTTTCGGTATAAATCAGTCACCATGGGCGGGCGGCCCATGCCCGATATCAGGCGACCTCCGACGCGGCGTGCTCCTTGATCGCCACGCTGGTCAGCGCCAGCAGCAGATCGAGGTCCGGCTCGGCCTCGACCCTCAGGGTCACCCACGCGTGGTCGGCACCCACCTGGACCTGATCGCAGTCCCGCAGGTACGGCTCCAGCCGCCCGATCGCAGGCTCCGTCAGGTGCAGGCGCACCTCGTCCGCGCCGGTCAGGCGCAGGATCTCGGTGCCGCGGACGGCGAAGGTCACGCCACGCCTGGTGTCGCTCATCTCCAGGGCCGGCCAGGACAGCAGCTGGGCCACCGCCCGGGCCACGTACGGCCCCCGGCGCCCGGTCGATCGCCGCCTGGCGGAAATGACTGTCACGCTTCCATGCTGCTGCACCGCACCACGGACCCGCCATCGTCCGTTCTTCAACTGTTATCCGCGTCGTGAGAAATCCGAACCCCGCCCGGCTCCCCGGAGCGACGGACCGGATCGGGTATTCATCCGGCGTTCATCATGCGGACTGCGGGCGGCGCGGCGGCCGTCTCCGTGGCATCGTTGGGTCGGCTGGTGTACAAGCGCCCAGACGCTAGAGGAGATGTCCCGTGTCCTCACCCGTTTCCCGTCGTTCCTTCCTCGGCCGCACGGCGGCCGGCAGCCTTGGCATCGCGTTAGCCGGCAGCATCGAGACCATCGCGGGCCCGGCCGCGCTCGCCGCCACCCGGCCCCCGCTCGGCTACGGCCCGCTGGTCCCCGACCCGGCCGGCATCCTGGCCCTGCCCGCGGGGTTCTCGTACCGCGTCGTCGCGGAGGCGGGGGTGACGCTGCTGGAGAGCGGCGAGCCGACCCCGAGCGACGCCGACGGCACCGCGAGCTTCCCGCGCGGGCGGGGTGCCACGCTGGTCAACAACCACGAGATCGGAGGCAGCGAGCCGTATCGGGTGCCGGCGCTGCCCGGCCTCACCTACGACCCCGGCGCCGGGGGCGGCACCACGAACATCGACGTGGACGCGCACGGCGAGCGGATCCGCGAATACGTCAGCCTGGCCGGCACCCACAACAACTGCGCCGGTGGCAAGACCCCCTGGAACACCTGGCTGACCTGCGAGGAGACCGAGCAGCGCGCCGGCGGGGCCTACCAGAAGGACCACGGCTACGTCTTCGAGGTCGACCCGTTCGACCGCGAGGCCAACCAGGACCCGGTGCCGCTGAAGTTCCTCGGCCGCTACTCGCACGAGGCCGTCGCCGTCGACCCGAGGACGTCGGCGATCTACCTGACCGAGGACGCCGGTGGGCCGAACGGGCTGTACTACCGGTGGACCCCGCCGAGGAGGTTCCACGGTCGTAAGGGCGCGCTGCGGGCGCTGGCGCTGTCCGAGGGCGGCGACACCGCGGGCAAGCTGGAGGCGCTGAGCTGCTACCGGGACGACACGCACGTCGCCGACCTGTCGGAGGCGACCGAGCCGGGCACGCGCTTCAAGGTCCGCTGGGTGGAGGTGCCCGACCGCGACGCGAAGACCCAGTCGGTACGCCTGCAGTTCGCCAACGACCAGGTCACCCGCAGCCGCAAGCTGGAGGGCGCCTGGTGGGGCGACGGGGGCGCGTACTTCGTGGCCAGCTACGCGCGGCACACCGACGGCAGCGTCAACGAGCACGACGGCCAGGTGTGGTTCTACGACCCGCGCACCGAGACGGTCACACTCAAGGTCATCTTCGGCGTCAACCCCGACCCCAGCCAGGACACCAACTACGACGGGCCCGACAACATCACGGTCTCCCCGTACGGCGGGGTGATCCTCGCGGAGGACGGCGAGGGCATCCAGCACCTGGTGGGCGTCAGCGCGCACGGCAAGTCGTACCCGCTGGCACGCAACGACCTCAACGACAGCGAGTTCACCGGCCCGACCTTCAGCGCCGACGGCCGCATCCTGTTCGCCAACATCCAGTCGCCCGGCCACGTCTTCGCCATCACCGGCCCGTGGCGGCGCTCCGCGCACGCCGACGACTGACGCCGGCCCGTCCTCCCGGCGCGACGCGCCGGGAGGACGGAGAAAACCGCTCGACGGCCCTGGGCGGCGCCCGCCACCATGGTCGTGATGTACCGAGCGTAGAAGCACCTCGATCACAGCAGGCGATGGTCCCGCGACCATCGCCTCTGTTCAGGCTGTTCGTCGTCGGCGGCGCCCCGGGCGCCGCCCACCGCCACATGTGATCGAGGTCGCGGGCGTCGAGGACGCCCAGAAAGAGGCTCTTCATGGAGCTCCACGAATACGCGAGGTATGACGCCGTCGGGATCCGGGACCTGATCAGGTCGGGCGAGGTCACCGCCGGCGAGGTCGAGGCCGCCGCCAGGCGGGCCCTGGCGCGGGCGGACGCGCAGGTGAACGGCCTGGCCCTGCCGGTGTTCGAGCCGGCGCTGGACCATGCCGGGGACGGGCCGTTCGCCGGGGTGCCGTTCCTGATCAAGGATCACGGGCCGGTGGCCGAGGGGGTGCCGTTCACCCTTGGCAGCCGCGCCCTGCCGGGCATCGTCGCCAGGCGCGACACCGGCCTGATGGCCCGCTTCCGGGCGGCCGGCCTGGTCACGCTGGGCCTGACCACCGTCCCGGAGCTGTGCCTCAGCTTCTCCACCGAATCACTCAGGTACGGGCCCACCCGCAACCCCTGGGACCTGGACCGGGGCGCGGGCGGGTCGAGCGGCGGCGCGGCCGCCCTGGTCGCCGCCGGCGCCGTGCCCGTCGCGCACGCCGGCGACGGGGCCGGGTCCATCCGCGTCCCGGCCTCCTGCTGCGGGCTGGTCGGGCTCAAGCCGAGCCGCGGCCGGATCACCTGCGGGCCCGACGCGGGCGAGGCGATGCTCGGCATGTCGTACGAGTTCGCGCTCACGCGGACCGTCCGCGACGCCGCGCACCTCCTGGACGCCGTCCAGGGACCCGGCATCGGTGACAAGTACACCGCGCCACCCCCACGCGGCCGGTACGCCGACGAGGTCGGGGCCGATCCCGGCCGGCTGAGGGTGGCGGTGACCACCAAGGCCTGGTCGGGGACCGAGGTGGACGCCCGGGTGGCCGAGGCGGCCCTCCGGGTGGGCCGGGCGCTGGAGCGGGCCGGGCACGACGTCACCGAGGCCGCCCCGGCCGTGGACGGGGAGGCGGTCATGCGGAGCTGGGTGGCCGAAAGCGTGGCGATCGCCTCCACGCTGCTCCTGGCCCCCAGGCAGCCCGACCCGGCCCGGATGGAGGCCGTCTCCCGGCGGGCTCTGCGGGTGGCGCGGGAGTACACCGGGCTGGACCTGCTGTCCGCCTTCGACGCCCAGAACCGGGTCACCCGCTCAGTGGGCGCGTTCTTCACCGAGCACGACCTGCTGGTCACCCCGACGCTGGCCCGCCTGCCCGCGCCGCACGGCACGCTGCGGTACGACGATCCCGAGCACACGCTGACGAGTTGGCTGGAGTCGCTCGACGGCTACGGGCCGTTCACGGTGCTGTTCAACATCACCGGGCAGCCCGCGATCAGCCTGCCGCTCGGCCACGCCGACGGGCTGCCCGTCGGCGTGCAGATCGTCGCCCCTTACGGCCGCGAGGATCTGCTGTTCCGGATCGCCGCCCACCTGGAACAGGCGATGCCCTGGAAGGACCGGACCCCTCCGATCTTCGTGGGAAACCGTTCCTAGGTGCCGAACGGCACGGTCGCCGGGGCCAAGAGGTGCCGAACGGCATCTGGCCCCGGCGACCGGGCCCCCGGAAGGCTTGATCGCATGGAAACCCTCACTTCTGGCCGGCGCGGCTACGCGGCGGCGCTGTGGGCGCTGGGCTACGGCCTGCTCGGGGCGGCGTGGGCGCTCGGGACGCCCGGCTTCCCCTGGGGCGCCTCGGACCCCGACCCGGACGGGGCGCTGTCCGTCCTGGCCGGCACGACGCCGAGCTTCGGCTGGTGGATCGCCGCTTTCGCGCTGCTCGCCCTGGTGACGGCGCTGGCGCTGGCCCGCGGCGACGGCGGTCGCGCCCCGCTCTACGTGGCCTGGCCGATCGCCGTGCTCCTGATCCTGGTCGTCCCCGACTCCCGGCTCATGATGGGCCTGGCCTACACGCCTCTCCTGCTGGTCGCGCCGCTGTTCGGCTGGAGCCTGGGCGGCGCCACCCTCGCCGACGCCTGGCCGTGGCCGGTGCTCAACCAGCTCGTCTGCGTGCTCGGCGGGCTGCTCCTGGCCGCCGCGGCGCTGGCGTACGGCCGCGGCCGGGGTGCCGCGCGCTGGTTCACCCCCGAGCGGGGGCGCCGGGCCGTGTACGTCGCGGTCGCGGTGCCGCTGGTGTACTGCCTGACCAGGTGGGCCTGGGCCCTGGGCATCCCGCTCGGCGTGAGCCCGGAGTTCCTCGCCCAGGGGGAGGACGGTCTGTGGCTGGCCGGCGCGTACCTGGCGACCTTCGGCGCGTTCGGCGGCGTCCTCACCCTCGGGCTGACCCAGCGGTGGGGCGAGGTCTTCCCGCGCTGGATCCCCGGCCTGCGCGGCAGGCGGGTGCCGCCCCTGCTGGCGGTCATCCCCGCCGGGTTCGTCTCGATCATCGTCACCGTGGCCGGGCTGACCTACATCAGGGCGACGATCGCCGGCCGGTTCACCCTGGACGAATGGGGCGCCTGGCTCCCGGAGTGCTTCTGGCCGATCTGGGGCGCCGCCCTGGCCACCGCCGCGATCTGCTACTTCCGGCGCCGCTCCTGACGGCGGGTCACTGCGGCCAGGTGGCGGTGCGGGCGGTCAGGGCCGGGGCCTCCTGGTAAAGGAGGTCGAGGAAGGCGTCCACGGGCTTCGTGGACACGCGTCCCGCCTTCCGGTAGACGCGGATCTCCCGCTGCCACAAGGGGGCCGGCAGCGGCCGGGTCACCACGTCGTCCCCGAACACCGCGACCTGCGCGGCGAACGCGCCCAGGATCGCCACCCCGAGACCGGCCCCCACCATGGCCGAGATCGTGGTGGCCTGCGCGATCACCATGATCTCGACGGGGTCGGCGCCGACCCGGTCGAGCCGGTCGCGGTAGTCGGCCCAGCCGCCGTACGGGTCACCGGTGACGATGACGGTCTCGTGGGACAGCAGCCTGAGGTCGACAGGCGAGGCCGTGGCCAAGGGGTGGCCCTTCGGGGCCACCAGCACGATCTTCTCGATCTGGCACGAGGGCTGGAAGGCCGTGGCCTACCACGAGCGCGGCACCTCCTACGTACCACAGCGCGGCCTCGCCCAGGAGGCGGCGGAGCTTCGTGCTTTACCCTGAGATGAGCCGCATCCCGGGCGGCGTCACTCCGCTGATCTACGACCGCTCGTACCGCATCGACGCCGAGGTGCGGCTGCGGGAGGGCGACGAAGGCGTGCTGATCTCACAGGGCGACGTGAACGGCGGTCATGTCCTGTACGTGGCCGAGGGCCGGCTGCCGCCCGCTACCTGATCGGCTGGCAGGGCCTGGTGCTGGGTCGCGACGCGCTGTCGCCGGTGAGCTGGGACTATCCGCGCGGTTTCCCCTTCACCGGCACGATCGAGCGGGTACGCGTCGAGCTGGACGGCGACGTCCCGGAAACCGTCCACGAGACGTTCGACTGACGGGGAGTAACCGGGCGCGCTCGTGACCTGCTCTTGGCGTCCGTCTCAGTACGCTCCCGTGCGTGATGGATGACAAGAGCCGGAGCAGGCGGCGGATCAGCATCGACGGAGCGGGCATCGAGAGGCGCAGGACGGCGATCCAGGTGCTGGTGGATCAGGCGCCGCCGCCGGCGGCCGAGCGGGTCCCGATGCCCCGCCCCATTTTCAGCGCGCGCTCGGACGGGCCGGAGTCGCCGCGATCGCCGTTGACTGGGCAGGTCCGGGAAGGGTGACGTACTTGCCGAGGAACTGCCGCGCCGAGGCGGAGTCCAGGCGGTAGTCGTAGTTGGTCTTCTTGCAGGCGTCGTCCGCACCGGAGATCGTCGTGGCGATGAGCAGGTGCGAGGTGAGCCCGCCCAGGAAGTTCGGGCCGCCCGAGTCGCCGAAGCAGGTGCTCCCGTCGCCCTTGGTGGACATCGAGAGGTTGAGCCATCTCGGGGTCATGCTCTTGTAGGAGATGGTCGCCTGGTGGCGCGTGTCGGTGTAGTGGAAGCGCTGGCCACGCGGCTTCTTCTTGGTGGGCTGGAGCGAGCCGTACCCGACAGGGGTGAAGCGTGCGGACTCCAGCTTGTTCTCGGCCTTGAGGACGTCGAGCAGGCCCGCGGCCGGCAGCTGGGCGGGCTTGATGTTCAGGACGGGCTTGTTGAAGATGACGACGGCCATGTCGTGCAGGTCGGACTTCTTCGAGAATCGTGGGTCCGGGATGTAACGGCCGCTGTAGACCTGGGACCCGCGCTTGTAGTGGTCGGCGAAGGAGACCGTGGCCGTCTTCTGCTTCGGCTCACCGCAGTGGGCGGCGGTGAGGAAGACGGTCGGCGAGATGAGCGTTCCGGTGCAGTACGCCCACGTGCCATCGGGATTCGGCTCATCGGAGATGAGAGCCCCTACTTCCGGGTGGGTGTCACCGTCGGTGGAGCCGTTGGTGATGGCCGCAGCGGGAGTCGCGGTGTACGCCAGCGTCGCGGCGGTAACCAGGACAAAAGGGACATAACGCATTCCCGAAGTTTAGGTGTCAGTGGGTGGTGAACGGCACATATGAGCAAAAGATCTACTCGTTTTCCGGGGGATGGCCAGTTTGGCCGCGTATTTCCCGGAGCGGGGGACATCGCGTATATAAGATCCCCTCGTGAATGCTCAGGCCCTGGCGCTCGGCGCGGTCGCCGGGTTGCCGGAGGGGTTACGGGAGCTCCGGTCGCGGGTCAGGCGGTTCCTCGAAGAGGAGATCGCTGCCGGCGGTTTCGCCCCCGAGGCCGACGCCTGGATGTCGGGCGTCGATCCGGCCTTCAGTGGCCGCCTGGCCGGGCGCGGCTGGGTGGGGATGACGATCCCCGCGGCGTACGGCGGGCACGGGCGGACCGCGCTGGAGCGATATGTGGTGACCGAGGAGCTTCTGGCCGCCGGGGCGCCGGTGGCCGCCCATTGGATAGCGGACCGGCAAATCGCACCCAGCATCCTGCGTAACGGCACAGAACAACAAAAACATAAGTATCTCCCGCATATCGCTCGCGCCCAGAGTTTCTTCGCGATCGGCATGTCCGAGCCCGACTCGGGTTCGGACCTGGCCTCGGTCCGGACCCGGGCCGCCGAGGTCGAGGACGGCTGGCGGCTGACGGGCGCCAAGGTGTGGACCAGCGTGGCGCACATCGCCACGGCGGTGGTCGTCCTGGCGCGCACCGACGACGCCGGCGACCGCCACGCCGGGCTCTCCCAGTTCATCGTGGACCTGCCGCATCCGGCGGTCTCGATCCGGCCGATCATCACCATCGACGGGGCGCATCACTTCAACGAGGTGGTCTTCGACGACGCGGTGATCCCGGCCGGCGGCCTGCTGGGCCGCCGGGGGGACGGCTGGCGCCAGGTCACCGCGGAGCTGGGCAACGAACGCTCCGGCCCCGAACGCATCCTCAGCACGCTGCCCCTGCTGCGGGAGTGGGCCCGCCCGGAGAACCTGGGAGACGACCCGGTCGCGCACGCCGAGCTGGGCCGGCTGGTCTCCCGGCTGGTGGCGCTGCGCCAGCTGTCCCTGTCGGTCGCCGAGCGGCTGTCCAGGGGAGAGAGCCCGGCAGTGGCGGCGGCCCTGGTCAAGGACCTGGGCACGGAGTTCGAGGGCGACGTCGTGGACGCCGTGCGGCGGCACGTCGGCCCGGAGCCGGGCGGCCGGGGGCTCGCGGCCATGCTGGCCAAGGCCGTCCTGCACGTCCCGGCCTTCACCCTGCGCGGCGGCGCCAGCGAGATCCTGCGCTCGATCGTGGCCAAGGAGCTGTCCTCATGACCGGCGACCATCTCCGCGACCTGGCAGGGGAGCTGCTCTCGTGACCGCCGACCATCTCCGCGACCTGGCCGAGGTGGTGCGGGCCCTGCTGGCCGCGGAGCCGCAGGGCCCGGAGCTCTGGACCCGGCTGGAGGAGCTCGGTTTCACCTCGCTGACGGTCCCCGAGGGTCAGGGCGGGAGCGGTGGCACGCTCTCGGACGCCGCCGTGGTGGTCCGCGAGGCCGGCGCGGCCGGGGCGGCGCTGCCCCTGGCCGAGGCCCTGTTCGTCGCGGGCCCGCTGCTCGCCGCGTCGGGGGCCGCCCTGCCGCCCGGGACGGTGACCGCGTACACGGGCGATCTCGTGGCGGAGCCGGGCCCCGGCGGCCGGTGGCGGGTCACCGGCCCGCTGGTCCGCGTGCCCTGGCTGCGATCCGCCGATCACCTGGTGGCCCTGGTCGGCACGCCGGACGGGCCGGGAACCGCCGTACTGCCCGCCCCCGCCGGGCTTTCCCCCGGCGAGAACCTGGCGGGGGAGGAGCGCGACAGCGCCGTGCTCGACGGCGCCGAGGCGGCGGTCACGCCCCTGCCGCCCGGCCCGTGGCGCCACGAGCTGGACCTGCACGGGGCCACGGCCCGGGCGCTGCAGCTGGCCGGCGCCGCCCGCGCCGTCCTGACGCTCACCACGCGGCACATCGCCGACCGGGTGCAGTTCGGCCGGCCGCTGGCCCGGTTCCAGGCGGTCCAGCAGCGGCTCGCGCGGCTGGCCGCCGACGTGGTCACCGTCGAGGTGATGGCGGACGCGGCGGTCGCGGCCCTGAGGCACGGCGCCCAGGACCGGGAGCTCGTCGTGGCCTCGGCCAAGGCCGAGGCGTCCGCGCTGGCGCGGTCGGTGGCCGCCGCGGGCCACCAGCTGCACGGCGCGATCGGGTTCACGGCGGAGCACCGGCTCGGCGCCTGCACCAGGAGGCTGTGGGCGTGGCGCGAGGAACACGGCAACGAGCTCCACTGGCAGCGCAGATGCGCCGATCTGGCGAGAGGATCGGGCGACGTGTGGGAGCTCGTCACCGGCGAGCCCGGGTCGAGGCCCCTTTGACGACAGGAGCAGCATCATGACCGCCGAACCGCCCGCCATCACGACCGTCGGCGACGGGATCGCCCGGCTCACCCTGAACAACCCCCGGCGCAAGAACGCCATCACGCTGGAGATGGCCGCCCTCATCGAGGACTTCTGCGCCCTCGTCCACGGCGACGACACCATCGGAGCCGTCCTCGTCGACGGCGCGGGCGGCTACTTCTGCAGTGGCGCCGACACCCGCGACCTGGCCGCCTCCTCCGCCGATCCCGCCGCGCCCGAGTCGATCGCGCGGACCTCCGCCGTGTACGCGGCGTTCGTCCAGGTCGGGCGGCTCCCGGTGCCCAGCGTGTCCCTGGTGACCGGCGGCGCGGTCGGCGCCGGGCTCAACCTCGCCCTGGCCACCGACCTGATGCTGGTCAGCCATGACGCGGTGCTCGACAGCGGGTTCGTGGCGCGCGGCATCCATCCGGGCGGCGGTCACCTGTCCCTGCTCGGCCGCGCGGCCGGGTATCAGCACGCCATCGCGCTCGGAGCCCTGGGCGCGGCGCTGTCCGGCGCCGAGGCCGTGCGCCGCGGGCTGGCCTGGGACGTGGCCGAGCCGCACGCCATGCTGGACACCGCCACCCGGCTCGTGGCCAGGGCCGCCGCCGACCCCCAGCTGGCCCGGCGGATCAAGCAGAGCGCCACCCTCGAACTCGGCCCGCCCGCGGTGTCCTGGCCGTCGGCGCTGGAGATCGAACGCGGGATGCAGATGTGGTCGCTGGGCCGCAAGGGCGGCCAGGGGTGGGACAGGAAGCCGCCCAAGCCGGTCGTGGAGTCCTGATCGTCAGGCTTGCCCGAGCGAGCGGGCCGCCTTCCACCGCGGGCTGTCGAGGAAGTGGTTGTCGTACAGCTCCTGCGAGTTCAGCAGCTCCTCTAGGCTGGCCTCGCCGGTGCGCAGGCGGGCCAGCAGGCGGAAATACTCGAAGCGCTCCACGCCCGGCGTGATGACGATCAGCAGGTCCGCCTCGGAGCCGGGGGCGGCGGCGAAGGCGTGGGCGACGTTCGGCGGCACCACGGCCATGTCGCCCTCCTCCAGGGTGAGCACCTCGTCGCCCGCCAGCACCTGGGCGGCGCCGCCGAGCACGTAGAACAGCTCGCTGGAGGAGGTGTGCAGGTGGGGCACCGCGCCGTCGGCGCCCGGGGTGAGGGTCATGCGGAGGCTGCTCAGGGCACCACCGGTGGAGCTGGAGTCGAGCAGGAGCCGGCCGGTGGCGGGGGCGTCGTCGCCGCCGATGATCTCGGCGCCGGCCGCCCGCACGACCGCGGTCTCGGGCGTGATGAGCGACATCGTGAGAAGTCCTTCCTGGGGAGTCAGAGGGCGCCGTCGAGGGCGGCGGCGACCAGGCGTTCGGCGTAGGCGCGATCCACCGGGCCGCCGGTGATCAGGACGCGGTAGTACAGGGCCCCGGCGAGCTGCTCCAGCAGCGTCATGGGGTCGACGTCGGGGCGGAGCCGGCCCTCGTCGCGGGCGCGTTCGATGAGCTGGCAGGCCAGCGCGTTGCGGCGGGCGTAGACGTCCCGCTCCAGCTCGCCGACATCGTCGTGACGCGCGGCGGCGGCGACCAGCTCGGCCACCGTCCCCGCCGAGCGGCTCTCCTGGCCGGGCGGCAGGCCCGCGATCCGCATCCGGTTGAGCCCGGCGGCGACCTTCTCCATGTAGTCGGTGAGGTCGCGCCGGATGTCGCCCGTGTCGGTGATCTCGTCGTGGTCCTGCAGCCTGGCCACGACGGCCAGGGCGAGGTGGTCCTTGGTGGGCCAGCGGCGGTACAGCGTGGTCTTGGCGATGCCTGCCTGCTCGGCCACCTCGTCGGTGGACAGGCCGGCGTACCCGCGCCGCAGCAGCAGCTCGGTGGCCGCCAGCAGGACGCGCTCGTCGACCTCGGTGTCACGTGGTCGCCCCCGTGGACTCATGCGGATCCCTCCATTTCGCTACTGGGGTAGCGAAATTCAAGGTACACGGGGGCCGACCATTTACGCAACAGCAGTTTCGTATATGCCCCTGCCGGGTCAGACGGTGAACTCGACTCCCTGGGCCAGCGGCAGCTTGCCGGAGTAGTTGATCGTGTTCGTCGCCCGGCGCATGTAGCCGCGCCACGCGTCCGAGCCCGACTCGCGCCCGCCGCCGGTCTCCTTCTCGCCGCCGAACGCGCCCCCGATCTCGGCCCCGGAGGTGCCGATGTTCACGTTGACGATCCCGCAGTCGGAGCCCTCCGCCGAGACGAACAGCTCGGCCTCGGCCTGGTCGCGGGTGAAGATGCTGGACGACAGGCCCTGGGGGACCGCGTTGTTGAGCGCGATGGCCTCCTCCAGGGTGTCGTACGGCAGGACGTAGAGGATCGGCGCGAACGTCTCCTGGGTCACGATCGGGGTCTGCTCCCCGATCCGCACCAGCGCGGGCTCGGCGTAGAAGGCGTCCGGCGCCTGGTCGGCGAGCCGGCGTCCGCCGCCGGCCACCAGCGTCCCGCCCTGCTCCACGGCGGCCTCCAGCGCGGCGCGCATGGCGGCGTGCGCGCGGCCGTTGACGAGCGGCCCGACCAGGGTGCCCGGCGCCATCGGGTTGCCGATCGGCAGCCGCGCGTAGGCGTCGGTGAGCCGCTCGACCAGCGCGTCGGCGACGTCGGCGTGGGCGATGACGCGGCGCATGGTCGTGCACCGCTGGCCCGCCGTCCCGGCGGCCGAGAACACGATGCCGCGCGTGGCCAGGCCGAGATCCGCGGACGGGCACACCACGGCCGCGTTGTTGCCGCCGAGCTCCAGCAGCGACCGCCCGAACCTGGCGGCGACCCGCGGCCCCACGGCGCGGCCCATGCGGGTCGAGCCGGTGGCGCTGACCAGGGCGACCCCGGGGTGGTCCACGAGCGCCTCGCCGACCTCGGGGCCGCCGATGAGGACCTGGCTCAGGTACGCGGGCGCGCCGTGCTCGGCGGCGGCCCGGTCGAGCAGGGCCGCGCAGGCCAGGGCGGTCAGCGGCGCCAGCTCCGACGGCTTCCAGACGACCGGGTCGCCGCACACCAGGGCGATGGCCGTGTTCCACGACCAGACGGCCGCCGGGAAGTTGAACGCGCTGATCACGCCGACGACGCCCAGGGGGTGCCAGGTCTCCATGAGCCGGTGACCGGGCCGTTCGGAGCTGATCGTGCGCCCGTACAGCTGGCGGGACAGGCCCACCGCGTAGTCGCAGATGTCGATCATCTCCTGGACCTCGCCGAGCGCCTCGGAGGTGATCTTCCCGACCTCCAGGCTGATCAGCGTGCCGAGGTCCGCCTTGTGCGCGGACAGCAGCTCGCCGAACCGCTTGACCAGCGCGCCCCGGGCCGGCGCGGGCACGGTCCGCCAGGCCAGGAACGCCTGCCTGGCCCGCTCCACGGCGGTGTCGACGGCGCCGGGGTCCACCCAGTCCACGGCGGACAGCGGCCCGCCGTTGATCGGTGAGGTCGTCGTGACGCCGCCGCCGAGCGCGTCCACGTCCACACCGCAGCGCTTGGCGGTCTCTCGCGCCATCGCGGCCAGCTCGTCGGCGCCGGGCAGCGTGGTCACCATTCAGGATCTCCTTGTCAGACGATGTTGATCTCGGGCCTGGCCCCGGACAGGGCGAAGCGGCCCGCGTCGAAGCCGGTGACGTCCACGAACGGCGTCCGGCCCAGGTAGAGGTCGCGGACCACCTCACCGACGGCCGGGCTCATCAGGAAGCCGTGGCCGGAGAAGCCGGTGGCGTAGATGAACCGGTCGACGCCGCGGGCGGTCCCGATGAGCGCGTTGTGGTCCGGCGTCACCTCGTACAGCCCGGCCCAGCCGGTGGCGATGCCGGTCTCCATCAGCGCCGGGGCGCGGCGGGCCATGGCCTCGCCGAGCCTGGGCAGCCAGGCTTCGGAGCGGTCGAGCTTGAACCCCGGCGTCTCGTCCGGGTCGGACATGCCGAGGAGCAGGCCGGGGCCCTCGCGGTGGAAGTAGAACGTGGTGCCGAAGTCGATGGTGAACGCCATCGGCGGCAGGTCCGCGACCGGTTCGGTGACCAGGATCTGCCGGCGCAGCGGGTTCACCGGCAGGTCGACGCCGGCCCACTCGCCGACCGGCCGCGACCAGGCGCCCGCCGCGCAGATCACCGTGTCGGTCTCGATGCGGCCGCCCTCGGTCCGGACGGCGACGATGCGGCCGTCCACGGTCTCGATGCCGGTCGCGGCGCAGTTCGGCAGCAGCCGCGCGCCCAGCCGCCGGGCCGCGCCCGCGTAGCCGAGCACCACGGACTCGGGCGTGCAGTGGCCGTCGGTGGGGGAGTAGGCGGCGGCCAGCAGCCCCTCGGTGTCGATCAGCGGCGACAGCTCCTTGGCCTCCCCGACAGAGATCAACCGGCTGGGGACGCCGAGGTCGTTCTGGATCGCCACGTTCTTCTCGAACTCCGCGACCGACTCGGGGGAGTCGAGCAGGAACAGGTAGCCCGGCTTGTGCAGGTCGATCTCCTGCCCGAAGCGCTCGGCGAAGGTCTCGAACGTCTCCAGGCTGCGTACGGCGAGCTCGATGTTGACCCGGTCGGAGAACTGCGCGCGCACGCCGCCGGCCGCCTTCGAGGTCGAGCCGGAGCCCAGCGGCCCCTTGTCGACGAGGACCACGTCGCTCACGCCGGCCGCGGCCAGCGCGTACGCCGAGCTGACGCCCATGGCGCCGCCTCCGATGATGACCACCGAAGCCCGCGGGGGCAGGACACGTCCCATTGATCGGCTTCCTTCCTCACGTACCGCATTCAGGATCGGGGATCGGACAGAGTCGGAGAAAGCGGTCAAGCACCGGCATCTGTGGGTGAGGCATAAGAAGTTCTTATGCTCTCGGGGAGGTCGTCCTCCAGCCGGGCCGCGGCCAGCCGCAGGGAGCAAACGGCGCCGGTCACCGCCGGGTTCGTGCCGGCCGTCCGGTGCACGGCGGCGATGCGCCGGCGGGCCTCGACGCCGCCGAGCCTGGTCGCGACCACGCCCTCGCCGGGAAGGTGCGCCAGCGCCGGGACGAGCGCGACCCCCAGGCCGGAGCGTACGAACCCGTGGATGACGCCGTAGTCGTTGCTGCGGTAGTCGACCTGCGGTTCGTAGCCCGCCCGCGCGCACAGCCGGCGCAGGCAGGAGGCCCCGGAGGTGCCCTCCCGGGTGGACACCCACGTCTCGTGCTTGAGGTCGTCGAGCGCGACCGTGCCGGCGGCGGCCAGCGAGTGCTCCCCGGGCAGCAGGAGCAGCAGCTCCTCCGCCAGGAGCGGGATCTCCCGCAGGTCACGCGGCCAGGCCCGGGGCACCAGGTCGTAGCGGTAGACCAGGGCCAGGTCGAGCTCGCCCGCCCGGACCAGCGGGATCAGCTCGTCGGGCTCCCCCTCGTCGAGCAGGGTCTCCACCGCCGGGTGCGTCTGCGCGTACGCGGCCAGGGCGATCGGCAGCAGCCGCTGGCTCGCGGTGGGGAAGCTGCCCAGCCTGAGCCGGCCGATCGTGCCCTCGGACATGCCGCGGACGTCCTCCTCCAGCGCGTCCAGGGCGGCCAGCACCTCGTACGCCCGAAGCACCAGATACCGGGCGGCCGGCGTGGGCGTGATCGTCTGGGCGCCGCGCTCGAACAGCGGCATCCTGACCGCCCGCTCCAGCGCCGAGATCTGCTGCGAGACCGCGGACCCCGTGTAGCCGAGCCGCCTGGCCGCGGCGGCGAACGAGCCCGCGTTCAGCACGGCGGTCAGCGTCCGCAGGTGGAGCGGGTTGAGCATAAGCAGACCTTACGGCAGCCGGTCGGCGAGGAGCTGGGCCAGGTGCGTGCCCGTCCGAGCCGACAGATCGGCGATCTGGGTGCGGCAGGAGAACCCGTCGGCGAGCACGGCCGTCCCCGGCCCGGCCTGCCGGATCGCCGGGAGCAGCTGGTGCTCCGCCACCGCCACGGACACGTCGTAGTGCCCCTTCTCGACGCCGAAGTTGCCCGCCAGCCCGCAGCACCCGCCCAGCCTGCTCACCTGCGCGCCCGCCTCCCGCAGCAGCCGCAGGTCCTGCTCCCAGCCCATGACGGCGTGGTGGTGGCAGTGCGGCTGGGCCACCACGGTCACCCCGTCGAGCGAGGGCGGCCGCCAGCCGGGCGTGCCGGACAGCAGCTCGGCCAGCGTGCGGGTCATGCGCGCCACCGGCCCGGCCACCGCCTCGTCCAGCAGCTCCAGCGCGTCCGATCGCAGCACGGCCGTGCACGACGGCTCCATCCCCACGATCGGCACGCCCTCCCCGGCGGCCTCGGCCAGCTCGGCGACCGTCCGGCCCAGGACGGTCCGGGCCGCGTCCAGCTGGCCGGTGGAGATCCATGTGAGCGCGCAGCACTGGCGGCGCTCGCTGATCCGCGGCCGGTAGCCGGCGGCCTCCAGCACCTTCACGGTCGCCCGGCCGATCTCCGGCGCGAAATGGTCGGTGAAGGTGTCGACGAACAGCATCACCGGCCTGCCCCCGGTGGGGCTGGACATCGGCCGCCGCCGCTCGAACCAGGCCCGGAACGTCTCCCGCGCGAACTCCGGGAGCGCGCGCCGCCGGTCCACGCCGGCCAGCGCCGGCAGCCCCGGCACCCGCATGAGCGCGTTCGCCGCCCGCGGCATCCTGCTCGCCAGCCGCGCCCAGCGCGGCAGCCGCCCCAGGGAGTAGTGCGCGAGCGGGCGGACGCGCCCCTTGTAGGTCTGGTGGAGCACCTCGGACTTGTACGCGGCCATGTCGATCCCCGTCGGGCAGTCCGAGGCGCAGCCCTTGCAGGACAGGCAGAGATCGAGGGCCTCGTGGACCTCGGGAGAGCGCCAGCCGCCCGTGACGCCGGAGCCGTTGATCATTTCCTGGAGCACGCGGGCGCGGCCCCGGGTGGAGTCCTTCTCCTCCTTGGTGGCCAGGTAGGAGGGGCACATCACCCCGCCGGTCGCGGTGTTGTCGGCCCGGCACTTGCCCACGCCCGTGCAGCGGTGCACGGCCTGGCCGAAGTCGCCGCCGTCGTGGCGGTAGGCCAGGGCCAGGCCCTCGCGCACCGGGCGGGCGGCCGGGATGCGCAGGTCGGCGTCGAGGGGGCGGGGCCGTACGAGCACGCCGGGGTTGAGCACGTCGCCCGGGTCGAAGATCGCCTTGACCCCGGCGAACAGGTCGATCGCCGCCTGCGAGTACATGAGCGGCAGCAGCTCGCTCCTGGCACGGCCGTCGCCGTGCTCGCCGGACAGCGAGCCGCCGTAGCCGGCGACCAGCGTGGCCGCGGCCACCAGGAAGTCCCTGAACTCCTTGGGCCCGCCCGGCCGGTCCAGCGGCACGTCGAGCCGGATGTGCAGGCACCCGTCGCCGAAGTGCCCGTACGGCAGGCCGGTCAGGCCGTGCCCGGCCAGCAGCGCCTCGAAGTCGCGCAGGTAGCGGCCCAGCATCTCGGGCGGCACGGCGGCGTCCTCCCAGCCCGCGTGCGCCGGACGCCCGGCGGGGCTGCGCCCCGACAGGCCCGCGCCGTCCTCACGGATGCGCCACAGCGCCGCGGCCTTGACCGGGTCGGTGACGACCAAAGCGTCCTCGCCGCCGGCCGCCACCCGCGCGGCCCGCTCCAGCACCTCGGCCTCGTCGTCGCCGGCGACCTCGGCGAACAGCCAGGCGGCGCCGCGGGGCAGCGGCGGGACCGCGCCGGGGCCCCGCCGCAGGCGCACCACGTCGACGATGCGCGCGTCGATGCCCTCGCAGGCCGTCGGCCGGTGCGCCAGCACTCCCGGTGCGGCGTCCCCGGCGGCGGCGATGTCGGCGTAGCCGAGCACGACCAGGGCGCGGTGCGCCGGATCGGTCACCAGCCGCACCGTCGCCTCCGTGAGCACCGCCAGCGTGCCCTCGCTGCCCACCAGCAGGCGGGCCACGTCGAATCCCCGCTCCGGCAGCAGGTGTTCCAGCGCGTATCCGGACATCTGCCGCCCGAACCGGCCGAACTCGGTCCTGATCGTGGCCAGGTTCGCCATCGCGAGGTCCCGCACCGCGGCCGGGATGCCCTGGCCGGGCAGGTCCGGCGCGGCGGGGGCGCTCTGGGAGGCCAGGTCCAGCGGCAGGTCCAGGGCGGTCCCGTCGCCGGCCACGGCCTTGAGCCCGGCGACGTTGTCGGACGTGCGGCCGTAGCCGAGCGTCCTGGAGCCGCAGGCGTTGTTGCCGATCATGCCGCCGATCGTGCAGCGGGTGTGGGTGGACGGGTCGGGGCCGAACCTGAGCCCGTACGGGGCCGCCGCCCGCTGCAGGGCCGCCTGGACCACGCCGGGCTGCACCACCGCCGTGCGGGCCTCGGCGTCGACGTGCAGCACCTGGTTCATGTGGCGGCTGAAGTCCAGCACCAGGCCGGGGCCGACCGCGTTACCGGCGACCGACGTGCCGCCGCCGCGCGCGGTGAGGGGGATCTCGTGGCGCGCGCACAGCTCGATCGCCGTGGCCACGTCCTCGGCGGACCTGGGCCGGGCCACCAGCAGCGGCGGCACCCGGTAGAGGGAGGCGTCGGAGGAGTGGAGCGCCCGCGACGTGGAGTCGTCCAGCACGTCGGTGAGCCCGCGACGGCGGAGGTCGGTCGCGAGAGCGGCTGCACGGTCCATGAGTAGCATGCTACATGCGACCCATGTAGCATGCTACTCGCTTCCGACCGGCGAGGAGAGAAGGCACGATGGTCGACGCGACCGCACTCCGGGCGGCTTTCGCCCGGCGCCTGTCAGCGATGTACGGCACCGAGGTCCCCGCGTACAACACGCTCGTCGACGTCGCGCAGGAGGTGAACCGCGAGGTGCTGGCCCGGATGGGCGCCGGCGCCGAACGCCTCGGCTCCATCGGCCGCGTCACCGCCGAGCGGCACGGCGCGATCCGCGTCGGCACCCCGGCCGAGCTGGCGCAGGTGGCGCGGATCTTCGGCGCGATGGGCATGTACCCCGTCGGCTACTACGACCTGCGCGAGGCGGCCAGCAGCTCCGTGCCCGTCGTCTCGACGGCCTTCCGCCCCGTGGACGAGGCCGAGCTGGCCGCCAACCCCTTCCGCGTGTTCACCTCCATGCTGGTGACGGGCGACCGGCGGTTCTTCGGCGCGGACCTGGAGCGCCGGCTCGGCGAGTTCCTGGGGGCGCGCCGCCTGTTCCCGCCGCGCCTGCTCGACCTGGCGGACCGCGCCGAGGCCGAGGGCGGCCTGGACGGCGAGGCGGCCGAGGAGTTCCTGACGCTCGCCACGCGGGCGTTCGAGCTGTCCGCGGAGCCGGTCTCCCGCAGCTGGTACGCCGAGCTCGAACGCGTGTCCGCCGTGGCCGCCGACATCGGCGGCGTGGCCTCCACGCACGTCAACCACCTGACCCCGCGCGTGCTCGACATCGACGCCCTCTACGCCCGCATGAGCGAGCGCGGCATCACCATGATCGACGCCATCCAGGGCCCGCCCCGCTGGGACGGCCCCGACCTCCTGCTGCGCCAGACCTCCTTCCGCGCGCTGGCCGAGCCGCGGCTGTTCAGGGAGGACGACGGCCGGGTCGTCCAGGACGACCTGCGGGTGCGGTTCGGGGAGGTGGAGGCGCGCGGCATCGCCGTGACGCCCGCGGGCCGCGCGCTCTACGACGAGCTGTCTGCCGAGCTGGACGCGGTGCTCGCCGGGCAGCGGGTCACCGCGGAGGAGCGCAACGCCGCCGGGGCCAAGCTGTGGGCGGACCGGGTGCCGGGAAGCGAGGCCGAGCTGGTCGCGGGCGACCTCGCGTACTTCACCTTCCACGTCCTCGACGCGCGCCCCGGCGGCGCCGCGCCCGCCGACCTCGCGACCCTCCTGGCCGACGGATGGGTCGGCGCCCGGCCCATCGTGTACGAGGACTTCCTGCCGCGCTCGGCCGCCGGCATCTTCCAGTCCAACCTGACCTCCGACGGCGCCAAGGACGCGACGGCGGCGGGCGCGGACTTCGGCCCCGAGGCGCTGGCCGGCGTGCTCGGGCGTGCACTGCACGACCCCTACGAGCTGTACGCGTCCATCCGGGCGGCGTCGCTGGCCCGCGTCCGCGACGAGCTCGGCCTGGCCCGGGAGATCACCCTGCCCCCGGTCCGTTAGCTCGGCCTGGCCGGGGAGATCGCCCTGCCCCCGGCTCGCTAGCCCGGCTGCGGCTCCTCGACGATGGACGCCCACAACGCGTCCACGTCGACGGGTTCGCCCTGTGCCCTGGCCGCCTGCCGGGCCAGGATGAGGCCGGTGTTGGTCAGGTGGGCCCGCATCGCGCGCACCGCGCCCTCGGCGTCCGCCGCCGCGACGGCCGCCACGATCGGCTCGTGCTCCTCGTGCACCTGCCGCAGCGTGCGGGAGCGGTCGTCCGTGGACGTGCCGAGGATGCGCATGGTGTCGCGCAGCCCGCCGACGATCGCGCGGGCCCTGCCGTTGCCCGCCGCGACCAGGATGTGGTCGTGCAGCGCCTGGTCGAGCTGGAAGAACAGCGCCTCGTCGGCCGCCTCGACCGCCGCCGCCATCTCCTCCATGGTCGCCCGCAGCGCAGCGCCGAGCCCGGCGGCGTCACCCCTGGCCGCCCGCCGCGCGGCGGGCAGCTCCAGAGCCAGCCGCACCCCGAAGATCTCGACGATCTCCCGTGGATGCGGCAGCACGACGCGGAACCCGCGGTTGCGCTCGACCTGCACCAGCCCCGCCTCGGCCAGGCGCAGCATCGCCTCGCGGACCGGGCTCCTGGAGACGTTGAGCTGCTCGGCCACCTGGTAGACGGAGTAGAGCCGGCCGGGGACCATCGCGCCCGTGTGCACCGCCCGGCGCACCTCGGAGATCACCTGCTCGGCCAGCGACCGGCCCGCGTGCGGCAACGGCTGCAGCTTCAGCTCGGCGTGTTCGCGGGTCGGCGGCATGTCGGCATGTTACCCGTACGGGGCCGGCGGCGATCATGCACCGCCCGGCGGGCGTTTAAGCGCCGTTTCAGCCCCCGGTGCCGAGCGCCGTCCGGGTACAGCGGCCCGTGGGCCGGATCCGGGGTGCCATGTCTCCGCTCGGGTCCCGCGGCGCCGTGTCTCCGCTCGGGGTCATGCCGCTCCGTGGTCACGGTAGGCGGGCAGGTCGCGTGGCTCGGGTCCCCGGTAGGCGGGCAGCAGCGGGGGCGGTATGGGGCCCTTGATGCGGCGGCCCTCCCCGTGCTCCTCCCACGCGTGCGCCAGGACGCCGACCGCGCGTGACACGACGAACAGGCCCCTGCCCAGCTCGGGCGCGAAGCCGAGCTCGCTGTAGACGATGGCGGTGGCGCCGTCGACGTTCATCGGCACCGGCGCCAGCTGCCGCTCGATCTCCAGCCCGATCCGCAGGTACGCGCCCTCGACGACGCCGTCGCGGACCGCGTCCTCGACCGCCCGCACGAGCGGGTCGCGGCGCGGATCGCGCGGGTGGAAGCGGTGGCCGAACCCGGGCACGTACCGCTTGCCGCCCCGATACCCGGCCAGCACCCCCGAGACCGCCTCTGAGACCGCCTCCGCCAGGCCGGCCTCCGTCAGATCGGCGCCCGTCAGATCGGCCCCCGTCAGATCGGCCCCCGTCAGATCAGCGGTGGCCGTTCGCTCGCGGAGGTCGGCGAGCACGGCCATGCACTCCTGGCCCGCGCCGCCGTGCACGTCGCCGAGCAGGCCGATGCCCGTGGCCACGGCGGTGTTGAGGCCGACGCCGCAGGTGGCGGCCATGCGGGCGGCGGCGATCGAGGGTGCCTGCGGCCCGTGGTCGACCCCGGCCACCAGCGCGGCCTCGAACAGCGCGGACTGTCCGGGCGACGGCACCTCGCCGCGCAGCATCAGCCAGATCGTGTCGGCGAACGACAGCCGGCCGATGAGCTGCTCGACGGGATAGCCGTGCAGCCGGATGACGCCGGGGGAGATGTCGGATATGGCGGTGGACCACCACCCGGTCACCTGCTCAGTCGTCGTGCTCATACGGCTCCTTCCTCGTGCAGGCGGGCGATGTCGGTGTCGGAGTAGCCGAGGGTGCGCAGCACCGCGTCGGTGTGCTCGCCGAGCCTCGGGGGCGGGCCGGCGGGGGTCAGGGGGCGGCCGTCCACGTGGGCGGCCCCGCCCAGCAGCACGAGCTCCCCGCCGCCGGAGGCGGGGGAGGGCAGCCGGTGCAGCAGGCCGCGGTGCTCGACCTGCGGCGAGCGCAGCGCCTGCGGGACGGTGACCACCGGCGCCGCGGGCACGCCGGTCGGCAGCAGGATCTCGTCCCACTCGGCCGCCGACCTGGTCTTCAACGTCTTCTCCAGTTCCTCGCGCAGGGCGTCGCGGTGGGCCTTGCGGTCGTCCCTGGTTCGGAAGCGGGGGTCGCTCATGAGCTCCGGCCGGCCCAGCACCCGGCAGAGGGTCTCGAACTGCTCCTGCTTGTTGGCGGCGATGTTGAGCTGGCCGTCGGCGGTCTCGAACGTGCCCGACGGCGCCGACGTACGGTTCTCGTTGGCCATGGCCACCGGCTCCCGCCCGGCGACGAGGTAGTCGGAGACCACCCAGCCCATCCCCGTCAGGGCGGCGTCCAGCATGGACACGTCCAGGTAGGCGCCCTGCCCGGTGCGGAGCTTGCGGTGCAGGGCGGCGGCCACGGCGAAGGCGGCGGTGATGCCCCCGGCGCTGTCGCACACCGGGTAGCCCACCCGCACGGGCGCGGTGTCCGGGGTGCCGGTGACGCTCATGATGCCCGCCAGCCCCTGGATCACCTGGTCGTAGGCGGGTCGCTCGCGCATGGGACCGGTGGCGCCGAAGCCGGACAGCGCGCAGTAGACCAGGCCGGGGTTGAGCTCGCGCAGCCGTTCCCAGCCGAAGCCGAGCTTGTCCAGCACGCCGGGGCGGAAGTTCTCCAGCAGCACGTCGGCCTCGCCGACCAGCCTGGTGAAAACCTCCCGGCCGGAGGCGTGCTTGAGGTTGACGGTGACCGAGCGCTTGCCCGCGTTCTGCGCCAGGAAGGAGACGCCGAGGTTCTCGCCGCTGAGGCGGGGGTCGGCGCCGAGCTGGCGGGCCAGGTCTCCGGTGCCGGGGATCTCCAGCTTGATCACGTCGGCGCCCATGAGGGCGAGCTGGTAGCCGGCGTACGGGCCGGACAGGACGTTCGTCATGTCGAGCACGCGTACGCCGTCGAGCAGCCGCGGTGGCGAGTTGTCGGTCATCGAACCCCTGTCCGTACCGCTATGTGGTCCAAAAATACCGTACAGCGGTTCACGCGGGCGTGTCGATGACCGGTTCGCATGCTTGACACGCCCAGGGAGCGGCCATAGCGTCGCCATTGAATTGGACGGCTCCATCCAAAAAGCCGGAGACTGTGATGCGAGCTCAAGCCGCGATCCTGCGCGACCCGGGCAAGCCGTTCACCGTCGAGGACGTCTCGCTCGCCGCGCCCGGTCCCGGCGAGGCGCTGGTCCGTGTGGCGGGCGCGGGCATGTGCCACACCGACGCGCTGTTCCGGGGCCGGGCGGAGCTGCCGATGCCGATGGTCTTCGGGCACGAGGGCTCGGGGGTCGTCGAGACGGTCGGCCCCGGCGTGACCCGCGTGGCGCCCGGCGACCACGTCGTGATGAGCTACGACTCCTGCGGCTGGTGCGGGCGGTGCGTGACCGGCGCGGCCTCGTACTGCGACGAGTTCATGGCGCGCAACCTCAGCGGAGTGCGCGCCGACGGGTCGGCCGGGGCCACCTCGACCGGGCCGCCCAGGTGGCGGCCGAGCTGGACTGCGGCCAGGTCTCGATCAACGCCCACGGCCGCGGCGTCCGCCCCGACCTGCCCTTCGGCGGCCACAAGTGGAGCGGCCTGGGCGTCGAGAACGGCCCCTGGGGCCTGTACGGCTACACCGAGCTCCAAGTCCTGGTAGGGAATCAATCATGAACATGACCATCGAGCAGGCGGGGCTCATGCTGGCCGACCCCCTCGCCTACGCCGACGAGCCGCGGCTGCACCAGGCGCTCGCCCTGCTGCGCCGGGAGGCCCCGGTTCATCTCGTGGAGGCGCCCGAGTACACGCCCTTCTACGCCGTCACCCGGCACGCCGACATCATGCAGGTCGAACGCGACAACGCCCTCTGGCTCAGCGCGCCGCGCCCGGTCCTGGGCAAGAAGGCGTTCGAGGAGCACGCCAGGGCGCAGGCGGCGCAGGGCATCCAGCTGAAGACGCTGGTCCACATGGACGACCCGGACCACCGGGTGGTCCGGGCCATCGGCGCCGACTGGTTCCGCCCCAAGGCCATGCGCGCCATGGAGAACCGGATCCAGGAGCTCGCCCGCCGCTACGTGGACCGGCTGGCCGACTACGGCGGCGAATGCGACTTCGCCACCCAGATCGCGGTGCACTACCCGCTGTACGTGATCCTCTCCCTGCTCGGGCTCCCCGAGTCCGACTTCCCGCGCATGCTCAAGCTCACGCAGGAGCTGTTCGGCGGCGCGGACGCGGAGACCAGGCGCGGAGACAGCGCCGAGGACCAGTTCGCGGTGCTGCTGGACTTCTTCGCCTACTTCCAGCAGCTCACCGCCGCCCGCCGCGCCCACCCCACCGAGGACCTGGCCTCCGCCATCGCCAACGCCCAGGTGGACGGCAAGCCGCTCAACGACATGGAGACGGCCTCCTACTACGTCATCATCGCCTCCGCCGGCCACGACACCACCAGCTCCACCGTCGCCGGCGGCCTGCACGCCCTCCTCGAACACCCCGACCAGCTGGCCCGGCTGCGCGAGGACCCCGGCCTGCTGCCGCTCGCGGTCGACGAGATGATCCGCTGGGTCACCCCGGTCAAGGAGTTCATGCGCACGGCCTCGGCCGACACCACCCTCAACGGCGTGGACATCAAGGCGGGCGAGTCGGTCCTGCTGTCGTACCCGTCGGCCAACCGCGACGAGGAGGTGTTCACCGACCCGTTCACCTTCGACGCCGGCCGCGACCCCAACCGCCACCTGGCCTTCGGGTTCGGCGTGCACTACTGCCTCGGCGCCGCGCTGGCCCGCATGGAGCTGAAGGCGCTGTTCGCCGAGCTGCTGCCCCGCCTGGAGAGCGTCGAGCTCGCCGGCCGGCCCGAATGGACCGCCACGACCTTCGTCGGCGGCATCAAGCACCTGCCCATCCGGTACAAACTCCGCCGCTGATCAGCTGTCGCCGGACAGCAGGAACGCGGGCCGGGCCCGGCGCCACTCCGGGGCGTCCAGCGCGTTGAGCGCCGCGACGATCCGTTTCTCCTCGTAGACGAAGTGCGTCTCCATCAGCGCGGCGAGGCTGTCCAGCTCGCCGCGCACCCGGACCGGGTCGTGCTCCTGTCCGAGACCGTCGAGGAGCGCCTGCAACCGCCGCAGGGAGTCCTCCACCAGCAGGTGGTCGCGGCGCAGCTCCTCCAGCACCGGGCGCAGCTCGGGGAAGCCGCGGGCGAGCTCGGGGAAGGCGCCGCCGTCCTCGCCGGTGTGGTGCCGCTCCAGCGCGGAGCAGAAGGTCAGGCAATGGGTACGCAGGTCGCGGGGGAGCGCGCCGCCCCCGAGATAGGTTTCGACGTCCTCGCGTAGCGCGGTGAGCTGCTCGCGGAGCCAGAGGTGCACGTCGATCAACTGATTGCCGAACGCCGCCAGGCGCCCGTCGGGTGTCTCCATGGTCGTCCCATGTTCCGGCGCCTCCATGCCCTCGGCGATCTGCTTGCCGGGCGCACCGCGACGCTGGCACGTACCCCATCATCGTTCGGGGAGATCAGTCAAATAGGGTGAAGATCATGGACCCCGGGACTCCCGACCGCCGAAGCGCCGGGCGGTACCTGTGGTGGCTGGTCAGGAGCCAGCCCGGCCGCATCGCCGTCGGCGCGTTGCTGGGTTCCGCCTGGATGGTCTGCCTGACGCTGCCGCCGTACTTCCTGGCCCGCGCCATCGACGACGGCCTGGCTCCGGGCGACAAGCCCGCGCTGGCCGGCTGGACCGCCGCCGTGCTCGGCGTCGGGGCGCTGAACGCCTGGCTGGCCATCATGCGCCACCGCACGATGACCAGGGTCCGGATGGACGCCGCGTTCCGCACCGTACAGGTCGTGGTCCTGCACGCGACGCGGCTGGGTGCGGCGCTCCCGCGCAAGGTCACGGCCGGGGAGGTGGTGACGATCGGGTTCGGCGACGCGGCTGTGATCGCCGACGCGCTGACCATCACCGGCCCGGGTGTCGGCGCGGTGCTCGCCTACGTCGTCGTGGCCGGGCTGCTGCTGGCCGTCTCGCCGCTGCTCGCGGCGGTGGTGCTGCTGGGCGTGCCGCTGCTGGTCGTGCTACTCGGGCCGCTGCTGGGGCGGCTGCGCGGCGCCGAGACGGCGTACCGGCTGCGGCAGGGCGAGCTCGCGGCCCGGTTCGGGGACATCGCCGGAGGGCTGCGGGTCCTGAACGGCATCGGCGGCAAGGAGGTGTACGCCGAACGCTACCGGCGCGGTTCCCGGGAGCTGCGGGAGAAGGGCTACCAGGTGGGCGCGGTCACCAGCTGGATCCACGCCCTGGGGGTCGGCCTGCCCACGGTGTTCCTCGGCGCCGTGACGTGGCTGGCGGCCCGGATGGCCGCCCAGGGCGACATCACCACCGGCGAGCTGGTCGCGGTGTACGGGTACGCCGGCGTGCTGGTGGTGCCGGTCACGTGCCTGATCGAGGGCGGCTACGGCCTCAGCCGCGGCCTCGTGGCCGCCCGCAGGGTCATCCACTTCCTCACCCTGAAGCCGGACGTCACCGGCGGTGACGCGGATCCGCCCGCGTCGCCCGCGACGCTGCGCGACCCGGCCTCGGGCGTGGAGATCGCGCCGGGGAAGCTGACCGCGCTGGTCGGGGCCCGCCCGGGCGACTCGGCGGCGGTGCTCGACCGGCTGGGCGGGTTCACCGCGTCCGCCGTGACCTGGGGCGGGATCCGGCTCGACACCATCGACCCGGCACGGGTCCGCGAGCGGATCCTGCTGGCCGACAACGAGGCGGACCTGTTCGCCGGCACGCTGCGCGACGTCGTCGCGGGCAGGCACGACGCCGGTGACGAGGCCGTGGGCCGGGCGGTCCGCGCTGCCATGGCCGAGGACGTCGTGCGCGGGCTGCCGGACGGGCTGGACTCCGCCATCGACCCCCAGGCCCGCAACCTGTCCGGCGGGCAGCGCCAGCGCGTCCGCCTGGCCCGGGCCCTGCTGGCCGACCCCGAGATCCTGCTGGCGGCCGAGCCCACCTCCGCCGTGGACGCCCACACCGAGGCGACCATCGCCGCCCGCCTGCGCGACGCGCGAAGGGGGCGCGCCACGGTGGTCGCCACGACCTCGCCTCTGCTGCTGGACCGGGCGGACACGGTGTACTACCTCGTGGACGGCTCGGTCGCGGCGGCCGGCGACCATCGCGACCTGCTGCACGAGCACCCCGGCTACCGCCTGCTGGTCTCGCGCGACGACGAACCCAGCACACCGCCCGAGCGGGCCGCCCGATGACCGGGGTCCTGCCCGTGGCCGAGCCGTCCCGGGTGCGGCGGGCGGCGTGGCGCCTGATCCGTCTGGACGGCCGCGCCTTCGCCGCCATGATCGCCTTCAACGCCCTGGCCGCCGCCGTCGGCCTGGCCGGGCCGTGGCTGCTCGGCCGGATCATCGACGCGGTCAAGTCGGGTGCCGGGACCGCCACCGTGGACCGGCTGGCCCTGGCCATCCTGGCCGCCGCCGTGGTGCAGCTCGTCCTGTCCCGCTACGCGGGTTACATCGGCCACCGCTTCGGCGAGCGCACGCTGGCCCGCGTCCGGGAGCGGTTCACCGAACGCGCCCTCGACCTGCCCGTCTCGGTGGTCGAGCGGGCCGGCACGGGCGACCTGACCACCCGTGGCACCACCGACGTGGCCGCGCTGGGCGCCACGCTGCGCGACTCCGGCCCCGACGTCCTCATCGCCGCGGTCCAGGCGGCGTTCATCCTGGCCGCGGTCTTCGTGCTCGATCCGCTGCTGGGCGCCTGCGGGGTGCTCGGCCTGCTGGGCATCTGGTTCGCCGCCCGCTGGTATCTGCGCCGCGCGGTCCCGGCGTACCTGGCCGAGGGCGCGGCCAACTCCGCGCTGGCCGAGCAGCTCGCGGCCACCACCGCCGGCGCCCGCACCGTCGCGGCGCTCCGCCTCGAACACCGCCGCATCACGGCCTGCCAGGCGGCGATCGACGAGTGCCGCCGGACCCGCATCCGGACCCTGTTCCTGCGCAGCGTCCTCTTCCCCGTCGTCGACGTCTCGTACGCCATCCCGGTGGCCGGCGTGCTGCTGGTCGGCGGCTTCATGGCGAACGGCTCCATGACCCTCGGAACGGTCGTCGCCGCCGCCCTCTACCTGCGCCAGCTCGGGCAGCCCCTGGACACGATCCTCCTGCACCTGGAGGGCATGCAGAGCAGCGGAGCCTCGTTCGCCAGGGTCGAGGGCCTCGCCCTGGTCCCGCCGCCGGCGCCGGCCGCCGGGCCGGCACCCGTACCGGACGGCGACCGGCTCGTGGCCGCCGGCGTGCACTACGCCTACGACGGCGGCCCCGACGTCCTGCGCGGGGTTGACCTGACCGTCCGCCCCGGCGAGCGCCTGGCGATCGTCGGGCCCTCGGGCGCGGGCAAGACCACGCTGGGCAGGCTCCTCGCGGGCGTGGACGCCCCGCGGACCGGCACCGTCACCGTGGGCGGCGTCCCCGTCGCCGCCCTCGACCCCGGCCGCCTGCGTGAACGCGTCGTCCTGGTCACCCAGGAACATCACGTGTTCCTCGGCACGGTTCGCGACAACCTGCGCATCGCGGCCCCTTCCGCCACCGACGCCGAGCTGCGCGCGGCCCTCGCCACCGTCGGCGCCGACTGGATCGACGAACTCCCGGACGGCCTCGGCACCGCTCTCGGCCCCGGGGGCCACCGGCCCGACGGCGCGCAGGCCCAGCAGCTGGCTCTGGCGCGCGTCGTGCTGGCCGACCCCCACACGCTGATCCTCGACGAGGCCACCGCGCTCCTGGACCCGAGGACCGCCCGCCACACCGAGCGGGCCATGGCCGCCGTGCTCGACGGCCGTACCGTCATCGCCATCGCCCACCGCCTCCAGACGGCCCACGACGCCGACCGGGTGGCGGTCATGCAGGACGGCCGCCTCACCGAGCTCGGCACGCACCACGACCTCGTCGCGGCCGGGGGCACGTACGCCGAGCTCTGGCGCTCGTGGCACGGCGAGTGAACGGAACGCTCAGCGGCCGCTCAGTGGCCCTGGTGGTACTGGTGCGTCACCGCATGCCCCTTGCCCCGTGAGATGAGCCACTTGTTCACCGGGGTCGTCAGCACGAAGGCCACCAGCAGCGACCCGGCCAGGGCCACCCAGAACAGCCAGTTCGACAGGCCCGCGTCCATGGCGCCGGGCACGATCAGCATCACCGCGTTGTCCAGGATCTCCATCATCGCGATGGAGACGGTGTCGGCGGCCAGCGCCACCCGCAGCGCGGTGCGGAAGTCGACACCGGCCCGCAACACGCCCCGCATGGTCAGCGCGTAGCCGAACACGAAGGCCAGCGCGACCGCCAACACCACGGTGGTCAGGTTGGACAGGCCGGCGGCGGTGCCGATGACCATGCCCAGCACCTCGCCGATGGCGCAGCCGGTCAGACAGTGGAGGGTCGCCTGCGCGGCCATTCCCCACGTGGCCGCGGGGGGTGCCTCATGGTGGGCGTGGTGGTGCTCGCCGTGATCCATACGATGCTCCTTAGTAGAGGGGAGACACATTGTACGGGTATGGGGTATTCCGGACGTCAGGGGCGGGTGCCGGCGTGGATAAGCTTGCAGCTCATTGCCGACATGCCCGCTCAATCCGTATTCGAGGAGAACCTTGAGCCCTACCCAGCCACCTGGAGCCCACCGCTTTCCGTTCGCCGGAGGCGTCCGGTGACCGGCGCGCAGCTGATCGAGCGCGTATGCGGGCTGGCCGCGTCCGGCGAGCGTGTCGTGGTGGGCATCGCGGGATGTCCGGGCGCGGGCAAGTCCACGCTGGCCGGCTGGCTGGCCGAGAACCTCACCTCCGCCGGGCTGCCGGCGGTGTGGGTGCCGATGGACGGCTTCCACCTGGCTGATGTCGAGCTCGAACGCCTCGGGCGCCTGCGGCGCAAGGGCGCCATGGACACCTTCGACGCCCACGGCTACCTGGCGCTGCTCCACCGCATCCGCGCCGAGACCGGCTCCGTCGTCTACGCCCCGTCCTTCGACCGCGAGATCGAGCAGCCGATCGCCGGCGCCATCCCGGTGCCGCCGGCCGCGCGGGTCGTGGTCAGCGAGGGCAACTACCTCCTCGCCGACGACGACACGTGGCGCCGGGTGCGGGCGGCCATGACCGAGGTCTGGTACGCCGAGATCGACGACCGCGTCCGCCTGGACCGCCTCACCAGGCGGCACGTCCAGTTCGGCAAGACCCCCTCCCGCGCGGCCCGTTGGGTCGCCGAGGTCGACGAGCCCAACGCCGCCACCATCCGCACCACCCGCGACCGCGCCGACCTACTGGTCAACCCGGACACCCTCTCGCCGTCCCCCCACCCGTGACCTGCGGTCACGGCTGACCCGGCGGCACCCCGACCTGCCCGCACCCCTGATCCACCCCCAGCCCACCGCCTCAGAGCACCGGGCTGGGCGCCGTCCGTGTTGCGCCGATCCCCGCCACACCCCATCCGGCCGACCCGGCTGCGAAGGGCCGTGCGGCCCGTGCCTGATCGGCGCTGGGGCGTGCATCGCGGCAGGTCACCTCCAGGCCTGGCGGCGTGGGGGCCTGGTGGCTGAGGTCGACGTGCGTCCCGACCGTCTGCTCGCGCGGCCAGTCCAGGTACGGCACGACCGCCTGAACGCACGTCCACTCGATCAGCCCCACCAGGAAGCCGGTGGCGAAGACGGGCGGCATGACCGCGAACTCCGGCGACTCCGGATACAGCCCCGCCACGATCTTGCTCTCCGGCACGCGGAACCGGAAGGTGTGCTCCAGTCCGGGTTTCAGCTCACGCATGCCCCCCAGACTGACAGGTCTGTAAACCCGGGACAAGAGGATCAGAGCTCGCCGAGGCGGCGGGTGAGGAAGCGGCGCTCGGCCTCGGTCGTGGCCAGATCGAGGGCCCTCCGGTACGCGGCCCGTGCCCCCGCGGTGTCGTCCAGGCGCCGCAGCAGTTCGGCCCGGGTGGAGTGGAAGTAGCGGTAGCCGTCGAGGTCGAGCCCGTCCACGATCGCCAGCGCCGCCCGCGGCCCTTCGACCTCGGCGACCGCCACCGCGCGGTTGAGCTCCACCACGGCCGAGCCCGTCAGCTCCCGCAGCCGGTGGTAGAGCGCGGCGACGGCCGGCCAGTCGATCCGCTCCTCGGTCTGCAGCGCCGCGATGGCCGCCTGCACCACGTAGGCGCCGCGGGCGCCGAGCGCGAGGGCGCGGTCGAGCAGCGCCTGCCCCTCCTCGATCCGGGCGGAGTCCCACAGGCCGCGATCCTGCTCGCGCAGCAGGACGATCTCGCCGTCGCGGACCCGGGCGGCGCGCCGCGAGTCGTGCAGCAGCATCAGCGCCAGCAGCCCGGCGGCCTCGGGCTCGCCGGGCACCAGCTCGACCAGGATCCGGGTCAGCCGGACGGCCTCGGCCGCCAGGTCGGCGCGGCCGTCGCCGTACCCCTGGTTGAAGATGAGGTAGAGCACGGAGAGCACCGCCTCCAGGCGGGCGGGCAGCAGGTGCTCCCGGGGGATCCCGAACGGGATCCCGGCCGCCCGGATCTTGTTGCGCGCCCGGGAGAGCCGCCGCTTCATCGTCTCCTCGCTCACCAGGAACGCCCGGGCGATCTCCGGGGTGGACAGGCCGCCCAGGGCCCGCAGGGTGAGCGCGACCTGGGCCTCGTCCGCCAGCGCCGGATGGCAGCACATGAAGAACAGTTCGAGCCGCTCGTCCGGGACCGCCGACTCGTCCATGGTCACCTCCTCGCCCGGCTCCGGCCGGTCCAGCAGGCGGAGCTTGTCCGCATGAGTACGGCCCCGGCGCAGGCGGTCGATCGCCCGATGCCGCCCGGTCACCACGAGCCAGGCCCCGGGGTTGTCCGGGACCCCGTCGCGGCCCCAGCGCTCGGCCGCGACGGCGAACGCCTCCTGAGCGGCCTCCTCGGCGACGTCGATGTCGCCGGTGTAGCTCACCAGCGCGGCGAACACGCGGGCCCACTGGTCGCGGAAGATCTCCTCGAGCACCGGCTACAGCTCCACCAGGGGCCGCACCTCGACCGATCCACCCAGGCGGGCGGCGGGCATGCGGGCGGCGAGTTCCAGCGCGTCGTCGAGGTCGTCCGCCTCGACGATGTAGAACCCGCCGAAGATCTCCTTGGTGTCGGCGAACGGCCCGTCGGTCACCAGCGTCCGGCCGCCCTGGACCCGGACGGTGGTCGCGGTGTCGGCCGGTTGCAGCCGCTCGCCCGCGATCATGCGCTCGTCCTTCATCAGCGCGACGTACTCGGCGGTGATGGCGGCGCGCTCGTCGGCGCCGAGCCCGTCGTACGCCCCGGGCCGCTCGTTGATCAGCAGTGCGTATCTCATGATGGTCTCCTTCACGCCGCCGCGTCGCGGCCGTAGACGAGGCGGACGGCCTGCCCCACGCGCTCGGCGGACTCGAGAGCCAGGCCGACGGGCTGGTCGAACAGGCGGCGCCCCCGGCCCAGCACGATCGGGAACACCAGCAGCCGATACTGGTCGACCAGGTCGTGCGCCCCCAGCGCGGCGACGACGCTGCCGCTGCCGGCGACCACGATATCCCGGTCCCGCTTTCGCTCGGCCACCTCCTCGACCAGGTCGCCCCGCAGGAGGGAGGAGTTGCTCCACGCCTCGACGCCATCCGCTGATCGCGAGGCGACGAGCTTGGGGATGGCGTTCATCTTCCGGGAGAACTCGTCGTCCCTGGCGGGCCAGATGCGGGAAAAACGCTGCCAGGTGGCGCGGCCCAGCAGCATGGCCCCGGTGTCCAGCACCTCGCCGAGCGCGAACTTGTCGCCGGCCACCGATTCGGGCCCGTACCGGAAGGCCCAGCCTCCCCACGGCGTCCCGTCCGCCCCGTCCGGGTCCTCGACGACCATGTCGAGGGAGACGAACTCGATGACGATCAGCTTGCCCATGACCTTGAACCTTCCTCGTAGCCGGTTGCTCGGCCGGAGGACGGACAGGGCGGGCTCCAGGGGACAGGCGAACGATGTGACCCTGGTCACATCCGAGGCGGCCTTTACCTGTGAGCGGCCGCTCACATGTTTAAGCACATCGTAACGTGTCAACTACTGTGCGTATAAGATGCCTGGTTGGACGGTCAAGGTTTCGTACCGGTTCCCCCCGATCCGGGGCACCCCTCCATGCCCCGGGGCCGGTGCGGGCGCGCCCGGCCGCTCCAGCGCTGACGGTGAAAGGTTCGGTGAGACTCCGTCATGCACATCGAGCACGAAGACCACGTCTACGGCCTCCCGATCCCGCACGGCCACGCCGCCGGCGACGGCTTCGTCACCGTCCCGGCCCAGGCCGCCGGCCCCGGCCAGCTCACGCTGCTGACCCCCACCGCCGTGCATCACCAGGTCTTCACCGTGGTCAGGTTGCGGGCCGGCTACGACCTGGCCGAGGTGGACGCGTTCCTGTCCACCGTGGAGACCACGATCAGCCTGCTCTGGCAGGACAACGCCCACCTGCGCGAGCGCCTCGCCGCCGCCACCCCGGCCCCGGCCGACACGCTGGCGGCCGCGGAGGAGGGCGCGCGGGAGATCGTCGAGAACGCCCGGCAGGAGGCGTGGCAGATCCTGACCGAGGCGCGCGCCGACGCCGAACGGGTGCGGCTCGATGCCGCCGCCGCGGCCGAGGCGCTGACCAGGACCGCCCGCCTGGCCTATCAGGAGGCCATCGAGGAGCAGCTCGACCAGTTCGACACGGTCCTCGCCGAGCACGGCCGGCAGCTGCAGGACAGCCTGCGCAGCCAGCTCGGCCGGTTGCGCGGCGTCCTGGAGGACGTCGCGACGCCCGGCCACGGCGTGCACACCGGCCCTCTCGCGGCTCAGTGATCGATCACCGCACTCTCGCCAGAAAGGCCGTCACATGTCCTTGCCGCTCGGGGGGCCAGTACTGCAGTCGCCGGCGCACGACGCGGCCATGGGCGCCGCCATGCCGGTCTGGACGGTGTGGGCCGCCGTGGGCCTGGTGGCCCTGTCCACGCTGGCCGGCGCCCACCTGGCGCAGCGCAAGGCCGACAGGATCAGCGTCTGGCTGGCCGTCGCCTCGGCGCTCATGCTCATCACCACCCTGACCGACGTGATGCCCGACGCCTGGCGGGAGGCCGTCGCGACCCATGTGCCCGTGTGGCTGGTGGCGCTGGCCGGGCTGTTCGGGTACGCCGTCATCACGCACTTCACCCGCCACGGGTGCGCGCACCAGCACGACGTGGGGCGGCGCGCCCGGCACGCCCCCGGCATGCACCGGCGGGTCGGGCAGGCCGTCAGCGCCGCCGTGTACGGGGGAGTGGGCACCGCCGTCGCGCTGAGCCTGCACCGCATGATCGAGGGCGCCACCCTCGTGCTGGCCGCCTCGATCGTCGTCGTGGCCGCGCTCATGATCCACTCGGCCGGTGAAGGCGTGGCCCTGACGGCCATGCTCGACCTGGCCCGCAGACCGCTGGCTCCCTGGCTGGCGCTGGCCTGTCTCAGCCCGGCGGCCGGCGTCGTGCTGGCCGGCGTGGCGCCGCTGCCGCCGCAGAGCGTGCCGATCCTGCTGGGCGTGCTCACCGGCGTGCTGCTGCGTACCGCGATGGTCGGGCTGCAGATGGCCCGCGCCGGCGGCCGGCTGCCGCGCCGCCAGGTCGTCGTCGTGGCGACCGGCGTGCTGGCCGTGGGCGGCCTGCTGATCGTCGCCCAGACCATGCTCGCCGACGAGCTGCCCGCCCCGGCCGTACCCGTCGCCGCCGCCCGCCAGGCGGGCAGGCCGCCCACGCCGCAGCCGCGCCCGCCGTCCCCGCGGCCCAAGCCGTCGACCGGGCCCGAACCGATGACGGCCGGCGACCTGCGCGCCGCCGTCGCGGCCGGGCGGCTCGGCCTGGAGGCCCTGCTGTCGCGCACCGACCTGGCCACCATCGGGGCCGACGTGGAAACGGTGCTGCGGGCCCTGCCCGGGCGCAGCGCCGCCGAGATCACCCGCGTGCTGCGCAGGGGCAGGATCGTCAGCGGCGCCAGCATCGGGGACCTCACCCTGCGCCAGCGCCACTACCTCCTCCTCGCCCTGGGCGCCATCCCGGCGACCCCGACCGGACGAGCCACGGGGTCCATCTCAGGGCCGCCGACGCCGACAGAGCGTGGCTCGCGGGGGTGAGCGCCGCGCCCGTCAGGGGGCCCGGCCAGTGAGGTAGCGCTGCAGTGTCGGCGCCAGCCAGGCGATGAGCTCGTCGGGCGAGGACGAGACCAGTGCGTCCACCCGTACGGCGTAGCGGGTGATGGCCAGGCCCACGAGCTGGCCGGCCGCGAGCGCCGCGCGCAGCTCGGGCTGGTCCACGCCGAGCTTCCTGGCGACCTTGCCGAGCATGTCGTTGGCGAGGAACTCCCTGATCAGGGCGGCCGCGTGCGCGTTCGTGGCGGCCGAGCGCATCAGGCCCAGCACCGGGCCCGGCTGGTCCACCGCGCCGAGCAGGCCGAGGACGTATCCGGCCAGCCGCTCCCCGAGCTTGCCGCGGGGCCCGTCCAGCAGCATGGCCACAGCCTGCTCCGGCTGGAACACCGACGTCACGACCGCGCTGAACAGCTGCTCCTTGCCACCGAAGAACCGGCGCACGAGCGCCGGATCCACGCCGGCGTCCGCGGCGACCTGGCGCATGCTGGTGGCCTCGTAGCCGCCGGCGCTGAAGGCCCTGGCCGCCGCCGCGACGATCTCTTCCCTGGTGGTCGAGGCCCCCGGCCGCCGCCCGGTCCTACCTGTGCGTTCCTCCACGGCCGCCAAGTTATATCCCCGTACAGGGACTTGCTACCCCTATAAATCGGATGCTGACGGTTACAGCAGTCTGTTAGCGTCAGCATCGTGACGGCTGTCGAGTTCCCGATCCTCGGTACGGAACCTCTCGCGGTGGAGCTGGCCAACACCCTGTACGGCGCGGGGGAGGCGCGGATCGACTTCCTGCCGGACGCCCGGCGGGTCGGCGAGTGGTTCGCCCGGATCTCCGAGCGGCACGGCGTGACGGTCCCGATGGGACCCCACGCGGTCCGGGTGCGGCTGCTGCGCGACTGCGTGCACGCCCTGCTGTCGGCCGCCGTCGAGGGGCGCGTTCCCGACGCGGCGCTGGTCGAGCGGGTCAACCACTTCACGGCGGCGGCGCCGACGTACCTCCGGCTCGACTGGAGCGGCGGCGCGCCGGCCTCGCGCTGGGCCGACACCGTCACCGGCGCCGCGGCCGTGCTCGGGAGTATCGCCACCTGCTGCGTCGAGCTGCTGACCGGCCCTCAAGCGGACCGGGTACGCCGCTGCCAGGGCCCCGGCTGCTCCCTGTTCTTCGTCCAGAACCACTCGCGCCGGCGCTGGTGCCACCCCTCGTGCGGTCACCGCGACCGCCAGGCCCGCTATTACCGCCGGCAGCACACCCCCGGAGCGTCCTGATGATCACATGGCGTCGGCTCGGCCAGGAGGAATTCCCCCTGCTGCGCACGTGGCTGGAGCAGCCGCACGTGGCGCTGTGGTGGAACCACGAGACCTCGATGGAGGCGGTGACCCGCGACTTCGGCCCCGCCGCCCGCGGGGAGGAGCCGTCGGAGGACCTGCTCGTGTTCCTCGACGGCCGGCCGCTCGGCCTGGTCCAGCGGTCGCGGTACGCGGACTACCCCGCCTACCTGACCGAACTGGCGACGCTCACCCCCGTCCCCGACGGCGCGGTGAGCATCGACTACCTGATCGGCGATCCCGGCCAGGTGGGCCGGGGTCTGGGGCCGGAGATGATCCGCTCGGTGATCGAGCGGACCTGGGAGGAGATCCCCGGCGCGTCCTGCGTGCTGGTGCCCGTCTCGGCGGCCAACCGCGCCTCGTGGCGGGCGCTGGAGAAGGCCGGGATGCGCCGGGTGGCTGAAGGCGAGCTCGAGCCCGACAATCCGATCCACGGGCGCGCCCACTACGTGTACCGGATCGACCGGCCGGTCCACCCCGAGTAGACCAATCGCTTGGTTGGGAAGTATCCTTGGCCCCCGTCAGCAGCGCAACGAGGACATGAGGGCACCGTGGTTGAGCAGCAGCAGTCCAGCGGCGGTTTCATGGCACGCGTCAGCACCGCGCTCCGCCCGTTCTTCCAGTGGCTCGCGGGCACGAAGGGCTTCGCCCGGGTCGCGCCCAAGATCGTTCCGCCTCTTGATCGTTTCGTCAACCGGGTGACCGGCGGCCGCGTGCTCATGGGGGACCAGATGATCCCCCACCTGCTGCTCACCACGACCGGCAGCAAGTCCGGGCAGCAGCGCGAGAGCCCGCTGGCCTGCCTGCCCGAGGACGGCGGCACGTTCCTCGTGGTCGGCAGCAACTTCGGCAGGGAGCACCACCCGGCCTGGAGCGGCAACCTGCTCAAGACCCCGCAGGCGTCCGTGACCTTCCGCGGGCGGGTCATCCCCGTCACGGCTGCCCTGCTGGCCGGAGCCGATCGCGAGCAGGCTTGGCAGGCGCTCACCCGCTTCTGGCCGCTGTACGAGGGCTACACCGAGCGCTCCGGCCGCGAGCTGCGCGTCTTCCGCCTGTCACCGCGCTCCTGAACGCCCGGTCACTGCGGGTCTGATCGCTCTGTCGCCGCGTTCAGCCGGCCACGTCGCCGACGACCTGCGGGATCTCGAACAGGTTGGCGGTGTCGCCGGTGTGCAGGAACGCCACGTTCCGGCCCGGCTCGACCCTTCCCGAGCGCACGTGGTCGAGGAGCCCCGCGAAGCCCTTGCCCGTGTAGACCGGGCCGATGAACACGCCGTCCGACCGGGCCAGCTCCTTGATGGCGGCGACGCCTTCCGGCGAGGGCACCGCGTAGTCCTCGCCGATGAACCGTTCGTCGACGTCGATCTCGGCGCGGATGACCTCGTCGGCGGGGACCGGGACCTCGAGCAGCTTGAGGATGTGCTTCACGCGGTCGACGACGATCTCGACGTTGATCCAGTTCCCGGGCCGGTAGTCGCAGATCGCGATGGAGCGGACGACGACCGGGCTCCCCGTCACCAGCTTCGCCGCGATCAGCCCCGGCAGCGCCGTGCCCGTGCCCGCGGTGTGGTAGAGGTAATCGAGCCGGGCGCCGGAGGCCTCGGCCTGCTGGATCATCTCCGTGAACGTCAGCGTGTGCGCCACGAAGCCATAGGGATGCGCGCCGCCGGTGGGCACGATCAGCGCCTTGTGCCCCTGCGCCTCGAGTTCGGCCTTGCGGGCGTTCATCGCGTCGGCGATGCGCTGCTGCTCGTCGGCCGTGTCCCAGTAGGCGCCGCCCCGGGTGGGCAGGTAGTGCGTCTCCACGTCCATGATCTTGCTCAGCAGCAGGTTCCCGCGATACTCCGCGAGCTCGCCGTGGCGTCCCTCGTCCCGGGTGAGAAAGAGGATCGGCGTGAGCCCGGCGGCCCGGCAGGCGGCGGCGAACTGCATGCCGGAGTTCGTCAGGTAGACGCCCTGCGTGATGATGTGCGTGACGCCGTCCTCCAGGGCCTGGCCGATGATGAACTCGGCCAGGCGGGTCTTGCTCCCGCTGATGGTGCCGGGCCCCGCCAGGTCCTCCCGCTTGAGGAAGAAGCCGGTCCCGTAGGCGGCCGACAGATTGTCCAGGCGGTGGAAGGGCGTCGGGTAGAAGCCGATCCGCTTGCGGGGCAGCCGGTCGACCAGCGCGTCGAGGGCGGCGAGATCCATGGTGGGAAACCCTTCTTCAGGCGACGTGCCTCCCATGCTCCATCAGCCCGCGCATAAGCACCAGCAAAGTCTGCTAAGGCCAGCATTAGGTAGGCTAATGTTCGTGCCCGGACAACTGGAGCCCCGCCTCCTGGCCACGCTGGAGGCCGTCGTCAGGCTGGGCTCGTTCGCGGCGGCCGCCGAGGAGCTCGGCTACACGCAAGGGGCCGTCTCCCAGCAGATCGCCGACCTCGAACGGCGGGCCGGGCTGCGGCTCCTCGACCGCCGTCCCGTGCGCCCCACCGCCGCCGGCGCCGTCCTCCTGCAGGCCGAAGAGGCCGTCCGGACGGCGATGACCCGCGCCAGGACGGAGCTGGAGGCCCTGGACGCCGGGCTGTCGGGCGAGGTGCGGCTGGGCGCCTTCGTCTCCGCCGCGGCCGGCATCGTCCCCCCGGCCCTGGCCGCGTTCCGCCGGGGCTGCCCGGACGTGCGGGTCACGCTGAGCCAGTACGAGACCGAGGACGCCTACCAGCGGCTGCTCCGCGGCGACCTCGACCTCGCGGTCACCTTCGACTACGCCTGGTTCCCCCTGCCGCCGCCACCGGGCCTGCGGCGTTCGCTGATCGGCCGCGACCCGGTCATGGTCGCGCTCCCCGCCCGCCACGCCCTGGCCGGGCGCGCGTCGCTGAGCCTGGCCGACCTGGCCGGCGAGGCGTGGATCGGCACCCCCGTCACCGGCCCCCAGCTCGGCCCCCTCGCGGAGCTGGCCCGGTCCGCGGGCTTCCAGCCACGGCTCGCCTTCGTGGGCGACGACTTCAGGACGGTGCTGCAACTCGTCGCCCACGAGCTCGGCATCGCCGTGCTGCCCGCGCTGGCGCTCGCGGACACGGTGGACGGCGTCGTCGCCCGCCCCATCGCCGAGGAGCCCCTCGTACGCTTCCTGTACTGCTGCCGGATCGACACCGCCGGGGCGCCGGCCATCGTCACCCGGCTGGAGACGTGCCTGACCGAGGCCGCCGCCGGCCTCCCGCGCCCGTCGTGACGGGCGGTTCCGAGCCCCGGCCGCCCCGCCGCCCCGGCGACCGCTCCCGCGGCACGCCGCTCACCGCGTAGGCCGCGGCCCGCTGCGGCCCGAGCCGCGACCCCTGGCGGAACGCCGCCGCGAACGCCGACCGGCCCAGCGCCGCGCGGGCCTGCTCCGTGCAGCGCTCGTGCCAGGTCGCGTGGTAGCTCATCCACTCGGGCGAGGTCCCCACCGCCTGCCACATCGTGTGCGCCGCCCCCAGCAGCGCGGCGGCCCGGTCGTGCTCGCCCCGAGCACCCGCGAGCCACGCCAGCACCTCCAGGCACTGGGTCAGGCACCACCGGTCGTTGATCCCCCCGGTGAACTCGGTCGCCGCCGTCAGCAACGCCTCCGCGCGCCGGCGCTCGCCCAGATTCCAGTGCGCGACACCCAGCGCGAGCTGCGCGTACGCGCGGAAGACCAGGGCGCGCCGGCTCTCGCACAGGGTCAGGAGCCGCTCGCCGAACTCGCTCGCCTGACGGGGATCCTCGGTCGAGCCGTAGGCGGCCCCGACGTAGAGGTTGAACATGATGCCGTCCACGTCGCCCCTGGCCTCGTGGATGGCGAGGGACTTCCGGATCAGCGCCAGGCCGCGCCGGGCGTCGCCGGTGAAGAAAGCCGCGACGCCCGAGCTGCGGATGCCGTGCGCCACGAGACACTCGTCGCCTTCCCCGCGGGCGAAGGCGAGGAATTCCTCCAGCCCCCGCGTGGCCGCCGCGGTCTGGCCCTGGCGCAGGGCGAGCAGGCTGTCCGCCCAGAGCCCCATCGCACGGCACCGGTTCGCCTCCGGCACCCGTTCCAGGCCCCGTCCCAGCCAGTAGCGGCCCTCCGCGAACGAGCCGGCCAGCAGCCAGAAGCACCACATCGCCGCCGCGGCCTCCAGCTCCATCGGCGCCAGAGCCGGCTCGCTCAGGCACATCTCCAGGGCGACGCGGATGTTGGGCAGCTCCCGCTGCAGGAGCAGGTACCGGTCCACTTGCTCGGGCACCATCCGGTCGATCCGTTGCTCCGTCACCAGGTCCCGGTAGTGCTCGACGTAACGCCGGCGCAGCCGCCGCTCCTCGGGAGGCGGCAGTTGCTCGCAGCCGTACGCGCGCAGGGCCTCCGGCATGCGGTATCTGGACCCGTCCCTGACCAGGACCGACTTGTCCACCAGCCCGGTCAGGTGGTCGAGCACGTCGAGCCGGTCGATGCCGTCGCCCGAGCACACCGCCTCGGCCGTCTCCAGGTCGGCCCCCGAGGGGAACAGCCCCAGCCGCGCCCACAGTCGCCGCTCCCCGGCCGAGCAGAGGCGGAAGCTCCACTCCATGGTCGCGCGCATCGTCTGGTGGCGGGGCAGGGCGGCGGGCGTCTTGGCGACCAGCACGTCGAACCGCTCCTCCAGCTCCCGCGCCAGGCGTTCGAGCGGCATCGAGCGCAGCCGGACCGCGGCCAGCTCGATCGCCAGCGGGATGCCCTCCAGGCGCTGGACCAGCTGCGCCACGGGCGCCACGTTGCGCGCGTTCAGCCGGAAGCCGGGCACGGCGCCCGCCGCGCGCTCCACGAACAGCCGTACGGAGTCGTGGCGGCCGATCTCCCGGACCGTGTGGCTGCGACCGGGGCCGGAATCGGGAGTGGACAGGGGAGCGACCATCAGCACCTGCTCGCCGGGGACCCGCAGCGTCTGCCTGCTGGTCGCCAGGACCTGCAGCCGGGGCGCGGAGCGCAGCAGCCGGTCCACGAGCCGGGCGCAGACCGCGCTCAGATGCTCGCAGTTGTCCAGGACCAGCAGCATCCGCTTGCGGGACAGGTGGTCCACCAGCATGCCCATGGGGTCGCGGCGCACGTCGCGCAGCCCCAGGGCCATGGCGACCTCCGACTCCAGCAGATCGCCGGTCTCCAGGCGGGCCAGCTCGACCACCTCGACCCCGTCCTGGTACGTGTCCCGCAGCAGCTCCGCGGCCCTGAGCGCCAGCCGGGTCTTGCCGACGCCGCCCGCGCCCGTCAAGGTGAGCAGCCGCGACGTGCCCAGCAGCTTCCGCACCGTGGACAGCTCCCGGGCCCGCCCGACAAAGGTGGACTTGTCGGTCAGAACGCCGGCGCCGGACGTCATGGGGCGCCCCCGGGAAGCAGGCCCTGCTCGCCGACCCAGGCCGCGATCTGGGAGCGCGAGTTGAACCCGAGCTTGGTCAGGATGTGCTCGACGTGTCCCTCGGCCGTGCGCTGGGCGATCACCAGCGAGGAGGCGATGGCCTTGTTGGTCATGCCCTGGGCGACGAGCCGGGCGATCTCCATCTCCCTCCGGGTGAGCGGCGAGGTCTGGGCCGTGGCCGCCGCCGGCTTGGCCGGTTTCGGGCTCTCGCACATGGCGTACGCGATCGCGTCGGCCGGGGTGAGCTCGGTGCCCCTGCGGACGGCGGCCTCGAACTCCTGCTCTCCGAGGCGCTCGCGCGCCAGCGCCTCGGAGGCGTCATGGTGGCCGGACACGAAGCCGAACGGGGGAGCGCCGAACGCCCGCCAGCGCTCCTGCGAGGCGCCGAACAGCACGGCGGCGCGCTCGGGCGTGCCGTCGGCGGCCATCCACGCCAGCGCCTCGATGCACAGGGCGGTGCCCAGCCGGTCGTCGAAGGGCCGCTTGAGCCGGATGGCCTCGCGCTCCATCTCGACCGCCCCGGCCACGTCCCCCTGCCGCCACATCTCGATCCCGTACACCCACAGCGTGTACGACCTGAACCAGTGGTCCTCGCGGCCCTCGCAGATCTCCAGGCCCTCCTTGAACCGCGCGACGGCCTCGTCGGAACGGCCGAGGAGTGAGTAGGCGGTGCCCAGGTACAGCAGCGTGTTCACCACCCCCATCGGGGCGTCCGCCTCGCGGTAGGCCGCCACCGCCTCCTCCAGCAGGGCCGCCGCGCCGGTGATGTCGCGCTGGATCAGGGTCGTGAGGCCGGAGACGTAGGCGATCTCGGCGAGGACCATCGCGCTGTCGAGCTGCTTCGCCAGCTCACGGGCCTCCTCGAGCATGTCCGCCGCCAGCGCGAAGTCGCTCTGCAGCACCGCCAGCCGCGCGTTGACGCACAGCGCGTTGGCCCGGACGACCGTCGCCTCGTCACCCGCCGCTGACCCCGCCGCTGACCCCGCCGCCGGGCCGGTCGTCGGGTAGGTCGCGAGGAGGCGGTCGAGCCAGTCGCGCGGCTCCCGCAGCGACCCGGTCGCGATCCAGTAGAACCGCAGCGCCGTGGCGATGGCCAGGCCGCGCTCAGCCTCGCCCGGCGTCGTGAGGCAGTAGTCGAGGGCGCTGCGGATGTTGCCGTGCTCGGCGCGCAGGCGCCTGAACCAGGCCACCTGGTCGGGGCCGAACCACTCCCGCTGCCCGCGGCCGGCGAGGTCCTGGAACCAGTCGCGGTGCCGGGCCCTCAGCGTCGCCTCGTCGCCCGACTCGCGCAGCCGGTCGCGGCCGTACTGGCGGATCGTCTCCAGCAGCCGGTAGCGCACCGTGGTCTGGTCGCCCTCGCGGGCCAGCACCGACTTGCCCACCAGGCCGACCACCAGATCGACGATCTCGTCGGGCTCGATGCCGTCGCCGGAGCACACGTGCTCGGCCGCCTCCAGGTCCAGACCGCCGGAGAACACCGACAGCCGGGCCCAGAGCAGCCGCTCCTGCTCGGTGCAGAGGGCGTAGCTCCAGTCGATCAGCGCCCGCAGCGTCTGCTGGCGGGGCATCGCGGTGCGCGCCCCCATCGTGAGCAGCCGGAACCGGTCGTCCAGCCGGGCCAGCAGCTGCTCCACGGAGAGGGCCCGCAGCCGGACGGCCGCCAGCTCGATCGCCAGCGGGATGCCGTCCAGCCGCCGCACGATCCGCGCCACGCTGTCCTGGTTGTCGTCGGTGACCTCGAACCCCGGCAGCACGGACTGGGACCGGTCGGCGAACAGCCGGATCGCGTCGAACTGTTTCAGCGATTCCGTGGACGACCGCGGAACGTCGAAATCCGGCATGGGCAGCGGCGGAACGGGCATCGTCTGTTCGCCCACGACGCCGAGCGACTGCCGGCTGGTGGCCAGGATCCGCAGGCCGGGCGCGGCGCGCATGAGCGTCTCGGCCATCGCGGCGCATTCGTCCAGCAGGTGCTCGCAGTTGTCGAGGATGAGGAGCATTTTCTTGTCACGCAGATGATCCGTGAGCACCTCGATGGGGGGCCGCACCGAACGGTCCTGGATTTCCAGGCATTCCATCACCGACTGCACCAGCAATTCGGGGCTCTCCAGCGCCGCGAGCTCGACCAGCCACACGCCGTCGGAATAGCTGCGCCGCAGGTCGAACCCGACCCGCTGGGCCAGGCGGGTCTTGCCGACTCCGCCGACGCCGATCAGGGTCACCAGCCTGGCATCGGACAGCAGCCGCTTGACCTCGGCGATCTCGTGCCGCCTGCCGATGAAGCTGTTGAGCTCAGCGGGCAGGTGGCAGGAAACGATCGGTGCGGTCGTGGTCATGAATGCTCCAACGGCTCCGGCGCTCGGATCACCGCGCCATCGGTGGCCGAGCCTCCACTCCCAGATTATTCGGTGACGGTATCCCTCGCACTTTGTCGTTTCCGCCGGGGGGACGTCGGCCAAGCAAATCCCCATTTTCCGGAAAAATTGGGAAAAGTGGGAGGCTAAATGGCGGCGCTCTTTGCCGATGCGAGGACATAGCTTTGCCCGGCGGGATTTTATCTTTAGACATTTCGGGCATGGGTGCAGACGGCGACCCGGAGTTTCAACTTGCCGGGAAGGAGACGATCATGGCGACGTCAACGTCACCGTTCGCATTCCATCGTGGTGGCTATTCGGGCTGGCTCGGATTCGCCGGCACCCTCGCGATGGTGCTGGGCATCTTCAACATCATCGAGGGCGTCATAGCCCTGTTCAAGACGTACTTCTTCGTCACGCCCGGCGGCCAGCTGCTGGTGTGGAACTACACCGCCTGGGGCTGGGCCTGGCTGGCGATCGGCGTCCTGCAGGTCTTGGTGGGGCTCGGCGTGCTGGCCGGGCAGGGCTGGGCCCGCTGGACCGGGGTCGTCCTGGCCGGGCTTTCGATGATCGGCCACTTCGCCTTCATGGTGGCCTTCCCCGTCTGGTCGGTGATCTCGATCGCGCTCGGCGCCCTGGTCATGTACGGCCTGATCACGCCGCCCCGAGGGGCGACCGGCGTTCCCGGGTGACGATCACGAGATCTGTGGCGTCACCCGAAGGATGTACGCCGATCTCCTCAGCGGGCAGGAAGCCTTGCGGGCCGGGCCGTCGCTAGCGTTGCGGGAAACGGCCCTGATCGGAAGAGGTCCCCATGGCTCCTGCCCGCAAGACGTTCCTCACCGGACTGGCGGTCTTCGTCATCGGGCTGGCGCTGTGGCTGTTCGGGCTCGACGTCGAGATCGTCGTGTTCACCCCGTCGAAGGTCGGCGTGGTCATGATGGTGCTCGGGGCGATCGAGGCCGCGTACGGGCTCTACCGGATGGCCCGTGACGAGCGCGCCTGACGAGGTCGCCTCGCCGGTGCTCGGAAAGGGCGCGTCAGAGCCAGCCGGCCTCGGTGGCGATGCGGACCGCGTCCAGCCGGTTGCGGGCGTCGAGCTTGGTGACGATCGCCCCCAGGTAGTTGCGTACCGTGCCCTTGGTCAGGTGGAGCGCGGCGGCGATCTCCGGGAGGTCGTCGCCTCCGGCGGCCCGGCGCAGCACCTCCACCTCGCGCGGTGACAGCGGGTTCGCCCTGGCCGCGATGGTGGCCGCGGCGAGGGCGGGGTCGACCACCGTCTCGCCCGCGTGGACGCGGCGCACCGCCGCGGCGAGGTCGGCGGGAGGCGCGTCCTTCAGCATGAAGCCCCCGGCGCCGGCCGCCAGCGCCCTGCGCAGCACCTCCGGCCGGCCCAGCTGGGTGAGGACGAGCACGCGGCAGCCGGGGACCCGTTCGCGGAGTGCGGCGGCGGCCTCGATGCCGTCGATGCCGGGCATCTGCACGTCCAGCACGGCGACGTCGGGCCGGTGCGCCAGCGCCGCCGGCAGCACCGCGTCACCGTCCGGTGCCTCGGCGACGACCTCGATGTCGGGCTCCAGGCTCAGGAGCGAGGCGAGCGCCCCGCGGATGAGATGCATGTCCTCGGCCAGCAGCACCCGAATCACTCTCGACTCCCCCCGAAGCGTGGGGACCATGATATTTCGCCTGATGTCCGGTTCGTGTGTTTCACATGCCGGATCGAGGTGTCTGACACTGGTCCGGAAGCGGCCGAGTTCGCGATCTTGGGAGGCATGAAGAAAGCCCTGTTCCTCGGCCTGACGACCGTGCTGCTGGTGTGCGGCCTGTCCGGCGGAGCCGCCGCCGCCTCCACCGACCTGGAGGACGTCGGAACGCTGGTCGACCAGGTGGTGCCCGGGCAGCTCGCCGCGCACGGGATCCCCGGCGCGGCGGTCACGGTGGTGTCGGGCGGGCGGCAGGTCTTCTCCCGCGGCTACGGCTACGCCGACCTGGCCGGGCGTGTCCCGGTGGACGCGGCCCGCACGGGGTTCTTCACGGCCTCGACGGCCAAGACGTTCACCGCGATCGCCGCGCTCCAGCTCGTCGAGGAGGGCAAGCTCGACCTGCGCGCAGACGTCAACACGTACCTGAAGACCTTCAAGATCCCGAACACCTTCCCCGGGCGGCCGGTCACCCTGGAGCACCTGCTGACCCACACGGCCGGTTTCGCGGACAGAGTGCTCGGCTCGTCCTGGGAGGACCCCGGCGCCGCCGAGCCGCCGGCCGAGGTCGTCAAGAACGGCCGGCCGGAGCGGGTGCGCCCGCCGGGGACCGTGCTCGCCTACGACAACTACGCCTACAGCCTCGCGGGCTACCTGGTGGAGGTGGCCTCGGGCCGGCCGTTCGCCGAGTACGTGCGCTCGCGCATCCTGGCGCCGCTGGGCATGGCGGGCACGTCGTTCCAGGCGCCGCTGCCCACCGCCCTGACGGGCACCCTGGCCCAGGGGTACAACAGGGACGTTCCGTACAAGCGCTACTACGGGTCGCCCGCCTCCGGGACCGGGCCCGTCACCACCGCCGCCGACATGGGGCGCCTGATGATCGCGCTGCTGGGCGACGACCCCCGCCTGGGCGGGAACGTCGGCACGACCATGATGAGCCGCCACTACACGCAGGACGACCGGCTCCCCGGCATGGGGTACGGCCTGGAGGAGACCGTCAGGAACGGGCGCCGGATCTTCTCCAAGGGCGGCGACATCAACGGCTTCCACCACGTCCTGGCCCTGCTGCCCGACCAGAGGACCGGCGTGTACGCCGTCTTCAACGGCGAGGACTCCACGGCCGCCGCCAATGAGCTGGTCGACCGGATCGTCGACCGCTACTTCCCCGGCAGGCCGGAGGAGCCGGCGCCGGTGCGCGGGGACACCTCGGCGTACGCGGGCACGTACACCTCGACCCGGATCCGCGGCGACCTGCTGAGGTCGGGCGCGCTGTTCGGCAACGTGACCGTGGAGGCGGCGGGCGATGGGACGATCACCACGACGGGCCTGTCCCGCGACCCCGCCAGACCCGTGCAGACGTGGCAGCTCGTCGGGCCGGGGCTGTTCGCCGAGCGGGGCGGCCAGGAGCGCATCGCCTTCGACGGCCACGGCCTGCTCGCGGGCGGCCACCAGGAGGAGGCGGCCACGTTCGAACGCTCGGACGCCGGCCTGCACGTGTGGCTCGTCTACGCGGGCCTGGCCGCGTTCCTGTCGGCCGCGCTCGGGATGCCGGTCGCGGCGCTCGTCCGCAGGCTCCGGGGCAGGCCCGCCCGGCACCGGACCGCGTGGTGGCTCGCCTGGCTGACCGGCGTGCTCGTCCTGGTCTTCGCGTACGGCTTCGCCGCCACGATCGCCATCGCGCCCACCGACGCCATCTTCCTCGGGTCCCCGCTGCTCACGGCCGCCCTGATCGCCTCGTCCGCGGCGTTCGTGCTCAGCGGCGGGGTCGTGGCCTGCGCGGCGGGCGCCTGGTGGAAGGGCTGGTGGGGCCCGGCCGGGCGGATCTCCTACACGGCCTTCGCGCTCGTCTCTGCGGGCTTCATGGCCGTCGCGTACGCGTACAACATGGTCGGGGGCGTGTTCGGCTGATCCCGCCTGGGCCCCGGGCGCGGGCTGTGGGATGCTTGGCCGCGAAACGGTGAAGGTCGTCTCGCGGTGGGGATCGGGTGTCCACGCTCATCATCCTGGTGGTGCTGCTCCTCCTGGTCATCCCCCCGACCGCAGGACTGCCGGGCGCGCCGGCGCTGCTCTCCCTCGGCCTGCAACTGCTGTGCTCGCTGCCGCGGACCCGGCGGCTGCGGGGCTGGTGGCTGGTGGCGGGCCAGGCGGCGCTGTTCGCCTGGATGGGGCCGGTGCCGTTCGGCGGGCCGTCGGCGTTCTTCGCCGCCTCCGTCCTGCTGGTCGCGCGGGGGCCGCTGCGGTGGGTGCTCTTCGGCGGCGTGACGGCCGCCGCGGGCGTGGTGAACCTCGGCGCCGACGCCTACGTCTGGGTCAACGCGGTCGGCAACACGGCCACGCAGGGGCTGGTCGTGTTCGCCCTCACCCGGCTCAGCGATCTTCGCGACGAGCTCCACGCCACCCGGGCCGAGCTGGCCGCGCGGTCGGTGGCCGAGGAGCGCGAGCGGGCCGGTCACGACCTGGACGCGGTGCTCGGGTCCACGCTGTCACGCGTCATCGGGCTGGCCGCCGCCGGGCGGGCCGGGGAGATCCCGCCGCTGACCCGGCGGGCGGCGCAGCAGGTCAGGCAGCGTCCCGAGCCGCCGCCGATGCCGCCGCCCGGCGACCTGACCCCGCGGCTCGCGCTGCCCATCCTGACAGTGGTGTACCTGTGGTTCCCCGTCGCCGCGATCATCGTCGTCGCCCGCGCGCCGGTGCCGGTCGGGCTGCGGGTGGCGTACTGGGTCGCGGTCATCGCGGTGGTCGCGCTGCAGGCGTACCACGCGCTGCCGCGGCCCCCCGGCGCCCGGCCGAGACACGCCGCCTGGACGCTGCCCGCGCAGTTGCTGCTCGCGTGGCTGCCGCTGCTCGAACCGGACCGCCCCTACTACCAGCTCGTCGGCTGGGCCGCCGCCTCCCTGCTGATCGTGATCCCCACGCCGCGCCTGGCGTGGGCGCTATACGCGGCGACGGTGGCGAGCGTGCCCGCGGTGCTCCTGGCCCGGTCCGGCTCGGCCGCGGGCATCCCGGCCGCCCTGCTGGAGGTGGTCGGCATGTCGGCGATGTTCTACGGGCTGACCGCCGTGACGCGGCTGGTCTACCAGGTACGCGAGTCGCGGCTGGCGCTCGCCGGGCTGGCCGCGGCCAGGGAGCGGCGCAGGATCGCCCAGGACGTCCACGACCTGATCGGGTACGGCCTGTCCGCGATCACCGTCAAGGCCGAGCTGGCCGCCCGCGACCCCGCCCGCGCCGAGGCCGAGCTGGCCGGCGTCGTCACCGTGGCCCGCACCGCGCTCGCCGACCTGCGCGCCATCCCCGGGGACGGCGAACCCGGGCTCAGCCTGCGCGCCGAGCTGGCCTCGGCCCGCGAGGTCCTCGAGGCCGCCGGCGCGACCGTGGAGATCGACGCCGATCACGCGCCCCTTCCCGACGGCGTCGACGCCCTGCTCGCCGTCGTGGTCCGCGAGGCGGCCACCAACGTGCTGCGGCACAGCGAGGCCCGCCACGTGACGATCGCCCTGTCCACCGGCGACGACCTCGTACGGCTGCGCGTGGACAACGACGGCGTCACCGGCCGCCCCGCCGAGCCCGGCCAGGGCGTCGCCAACCTCACCGCCCGCCTCGCCGCCCGGGGCGGCGGCCTCACGACCGCCTCCCGCGACCACCGCTTCCGGCTCGACGCGACCGTGCCCGCGGAGGCGTCGTCAGGGCACTGACCGGATTGTCACATTCGCGGGCGCTAATTCGTCTTGTGGGTAGACGCGCCTTATCGGACAGCGAGGTGAGCCCCTTGATCCCCTACACCGATCCCAACGCCTGGCGGATCGCCATGGACGCCAGCGAGGCGACGCTCTCGGCCGGTCACCGGAGCGGCGACTTCGACGGCTCCTTCTACCTGAGCCCGGCTGGGTCGCTGGCGGGTTTCACGCTGCGGCTCTCCCTGCCCGGGGCGCCCGAGCTCCTCTGGGAGTCGGTGAGCCTGGAGGGCGGATCCGAGATCCGGGGGAGCAGCCGGCTGCTGCTGGGCGGACGGGCGGCCCGCGCCGACGTGTCGGGGTTCTGCGCGCATGTGCCTGTGGGTCAGACCGGGAGCTCCTACCTGAAGATCGTCCTGGCGGCGACCTTCTCGCCCCTGCGGCTGCGCTGGCCCAGGTGGCGGCTGCGGCCGGTGACGCTCCGCCTGTTCACCGAGATCCGCCCCACCGTGTCCGGGTGACTCCGGACGCTTCGCAAATGTACGAAGCGTCACGGCACAACGGGTGATCCCGGCTAACCTGCCGTCTCATGATGTACGGCCCGCAACAGCAGCCACAGCAGCAGTTCAACGCCCCCTACCCCCCGCAGCAGCAGCCCGCCTTCGCGCCGCCTCCCGTGGTGATCGACGTCGGCGGCGACGCCAAGGTGAAGGCGCTGATCGGCGGCTCCGTCGCGGGGGTCATCGGGCTCATGGCGGTCTTCTCGGCGCTCACCGGGCAGACGACGGGCGGCTCGGGCTCCGCGGTCGCCGTCCTGGTCCTCGGGTTGATCTTCCTGTTCATCGGGCTGCTGCCGATCATCACCTGGCGCAAGATCAGCCGGCCGCGCAAGCTCGTCTTCGACGTCTACGGCGTGCGCTGGGACGATCCCCAGGGCAGCCCGTGGGCGGTCCCGTGGGACGAGCTGTCCGCGGTGGGCATCTCGCGCACGCAGCAGCGCCGCGTCAAGCCGGCCGACTACATCATGCGCAAGACGATGGTCCGCCTCGACCTCTTCCCCGCCGACCCCGGCTTCCGCTCACGCCATCCGGACATGGAGCACCTGTGGGAGTTCCACACGGTCAAGAACGGCTACCGGCTCCCGCTGGGCTCCAACCCCAAGTACATCCCGGTCATCGAGCACGCCATGCGGCAGTACCGCCCGGCCATCTACCTGGGCATCCGCGACGAGGGCTTCATGGTCGGCCTGGTCTGAGGAGATCAGCCGAAGTCCAGGAAGACGGTCTCCTTGTCGCCCTGCAGGTGGATGTCGAACCGGAAGACGCCCGGCCGCTCCTCCACGGGCACCAGCGTCCGCGCGCGCTCGGGGGGCAGGGAGCCGAGGAAGGCGTCCTGGGCGAAGTAGATGCGGGTGTAGAGGTGGTGGAGCAGGCCGCGGGCGAACACGCAGACGCTGATGTAGCCGTTGCCGGGCGGGAGCGTGCGCAGGGCCCAGCCGCCGTCGGCGTCGGTGGCCACCCGGCCGAACCCGGTGAAGTCGACGCCGCGCCTGCCCAGCAGCGCGCCGCTGACCTGGTCGCGCCGGAGCGTGCCCGGCGCGCCCGCGAGGTTGCCGGACGGGTCGGCCTGCCAGAACTCCAGCAGCGCGTCCGGCACCGGCTCGCCCGCGCCGTCGTGGACGTGACCGTGGACGACGATGCCGCCTTCGGCGAGGTCGCCGCCGCGGGGGATCGGCAGCGCGTAGCCGTAGAACGGGCCCACGGTCTGGGAGGGGGTGGGGTTCATCGGCCCTCCTCCATCCAGGTCGCGGCGGGGCCGTCCAGCACGATGTCCCACCGGTAGCCCAGCGACCACTCCGGCACGGACAGGTCGTGCTCGTAGGCGGAGACCAGCCGCTGCCTGGCCCGCTCGTCGGTGACGGAGTTGAGCACGGGGTCGTACGGGAACAGCGGGTCGTTCGGGAAGTACATCTGGGTCACCAGCCGCTGCGTGAAGGCCGTGCCGAACACCGAGAAGTGGATGTGCGCGGGCCGCCAGGCGTTGACGTGGTTGCGCCACGGGTAAGCGCCCGGCTTGATCGTGGTGAACGCGTAGCGGCCCTCGTCGTCGGTCAGGCAGCGGCCCACGCCGGAGAAGTTGGGGTCGAGCGGCGCGGGATGGTCGTCACGCTGGTGGAGGTAGCGGCCCGAGGCGTTGGCCTGCCAGATCTCCACGAGCTGGCCGCGTACCGGGCGGCCGTCGCGGTCCAGCACCCGCCCCTGGACGGTGATCCGCTCGCCGAGCGGCTCGCCGGCGTGCTGCCTGGTCAGGTCCGAGTCGAACGGCGCGACGTCCGCCACGCCGAAGACCGGCCCGGCCAGCTCGGCCGCCTCCGGGTCCTTCAGCGCGACGAGCGGCTGCTTCGGGTGGCGCAGCACGCTGCTGCGGTAGGGGGCGAAGTCGCGATCGGGATGGTTCGCCTCCTCGCCCGCGCGGGCCTTGTGGACCTCGGCGATCTCGCGGTCGATGTCGGCTTGGGTGAGGGGTGGGGTCATCTGCGGCTACCTTTCCAGGACGACGGCCAGGCCCTGGCCGACGCCGATACAGAGGGACGCGAGCCCGATGCCGGAGCCGGCGGCGGCGAGCCGGTGGGCCAGGGTGCCGGTGATGCGGGCGCCGGAGGCCCCGAGCGGGTGGCCCAGGGCGATGGCGCCGCCGTCGGGGTTGACGATGGCGGGGTCGAGGTCGGGCAGCTCGGCCAGGCAGCCGAGCACCTGCGCGGCGAACGCCTCGTTCAGCTCGGCCGACGCCAGGTCGCCGAACCCCTTGCCCGCCCTGGCCAGGGCCCTGCGTGACGCCTCGACCGGGCCGAGCCCGAAGTAGCGGGGTTCGAGCGCGCTTGCCGCGCCGGCGACGATCCTGGCCAGGGGCTCGCGCCCGCGCAGCCCCGCCTCGTCGGTCAGCAGCAGGGCGGCCGCGCCGTCATTGAGCGGGGAGGAGTTGCCGGCGGTGACCGTGCCGCCCGCGCGGAAGACGGGCTTGAGCCGGGCGAGCTTGTCCAGACCGGTGTCCTCGCGGATGCCTTCGTCCCTGGTCAGGCCCTCGATGGGGACGATCTCGCGCTCGAAGGACGCCTTGGCCGCCTTCTGGTGGCTGGCCAGCGCGTACGCGTCCTGCTCCGCCCTGGCGATCCCGTGCCGGTCGGCGATCAGCTCGGCGCCCTCGCCCAGCGGCACGGTGTGCTCGGCGGGCATCCTCGGGTTGACCAGCCGCCAGCCGAGCGTCGTGGAGACCAGCTCCTGCCCGCCGGCGGGGAACGCCCTGTCCGGCTTGGGCAGCACCCACGGCGCGCGGGTCATCGACTCCACGCCGCCGGTGATCACGGTGGAGGCGTCACCGAGGGCGATCATGCGGTACGCCTGGATGACGGCCTCCATGCCGGAGCCGCACAGCCGGTTCACGGTCACGCCCGGGGTGGTCACGGGCAGTCCGGCGAGCAGCGCCGCCATGCGGGCGACGTTGCGGTTCTCCTCGCCCGCGCCGTTGGCGTTGCCGAGGATCACCTCGTCGGGGGCCTCCACGTCGTTGCGCTCGGCGACGGCCTTGACGACGTGGGCGGCCAGGTCGTCGGGGCGGACGCCGGACAGCGCCCCGCCGTGGCGGCCGAAGGGCGTGCGGACGGCGTCCACGATGTAGACGGTGTTCATACGGCTACCTCCGCTTCCGTGCGGTCGCGCAGGTCGGCCACGCTCACCCCGGGCGCGGTCTCGACCAGCCTCAGCCCGTCCCCGGTGACGTCGAGGACGCCCAGGTCGGTGATGATCCGGTGGACGCACTCCTTCCCCGTGAGGGGCAGCGAGCACTCCTTGACGATCTTCGGCGTGCCGTCCTTGGCGGTGTGATCCATGATCACGATGACCCGGCCCGCGCCGTGGACCAGGTCCATCGCCCCGCCCATGCCCTTGACCAGCTTCCCGGGCACCATCCAGTTGGCCAGGTCGCCCCGCGCCGAGACCTGCATCGCGCCCAGCACCGCCACGTCGATGTGCCCGCCCCGGATCATCCCGAACGACAGCGACGAGTCGAAGAACGACGCGCCCGTCAGCACGGTCACGGTCTCCTTGCCGGCGTTGATCAGATCGGGGTCCAGCGCGTCGGGGGAGGGGTAGGGGCCGACGCCGAGGACGCCGTTCTCCGAGTGCAGGATCACGTCGACGTCGGGCGGCAGGAACGACGGGATGCGGGTGGGCAGCCCGATGCCGAGGTTGACGTAGTCGCCGTCGCGCAGCTCGGCCGCCGCCCGCGCGACCATCTCGTCCCTGCTCCAGCTCATGAGGTGGTCCCTTCCCGTGCCGGAGGCGCGGAGATGGTGCGCCGTTCGATGCCCTTGTCGGTCGCCTGCTCGGGGGTCAGGACGAGGACGCGCTGGACGAACACGCCGGGCAGGTGCACCTCGTCCGGCTCCAGCTCGGTCAGCTCCTCGACCTCGGCGACCGTGACCCGGCCCGCCATCGCGGCAAGGGGGTTGAAGTTGCGGGCGGCCTTGTTGAAGACCAGGTTGCCGTAGCGGTCGCCCTTGGCGGCCCGCACCAGCGCGAAGTCGGTGGTGATGCTGCGCTCCAGCACGTAGGAGCGGCCGTCGAACTCGCGGACCTCCTTCGGCGGCGAGGCCACCGCGATCGAGCCGTCCGGGTGGTGGCGCAGCGGCAGGCCGCCGTCGGCGATCGGCGTGCCGACACCGGCGGGGGTGTAGAAGGCGGGGATGCCGGCGCCGCCCGCCCGCAGCCGCTCGGCCAGGCTGCCCTGCGGGGTCAGCTCCACCTCCAGCTCCCCGGCGAGGTACTGGCGGGCGAACTCCTTGTTGTCGCCGATGTAGGAGGCCGTCACGCGGGCGATGCGTCCGGCCGCCAGCAGGATGCCGAGGCCGCCGCCGTCCACCCCGCAGTTGTTCGACACCACGCCGATCCCCGTCACACCGGTGTTGTAGAGGGCCTGGATCAGGACGTTGGGGATGCCGCTGAGCCCGAAGCCGCCGACCGCGAACGACGCGCCGTCCGACACGCCGGCCAGCGCCTCCTCCGCGGTCGCGACCACCTTGTCTCTCCGCACGACGCTCCATTCATCGGGAGTGTTCGCATAGTGAACTTTAGTTCACTATTGTGATGTCGAGTATGCGTACGCCACCGCGCTCGTGTCAAAGGAGGGCCCGATGGAGCCTGCGGGGACCCTGGAACGCGGCCTGGCCGTGCTCCGGGCACTGACAGCGGATCCCGCCGGAGGGCGGGACGGGCGCTCGCGTCCCGCGCGGGTGCGCGCCACCGACCTCGTGCGCGCCACCGGCCTGGCCAGGTCCACGGTCGACCGCGTGCTGGCCACGCTGGTCCACCTCGGCTACGTCCGCGCCGAGGGGCGTGACCTGCTGCCCGCGCCGCGCCTGATGGAGCTGGGCGAGGCGTACCTCGCCTGCGGCGGGCTCCGCGACCTCCTCGCGGCGCCGGCCGAGCGGCTCGCGGAGGAGCTGGACGAGTCCGTGTCGCTGGCCGTCGAGGACGGCGACGGGGTGCGCTTCATCGGGCAGTTCACCCGCAGGCGCACCATGTCGGTCGCCTTCCGGGTCGGCGACCTGCTGCCCGCCGACCGCTGCGCGGCGGGCCTGGCCCTGCGCGACCCCGCCGCGCCGTGGGCCGAGGACGACCAGCTCATCGAGCCGGGCCTGGTCGCGGTCGCGGTGCCCGTACGCGACCCGCGGGGGGAGGCGGTCTGCGCGGTGAGCGTCGTCAGCCACACCAGCCGGCACACCGCCGCCAGCCTGCGCGACTACGCGCTGCCCCGGCTCCGCGAGACGGTCGCGGCCATGGAGGCGGCCCTGGCCGAGCCGGCGTCCCGGCCCACTCTGCCGCCGACGCCCCCAGATCTTTCTGGCGCCGCCAAGGAGGAGCTGGGCAGTGGATACCTGCAGTCGCTGGCCCGGGGTCTCGCTGTACTGGTGGCGCTCGGCTCGGCCCGCGGCGGGCTCAGCCTGGCCGACGCCGCCAAGACCACCGGGCTCCCGCGCGCCACCGTACGGCGATCGCTGCAGGTGCTGGCCCGGCTGGGCTACGTGGCCTGCCACGACTCCCGCTTCGCTGTGCTCCCCAAGGTGATGGAGCTGGGCTACGCCGCCCTGTCCGAGCGCACCTTCGGCGAGGTCGTCCAGCCGCACCTGGCCGACCTGGTGGCCCGCGTCCACGAGTCGGCCTCGGTCGGGGTGCTGTCGGGCGACGACGTCCTGTACGTGGCGCGCGTGCCCACCGTGAGCATCATGACCGTCAACATCACGGTCGGCACCCGCTTCCCCGCGTACGCCACCTCGATGGGCCGGGTGCTCCTGGCCGACCAGCCCGGGGAACGGCTGGCCGCCATCGCGCCCGAGCCGCTGACCCGCCACACCATCACGGCGCCCGACAGGCTGAGGGCCGCCGTCCGGCAGGCCGCCGAAGACGGCTACGCGCTGGTGGACCAGGAACTGGAGGAGGGGGTCCGGTCGATCGCCGTGCCGGTCCGGGGCCGGGACGGGCGGGTGGTCGCGGCCGTCAACGTCGCCACCCACGCCAGCCGGGCCACCCGCGCCGACCTGCTCCGCGACGTCCTGCCCGCCCTGGCCGAGACGGCCGCCAGGATGTCCGCCGACCTGCGGCACGTCCCCGCGGCCCCCTGAGCCGCCCGGCGCCCGTGTGGCGGCTTTGTAGCCGTTGTATGGCACGCCGGGGCACATTGGCTCCGTCGGAGGGTGGTCCGCAAGGTCGAGGCCATCAAGGCAACCCGGAACGGCTCCGTCTGACGGTGTGCCCCCGTGGGGGCGGCCCTTGGGCCCGCCACCACACCCTCACGGATCGAGGATTGACGATGCGGATCGTGCTGAAGGAATGCGCATGGGAGTCCTTGGGCGAGGAACTGCTCGTCCTCACCGACCCGCGCGAGGTGCTCACGCTCGGGGACGAGGACGGCCAGGTGGCGGCGCTCTTCGCGGCGCTCGGCCGGGGACCGTGCACGGTGCCCGAGCTCCAGGGCCGGCTGGCGGCGGCGGGCCTGTCCTTCAGTGAGGCGGACGTGCGCTCCGCCGTGGAGTCACTCGACGGGCTCGGCCTCGTCGAGTGCGAGTCCGACCGCACGCTCGGAGACCCCGACCTGGACGCCAGGCACCGCTCCAACCTCGCCTTCTTCGAGGCGTTCGCCCGGCTCGACCGGCCGCGGGCGGACTTCGTGAACAGCCTCAGGCGCTCGCACGTCCTCGTGCTCGGGGTCGGCGGCGCGGGCTCCTCGCTGGTGCAGTGCCTGGCGGGGCTCGGCGTGGGCCGGCTGACCCTGGTCGACAGGGACGACGTGGAGTCGCGCAACTTCGCCAGGCAGTTCCTCTACCACCACGCCGACATCGGCAGGTCCAAGGTGGAGTGCGCGGCCGAGTGGGTGCGAGCCTACGACCCGCGCATCGAGGTACGCGCCGTGGACCGCTGGATCACCTGCCCCGACGACCTGAAGGACCTCGTGGACGGGGCGGACCTGGTGGCCGGCGGCCTCGACGGGCACCCCGAGGCCCACCTGTGGGTGAACGAGGCGGCGGTGCGGGCCGGGGTCCCGCTCGTGGTGGGCGGGATGACCCGCTCGCAGGTCACGTACTACTCGGTGGACCCGGGGCGCAGCGCGTGCGTCCGGTGCGACTGGAGCGACCACCCGACGGCCGGCGAGGCGAGCCCCGGCGGCTTCGTCGAGCGCAACCGGGCCAAGCTGATGATCCAGAACGCGCTGATCGGCCCGCTGGCCATGCAGATGGGCTCGCTGGTCGCGTACGAGGCCATGCGTTACCTGACCCGCTTCGAGGAGCCCCAGGCGGCGGGCACGTTCGTCAAGCTCGACCTGCGCAACGGCCTGGCGCCCGAACGCCAGCCCTTCACCCGCGACCCCGACTGCCCGGTGTGCCCGCGATGACCGCGGGCACGGTGCGGCTACGACCGCCAGGCTGATCGAGGAAGCGTTACCGGACCTCCACCTCCGTGATGCGGGTGTAGTCGTTGGCGCCGTTCGAGGCCAGGGCGACGATGCGGACCGCGTCCGCCGTGACCGGGGCGAAGTCCGAGCGCACGCTGCCCGCGGTGTTGCCGCGGACCTGCGCGACCGTCTGCCACTGGCCGTTCAGCCCCGCCTGGACGTCCCAGTCCCGCAGCCCGTAGATCGAGGCCGGATAGCGCTCGGTGTGCAGGGTGTAGAGATCGACGCGGGAGATCTGCTTGGGGCCGCCCAGCGCGATCGACACCGTGTCCGGCCAGGCCCTGGCCGTGGCGTCGTTCCAGCCGTTGCCCCCGGCCCAGCCGTTCGAGCCGGGGTCGCCGTCGGCGACGCTGCACGGCGGGTAGTTCGCGTTGGTGTGCTGGGACGAGGCGGTGACGGGGCGGCGCAGGGCGAGATTGCCGCCGTTGTCGAGCTGGTCCAGGGTGACGACCTGGACGGGGACCGACAGCGTGCGGTCCGGCGTCTTCAGGCGCAGCGCGTACTCGCCTTGCGGCGTGGTGGGCGGCACGGCGATCAGCAGTTTCGCGCCGAGCTCGTAGCCGGGCGGCAGGTAGCTGGTCAGCATCGAGCGGGAGGCGGACAGCGGCGCTGTCACTTCGACGGACATGGTCGCGTACGACGGCTTCCTGGCGTCGCTGCGCATGCCGATCTCGAGCTTGGCCGGGCAGGCCGGGTCCACGCCGAGCGGGGCCACGACCCGGTCGGCGCCCGCGATGGGGGTCAGCTTGCCGGTGCCCTTGGAAGCGCCCGACCTGACGGTGAGCGACGGGTTCGACGCGGGCTCGGAGGGATCCTGCGCCCGGGCGGCGGCCGGGGTGGTCAGGACAACGGCGGTGGCGGCCAGCGCGGCGGTGAGGAGTCGCATGGTCGGTCCTTCCTGTCAGAGCGCGTGCAGGCCGGGCACGCCGTCGAGGGTCACGAGGCTGGCCCTGGTGGAGACCGGCGCGCCGGGCCGGTCCACGTACGGCACCACCTTGAAGTCCGCCCGCCACTGGCTCCTGGTGACCTCGCAGGAGACGTAGCCGCGCTGGTAGCTGGAGAAGCGGAGATGCGGGTTGACCGGGTCGGCGCCGCCGGGCGGCAGGCCGGTGTTCGGGTTGCCGTTGCCGCCGCTGGTGACAGAGGTGCCGACGAACTCCACGCCGACCGTGGGCGAGGAGGGGTCGTCGAAGTCGGCCTTGAGCTCCCCGGCCAGGTTGTAGTGGATGTCGCCGGTCAGCACGACGGGGTTGCCGACCTGCCGCTCCACCATGCCGTTCAGCACGCGGTCCTTGGCGGCCTTGTAGCCGTCCCAGAGATCCATGCTGAGCTTCTGCGCGGGCCCGGCGTCGTAGTCGAGCTGGATCATCGCGATCTGCTGGGCCAGCACGTTCCACTTGGCGCGGGAGGCGCCCAGGCCGTCGAGCAGCCACTTCTCCTGCTCGGCCCCGAGCATCTGCCGGGCCGGGTCGAGCCGCTCGGCGCAGTCGATCTGCTGCCCGTCGCCGCAGACCTGGTCGTCGCGGTACTGCCGGGTGTCCAGCACGTTGAACTCGGCCAGGTCGCCGAAGGAGAACCTGCGGTAGATCCGGGCGTCGGGCCCCTGCACGGCGGGCACCCTGATGGGCAGGTTCTCCCAGTACGCGCGGAAGGCGTTGGCGCGGATCACCAGGTAGTCCTGCTCGGACACCTCGCCGCCGGGGCCGAACCGGCCCGCCCAGTTGTCGAGCACCTCGTGGTCGTCCCAGGTGACGATCCACGGCGCCGCCTGGTGCGCGGCCTGCAGGTCGGGGTCGCTCTTGTAGAGGCCGTACTGGACGCGGTAGCGGTCGAGCGTGTCGCACTGCACCCTGAACTGCTCGGGCACAGGTGTGTTGCGGTTACCGCCCGAGGGCACGATGCCGTACTCGTAGATGTAGTCCCCGAGGTGGAAGACGACGTCGGGACGCTCCTCGGCGAGGTGGCGGTAGGCGGCGTAGTAGCCGTCCTGCCACGACGCGCACGAGGCGAAGGCCAGCCGCAGCGACTCGGGGCTGCTGCGCGGCGCGGGCGCCGTCCTGGTCCTGCCGACCGGGCTGAGCTCGCCGCCGGTGCGGAAGCGGTAGAAGTAGTCGCGGCCGGGGCGCAGCCCCTTCGCGTCCACGTGGACGGAGTGGCCGTACTCGGGGGTGGCCCACGTGGAGCCGTGCCCCGCGCGCCGGGTGAACGCCTCGTCCTCGGCGATCTCCCACTCCACCTTGATCTTGTTGTACGGCAGCCCGCCGAGCGGTTCGAGCGGCCTGACCGCCAGCCGGGTCCAGAGCATCACCCGGTCGGGCAGCGGATCACCGGACGCGACACCGAGCTGGAAGGGGTAGTCGCCTTTCACCGTGGCCGCCGCGGTCCACGGGTCGGCGAGGTCGGTGCTGAACGCCAGGGCTAATGCGCTGAGACCGAGGAACGAACGGCGCGTGTGCATGCTGCTTCCTCAGATGGGGGGCGAAAGCCCTCACTTTGTAGCAAGCAGGCAAGCTTGTAACAAGCCTGAAGTTAAAAATCACAGATCAGGGTGTTACAACTGGGCGACCTCGACCCGACGGTGCCGGTCGCGCAGGCGCTGCAGCATCTCGGCGGGGGCGTTGGAGTCGACCACGATGACGTCGAAGTCGTCGAGCGGCGCGACCCGGTGCAGCGCCACCCTGGCCAGCTTGGAGCCGTCCACGGCCAGGATCCGGCGGGTGCCCGAGCTCAGCATCGCCCGCTTGACCAGCACGATCTCCTGCTCCTGGTGGAAGGCGTACTGGTCGGAGACCGCCGAGGTGGAGACCACGACCACGTCGGTGCTGACCGCCTCGACCGCGTCCACGCAGCCGAGCCCGAGGAAGGAGTCGTGGGTGGCGTGGTACTCGCCGCCGAGCGCGATGAGCCGGATGTCGGGGGTGGCCGCGAGCAGCCTGATCGCCTCGAGGAAGTTCGTCAGCACGGTCAGCGGGGCGAGTTCGCCCAGGTGGCGGGCCACGGCCAGGGCCGTGGTGGAGTCGTCGAGCATCACGGAGCTGCCCGGTTCGATGAGCCCGGCCACCACTCTGGCGATCGCGTCCTTCTCCGCGGTGTGCGCCGTGAGCCGGTAGGCGATGTTGCTCTCCCAGACGTTGGAGGCCTGGGCGGTGGCACCGCCGCGGACCTTGCGCACCATGCCCTGGCGCTCCAGCTCGTCGAGGTCGCGGTGCACGGTCATCACGCTCACGTCGAAGCTCTCCGCGAGCTCCGTCACCGTGGCCGAGCCACGCCGCACGATGTGCTCGGCCATGTCCCGCCATCGGGCGGACTTGCCGGAGGTGTGCTGCCGCGAATTCAACCTGAGCCCTCACCCTCGCCTGGACGGTTGCGGATCCTACTCTTGACACCCTTCTCGGGCGACTCGTACCCTCCCGACATCCCTCATTTTTAACAAAATCCGCTGTTAACTTAACAGGCCCGTCATTAAAACGTTCGTATCGGCCACCCCCAGCGCCGGCGAGGAGACATGACATGACCGATCTGCGTGACGCCCGACTGAGCCGGGTCCAGTTCTTCCGCATGATGGGTGGCCTCGCCGTGGCGGCCGCGGCCACGGCCTGCTCGACCAAGCCCGAGACCACGGCCACCACGGGCGGCGGGTCCGCCGCCGGGGTCGACCTGAAGTTCCTCGGCGTGGCCGACCAGAAGGCGCCGATGGACGAGCTGCTGGCCGCCTACCAGAAGGTGAAGCCGGAGGTGCGGCTGACCGCCTCCTTCGCCCCCACCGACCAGGTGCAGACCTCGGTACGCACCCAGCTCGGCGCGGGCAACGCCCCCGACCTGCACGTGGTCTACCCGGGCAACGGCAGCGCCATGTCCATGAGCCAGATCGCCAAGGCCGGGCTGCTGGCCGACCTTTCCTCCCAGGCGTGGACGCAGACCATCCCCGCCGGCTTCAAGCCCGCCTTCCAGCTCGACGGCAAGACCTACATCTACTCCGCCGGTTCGTCGGTCATCGGCGCCGTCTACAACAAGAAGGCGTTCGAGAAGGCCGGTGTGGACGCCCCGCCGACCACCTGGACGGAGTTCCTCGCGGTCTGCGACAAGCTGAAGAAGGCCGGCATCACGCCGATCGCGCTGGGCGCGCAGACGCCGTGGGTCACCCAGCTCATCACGTACGCGCTGGTGCCCTCCACCGTCTACGCCAAGGACCCGACGTTCGACGACAAGCAGCTCGCCGGGCAGACCTCCTTCGCCCAGTCGGGCTGGCGCCAGGCCATGGAGATGTACCTGGAGCTGCAGAAGCGCGGCTTCTTCAACGACAAGCCGAACGGCACCACGTTCGAGCAGCAGATCTCCATGGTGGCCACCGGCAAGGCCGGCATGGCGGTCCAGGTGTCGGCCGTGCTGCCCGACTTCCGCAAGGCGGCCTCCTCGCCCGACGACCTGTCGATGTTCCCGGTGCCGGGCGCGGACGACGCCAACCAGGTGTGGATCCCCGCCGGCGTGGTCGTCGGCCTCGGCGCCAGCGCCAAAGGCAAGCACGTCGAGGAGGCCAAGGCGTTCATCGACTTCCTCGGCAAGCAGGAGAACATCAACGCCTGGGCCAAGGCCATCGCCGCCATCCCGCTCACCCAGGACTCCTCCTCGACCATCGACCCGGCCGTCCAGTCGTTCCTGCCGTTCACCAAGGACCGGGCGGTGCCGTTCATGGACCAGCGCTGGCCCAACGCCGAGGTGCAGCCGGTGCACTTCGCGGTGATCCAGGAGCTGCTGGCCGGCAAGTCGACCATCGACGAGGCGCTGAAGAAGATGGACGAGGCGTACAAGAAGTGACTTCCCTGACAGTCCAGCGGCGTTCGGCCGTCTCGCGGCGCAGGCGGCGCTTCAGCGCCACCTCGCCGTCCTGGCTGTTCGCCGCGCCCGCCCTCGTCGTCTACGCGCTGGTCGTGCTCTACCCGGCCGCGGCCGGCGTGGTGTACGCCTTCACGGACTGGAGCGGCATCGGCCAGGACATGTCCTTCGTCGGCCTGGCCAACTTCGGCGCGCTCCTGGACGACGAGCAGGCCATGGGCTCGATCGGCAACACGCTGCTGCTCACCGTGGCCATCGTGGCCGTCCAGAACGGCGTCGGCCTGCTGCTGGCCCTGGGCGTCAACGCCAAGCTGAAGAGCCGGGCGCTGCTGCGGGTGATCTTCTTCGCGCCCGTGGTCGTCAGCCCGGTCATGGTGGCGTTCCTGTGGAAGTACGTCTACAACCCCGACCCGTCGGCCGGGCTCAACGGCCTGCTCGGCCTGAGCGTGGACTGGCTGGGCGACCCGTCGGTGGCGCTGTGGTCGATCGCCGGCATGGTCGTGTGGCAGTACGCCGGCTACTCCATGGTCATCTTCCTGGCCGGGCTCGAAGGCGTGCCCAAGGAGCTGCACGAGGCGGCCATGATCGACGGGGCGGGCACCTTCCAGCGCTTCCGCTACGTCACCTGGCCGCTGCTGGCCCCCGCGGTGACGATCAACCTCATGCTCTCCACGATCGGCGGGCTCAAGCTCTTCGACCAGATCTTCGCCGCCACCAACGGCGGCCCGGGCTACGCCACGGAGACCCTGTCCACGGTGCTGTACAAGCAGGCGTTCGTGTTCGGCAAGTTCGGCTACAGCACCGCGATCGCGCTGGTGCTCGCCCTGTTCGTGGCGGCGGTCTCCCTCGTCCAGGTCTACTACCTGCGCAACCGGGAGGTGACCGCGTGAGAAGGACGTTCCTGCTGGAGATCGTGATGATCGCGGCGGCGGTCGCGTTCCTGTTCCCCGTCTACACGCTGATCTCGCTGTCGCTGAAGGACCCGGCGCAGATCTCCCAGACGCCGCTGGCGCTGCCCGACCCGCCCACGCTGGACAACTTCGGCAAGGCGTGGTCGGCCGCCGCGCTCGGCCCGTCGCTGGTGAACAGCACGGTGATCACGGTGGTCAGCCTGGTCCTGCTGATCGCGCTCGGCTCGTTCGCCTCCTACTTCCTGGCCCGCGTGCAGAGCAGGCTCGGCTACGGCCTGTACGTCCTCTTCCTGCTGGGCATCGTGCTGCCGTTCCAGCTCGGCATGATCCCGCTCTACGAGCTGGTGACCGACCTGGGGCTGATCGGCACGCACGCCGGGATGATCCTCTTCTACACCGGCATCCAGCTGCCCTTCACGGTCTTCCTCTACACCGGCTTCATCCGCGCGCTGCCCCGCGAGTACGCCAGCGCCGCCCAGATCGACGGCGCCTCCCACCTGACGGCGTTCACCCGGGTGGTCTTCCCGCTGCTGCGGCCCATCACCGGCACCGTGCTGATCCTCAACGCCGTCTTCATCTGGAACGACTTCTTCACCCCGCTGCTCTATCTGGGCGGCTCCGGGTTCGAGACGGTCCCGGTCAGCGTCTTCGCCTTCGTCGGCCAGTACGTCTCCGACCACGGACTCGTCTTCGCCGGGCTCGTCCTCGGGGCGCTGCCGATCGTGCTGGTCTTCCTGGTGCTGCAGCGCTACGTCATCAAGGGCTTCTCCAGCGGGCTCAAGGGATGAACCTGGCCGACGTGCTCCGCGAGCCGCCACGGGAGTTCTCCCCGGCGGCCATCTGGTGGTGGAGCGGCGAGCCGCTGCGCCGCGACCGGCTGCGCTGGCAGATGGAGCGGCTCGTCGCCGGGGGAGTGCGCAACCTCGTCATCCTCAACCTGGCGCCGTCGGGGCCGCTGTTCGGCTCCGACGCCGACGACCCGCCGTTCCTGTCCGAGGCGTGGTGGGAGCTGCTGGACGGCGTCTGCGCCGACGCCTTCGAGCTGGGCGCGTACCTGTGGTTCTACGACCAGCTCGGCTTCTCCGGCGCCGACCTGCAGGCCCGCCTTGTCCAGGAACGCCCGGAGTTCGCCGGGCAGTGGCTGGCCCCCGACGGGACGGTCTCGACGCGCGGCTTCGACTACCTGTCCCGCGAGGCGTGCGCGGTGCTGCTCGACCGGGTGCACGGCGAGTTCGAGCGGCGGGCCGGCCACTGGTTCGGCAAGGTGATCGCCGGGTCGTTCCAGGACGAGCTGCCGACCGTGCCCACGTGGTCGGCGACGTTCGCCGAGGAGTACGCCGCCCGGCGCGGCCGGCCGTTCACCCTCGACGCGCCCGACTGGCACGCCTACCAGCTCACCCGGGCCGAGCTGGCCGAGGAGGCGTTCTTCCGGCCGCTGGCCGACTGGCACGAGCGCCACGGCCTGCTCAACGGCTGCGATCAGCAGGACCCGGCCCGCGCCGGGCATCCCGTGGACGGGGTCCGGCTCTACGCCGACTACGCGCGCACCCATCGCTGGTTCAGCGCGCCCGGCTCCGACCACCACGGCGACGCGCGCCTGCACTCCTCCCTCGCCCACCTGTACGGCAGGCCGCGCACCTGGATCGAGGCGTTCCACTCCAGCGGCTGGGGCGGCACCCTGGAGGAGACCTTCGACTGGCTGCTGCCCTGGTTGCGCGCCGGTGCCAACCTCTACAACCCGCACGCCGTCTACTACACGACCCGGCGCGGCTGGTGGGAGTGGGCGCCGCCGTCCACCGACTGGCGCCAACCCTACTGGCGGCACCACCGGGTCTTCGCGGACGCGGTGACCCGCCTGTGCGCGGCCCTGTCCCTGGGCCGCCACGCCTGCGACGTCGCGGTGCTCCTGCCCACCGCGACGTCGCAGGCCGGAACCCGGCTGGACGGCGTCGGCGCGCAGGCCGCGCGGGCGCAGGAGGTCTACCGGGAGCTCGTGGGCGACATGGCGTGGTTCGCGACCGTGCCGGGGGCGCTCGACCGGCTCGGCCTCGACGCGGACGTGATCGACGAGGACTCGGTGCGGCGCGCGAGCGTGCGCGACGGGCGGCTGGCCGTCTCCACCGAGGCGTACCGGGCCGTCGTGCTGCCCGCCGTGACCGTGCTCGACGAGGACGTGGCGGCGCAGTTGAAGGAGTTCGCCGCCGCCGGCGGGCTGCTGGTCGCGGTGGGGACGGTCCCTGACGGGCTCCCGGCCGTGCTCGCGGAGAGCGCCGAAGGGCTCGGGGCGGCGCTGGCCGGGCTCGAACGGCGGGTCGAGGCGCCGGTGCCGCCGCTGGTGCGCGAGATCGGGGAGACCACGCTGGTGTTCCTGACCGCCGCGTTCCCCATGGCCAGCAGGATCGGCGTGGGGCGGCCCGAGGAGCGCGGCGTCGAGCTGGGCTGGCTGGACGCCGCCATCGACTTCGACCCGTCCCGGTACGCCCGCGAGATGCGGGTGAAGGTGCGGGGCGTCTCCGGTACGCCGCTGCTGGCCGGCCCGTTCGGCGGGGAGCCCCGGGCGCTGCCGTGCACGGTGGACGGGGACGCCGTGGAGGTCGTCGTGCCCTTCGACGACGGGCCCGCCGCCCTGCTGATCTTCGACGGCACCTCCCGGGTCCCGGAGGCGCGCCAGAGCTTCGGGCACGAGGTGGAGCTGGGCGAGGAGTGGGACGTCGAGCTCGTGCCGACGCTGGACGACACCTGGTCGGACTTCGGCAGCCGCGCCGTCGTCGAGCAATGGACGTTGCGCACGCCGGACGGCGAGCCGGTGCACGTCACGTTCGAGGCCCGGGGCGAGCAGCGGGTGGGCGCCGGACCGTGGACGCCCTCGGTGTGGTCGCCGTCGCGCGGGCTGCGCAAGGACCCGATCCACCGGGAGACCCTCGGCCCCAAGGGGCACGTGCCCGTGGAGTTCCTGGCGTTCGGGACGGTCGGGGCCGGGGAGGAGGCCCGCTTCCGCAGCCTGCTCACCGTGCCCCAGGCCGGTCTGCTGGCGATCGGGGCGGGGGCGGCCAAGACCGCCTGGCTGGACGGCGAGGAACTGCCGCTGGACGACGCGGGATACGCGGCGGTCTCGCGCACGCCGCTCGCACCCGGCACCTACCTCCTGGAGCTGCGGCTCGTCCCCGACGAGGAGCTCGACCTGCGCGCCTATGCCTGCCTGGTCGCCGACCCGCGCGACGCGGCCCTGCCCGAGTGGATCGGCGGGTCCATGGAGACCACCGTGCACGTCGGCGAACCTCCGTACGAGCTGCTGCAGGTCGCCTCGACCGCGTACTGCCGGGTGCTGGTGAACGGGGCGGAAGCGGGCAGGCAGGGCGGGTTCGACCCGTACGAGGAGGCGGACATCCCGCGGGTGCGCCGCTACGACGTGTCCGGCCTGCTCCGGCCCGGCGGCAACACGATCAGCGTGGAGTCGGACGGCTGGGTGCTGGTGGACGGGCTCGCGGTCTCCGGTCCCGGCTGGGCCTCGCGGCCCCGCGTACGGCGGCGCCAGCAGGGCGACCCCGCCGCGCTCCACCTGCGGCCCCGGCCGCATCCGCTGCCCGAGGCGGGCTGGCTCGACGGGCGCGTGACCGCGCTGCCCGCTGCGTTCGCGGTCCCGGGCGGACACCCCGGCCCCGCACGCCTCCTGCTGGACCCGCCGCCCGGCGTGACCGGCATCGAGGTCGACGCGACGGGTCCCGTACGGATCCGCGGAACGGAGCTGGAGGTCACCGGGTCGCTGACCGGCCCGGTCCGCTTCACCTGCGGCCCCGGCCGGATGCGGCTCGGCGACTGGGAGGAACGCGGCCTGTCCGGCTACAGCGGCGGCGTCCGCTACCGCACCACGGTCACCGCCACCGCCGGGCCCGGCGTGATCGACCTCGGCAGGGTCCGCGGCACCGCCGAAATCACCGTGAACGGCCGGTCCTGCGGGATCCGGGTGTGCTCGCCCTGCACCTTCGACGTACGGCTGGACGAGGGCGAGAACACGATCGAGATCCTGGTCCTGGGCACCCTCGGCCCGTTCATGGACGAGGTCAGCCCCACCCACTTCGTCTTCGCCGGCCAGCGCAGCACCGGCCTGTTCGGCCCCGTCCGCCTGCGCACGCCCTGACAGCGTGCTGACAGCCCTTTACCAGGGCGGCCGGAGACCGTGAGGTCATGGACATTCGACTCGGAGTGGTGCGAGGTCTCCAGTACGGCCTCGTCGACAAGACCGACACGTTCGCCCCGCAGGTCAGGGAGCTGGGCGCGGGGCTGGTGCGCGTGTTCCTCTACTGGTCGCAGCTCGAACCCGAGCCCGGCCGCCACGACTGGTCGGCGGTGGACGCCGTGCTCGACCAGTTCGACGACGACACCGAGCTCTGGTTCACGCTCGGCGCGGCCTCGCCCTGGGGCTCCACCCGCTCCACCGACCTGCTGCCCGCCTCGCCGCCCCTCGACCCGGCGGCCTACGCGGCCACGCTGCGCGCCCTCGTGACGCACTGCCGGGGCCGCGTGCGCTACTGGCAGTGCGAGAACGAGCCCTGCATCGCCCTGTTCTGGGCCGGCACGGCCGCCGACTACGTGGCCCACCTCGCGAACTTCCACCAGGCGGTCAAGAGCGCCGACCCGGAGGCCACCGTGGTGCTCGGCGGCTGCCCGCCCGGCGTCTTCCCCGCCCAGGACGACTCCGGCGGCGAACGGGACTTCTTCCTCCAGGTCATCGAGGAGGGCCGGGACGCCTACGACGTCTTCGACATCCACCTGTACGGGGACCCGTACCTGATCCCCGGCACGATCGAGGACGTGCGCGCGGTCGTCGGGGGCAAGACGGTCGTCGCGGGGGAGTACAACGGGCCGGTGCCGACGGAGTACCCCGAGGTGTTCGAGCACCTGGCGGAGGTGATCGAGGCCGGGGGCATCCAGCCGTGGCACCGCCTGACCGTCGAGGACCTCCACGAGGGGCGGCTCACCACCGAACCGGTGCGCGCCGCCATGAATCGGCTCTACGACCGGATGGCCGAGCTGCCGCCCACGCTCCAGATGTTCATGACCGGCTGCCCGGCGGAGCTGGAGGACCTGCGGCACCAGATCAACGCCGACGACCTCGTCATCAGGAACATGCTGGCCCTGTCGTCCGGCCTCCGGCTGACCGTCTGCTGGCAGCTCGGCCCCGACATGCCGGAGCCGCCCGATCCGTACAACCTCCTCCAGCTGATGTTCTCGAAGTTCCAGCTGATGACCTTCGAGGGCGGCACCATGTCCGTGCGGCATCCCGGCGCGGACGCGTTCGCCGAGCTGTCGTCGCGGCTCGCGGGCGCGACGGACGTGCGCCGGGTGGAGGTGCCGGGACGCCCGGACGCCCACGTCTTCGAGCTGGTCGGCACGGGGGTGGAGGTGGCCTGGCTGCGCCCCTCGTCCCCCGAGCCGCCGGCTCTGGTCCGGAACGGCACGGTCCTGGGCGCTCGGCCTCAGTTCACGTACGCCCACAGGTCGTAGGTGGGATATTGCGGGTTCTGCGGCTGGGTGGTGCTGCACCACCAGGTGCTCCACCGGCCGTTCTGCTGGCCGGACTGGCCGAAGGAGATGCAGACGTCGTAGGGCAGGTAGGAGTAGACCTTCTGCAGGGTCGGGTCGGCGTGCGCGGGCGTGGCCACGGTCAGGACGGGGGCGAGGGCCGTGGCCGCGAGCAGCGACAGGGCGGCGAGTCGGTGACGCACCAGGTCTCCCATCTCGAAGAGGGCGGATCACCGTAAATTGCACGACGCGGTGATCCGCCGCCGCAACGGCGCCACCCCCGCCCCCTTGGCGATCAGCGCTGATGCCCGTCGCCGTCGTGAAATTTTCAGGAGGCGATGGGCGGGTTGAGCCGGGCGAAACCCTCCTGGCGCCGGTACGGGAAGTACGGGTACGCCGCCGTGGTGGCGCCGGCCGCGTCCAGCCGGGCCACCTGGTCCGGCGTCAGCGTCCAGCCGATCGCCCCCAAGTTCTCCTGGAGCTGCGACTCGTCGCGGGCGCCGACGATGACCGAGGAGACGGTCGGGCGCCGGAGCAGCCAGTTGAGCGCGACCTGGGGGACCGACCTGCCGGTCTCCGCGGCGATCTCGTCCAGGGCGTCCACCACCGCGTACAGCAGGTCGTCGGCCACCGGCGGCCCGAAGGAGGCGGTCTTGTGCAGGCGGCTGCCCTCGGGAAGAGGCTGACCGCGCCGGATGCGGCCGGTGAGGCGGCCCCAGCCGAGCGGGCTCCACACCACGGCGCCGACGCCCTGGTCGTGGCCGAGCGGCATCAGCTCCCACTCGTAGTCGCGCCCGACCAGGGAGTAGTAGACCTGGTGCGCCACGTAGCGCGGGTAGCCGTACCGCTCGGCGGTCGCCAGCGACTTCATGAGCTGCCAGCCCGAGAAGTTCGAGACGCCCACGTAGCGCAGCTTGCCCGCCCTGACCAGGTCGTCGAGCGTGGACAGCACCTCCTCCACCGGGGTCGCCGCGTCGAAGGCGTGCAGCTGGAACAGGTCGATGTGGCCGGTGCCGAGGCGGCGCAGCGCGTCGTCGACCGCCTTGATCAGCCGGTGCCGGGACGTGCCCGCGTCGCCGGGGCCGTCGCCCATGGGCAGCCCGGCCTTTGTGGAGATGAGGGCTCGGTCCCGCCTCCCCTTGAGCGCCTGGCCCAGCACCTCCTCGGACGCGCCGTCGGAGTAGACGTCGGCCGTGTCGAACATCGTCACCCCCGCGTCGAGGCAGATGTCCACCAGCCGCCGGGCCTGCGCCACGTCGGTGTCGCCCCACGCGCCGAACAGCTCGCCCTTCCCGGCGAACGTGCCGGCGCCGAAGCTCAACGCCGGAACCTTGAGCCCGGACGCCCCCAACTGCCGATATTCCATGAAAAGTCACTCCTTAATGGGTCTACCGTCCCCTTAAGGTAGCACGCTAACGGGAAAGCTGTTTCATTATGGAGTCGCGGCGTCGGTGGAAGGAGAGGGAGGTGAGGCAGAGCAGCACGGCCCACACCGCGCAGTAGCCACCGAAGAGAGCGCCGCCGCGCTCGGCGAACAGGGCGCCGGCGGTCATGCCGATCGCGCCCGCCGCGGCCATCGCCGCGCATGTCCACAGCAGCGCCGCCATCGTCCGGCGCGGCAGCGGCCGCCGGAAAGGAATGAGGGAGGCCAGCACGACGGCGGCCACGAGCAGACCGGCGGCGGCGTTGGCCCACTGGGCCCGCGCGACCTCGCCGGGTCCGTACTCCAGATAGGTCTCCGGGGCCACGCGCGGGCCGCCGGTCACGCCGATGCGCTCGGCGAGGGCGAAGTGAATTTTGGACGCGACGTAGAGCAGCGTCCAGGAGGCCGCTGCCCAGACGGCCCATCGTCCGGTCCGGGTGATCATGTCACGATCGTGCCGGTCGTCCGGGCAGCGGCGGATCCCCGTGACGAGCGAGCGCCCTCACTCTCACGGGGGAGACGGCTCCTTACGCCTCGATACCGGCCTCCTTGGCGGCGCGGTCGATGGCGGCCAGCTCGTCGTCGGTGAAGTCGAGCCGGTCGACGGCGGCCACGTTCGCCTCGAGCTGCTCGGGGCTGGAGGCGCCGACCAGCACCGACGTGACGCGCGGGTCCCTGAGCGCCCAGGCCAGGGAGAGCTGTGCCACCGTCTGCCCGCGGGAGGCGGCCAGCTCCGACAGCGACCGCACGAACGTCAGCACCTCCGGCGTCACCCGGTCGGGGGTGAGGAAGCGCGCCTCGGCGGCCCGCGAGTCGGCGGGGATGCCGTCGAGGTAGCGGTCGGTGAGCAGGCCCTGGGCCAGCGGCGAGTAGACCACGCAGCCGACGCCCTCCTGCTCCAGCACGCCCAGCAGGCCGTGCTCGATCTTCCGGTTGAGCAGCGAGTACGACGGCTGGTGGATCAGCAGCGGCGTGCCCAGCTCGCGCAGCAGCCGGGCGGCCTCCGCGGTGCGCTCGGGCGAGAAGTTCGACACGCCCACGTACAGGGTGCGCCCCGTGCGGACCATGTAGTCCAGCGTGGCCACCTGCTCCTCCAGCGGCGTCTCCTCGTCGTCGCGGTGCAGGTAGAAGATGTCCACGAAGTCGAGGCCGAGCCGGGCCAGCGACCGGTCGAGCGTGGCGAGCAGGTGCTTGCGCGAGTTGCCCTTGCCGTACGGGCCGTCCCACATGGGGTTGCTGCCCTTGGTGGTGACGACCACCTCGTCGCGCAGCGACCGCGGCAGGAGCCGGTTGAACGTCGCCTCGGCGGCGCCGAACGGCGGGCCGTACCGGTCGGCGATGTCGAAGTGGGTGATGCCGAGATCGAGCGCCTTGTTGAAGATGGCGCGCTGGCTGTCGAGGGATTTGCCCCCGCCGAAGTTGTGCCACAGGCCGAGCGACACGGCGGGGAGGAGAAGACCGCTGCGGCCGCACCTTCTGTACGGCTGGCGTTCGTAGTCCAAGGATTACCTTCCTGCGATTCCGGTGAGCGTGACGCCCCGGATGAACGTCTTCTGCGCCAGGAAAAAGATGACGAGGATGGGCAGCATCGACACTAGCGCGACGGCCATCATCTGGTTGTACTGGGTCACGTACTGACCGTTGAACATGCCGAGCCCCTGCGCGAGGGTGATCTTCTCCATCGAGCGCAGGTAGATGGAGTTCTCCAGATACTGGTTCCAGTTGCCCACGAAGGAGAACAGGCAGATCGCCGCGATGGCGGGCTTGGCCAGCGGCAGCATGACGCTCCACAGGATGCGCAGCTCCGAGGCCCCGTCGATGCGGGCCGCGTCGATGAGCTCCTGCGGGATCGTGGTGAAGAACTGGCGCAGCAGGAAGATGTAGAGCGCGACGCCGAAGAACTCCGGCACGACGAGCGGCAGATACGTGTCGACCCAGCCGAGCTTGGAGAACATCACGAACTTCGGCACCAGCGTGATCTCGCGCGGGATCATCATGGTCGCCAGCAGCGCCGCGAACATGAAGCCCGCCGCCCGCGCCCGCAGCCGGGCGAACGCGTACGCCGGCAGGATGCACGAGACGAGGTTGCCCGCCATGGACAGCGCGGTGATCACGATCGTGTTCAGCAGGAACCTGGTGAACGGCAGCGACCCGCTCCAGCCCTTGGCGTAGTTGTCGAAGTTGAAGGAGTCGGGCAGCCACTGCGGCGGGAAGGCCAGGTTCTCGGCGTCCGACTTGAGCGAGGTCGTCACCATCCACAGGAACGGCAGCAGGAACACCGCCGAGCTGATGACCAGCAGGATGTACGCGCCGGAGCGCCGGATCCGTCTGACGCGCTCGGCCTGCTCCGAGCTCAGGGGCTTGCCACCCGGCCGGGAGGGGCGCGCGGGCTTGACCGCGGTCTCGACGAGCATCGGCGACCTCATTTGAACTCGTAGTGCACCCAGCGCCTGGCCAGGCCGAACTGGATCGCGGTCACGGCGATGACCAGCACGAACATCGCCCACGACAGCGTGGCCGCGTACCCCATGTCGAAGTAGACGAACGCGTGCCGGTAGATGTAGAGCCCCAGCACCATCGTGGCGTTGCCGGGCCCGCCCTCGGTCATGACCAGGATGAGCACGTAGCTCTGCAGCGCCGCGATGAACCCGGTCACCACGTTGAAGAAGATGACCGGAGACATCATCGGCACGGTCACGCTCCAGAACCGGCGCCACCACCCCGCGCCGTCGATCTCGGCGGCCTCGTAGAGCGTCTTCGGGATGCCCTGCAGCCCGGCCAGGTAGATGACGATCGTGTTGCCCGCGCCCCACACGCTCATCAGCACGAGCCCGGGGATGGCCCACTCCTGCGAGGCCAGCCAGCCCGGCCCCTCGATGCCGAACGACGCCAGCACCTTGTTGATCAGGCCGTAGTCGGGGTGCAGGATGTTCAGCCACAGCAGCGCCGTGGCCAGCCCCGACACCACCGACGGCAGGTACATCACGGTGCGGAACAGCCCCTGGAAGCGCAGCGGCTGGTTGAGCAGCAGCGCCAGCAGGAACGTGAACGACACGCCGAGCGCCACCGAGCCGAGGCCGTACTGCACGGTGTTCTCGATCGACTCCCAGAACTCGGGGTCGGTGAACATGCGCTCGTAGTTGGCGAAACCCACCCATGTCGGCGGCTTCAGCAGGTTCCAGTCCATGAAGCTCAGCACGATCGCGCCGAGGATCGGGCCCGCGCTGAAGAGCACGAACCCGATGACCCACGGCGAGACGAACAGGTGGAAGCGCCGCGCCTCGCGGCGCGCCAGCGTGCTGCGGGCGCTGACGGCGGTCATGCGATCTTGTTCTCGGCCAGTACGGGCGTGACCTTGTCGGCGATCTCCTTTAGCGCGTCGTCCACGCTGATCTTGCCGAGCATCGCGCGCTCCCAGATGGGCTTGGCCGTGTCGACGATCTTCTTGTTGGCCGGCAGCCGCAGCACGCCGTCGTCGGAGGCGTAGTCGGCCAGGACCTGCTTGACCAGCTTCGCCGTCTCGTCGGGGATGCCGATCGCCTTGGCGTTGGCGTCCCAGGCGGACTGCCGGGCGGGCGCGGTGATCTGGCGGAACTTGTAGCCGGAGGACGACAGGAACTCGTGCATGTAGATCCAGGCGGCGTCCTTGTTCTGGGAGGAGGCCGTCATCACCAGCGCGCTGCCCACGGCAGGGGTGAAGCGGCCGGCCGGGCCCTTGGGAATGTGCGTGGCGCCCCACTTGAACGCCGTCTGCTTGGACAGCTCCAGCATCAGCCAGGCGCCGTTGATGAGCATGGCCGCGTGCCCGGTCTTGAACGGGTCGACCTTCTCCAGCAATTGCAGCTCGGCCAGGCTCGGCACCGCCTTGTCCTTGACCAGCAGGTCCAGCCAGCGCCCCATGGCCTCCCTGGCCTTGGGCTCGTTGATCATCACCTTCGACTCGGTGGCGTCGAGGAAGCGGCCGCCGAACGGCATCAGGAAGACGGCGCTGAGGTCGGGGGCCGGAACCGGCATGGGGGAGAAGCCGTAGATCTTCTCCGCGCCCGACCCGCTGGTCATCTTCTTGGCCGTCTCGAAGAGCTTGTCGAACGTCCAGTTCTCGTCCGGGTGGTCGATCCCGGCCTTGTCGAACAGGTCCTTGTTGTAGAAGAGCAGCTTGGGCGCCATGTCGGTGGGCAGGCCGTACAGCTTGCCGTCGCGCTTGAAGTAGCCGAGCCCGCTCTGCGGGATGTCGTCCATGTCGAACTCGGGCGTCTTGGCGATGAACTCGTCCACCGGATGCAGCACCTGGTTGGAGATGAGGTTCTGCGTCCAGGAGTAGTGGTTGTAGAGCACGTCGGGCAGGGTGCCGCCGGCGGCCTGCGTCATGTACTTCGTCAGGAACTGGTCGAAGGGCGACGACTCGCGCTTGATCTCGATGTTCGGGTGGCGCTTCTTGAAGAAGAAGTCGAACTGGGCGTTGCGTACCTCGGTGACCGCGTCCGTGGTCATCGCCACCGTGATCGTCACCTTGGACGCCGGGTCGGGCACGTTCGTCTTCGGCCACGTCAGCGAGTTGTCGAGCTGCTCGGCCGCCTCGAACGGCCAGGCATCGCTGCCCGGCCGGTTGGGGTCGATCAGCTGCGCGCCGGACTTGACCGGAGCCGCGGCCTGCTTCTGCTGCCTGGTGTCCGCGCAGGCGGACAGCACGGGCGCGGTCGCGGCCGCCACCGCCAGGGCCAGCATCCGGCGACGGTTCATCTCCATGGTGGGCCTCTCAAAGGAAGAGCTCGATCGCCGGCACCGCCACGTCCGGGCGCTGCACCGGGAGCTGCTGGGTCAGGGGTCCGGGCGGCAGCGCGACCAGCCGGGCACCAGAGGTCGGATGTATCGACACGCCGATGGGCTGGACTTGCGGCTGTCCGTGAGGCATGGCCGTACCGTAGACCCGGTAATTAACTTCGTCAAGAATTGAATTGAAAGCGCTTGCAACCTAGGCTCTAGCGCACTGTGAGGAGATCCGGACGCCTTGACCGGTGGCCGTGCCAGGTGTGGGGACGGCCGGTAAGCCGCGATCGACTCCTCCTATCTCTTCATGACCCTGGAGGGCACGTGCCAAGCTGGACGTTCAGTGACGAGGACCTGGAAGCGGGGCTGACCCTCTCCGCCGAGGGCGTGCTCACGCTGGAGGTGCGCCACCACGGGCGGGCGGTGCTGCAGCCGTCCAGGCTGGGCATCAGGACCGCCCACGCCGACCTGAGCAAGGGGCTCACGCTGGCCGGGATGTCCGAGCGACGGGTCGAGGAGACCTACCGGACGGTCACCGGCAAGCGGCGCGAGCACGGCTACGGGGCCGAGGAGTGGACGCTGTCGTTCACCAAGGACGGGCACCGGCTCGACGTGCAGGTCCGCGTCGGCGGGCACGGCGTGGCCTATCGGTACGTGGTGCCGTGGACGGGGCCGGTCACCGTCGTGGAGGAGGCCTCCGAGTACGTCCTGCCGCCCGAGGCCCGCGCGGTGCTGCTCCCGTACGAGAACGGCCGCTGCGACTACGAGGAGATCCACCGCCACGGCAGCGTCGCCGACGCCGAGCCCATCCTGTACGGCTACCCCTCGCTCTTCGAGACCGGCGGCTCCTGGATGTTCGTCACCGAGTCGAACCTGGACAGCGGCTACGCCGGCTCCCGCCTGCTCCTCGACGGCAACACCTTCCGGCTCGACCTGCCCGACCCGTACGTGACCGCCGCCAGCCCGCTCACCACCCCCTGGCGCACGATGATCGTCGGCGACCTGGCCACGATCGTGGAGAGCGACCTGGTCACCAGCCTCGCCGAGCCGTCCAGGGTCGAGGACACCTCCTGGATCAGGCCCGGGGCCGCCGCCTGGTCGTGGTGGTCCGACGGGCCCTCGACGCGCGACCTCGACGCCCAGAAGCGCTGGGTCGACTTCGCCGCCGCGAACGGCTGGCCGTACGTGCTGGCCGACGCGGGCTGGAACAAGGAGTGGATGCCCGAGCTGATCGCCTACGCCACGGAGAAGGGTGTCGGCGTCTGGCTCTGGTCGCACTGGCAGCACGTGGACACCGAGCTGGAGCACCGCGAGAAGCTCGCACTCTGGAAGGAGTGGGGCGCGGTCGGCGTGAAAATCGACTTCACCGAGTCCGACGGCCAGGACCGGATGCGCTGGTTCGACGCCATCCTGGCCGCCACCGCCCGGCTCAAGCTCATGGTGGTCTTCCACGGCGGCACGATCCCGCGCGGCACCGAGCGGACGTGGCCGCAGTTCATGACCGCCGAAGCCGTCAAGGGCGCCGAGTGGATCAAGCCGAAACCCGGCAAGCAGCCGCTCTACCAGCCCACCCACTACCTGTCGCTGGCCTTCACCCGCAACGTGCAGGGCCCGATGGACTTCACGCCGTGCACGTTCACCGGCGTGCGCACGATCTCGGCCGGGTTCGAGCTCGCGCTGTCGGTGATCTTCGAGTCCGGCGTCCAGCACTTCGCCGACGGCATCGATGCCTATGAGGCCCGGCCGGAGGCCCTGCGGCTGCTGTCGGCCGTCCCCGCCGCGTGGGACGAGACGCGACTGCTGTCCGGCGACCCCGCCGACCACATCCTGCTGGCCAGGAGGAACGGTGCCGAATGGTACGTCGGCGCGGGCGTGTCGGGCGAGGCCCGCACGCTCACCGTGCCGCTCGACTTCCTCGAGCAGGGGGAGTGGAGGGCCGAGATCTACCGGGATGCCCCAGGCGACCGGATCCTCGCCGAGACGGTCACCGTCTCCGCCGGGGGCAAGCTCGACCTCGCCGTCCCCCCCAACGGCGGGTTCACGCTTCACCTCAGGAGAAATGAGGACAAATGAACAAGCGCATCGGCGGCGTCTTAGCCGCCCTGGCGGTCACCGCCGCCGCCGCACTGCCCGCCGCCACTCCCGCCGCGGCGGCCGCCTGGACGCTGCGCTGGAGCCCCGACCCGGCGGACGACACCGTCGCCGAGGCGTTCGAGGGCATCGAGGACGACCGCGCCGACTCGCACCCCGGCGTCACGCACATCTACGTCTCCGGCGGCGCCTACCGCTTCGACATGCACACCCAGGACCGCGACGGCGACGACCGCCAGCGCAACGAGGTCAAGGGCATGCGGACCGGCGGCAGCTCGTACCTCAAGATCCTCGAGAACGAGACCTGGCGCATCAGCTACCAGCTGTACATCCCGACCTCGCTGGACGCGACCAGCAGCTTCACCCACATCGCTCAGATGAAGGTGCCCGGCTCCGGCGCGCCCCTCTACACGATGTCGCTGCCGATCTCGGGCGGCACCCCCAAGATCAACGTCCGCTACTGGGACGAGGCCGAGCAGACCCACGAGGTCGGCAACACGAACCTGGAGCCGATCCAGGGCAAGTGGGTGGACACGACGTTCGAGTTCAAGGCCTCCGACAGCGGCTACCTGCGCTGGACGCTCAAGGACGGCTCCACCACGCTGGTCGACAAGCGCCTGGACGACACCGACCTGTGGCGGGGCGACGACGAGTACCTGCGGCCCAAGTGGGGCATCTACCGCAGCATCAACAGCTCCGGCCTGCAGAACACCTACCTCCTGGTCCGCAACCTGCAGGCCCACCAGCTCACCGGCGGCGGCAGCACCGACCCGTCCGCGTACGAGGCCGAGCAGGGCTCCTTCAGCGGCACCGCCCGCACCGCGTCCTGCTCCGGCTGCTCGGGCGGCACCAAGGTCGGCTGGATCGGCGGCGGCTCCGGCAACGCGGTCACGATCGACGTGCAGTCCGCCGCCGCCGGCGCCCGGCAGTTGACGGTGCACGGCCTGGTGAGCGGCACGCGCAGTTTCCAGGTCAGCGTGAACGGCGGCGCCGCCCAGACCGTCTCGCTGACCGGCACGGACTGGAGCACGCCCGTCTCCAGGACGGTCTCGGTGCAGCTCGGCGCGGGCGCCAACCGTGTCCGCTTCTTCAACGACGGCGCCAGCGCGCCCGACCTCGACAGGGTGACGATTCAGTGAGAAGGCACCTGGTGGGAGCCCTGGCGGCGATGGCGCTGCTCCTGCAGACGGCACCCGCCCACGCCGTCGGGGCTCCCCGATGGGAGACCCGGTGGAACCCCAGCCCGTGGCGCGACGGCGTCAACGCGTTCGAGGCCCTGGAGGACGACCGGCGCGGCTCCCATCCCGAGGGCCTGCCGCACGTGCGCGCCGAGAAGGGCGTGTGGCGGTTCGACGCCCACCTGGAGGACCGCGACGGCTCCGACCGCATGCGCAACGAGGTACGCGGCATGCGGGCCGCCGACGGCGGCCCGCTGGAGATCCGCAAGGACGAGACCTGGCTGATCACGTACCAGATGTACATTCCGGACACGCTCGACGCGACCACGAACTTCACCCACATCTGGCAGCTGAAGAACTCCGACGTCGGCACGCCGATCGCGCAGATCTCGCTGCCGGTCGTGAACGGCGTGCAGAAGATCGCGGCCCGCTACTGGACGCTCGAGGACAACAAGTCGCACGACTTCGCCACGGCCGACCTGGAGCCGATCCAGAACAAGTGGGTCACGACGACCATCGAGTTCAAGTCGGGCGACGCCGGATACATGCGGTGGGTGCTGCGCGACGGCCCGAAGAGCGGCTCGCGGACGATCGTGGACCAGAAGGTCGACAACATCGACCTGTGGTGGACGCAGGAGCAGTACAACCGGCCCAAGTGGGGCATCTACCGCAGCATCAAGAGCGCCGGGCTGCAGGAGACGTACCTGCTGGTCAAGGATCTGAAGGCGGAGCAGCTCGGGCCCGCGACGCCGCCGGTGAAGCTGCCGCCGCCGGATCGCGGCCCGGGGACGTACGAGGCCGAGCGGGTCGGGAACGTCTTCGAGGGCGCCGCCGAGCCGGCTTACTGCGCCGTCTGCTCCGGCGGGCGGAAGGTCATCCTCATCGGTGGCAACGTCTACGACTACGCCGTGGTCAGGGGCGTGCTCTCGGAGACCACCGGGACGCGGCAGCTGACCGTGCACGCGCTGGTGGACGGCTCCCAGTCGTTCTCGATCAGCGTCAACGGCGGCGACGCGATCCAGGTGCCGATGACCGGCGCCAAGGACACGGTGACCACCACGACGGTGCCGGTGGACCTGGTGGCCGGGGTCAACACGATCCGGTTCTTCGGTCTCACCGCCCGCGGGCCCGAGCTCGACAAGATCGTCATTAGGTAGGTGGACCATGGCACATGACCTCAGCAGGCGGGCCGTGCTCGCGGCGGGTGGCGCGCTGGCGCTGTCGGCCGCGGGTGCGGTACCCGCAGGCGCCTCGACGATCTGGCAGTCCCGCCTGGTGCGCTACGACCGGTGGGGGCGGCTGGCGTACGAGCAGGACGCGGAGGGCAACCGCATCCCCGACTTCAGCCACGCCGGCTACCGCAACGGCGAGCGGCCGATCCCGCACGTGCCCGTCGTCAAGACGATCCGCCCGATCGAGGGCGACAACACCGCCCACGTCCAGGCGGCGCTCGACGAGGTGGCCGCGCTGCCCCGCGCGCGGCGCGGCGCCCTGCTCCTGCTGCCCGGCGTCTACCCGGTGGCGGGCACCCTGTACGTACGGGCGAGCGGCACGGTCCTGCGCGGCTCCGGCGACGGCGAGGACCCGGCGGGCAACACGATCATCAAGGCCACCGGCAACAACCCGAAGGACCGCGACGTGATCGTGGCCGGCGGCGCGGCGGGCGGCGGCTGGACGGGCGAGGTCCCCGGCACCCGCACCGACATCACCACCGACTTCGTGCAGGTGGGCGCGCGCGAGTTCGCGGTGGCCGACCCGGGCTCGCTGCGGCCCGGGGACAACATCGTGATCACCCATCCGTGCACCGAGGAGTGGCTGAAGGCCATCGACTACGGCGGCCACGACGTGGGGCCGCCGTGGAAGGTGGGCGAGCACCCCATCATCTACAACCGGTACGTACGCGAAGTTTCCGGAAATGTCGTGAAAATCGATGTCCCGGTCTTCAACCACCTCAACCGCGCCCTGTCCCCGTCCTTCCTCTACAGGTGGGACCGGGCCGGCCTGGTCACCCAGGTGGGCGTGGAGCGGCTGCGCGTCGACATCGAGTACCACGGCGACCCGGAGCAGGACGAGGACCACGCCTACAACGCGATCGTCCTGCTGCGCACCGAGGACTCGTGGGTGCGCGACTGCACGATGCTCCACTTCACCCAGGCGGGGGTCGCCACCCAGGAGACCACCCGCGCGACGATCGAGAACTGCCGGGCCGTCGACCCGGTCAGCATCGTGACGGGGAGCAGGCGCTACAACTTCAACACCTACGTCTATTCGCAACAGGTGCTCTTCCGCGACTGCTACGCGTACAAGGCCAGGCACGCGTTCGTCTCCAACGGCCACAGCACGGTGTCGGGCGTGGTGTTCCTGCGCGGCACCTCGGAGTACGCGCTCAACTCCAGCGAGGGCCACCGCCGGTGGTCGCAGGGGCTGCTGTTCGACGGCCACAAGGACGTCGACCCGCACTACGACTACACGCTCGGGCTGTACAACCGGGGTCGGTACGGCACCTCGCACGGGTGGTCGGCGGCCCACTCGGTGGCATGGAACTGCGACGTGTCGACCAGCCGGCTCATCGTGCAGAAGCCGCCGACCGCCCAGAACTACGCGATCGGCTGCCACGGCACGATCACCGGCGACGGGCCGTTCGCGCAGCCGGCCGGGTACATCGAGGGCGCCAACCAGCCCGGCCTCCTGCCGCCCTCGCTCTACCAGGCCCAGCTGCTGGACCGCCTACGCCGCTGACCCACAGACCAGGCGCAGCCGCCGACTCTCCGGGCGCTAGAGCGGCTGCGCCTACAACCCCCGCCCACCCGGCCCTCGCCCGATCACGACGACCGCCACGTCTGACCCATCACCGACCGGCTCCTCGACGGGTGGCATCGACTGCGGTTTTGTGCCCGACTTTCCTGACGCGCGGGCGCCAGCCTATAGCGGTCCAGGACCACACCTGGCGGTCATGAAAGACGCGGGATCGGAGAGGCGCCAACCTCTCGTCTACACGCCCTTTGCCGTGGCTTCGCTGCCGATGAAGTGGACAACGCAGGATCCCAAGACGTTGGATGAGGATCCGACGCGGGCGCAGCTGGTCATCTGTATGAAAGAGGTGCGGAAGCGGAGCAGCACGCCGATGGTCGGTCGATGCACATACCCCGCCCTCGTAGCAGCCGTGTATCCAGCGACGTACACCTTCGAGGTATATGAAGCCTGCGCGAGCGGCTTCTCCTACCCCGTCGGCTCAGAGGTGGAAATCGCGCAGGACATCAAGGAAAAGACCTTGCATCGCCGACTGCGCCCGCTGATCATGGGGCCTGTCCGTTGACGAGGAAGTGCTGTTCCGCGAGGTACAGGGTTAGGCCAGGAGCCGGCAACTGTGCTTTACACTCGCGCTCCTCCGCTGTTTGTGGCGCCGTGGTCGTGGCGGCGATGCTGATCATGACGGAATGAGGGGCGCCGCCGCTGTCGGCGACTCATCGGCCGTACGTGCTTGCGCCCAGAGCCTCCTGCGCGCGGCGCGCCTCGCGTGAGGGCACCCCCTTCGAGCTGGGGTGAGGCTTATTGACACGCACGAGGTTCCAGGCAGGGGTACCAGGAGAACTCGCCGTGGATGGCGCGGCTGGAGACGTCCGGGTCCCAGCCGGTCACTGCTGCTGAAGTTCTACATGCAGCACGGACGCTTCCCGCGCGGCAGGGATGGATCGTGCGTGGCTCGTTCAGCACGAACCACGATCGGTGCCGAACGTGCGCGCGTTGTCGGCCGCATGTCACGGTTTCTCGTCGGCGCGGGCGTCGGCGCGATCGTGACACAGCCATGACAGGGCGCGGACGAGGCGCGCACACGGCCGGTCGACAGTGGATGGGTTGATGGCGGGCGAGTTACGGAGCGTGCTGTGGAACCCGGGGCGTGTCGCGAGGGTTGTCGATCGGGGATGACCCGGCCGTGTGGGAGGGACTGGAGCCGGCCCTGACCCGAACCTTCCACAGTGGACTGCGGCACGGTGGCCGTACCGGTCGGCTGGTCGAAGCCGTGCGGGCCAGCCATCCAAGTGGCCCCGGCACTGGCCGGCGCGAGGCCACCGATCCGGCCGCCCGCCTCAGGACGATGCCGTGCGGCCTGGGTGACCCCGGCGACTCCGGCGTCGCCCTCGGCAAGCGGGGTGAGATGAGCTGGCCGGAGCTGCTGTGACCGCCGGTCGGACAGAACGTCACGGCGAAGACGATCACGAAAAAGGAGAAGACATGGCTGATGACAGGCAATGGGACCGGCGTTCGCTGTTGCGGGGCGCCGCCGTGCTGACCGGTGCCGCCGCGGCCGCGCCGCTGCTGGGCAAGGCAGCCACGGCGGCCACGGCGCTGGCCGGCAGCGGTGACGCGGACGCGCTGTTCAAGGCCGGGGAGTTCGAGCAGGCCGGGCGCGCGTATGAGGAGGTCCTGAAAAAGGATCCCAAGAACGTGCACGCGGCCCGCCGGCGCGGTTTTGTCGGGCTGCTGTCCAACCGGTTCCCGGACGCCGAGAAATACCTCAAGATGGCCATCGAGCTGGCGCCCGACGACAAGGACGCCAACCGGTTCCTGGCCGACTGGCTACATCCGGCAGGACAAATTCGCCCTCTCCGCACCCCACTGGCAAGCGGCCGGCGACGAAGGCTCGGCCAAATTGTTCGCGGCATTCCGCGGCGAGCCGTATCAGATCCACGGCGACATCGCGCAGGTGCGCTGGCTGCAGACGGACCCCCAGCCGCTGGTGGAGGCCTCGGTCAACGGCGGACCGCTGAAGCGCTTCACGTTCTACACCGGTGCCCCGTCGCTGAGCGTGTCCGCGACGGTAGCCAAGGAAGCCGGGCTGAGCCCCGTCGCCAGTTCGAAGATCGATTACTTGAACGGCAAAGCATGGCGGCACGGGGGAGTGCTGGAGTCGTTCAAGCTGGGCGGCATCGAACTGCGCAACCTCCCCGTGTCGTGGATGGAGTGGGAGTCGGGCGGAGATCTCACCACCGAGAACGACGGCATGATCGGCACGTGGGTCTTCTACCACTTGCTGACCACCTTCGACTACGCGGGCCGGCAACTGATCCTGCGGCGCAGCACTCCCGAAACGGTCGGCAAGACACGCGCGGCCGCCCAACGGGCGGGCGCCGAGCCCCTACCGCTGTGGCTGGCCCGTGAGCACATGGTCTACAGCAGAGGCAGCATCGCCGGCTCCGGCCCACGGGTGGTGGCCGTGCCCATCGGCGGAGGCAGCGAGCCCGCCGCGGTCGCGCACGGGGAAACGGCCGAGCAGTTGCAGATCCGCACCGACTACGACCGCCCGATCGGGACTTTCGCCCACAGCCACCCGGCCGTCGCCTACCCCTGCTACCCGAAGGAGATCCGCCTCGGCAACGCCACCGCCAAGGACATCTACTGCTACACGAACCCACAGTCCGCGCTCGCCCCCCTCGGGTTCGACGTGCCGGCCACCTTCTTCCACAGCTTCTACAAGCCCTACAACATCACCCTCGACTTCACCCACATGAACCTCTACATCGCCCGCGGCCAGGCCACCTGATCACTGCGACCGCACGGGCGTCATAGGAGCTGCCGGCTCCTACGGGCGACGGGGAAGGGCGAACCAGGTAGTGTCCCGGGCGCCGCAGTAGCCGTGCGCGGCCGGAGCCCAGCGAGTCGTGTCCCAGCTCAGGCACGGTTTGGCGGTTCATCGCATGGTTCTTGACGGGCACCCCTAGTTACGAGCTGCACGAGTGCTGCCCCTCCACGTCTTATTGGGGGCACCAGCGGCCGTACCCACTGATCAACCCCGGTGGCGGCTCGCCGCAGCTGTAGGAGCTCTGGGCCGATCCGGATCCGGATACGGCTGTGGGCCGACGATGAGCGCACATCGATGCCCACAGCATCCGCATCAGTAGCATAGGCACCGTTCGTTGCGCCCTTCCCCTGCGAGGTGCCCGAGGCGCTTGCGGTCGGCACCGCGCCGTCGCCACGAGCCTGCGGGTGGGGGCGGCCCTCCTGGCCGGCGCGGCAGGGCTATGCCGAGTTGGTGTCCCGGTGGCTGTGGTCCTACGGCCCCGGCACCGTCGACGACCTCGCGTGGTGGCTCGGCGACACCAAGTCCGCAGTCCGCACCGCGCTGGACGACATCGGCGCGCAGCGGGTGTCCCTGGACGACGGCTCGGTCGGGTGGCTGCGCGAGGACGATCTAGCCCCGGTCGTCGCCGCCGAGCCGTGGGTCGCGCTCCTGCCGTTGCTCGATCCGACCGTGATGGGCTGGAAGGCACGCGCCTTCTACCTCGGTGCGCACGTACCCCAGTTATTCGACAGTGCGGGCAACGCCGGGACTACCGCCTGGGTCGACGGACGCGTCGTCGGTGCATGGGTGCAGGATCCCGGCGGTGTGGTCGAGCCGCGCCCGCTTGATGACGATGTCTCCGCGCAGGCCTGCGAGGCGTTGGCGGCCGAAGCGCGGCGGCTCAGCGCGTGGCTCGACGGCCAGCGGGTGTTCACCGTCTACCCCTCACCGGCCATGCAGCCTGGCGCCGGGCGCTGACGCAGAGGGGCCGCGGGTGGGCCGGGGGCGGTGCGTGTTTCCTCCGTGTCCGCTGCTCCGGGTCGGCACCGCCCGGTTCTGCGCCCCTGAAGACCGTTGCACGGGTCAAGGGGGCTCTTGGGTGCCGGCGGTGAGGCGTCGTCCCCAGGCGCGCATGTAGGCGATGGCTTCCGGTGGGCCGTGGACCACAACAGGGGCGTCGAGCGCTCCGATGCAGAAGGTGGCCCAGTCCAGGGAGTCGGTGGCGATCTCCACCCGGCACGAAGTGTCGTCGATGGGTTCCACCGTCCCGTAGTGCGCGATCTCCTCCCGCACCATTTCGGCGGGGGCCCCGACCGTGGCGCGGACGGGATACCTGGCGGGCATCGCCCTGATCCGGGCGCGCACGTACTCGACGGGATCGTCGGCGGGGAGGGGGCGGGGGGCGAACGTCGTGCCGGTGCGGCTCGCATCACCGATGCGGTCGACGCGGAAGGTGCGCCAGTCGGCCCGGTCGAGGTCCCAGGCGATGAGGTACAGGCGGTTCTCGACGCGGACGATGTGGTGCGGGTGGACTGTCCTGGCCGCGGAATGACCGGTGCGGGTGCGGTAAGCGAACTCCACCGTCTCGGTGTCGCGGCAGGCCAGGGCGAGGGTCGTCAACGAGGCGACATCGGTGATGTCCACGCGTGCCTCGGGGTTTCGCGCCGGGACGGCGACGGCGCGGAGGCTGTCGATGCGGCGTCGGATCCGCACGGGCAGCACTTGGACGATCTTGGCCATGGCGCTCAGCGCGGCGTCGGCTGACGTCGGGGAGGGGCCGGAGGTGATCTCTTGGAGCCCCATGACGATGGCGGCGGCCTCGTCCTCGCTGAGTACCAGGGGCGGGAGCGAGGCGCCGGGGCTGAGTTGGTAGCCGCCGCCGGTGCCCCGTGTGGCGGTGATCGGATACCCGAGCTCCTGGAGGCTGTCGATGTCGCGGCGGAGCGTGCGCTGGCTGACGCTGAGGCGGCGCGCGAGCTCGTGGCTGGGCCAATGGCGCCGGTTCTGCAGCAGTCCGAGGAGTTCGAGGACGCGGGTGCCGGTCGACATGAGCCCACTCTAGGCCGACTTGTGGACATATAGCGGCCACAAGCCCAGTGATGATGGGAACCGCCATCGAAGCGGGAATGGAGCGTACGCCGACACATGATCAGCACTGCCAATCTGTCCCGGAGTTTTCGGGCTCCCGACGGCGATGAGGTCCGCGCTGTCCGTGGCATCGACCTCTCCGTGGCGCACGGGGAAATGGTCGCCGTTCTCGGCCCCAACGGCGCGGGCAAGAGCACGCTCATGCGGATGCTCTCGACGCTGCTCCCACCCACGGGCGGCACCGCGCGCGTCGCCGGCTTCGACGTGCGGACCCAGGCTCCGCTGGTGCGCGAACGCATCGGCTACGTCGGCCAGGGCAACGGCGCCGGGCACACCCAACGGGCCCTGGACGAGGTCGTCACCCAGGGCCGCATCTACGGCCTCGACCGGGCCACCGCCCGCGCCCGAGCCGCCGAACTGCTCTCGGCGCTCGGTCTGGAACAGTTGGCGCGCCGCAAGACGCAGGCGATGAGCGGCGGCCAGCGGCGGCGCCTCGACCTGGCGATCGGGCTGGTGCACCTCCCAGCGTTGATGTTCCTGGACGAGCCGACGACGGGCCTCGACCCGCAGAACCGCAACAACCTCTGGGACCACATCATCGGGATGCGGCGCCGCAGCGACATGACCGTCGTCTTCAGCACCCACTACCTGGAGGAGGCCGATCAACAGGCGGATCGGATCGTCATCATCGATCACGGGCGCATCATCGCCGAGGGCACGCCGACCCAGCTCAAACAGCGTCATGTCGGAGACCGGCTGACGCTGGAAACAACCGACCACGCTTCCGCCGAGCGCCTGCGTGGGCTCATTGCGGCGATGGACGGTGTCGGGACGGTGACCCGGCAGGGCGATGCGGTCACCGGGCAGGTCGCCGACGGCCGCGCGGCACTGCCGAGCGCGATCGCCGCCGCCCAGGACCAGGGGATCACCGTGGTCGCAGCCGACACCCGGCTCCCCACGCTCGACGACGTGTTCCTCGAACTCACCGGCCGGAGCCTGCGCGACGCCGGCGGGCGAACCGCCACCGGCACCGAGGACAGCGACCAGACACCGGAGAAGGCCGCATGAGCACCATCACCCCACCCCGCAGACGCAACGTCGCAGGCGACACCCTCATCGTGATGACCCGCGAGCTGCGCCCCGTGGCCGGTGACCCGTTCTCCCTGGTCGTCGGACTGATCCAGCCGCTGTTCTTCCTGCTCCTCTTCGGGCCCCTGGTCGTGCACGACACGACGACCGGGACCGCACACCAATCCCCGTGGGCGTGGTTCGTCCCGGGGATCCTCGTGATGACCTCGCTCTTCGGAACGGCGGGGACCGGATCCAATCTCCAGTACGACCTCCAGGGCGGCTCGCATGAACGGCTCCTGGTCACGCCGTTGGCGCGCTCGTCGCTGTTCATCGGACGCGCGCTCAAGGAGTTCGTGCCACTCGTCGTCCAGGCCGTCGTGGTCGTCCTGGTCATGGTCCCGTTCGGGTTCCGCCCCGATGTCGGCGGCGGCGTCCTGGGCCTGGTGCTCCTGGGCGTCCTCGGCGTCGGGATCGGGTCACTCAGCTACGCACTGGCCATCGCCGTGCGCGAGCAGGACTGGATGTTCTGGACCGTGCACCAGACGGTCCTCTTCCCGCTGATGATCCTCTCCGGGATGCTGCTCCCCCTCGATGAGGGACCGCAGTGGATGCGCGTCCTCGCGCAGTTCAACCCCCTCACCCACGTCGTCGAGGCCGAGCGCGACCTCTTCGCCGGACAGATCGCGACCCCCGACGTCGGCTACGGATTCCTCGCCGCCGGCACGACCGCCGTCCTCGGCTTCGTGCTCGGGCTTCGCGCCCTGCGCGCCAGCACCGACTGACAACACCCGCACGAAAGGACCCACGAACATGCGCATCCTCGTCACCGGAGCGACCGGCCAGGTCGGGCGGCACCTCGTCGCGCAACTCCACGAAGCCGGACACCACGTCCGCGCACTCTCCCGCACCCCCGCCAAAGCCGACCTCCCGACCGGTGTCGAGGTGGTGGCGGGCGACCTCACCGATGCCGCCACGCTCGGAGCAGCCTTCGAAGGGATCGACGCGATCCACCTGATCACTTTCGGCGGCGACGACGACCTGACCAACGGCCCCGAGATCATCGACCTCGCCGCACGCCACGGCATCGCTCGGGCCACAGTCCTCGGCGGCTGGTCGCCCACCAGCATCGAAAGCGCCCTGGAGTCCAGTGCGATCCGCTGGACCCTGCTGCAGCCGGCGGAGTTCATGTGCAACGCTCTCGAATGGGCCGATGAGATCCGTTCCCAGGGCACCGCGTCCATGCTCGCCACCTTCCCCAGCGCGGTGGTGCATGAGGCCGACATCGCCGCCGTGGCCGCCACCGCGCTCACCCACGAGGGCCACGAGGGTCGGAGCTACCCGATCACCGGGCCCGAAGCCCTTACCCCGGCGGAACGCACCCGGATCATCGCCGAGGCCACCGGGCAGGACATCGCCTTCGTGCACCTGAGCGAGGACGCGGAGCGCGCCCGGCTGCGCGGCTACGGATACGACGAGGACTATGTGGAGTTCGGAATCCAGCTGGCCACGAACCCGCCCGAGGCCAGCGGTGTGGTTCTGCCCACCGTCGAGGACGTCACCGGCACGCCCGCGCGAACCTTCGCCCAGTGGGCGCGGGAACACGCTGAACGGTTCCGCACCGCGCCCTGACCCGCACGGGCCGAACCCGGGGCGCCGCACAGCGGAGATTCGGGGGTTGGGCAGCATGCGAACGGTGATTCTTGACCTACGGCCCGGTTGGGCCTGCCACGCTCGACGCCGGCACTTGGTATGACCCGCATTGGCGCCCGGTACAGGGCCGCCCTGTTTTCGAGATGTCTACCAGGTGCCGACGTCGGCCCGGCTCACCCCGTTGGCTTGATCAGCAGCTCGTCCGCCGCTTGCGCGTGACTCGTCACAGTTCTGCCACCCGGTGATCCCATCCAGGCCGACGCCAAGTGCAGTCGCCCCTGGAAAGGAGGCAACCGCATGTCCACGCTGGCAGAGCAGATCGATGGCGTCATCGGGGTCGATACCCACCGCGACACCCTGGCCGCCGCCGCGGTCAGTGCACTGGGTGCTGTACTCGGCCACGTCGAAGCGGCCACTGACGCCCACGCTACCTTCAACTCCTGGAGTTCGCCCGCCAGCACGTCCCGGGCCGCCGCTGCTGGGCCCTTGAAGGAGCCGGCAGCTACGGCGCCGGCTTGGCTGCGTTCCTGGAGGCATCCGGCGAAAAGGTGGTGGAGGTCTGCCGCCCCAAGCGGCCGGCCCAACGTGGCGGTCGCAAGACCGACGCCCTCGACGCGATCCGCGCCGCTCATGAGGCGTTGACCAGTGAGCATCTCATTCAGCCCCGCCAACGCGGAGAACGTGAGGCATTCAGGGTGCTGCTCACCACCCGCCAAAGCGCCGTCAGCGCGACCACCGCGGCGATCAACCATCTGAAGGCCTTAATCGTCTCGGCGCCCGACGACCTGACGGAGGCCGCGCACGCGGCCGGGTTCGCTGACGCCGCCCACCTGACCAGGGTGGTCCGCCGGACGATGGGCCAGGCGCCCTCCACCCTCACTGCCGGCGTGCGGTGGCTGAAGGCCAGCAGTTCCTCCAGCTTCGGCCGGGCGGGGTCCTACCCGCCGCTTTGTCGGTGTGGCAACGGTTCCCGGATGGCCGGCCCGATATCCTGCGCGAAGTATGGACTGGAGGTTCCGGTCGGCGGCGGAGGGCCAACACCAATGATCACCGGAGTCACCAGGGAGCCCGCAGCATGACCGGCACCACGGAGGCCCTTGGCGGGTCGGCTGCAGCCGACAATGCAGCACGAAGTGTGGCGCGCCCGTTCTACGTGTACGCCGTGCTCACCAACACGCTATTCCAGCGCGGCGTATTCGTCCTCTTCCTTCAGCAGCGAGGCTTCTCCGCCGAGCAAGTGGCCCTACTGCAGACACTGCTCTACCTGGTCAGCGGACTTGCGGAGTTGCCGACGGGAGTCATCGCCGACCGAATCGGCAGGCGTGCCAGCATCGTGATCGGCCAGATGCTGATAGCTGGATGTCTGCTCGGTCAGGTGGCGTTCTCCGACTACTGGGTGTTCCTGGCGCTGTTCATCGGACAGGGCGTGGGCATGGCATGTGTGTCCGGTTCGGACACCGCCCTGCTGTACGACCTGCTCGTGCGTCGTGGTGCAACGGCCGGCTACGTCAAGATCAAGTCCCGGTTCACCATGCTCGGGACGGTCACCTCGGGAGCCGCCATCGTCCTCGGCGGCCAACTGCAGCAGATTTCCTGGGGAGTCGTCTACGTCGGTTCGGCGGCGTGCCTCGCCCTAGGAGCTGTTTGGGGTTCGGATCTTGGTGAGGGTCGGTGGCGGGCTGGTCGTGGCTGGTAGAACTCGGATGTGGCGCGCTTCGATGTGACCGA
>NZ_JBITHZ010000016.1:0-235962 GCF_044458585.1 Nonomuraea sp. NPDC050451
CGCTCTTCCTCACCACCGAGGCCGTCATCGCGGAGAAGCCCGAGAAGAACGCTGCTGCTCCGGCCATGCCGGGCGGCGGCGACATGGACTTCTAGGTCTTTTCTTCGCCGTTCATAACAAGAGCGGCCCGGTTTTCCGGGCCGCTCTTGTTTTCGTTTATCAGCCATTACGTTTCATAATTGATCCGCTACTCGGAGTGAGGAAAGGTGGTGATCACACACCTCAACGAAGGAGTAGAGGATGCTTTCGCGCAGCAAGCGTATTTTCGGCATCGCCATTTTGGGCGTGGCCGCCGCGACCGCCGTCGCCGTCCCTGCCCATGCGTACGTGTCCAAGCCCCCGGCCGTCACCGGCCTGGTTCCCTACCAGCTCATGAGCGTGGTGCGGGCGCCGCTCTGCTTTACCACGGGGGCGCTGTCCGGCGAGACCAAGCTGGGAGTCCCGCTCGTCGAGGAGCTGCTGCCGCAGCTCGCGGACTCCTGCGCGGCGATCAGCTGACGCCTGGCGCGCTCTCGGTCTCTCAGGCGCCTCGCCCTTCGCGGCGGGGCGTCTCCCTTTTTCCGGCTCGCCGCAACGGGCGGGAGTCTTTCCCTACCGGCCCGCCGCAACGGGCGGGGTGTCTTCCTCTTCCGGCCCGCCGCACCGCCCTCTGGAGGGCGGTGCGGGCGCGGGTGCGGTCAGGTGCTGTAGGTCGGGACGATGTGGCCGCGGGCCAGGGTGTTGGCGGTGATGTTGAAGCCCACCACCGCCGGGCTGGCGTCGCTGTCGACGCCCAGCTTGTCGACCCCCAGGGCGTGCACCGTGAAGACGTAGCGGTGCGGGGTGCCGGGGGGCGGGGCCGCGCCGCCGTACTCCTTGGTGCCGTAGTCGTTGCGGGCGTGGACCGCCTCCGCGGGCAGGCCCTTGAACTCCGGGCCGGTGCCCGCGCCCGCCGGCAGCTCCGTCACCGAGGCCGGGAGGTCGAACAGCACCCAGTGCCAGAAGCCGCTGCCCGTGGGGGCGTCGGGGTCGTAGCAGGTGACGGCGTAGCTGCGGGTCTCGGCGGGCGCGCCGGACCAGCGGAGGCGAGGCGACTGGTTACCGCCCTTCATGCCCCAGTCGTTGAAGACGTGGAGGTCGTTCAGCCGCTCGCCGTCCTGGATGTCATCGCTCTCGACCACGAGCGCGGGAACCGACGGCAGGTGTTCATGTGGAAGCGGTGCTGGCACGGCATCCTCCTAGGTTGAGAGCTCCTTGCTCAGCCATCCTAGAAGCGGCCGTGCCCGCCGACGATCAGCCGCCGGGTCCCGCCGTTCAGGTCGTCAGCTCGGCCGGCAGCGGCTTGTCGTGCAGGACCGTCAGGGACGTCACCGCACGGGTGAGCACCACGTACAGCCTGGCCAGGCCCCTGGCTTCGGCCGCGACGATGTCCGCGGGCTCCACGACGATGACGTGGTCGTACTCCAGACCCTTGGCCAGCGTCGCGGGCACGATCAGGAGGCGGTGCTCCTCGTCGGAGTCGGGGCCGAGCACGGCGTGGGGGAGGCCGGCCAGTGCGCGGGAGACGTCGGCCACCAGGGCGTCCGGGGCGATGACGCCGATGGAGCCCTCCCTGGTGAGGACCTCCGCGGCGGCCTGCGCGATCGAGCCGCCGGGGCGTACCGCGAGCGAGCCGAGGCCGGGGCGCAGCGACCGCGGCGCGGCCAGGTCGGGGGCGATGGAGGGGAGCAGCCGGGCGGCGTAGTCGAGGACCTCCCGCGGCACGCGGAAGCCGAGAGTCAGCTCCGTCACCTCGCCCTCGCGCTGGCCCAGATGCCGGAGCACCGACTCCCACGAGCTGGTCGACCACGGCGTCGTGCCCTGGGCCAGGTCGCCGAGGACGGTGGCCGAGCCGTTGCGGCAGCGGCGGCCGAGCGCTCTCAGCTGCATCTCGGAGAGGTCCTGGGCCTCGTCCACCACGAGGTGGCCCAGGGACGGGGTGCGCTCCATGAGGTCGCGGAGCTCGTCCAGGAGCGCGGCGTCCGCGGCGGACCATTTCGCGGACTTCCAGCTCCGGTACGGCTTCCGCCAGATAAGCATTTCTTGCTCATCCGGCGACAAATCGGATTTTGCGGCCTTTGCCAGGAATTCCGGGTCGGAGAGGAGGCGATAAAGGACTTGCTCCGGCGTTAGTTTGGGCCAGACCGTATCAACGAGCTGTTTCACCGGTTTCGACCTGGCCACGGCGTCCTGCACCCGGTCGTCGGGTGATTCGCCGCGCTGCTCCATTCGTACGAGCACCATGTGGGCCAGCCGCTGCGCGAGCGCCGCCCGGCCCGGGTTGTAGCGCGTGGTGCCGCGCAAGGAGGCCACGATCTCGCGTACCTCGTAGTCCGCCACCCGGTAGCGGTAGGCGCCCTTGGAGAACACCACGCCGTCCTCGGGCTTGACGATGTGCAGCCAGAGCGCGCGTTCGAGCACCGCCGCCATCCTGGCGTCGCCCTTCATCGCCGCCACCATCGGGTCCTCGTCGGCGGCGTGCTCGCCGAGCAGCCCGGCCACCGTGGTCTGGTCGACCTTGACCTCGCCGAGCGCGGGCAGCACCGAGGAGATGTACGACAGGAAGGCCCGGTTCGGGCCGACGATCATCACGCCGGCCCTGGCGAGCCGCTCGCGGTGGGTGTAGAGGAGATAGGCGGCCCGGTGCAGGCCCACGGCGGTCTTCCCGGTGCCGGGTGCACCCTGGACGCACACCGTCTGGGCCAGGGTGGAGCGGACGATCTCGTCCTGGTCCGGCTGGATGGTGGCGACGATGTCACGCATCGGGCCGGTGCGCGGGCGCTCGATCTCCTCGGTGAGGATCTTCGACGGGCCGATCTCGCCGCCTTCGCCCAGCGGCTCGTCCTCGAACGCGGTCAGCGCGCCGCCGTGGTACCCGAAGCGGCGCCTCCGTACGACGCCCATGGGGTCGGTGGGGCTGGCCTGGTAGAACGCCTGGGACACCGGCGCGCGCCAGTCGATGACCAGGGGCTTGCTGCCGCCGTCGTGCACGTGGCGGCGACCGACGTAGATCGTGCCGGGGAGGTCGTCGCCCGCCTGCCGGTCGAGGCGGCCGAAGAACAGCGGGGTGTCGGGGTGGTCGGCCAGCGCGGCCACCCGCTGGTCGAGGAGGGACTGGAGGATCTGCTGCGACACCCAGTCGCCCGCCGCGTCCGCGGACAGCGACTGGGCGTGGGCGCGCATCGCCTTGAGCGCGGCCCTGGACTCGGCCAGGTGAGCCTGCTCGGAGGCCAGCACGTCGGAGGGTATGTCGGGGGCCAACTGATGTCCGGGCATGCGAAAGCGCCTCCCTGGGTCGGGAACGGAGGTGGTCAAGGCAGCGAATCGGCCAGTCTAGTGGCGACGTCGGGCGGCCTCCAAAGCATTTACCCATCGGTCACCCACCCGCCGTTCGCCCGCCGCCGCTCTCAGCTCGGCTCCCCGGGGGCAGCGCGGCGGCGTGGCGGCGAGCACGCCTGATCGGCCGGAGTGGCGGCGTCGCGTCGGTGAGTACGGGCGGAGCGGCGCGCGGGGGGCGAGTAGCGGTCTTCGGGGACGGGTAGGGACAGGTGATGGCGCGGATTCAGCTGCGTTTTTCGCCGATCATTCCCACGATCGCGAGCTTCCTGCTCGCCGCCCTCTGGGCGTTGTCCGTCTTCGCGGGCTGGGGGCTGGAGGCGTTCTGCCAAGGCGGCGAGTCCGCTTCGACCTGCTCGCAGCGTCTTGGTACCGTCTCCACGGTGTCGGGGCTGTTCGCCGCGCTCGCCGCCTGCTGCACGGCGGCCGCCTGGCTCGTTCCGGGGTCCAGGCAGGACCCGCGCACGTTCGGGCGGGTCATGGGCGCGGGAGTGGCCGCCTGGGTCGTCGCGGAGGGTGTGCTGTTCCTCGGCGGTCTGATGGCGCGGTAGGGAGCCCCGCCGGCTCGAAGCTTCCTACTGGTAACAACCTGGAAATACCGAAAAATTCGGGCATATCAGGTGCGTTTGTCGGATCATGGGGGTATGTCGCAGGCGGCGTGATAGTACGCAGGTGAGGGGGGTGGTTCGATTGTCTTCGGCCCGCGGAGTCTCGTGGACGTGACACAATGCTGAACATGCCTGGCCGCTCACGATGAGCGGCCGGGCGTCACACTCCGCCGAGCACGTCGTCGGCGTCGATGATCTGGTACGCGTACCCCTGCTCCGCCAGGAACCGCTGCCGGTGCGCGGCGAACTCCTGGTCCACCGTGTCCCTGCTGACCACCGTGTAGAACCGGGCGCCCCCGCCGTCGGCCTTGGGCCGCAGCACCCGGCCGAGCCGCTGGGCCTCCTCCTGGCGTGAGCCGAACGTGCCCGACACCTGGATCGCGATCGCGGCCTCCGGCAGGTCGATGGAGAAGTTGGCCACCTTCGAGACCACCAGCACCTGGATCTCCTTGTCGCGGAAGGCCTGGTAGAGCCGCTCCCGCTCCTTGACCCTGGTCTCGCCCTTGATGACCGGCGCGTTGAGGTGCTCGCCGAGCTCGTCGAGCTGGTCGATGTACTGGCCGATGACCAGCACCTGCTCGCCCAGGTGGCGGCGGACCAGCGCCTCGGTGACGTGGGTCTTGGACGGCGTGGTGGCGCAGAAGCGGTAGCGCTCCTCGGACTCGGCCATCGCGTACGCCAGCCGCTCCTCGTCCGTCAGCGTGACACGCACCTCCACGCAGTCGGCGGGCGCGATCCAGCCCTGGTTCTCCATCTCCTTCCAGGGCGCGTCGTACCGCTTGGGGCCGATCAGCGAGAACACGTCGCCCTCGCGCCCGTCCTCGCGCACCAGCGTCGCGGTCAGCCCCACGCGCCTGCGGGCCTGCAGATCGGCGGTCATCCGGAAGATCGGCGCGGGCAGCAGGTGCACCTCGTCGTAGACGATCAGGCCCCAGTCCCGGGCGTCGAACAGCTCCAGGTGCGAGTAGACGCCCTTCCGCCTGGTGGTCATCACCTGGTACGTGGCGATGGTGACGGGGCGGATCTCCTTCTTCGAGCCGGAGTATTCGCCGATCTCGTCCTCGGTCAGCGACGTGCGCTTGATCAGCTCGGTCTTCCACTGGTGGGCCGAGACCGTGTTCGTCACCAGGATGAGCGTGGTGGCCTGCGCGTGGGCCATGGCGGCCGCGCCGACGATGGTCTTGCCCGCGCCACAGGGCAGCACGACCACGCCGGAGCCGCCGTGCCAGAACGCGTCCGCCGCCTCCTGCTGGTACGGCCGCAGCCCCCAGCCCTCCTGCAGCAGCTCGATCGGGTGGTGCTCGCCGTCCACGTAGCCGGCCAGGTCTTCCGCCGGCCAGCCCAGCTTGAGCAGGGACTGCTTGACGTTGCCGCGGTCGCTCGGGTGCACGATGACCGAGTCGGCGCCGAGCCGCTCGCCCAGCATCGGCTGGATCTTCTTGGAGCGCAGCACCTCCTCCAGCACCGCCCGGTCGGTGGAGGTCAGGACCAGGCCGTTGACGGGGTCCTTCTCCAGCCGCAGCCGGCCGTACCTGGCCATGGTCTCGGCGATGTCCACGAGCAGGGCGTGCGGCACGGGGTAGCGGCTGAAACTGATCAGCGCGTCGATGACCTGCTCGGCGTCGTGGCCGGCGGCGCGGGCGTTCCACAGGGCCAGGGGGGTGACGCGGTAGGTGTGCACGTGTTCGGGAGCTCGCTCGAGCTCGGCGAACGGCGCGATCGCCTTACGGCAGTCGTCCGCTCGTTCGTGGTCGACCTCGAGCAGCAGTGTCTTGTCCGACTGGACGATCAGCGGTCCATCGCTCACTGGCTTTTCTCCGTGGGGTTCGTACGGGGCCTCGCGCAACAGGACCATCGTCTCCCGATCCTGGCTCTCCCGCTCCGAGACTCCAACAACCCGCGCGCCCGGATTAGTCCTCAAGTGGGTCAGGAGCCGCGGCTGTCAGTCCTCGAGATAGCCGGCGAGGCCCAGAAAGAGGAAGAGGCCGATGCCGAGCACGTAGCCCAGCCCGAACATGATCCAGCTCCAGATCACCATCTTGCGGGCGGTCCGCGGCTCCGTGCGGGCCTTGCTGAGCGCCAGGCCGGCCAGGATCGCGCCGGGCAGGCCGAGGACGTTGCAGCACGAGAGGAGGGCGAGGAGGTTGAGCACAAGGGAGGCGATCGCGTTGGCGCTCGGCCCGTCGTCGCGCCGCGGCGGGGGATAGCCGTAACCGTAGCCGTACTGCGGGGGCGGCTGCTCGCCGTAGGGGGCGCCATAGGGCTGGTACGGGTAGCCCGACGGATCTTCCTGGGTCATGTTCACCTCCAGACACGTCAACACTTATCACGGAAAGGAGGCGCGCCTGACCGCGCTGTGAGATCTGGCCATGGATCGCCTGCTCAGGGCGGTCAGTCGAGGCGGGCCCGCAGTGCCTTGCGGTCGAGTTTGAGCACGCTCGTCACCGGCACCGAGTCCACGAACCTCACCTCGCGCGGGTACTTCACCCGCCCCACCCGCTCGCGAGCCCACTCGATCAGCTCCTCGGCCGTCACCGTCGCGTCCTGCCTGAGCTGGACGAACGCCACGACCTCCTCGCCGATCCGCGGCTCCGGGCGGCCCACGACGCCAGAGACCACCACGTCGGGGTGGCGGTTGAGGGCGTCCTCGACGTCGCGGGGGAACACGTTGAAGCCGCCCCGGATGATCAGGTCCTTCTTCCTGTCCACGACGTAGAGGTAGCCGTCGTCGTCCACGCAGCCGATGTCGCCGGTGCGCAGCTCACTTCCGACCAGCGCGGTGCCCTCGGGGTCGGGGTCGTGCTCGCCCCAGTAGCCGAGCATCAGCGCGTCGCCCGAGACGCAGATCTCGCCGACGTCCCCGGTCTCCAGCTCCTCGCCCTCGCCGTCGCGGATGGTGATGGCGTAGCCGGGCAGCGGGAGGCCGACGCTGCCGGCCTTGCGCCTGCCCGGCGGGTTGAACGTGGTGACCGCGCTGGTCTCGGTCAGGCCGTACCCCTCGAGGATCTGCACGCCCGGCACCCTGCGCTCGAACTCCTCCAGCACGTCCCTGCCGAGCGGTGCCGCGCCGCAGGTGAGGAAGGACAGGTCGGGCAGCGGGTGGGATTCGAGGGGTTCGGTGAGGAGCAGCTGGATCATGGAGGGTACGACGGCGCCGTACTGGACGTGCTGCTCGGCGGCCAGCGCGAGGAACGCCTTCGGCTCGAACCGGCGCATCAGCACCGTCTCCTGCGGCTCCGTCGCGTGCATCGAGGCGACCGAGATGATCAGCCCGTACGCGTGCGAGAGCGGCACGGGCACCAAAGCACGATTTTTCCCTTCTTGATGGGACATGTCCCAGGCGTCCTTGGCCACCTGCCAGAGGCCACCGTGGCTCAGCATGACGCCCTTGGCCCGGCCCGTGGTGCCGCCGGTGTACATCAGCGCCGCCAGATCGCCGGGGTCCCTGGTCACCGGGCCGCGTTCGGATGCCCGTTCCAGCTCGGCCGTGTCCACAAAAATCGGGATATCGACGGTGGTGGCCCGTACGGTCTCCACCAGCTCGGGCGAGGTGACGACCGCGGACGCGCCGCTGTCGAGCAGGATGTGCCGCAGCTCATCGGCGCCCACCAGGAACACCACCGGAGTGACCACCGCGCCCGCGGCCCACAGCGCCTGGTAGATCAGCGGCACCTCGGGCGAGTTCGCCATCATCACGACCACCCGGTCGCCGGGCCCGATCCCGCCCTCGGCGAACCCGCCGCACATCCGGCGCGCCCGTTCGGCGAGCGCGTGGCTGCGGTGCCAGACGCCTTCGTAGAACGTCGCGTCGTGATCGTCGAAGCGGCCCCAGGACTCCTCGGCCAACAGGCCCAGCGTTTGCTCGGTCACATGCCCAACCTGATGGGATCGTGGTCACGCCGTCAACCCTTGACTAGTCCTGATGGACGGGGCCCGGTTGACTGGTAAATGACAAGATATCTCCCTATATGGTCGTTCGTGTTTTCTTGTTGGCCTAGATCGTGTAATGGTGGAAGATCTAGGGGCCATGGGGCCTGCCGAGGCAAGGGAAGTCATGATCGACATGTCCGCGTCAAGCGGCCCCGAATGCGAACGTCACGCGAAAGACCAGGTCAGGGTGGCTTTGGTGACGCTCCGCGAGCTCTTCGTAGTAAAAGAAGAAACTTGTTAGGCGTAGTTATTTTCTGTAGAAAACTTTCCAGTCAACCCTGAGGTGAATTCGTGACCGAAACGCCTGAATCGGGCGAGATCGACCTCGATGACATAACGCTCGGCCAGAGCTTCTTAACGGTGTACGAGTACCTGCGGCCGTTCGCCGCGCCGGTCACCAGGGACCTGAAGAGACGGGACGCCGACGCGCTCCTGCGCTCCTACCTGGAGCCCGCCTGCTTCCCCGAGGCCGTGCGCCGGCTCAGCATCCGCCACCTGCTCGTCCTCGTGGGCGAGGAGGAGACGGGCAAACGACTGGGCGCCATCGCCCTGCTCTCCCGGATGTCCCTGGCCGAGAGCACGATCACCGTGCTGTCGCCCGCCGGCAGCGCCGCCGACCTGCTGTCCAGGACCGAGTACGAACCGGGGCGGGCGTACCTGCTGCACGACTGGATCGCCGAGAGCACCGACCGGATCGAGCTGGTCAACCTGGCACGCAAGCTGGCCGAGCTGGGCTCGTACCTGGTCATCACCAGGAACGTCGCCCCCTCCCAGGCGGTCGAGGTGGAGCAGCCGTGGAGCGCGCCGGAGCCGGGGGAGCTGTTCGACCTGTGCCTCAGGGCGTACGGCCTGCGCGCGGGTCACAGCCCCGAGGAGCTCACCCGGGCCAGGGACCTGGCGCTGACCCTGCCGACGCCGGCCGAGGTCGTCCGCCTGGCCGGACGGCTGGTGGGGGACGACGGGCCCTCGGGGGAGGACGTGGCGGGCTGGTTCGACACCAAGCCGCTGCTGCACGAGGTGCGGGAGGTGGCCGCGCTCGCGTTCCTGCAGGGGGTGGACGGGCCGGTGTTCGAGCGGCAGTTCGCCAGGCTTGAGCGGATCTGCCAGGCCCAGGAGCGGCGGGTCCCTCGCGTGTCCCATCCGCTGGTCGCCCATGAGGAGGGTCGCGTCACGTTCCGGGTGCCGCAGCACCGCGGGCAGGTGCTGGCGGAGCTGGCCGGGCGGTACGGGTTCTGGCTGTGGCAGCCGCTACGCGAATGGGTACGGTCGCTGGCCTTCGAGGGGGCCGACGTCCGGACGCGGGCCGCGGAGGGGGTGGCGTTGCTGGCGGCGTACTCGCTGAGGGACGCCCAGCTGGAGTTCCTCGACGTCTGGGCGCGGGGCGGGAACGCGGAGGGGCTGGCGGCGGGGGACGCGCTGTCGTACATGTGCGCCGACGACACGCTCGCCCCTGAGGCGCTCAGGATCGCGCTGGCCTGGGCGGCCGATCCCCTGGACCCGCGGGCCGCGGCGGCGGCCGTGGCGCTGGGCGGCGGGCTGTCCGTCCGGTATCCGGCCGACGCGGTGTGGCACTTGCGGCGGCTGGAGTCTGGCGACGGGCCCTCGGCGGGTGTGGCGGGGCGGGCCTTGGCGCTGCTGGTCGAGCACGCGCGCCAACGCCACGACGCCCGGGCGCGCACGGTCACCGCGCTGGCCGCGACCCTCGCCGCGGACGCCTGACCCGGGCCCGATGACGCTCGCCGGGGCCGCGGGACCCCGGCGAGCCCCCAGCGCACCGAGACCCCCGCCCGCCGGAACCTCAGTGCTCCGGGACCCCGGCGCAGCGGAGGCCGGGGGTCAGAGGCCGGCGACGCCCGTGATGCGGTGGAGGGCGAAGCGGTGGACGGCGGCCCGGGTCTCGTCGTAGGCGGTCAGGTAACCGCCCTCCATCCGAGCCGGCTCCAGGATGCGCGAGGTCGCGTTCCCCTGCGAGTCGAGGTACCCGATCCACACGCGTACCCCCTGCTTGATCGCCTCCTGCAGGGCCGAGATCGTGGCCGTGGCGGGCCCGCGCGGCACCTGCCCGCCCGGGGCGTCGACGGGCTCGCGCCGCGCCAGGTGCGCCGCGTCACCGGCCCGCAGCGCGCGTACGGCCGCCACCGCCACCTCCGGGTCCAGGCCGTTGGGCGACGCCACGGCGCGGACCGGGGCCAGCCCCTCGGTACGGCGGCTGTCGAGCTGCGAGATGATCACGTCGCCGTCGAGCGACTCGGCGACGGGCGCGTACCCCATGGCACGCAGCGAGTCGACCAGCGCCGCCCTGGACGAGCGGGAGGCGATCACGGTGGGTGCCAGCCTGCGCAGCCGCAGCGCGGCTGAGCGCCGGTCGGCGGTGATCTGGTCGAGCAGAGCCGGATCGTCGCACCGGATGTACGCGCTGGCGGTGCCCACCCGGATGCGGCCGTGGCGCCTGGCCACGTCGGTCACCAGGTACGACAGCGCCTGCGGCACCGGCGTGGCCGAGTGGCGGGACAGCATCGACACCAGCTCCTCGCCCCCGTGCCCCGCGTCGAGCGCCCGCCGGATCGAGCTCTCGCTGAACCGGTAGACCGTGGCCCCGCCCTTCGACTCCACGTCGGCGGTGAGCGTCATCCAGCGGTTGAGCTCGCTCGTCAGCGGCCCCGGCGCGATGGCGGTGAGGTCGGCCTGGAGCAGCACGTGATCGACGGGTTCCGGCAGCAGAGGCGCGAGCACCTGCGCGGGTTCGCCGCCTTCGAGCAGCGCCCGCCCGTGCGCCGACAGCGCGCCCAGCCCCGTCACGCCGACCTGCTCGGCCTCTCGCAGCGCGAACTCGGTGAGCTGCTCGCGCAGCGGCCCCCGGCGGCGCGGCTGCTCCCACGCCAGCCGTTCGAGCACCGAGTCGCGCGCCGGCGCGAGGCCGGGCGCGGCGGCCAGCACGCCCAGCGTGGCCGCCCTGACGCCGGGAGCGGAGGAGCGGCGCAGGTCGGTGTGCAGGGCGTTGAACGGCCTGTCTCGATCATCCCGGTCGCCAACCAGGCCGGGCACTCGGTCCATGTGCAGCCAGGTGAGTGCGAGGGTGACCCACCGGTCGGCGGTCGCCCTGACCCGCCAGAGGTCGTAGCCGGAGGTCGGCAGCCACTCGCCGTCCACGCCGCCGCCCGCCGCGATCAGCCCGGCCGCGTGCGTCACCTCGATGACCAGCGCCGTCGCCCACTCGGGCAGGTCCAGCTCGGCCGCCGTGCGCTTCAGGTCGCGCACGCCCAGGCCGCCGGTACGCAGCACGCCGGGCGGCTCGACGCTCCACCGCTCGCACAGCTCCTCCACCGACCTGACGAACGTGAACGCCTGCCCGGCCGCCGTACGGTCGGCCAGCTTCCGGTCGCGCGCCGTCCCTTCGAGCGGCGGCGGGAGGGCCAGCAGGCCGCGGTGCACCCGGCCGCCACGCAGGTAGAGGCCGACCTCGCGGGGCAGCGTCACGCTCTCCTCGCCGGTGGCCGCCAGCAGCCCTCTGGCCAGCAGCTCCTCGATGGGCGAACGGGCGGAGGCCACGCTCACCTCGCGCCTGGCGTTGGGCACGCGCCCGGCCGGCGGCCCCCAGGCGAGCTGGTCGAGCGCGCCCCTGGCCTCGGGCGAGACGGACTCGACCAGGGCGGCGGGCTCCGCCAGCGCGGCCGCCAGCCGCTCCTTGCCCGAGCCCTCGGTGCCCGGCGCGACCTCGTCGGCCATCTCGTCGAGCTGCTCGGGCGCGTGATGCCGGAACGCGTCGACCGCCCTCGGCCCGAGCCCCGCCGGGTCCTCGAGCACCTTGCGAACGCCGGGCCCCAGATCGAGCGCGTCGTCGGGCCCGTAGACCAGCGCCAGCTCGAACAGCCTGTCCAGCGCGGCCGACAGCGCGGGCTCGGCGTCGCGCGGCCCGCTCTCCGCGTCATCGTCCGCCAGGGCCGCGCCCACGAGCTCGCGCAGCCGCTCCCTGGGCATCGGCCCGTCCTGTACGGCCAGCGTCTCGACGACGGCCAGCGTGAAACGGTCGAGCCGGTCGAGCACCCTGGCGATCGCCGACGGGCTGCCCGCCCGCGACGCCAGGCCTTCCAGATGCGCGGGCACCGGAGTGATCAGCTCGGGCCGCGCGGAGACGAGCGCCCGCAGCTGTTCGTCGGTGCGCCCCCTGATCCACTCCGTGAACTCCATCGTTGCCATGGTATGTCCCACCTGATTGGGGCAGCATTGCTTGACGTGATAGAGCGCGCGGACCAGCTCGTGCTGAACTACGTCTCGAAGGCGGCCGACGCCGCCCACGGCGTGCTCAGGGCCGACCAGCGGCTCGACTTCGCCAAGCGGCTGCGCGCCAGGATCGAGGTGGAGCGGCGCGGCAGCCAGAACGCGCGCGAGGTGTCGAAGGTGCTGGCCAGGTTCGGTGACCCGGTGGCGCTGGTGGAGCGCGAGGCGCGCCGGCTCGCCGAGGCGGGCGTCCCCACCATGCGAGCCGAGGCCGGCGTCCCCACCATGCGCGCCGCCGAGGAGGGGCCGCCGGCGCAGCCGTCCGGGGATCAGGGCTCCACGCGGCGCTTCCCCACGATCGTGGACGACGCCGACGCGCCCCCGGGCGTCCAGGCGTACCGGAGGATCGCACGGGAGAGCATCGGCAGGGGCCGCGGCCTGCCGTTCGCCGGGCTGCGCAGGGTGGCCATGTCCAGCGCGAACCCCATGGCGACCGGCGGCAGGGACGCCAGGACCCTGGCGAAGGAGCATCCCCGCGACGCCGCCGCGATGGTCGTCCTCGTGGTGGCCGCGCTGCTGCTGCCGTTCGACCTGCCGCCGCTGGCGATCTTCGAGATCCCCGTGCTGGTGTGGGCGGCCGGGGCGGTGCTCGTGCTGTTCAGCGACAGCTGGAACCTGCGTGACAAGCTGCTCGGGATCGGGGCGCCGCTGCTCGGCTACTCGGCGGGCGGGGTGCTCGTCGGGGGCCTGCGGGTGGGGAGCGAGCCGGGGTTACAGGCGTTCTTCGCGCAGTTCTACAGCGTCAGCGGCACCATGTTCATGATCGGGACGGGGCTGGGCGTGGTGTGGCTGGCCTACCGGCTGCTCGACATCAGCTGACCGGCGCGGGGCTGGGCAGCAGGCCGACCGCCAGGCGCACCCACGCGGCGACGAACTGGTCCTTGTCCGCGTAGCCCGGCAGCTCGCCCACCGTCTCCTGGAAGAGCCGGTAGTGCACCACGGAGCCGCCCAGCACCACGGAGATGCCGGCCCAGTCGACCTCGACGTCCTTGTACTCGGGCTGCGCCCTGAACCAGGTGACGATCGCGTCGAACATGGGCTGCAGCAGCCCTTCCCTGACCACGGCGACCAGCTCGGGGAACTGGCTCAGGTCGCGGAAGAACACCCGCGTCAGCTCGGACTCCTCGCGGACCTTGGCCAGCCCGGCGCGGCACAGATGGGACAGGCGCTCTTCCAGAGCCGCCGACGCCTCCATGCTGCTCAGCTCGGCCAGGCTGTCCGCCACCTGGCTCCTGGTGCGGGTGGCGTGCTCGTTGATCGCCGCGGCGAGCACTTCGTACTTGGACTTGAAGTGCCGGTAGAGCCCGCCGGCGCCGGGCGAGAGCCCTGAGGCGGCCTCGATCTCCGCCACGGAGGTGGCGGAGTAGCCCCGCTCCGCGAACAGCCGCAGGGCCTCATCGATGATCCGCGCACGGGTCGATCTGGTCATATCTATCCTGTTACCTCCGCCTTGAGGGTAGTCGCAGTATGTAGCGGGGACCGCACTTACGGAGCGGCGCGCCGGATCAGGCCCGCCAGCGCCGAGCCGATGATCAGCCAGACGATCGCGGCGAGGCCGTAGTTGACCAGCGCGGTCCAGTGCGGGTCGGCGAGCTGGAACAGGTTGGCCAGGCCCAGCGACAGTCGGCCGGCGAGCGACTCGACGAACTGGTACCAGACGTTGGCGGGGTTGGCCTTGAACACCGTGAAGACCGCGTACAGGATCACGACCAGCGCGGCCATCCGCGAGGCGACCTTGACCAGATGGGCCAGGGCCGACACGGTCCGGCTCCAGACCGTCACGGGCGGGCCGCCGGGCCGGGCGGGTCTGTGCGGGCGCGGCGGGGCGGAGGAGGCGACGAGACGGTCTCCGGTGTGCGGCGGTTGGGGGGCGTTGGTCACGGCCGCTCCTCTCCGATAAGTAATTCCTTTCTTCCCATTCCCACGGTCCCACAACAAGAGGCCGTTACGCGGCGTAGAGCGGCGTTTGGCATCCTGCACATGTGACGACTTCCGTGGGATTCGACCTTGACATGACATTGGCGGACACGCGAGAGGGCATCGCGGCGGTTTACGACGAGCTGTCCGTGCGTTTGGGTGTGCCCATTGACTCGGCGGCGGTGGTGAGCCGACTGGGTCCGCCGCTGGAGGTGGAGCTGGCCAACTGGCTGCCCGCTGAGGAGGTCGCCGCGGCCGCCCACCTTTATAGGGAGATATATCCGCAAATAGGGGTGCCGGTGCACACGGCCATGGCGGGCGCGTACGACGCGATCGAGGCCGTACGCGCAGGCGGCGGCCGGGTGATCGTGGTGACCGGCAAGAACCTGCGTGACGCCATCGGCACGGTCAAGCTGCTCGGCCTCGCCGTGGACGAAGTGGTCGGTTCCGTATTCGGTGCCGCGAAGGGATCGGCACTCGCGCGGTTCGGCGCGGCGGCTTATGTTGGTGACCATGTCGCGGACATCGAGGCGGCGCGCGCGGGCGGCGCCGTGAGCGTGGCGGTCGCGACCGGCCCTTACACGGCGGGAGAGCTGCGTGAACACGGAGCGGATGTGGCGCTGGCCAACCTGACCGAATTCGCCACCTGGTTCGCAGGTTGGCGCAAGCATGATGAACTCCGGTAATTGCCCGGGATTTACCCGGTCGCCCTGGCGCGCTCCGGGGCATAACCTACATCCATCCAGCTTTTCGACTGTTTGAACGAGGTCCTCCTGTGCCGAGTGGCAAGGTCAAGTGGTACGACGCCGACAAGGGTTTCGGCTTCCTCACCCGCGACGACGGCGGTGAGGTCTTCGTGCATTCCTCCGCGCTGCCCACAGGTGCGGCCCCGCTCAAGCCCGGCCAGAAGGTCGAGTTCGGCGTGGCCGAGGGGCGCCGGGGCCAGCAGGCGCTCTCGGTGCGGATCCTCGAGCAGCCGCCGACGCTGGCCAAGCCCAAGCCCAAGGCCAAGCGGAAGAAGCCGGACGAGATGGTCGTCATCGTCGAGGACCTGATCAAGCTGCTCGACGACGTCTCGACCTCCTACCAGCGGGGCAAGCACCCGGACGCGGCCCACGCCAAGAAGATCGCTCAGGTGCTCAGGGCCGTCGCCGACGACCTCGACGCCTAAGACCCCGGCGTCAGCTGTTCGGGTTGGTGAGCGGCTTGGTCGGGTCGAGCGTGTCGGTCAGCTGGAGGTCGTGACCGTCCGCCTCGGCCCGCTGCCTGCGCAGCTTGTCGTCGGTCGCGCGCACGCGCCGCCGCCTGGCGACCAGCAGCCAGCCGAGCGTGGCCGTCAGGAGGACGGCCAGCGTGACCAGCCCGGCCACGCTGCTCTCCGACAGCGACAGCACCAGCCCGACCAGGCCGCCGAACACCCAGGCGAGCTGGAGCATCGCCTCGACCACGCCGAAGGTGGACGAGCGCACCTCCTCGCCGATCTCCCGCTGCACGATCGCGTCGAGCGCGAGCTTGCCCAGCTCCTGCGCGAAGGCCGTGACCAGCGAGATGGCCAGCGCGGTCCACAGGCCGAAGAAGATCGCGGTCGCGATGCTGGTCACGACGGTCACGGCCAGCGTGACCAGCACGATCAGCTGCGGCGAGTGATTACGCGTCCAGTTGGCCACGGCGGCGCCGGCCAGGCCCCCCAGCCCGGCCGCGGCCGCCAGCAGCGCGATCGTCTTGGGGATGTCGAAGAACGGATCCTGCAACTGCCCGGCGGCGAGCCAGGGCACCGCCTTGTCCTGCACCAGGAACAGCAGGAAGAACAGCAGGAATCCGGAGAAGACGCGCAGCGCCACGTTGGCCCAGACGGCCTCGGCCACCGCGGGGCCCACCTTGAGCAGGGTGCGCCAGCGCGGCGTGGCTCCCTCCTCCTCCAGGTCGGGCGAGTCGATGTGGCGCGGCAGCCGTACCGCGGCGACTCCCAGCAGCAGGAAGGCCACCATCGCGACGCGCAGCACCATCGCGCTGCCCAGCCAGGCGGTCAGCCCGGCGCCGACCGGCACCGCGACCCCCGCGGAGACCAGCGTGAACAGCGCCACCCGCGCGTTCGCCGACACCAGCGTGATGTCCGCGGGCAGCACGCTCGGCATGATCGCGGCCCGCGACACGTTGTACGCCTTCGACAGCACCAGCACGCCCAGCGCCCCGATGAACAGCGTGGGCAGGTCGCCGGGGCCCACCGCGGCCGCCATCGCGAAGCAGAGCAGCCCCCGCCCGAACAGCGTGCCCGCCATCACGTAGCGCCGCCCCGACCTGAACCGGTCGAGGATCGGCCCCACGAACGGCGCCAGCAGCCCGAACGGCAGCATCGTGATGACCAGGTAGAGGGCCACCGAGCCGCGGGCCTCGCCCACGGGCACGCCGAAGAACACCGTGCTCGCCAGCGCCACCGTGACCAGCGCGTCGCTCGCGCTGTTGCCCGCCGACAGCTCGATCAGGCGGCCGAGCCCGGTGCGGCCGGCGCCGTTGGCGTAGGTGAGCCGGCGCGTGGCTTTGCCGACTTTTCGCGCACCTTTTGCCGTGGCCTTGCCGGCCCTGGCCGTGCCGCCGGCCGTGGCCCTGCCCGCGCGCACAGTGGCGCGTCCCGCGTCGGCGGCCCCGCGTGCCACCCGCCGCGAGATGTCGCGTGCCCGGCCCCAGCCTCCCTCCACGCCTACCAGTCTTACCTGATTCGTCCGCGATCTCGGTGCGGGATCCCCCGTTGTGGGACTCTCAGGTCCGCCCATGGGTGAGAATGAAGTGTGAGCGAACAGCACCTTTCGGCGGAGGGCGCCCCATGAGCCGTACCAGGGCCCGCGTCTCCGCTCCCGACCAGGCCTGTGTCGCCGCGGTCGATCTGGCGCGCAGCGCGGCCGAGGAGCTCGCGCGGCCGGGCGAGCCCGGCGAGCACCTCGGGTTCGAGAGCGAGGGCGACCGGATCGTCACCCACTACTTCGCCTGCCTCGACCGGGCATACCGCGGCTGGCGCTGGGCCGTCACCGTCACGCGTGCCTCGCGGGCCAAGAAGGTCACGGTCAGCGAGGCCGTCCTGCTGCCCGGCGCGGGGGCGCTGCTCGCGCCCGAGTGGCTGCCGTGGAGCGAGCGCCTGCGCCCCGGCGACCTCGGTGTGGGCGACCTGCTGCCGACCCCTGAAGACGACGACAGGCTCGCACCGGGCTTCACCGAGACCGACGACGACAGCGACCATCAGGCGGTTTTCGAGTACGGCCTGGGCCGGGCCCGTGTGCTCTCGGCCATCGGCAAGGACCGGGCGGCCAGGCGCTGGCACTCGGGCGAGCACGGGCCGCACACGCCGATCGCACACGCCGCTCCCGCGCAGTGTTCCACCTGCGGCTTCTACTGGCCGCTCGCGGGTGGCTTGCGGCAGACGTTCGGGGTCTGCGCCAATGAGTACGCGCCCGACGACGGCAAGGTCGTCGCCGCCGACCACGGCTGCGGCGCCCACTCCGAGGCCGCCGTCCTGCCGCCCGCCGTCGAGCAGGCCATGCCGATCCTCGACGACCTGGGCTACGACCTGATGGAGGAGGAGACGGGCTCGGTCGACGAGTCGGCCTCCGAAGAACTCGGCCATTCCTGACAGAGCAGGCCGCTAACCTACGCGTGGCCGTTACCCCTCTACCAGGATCGTGATCGATGACCGACACCTATGGCACTGACCGGATGCGAGCCGCCGTCCTCTCCGCGTGGACGGCCTCGCCCGCGAGGTTCCGCGAAGACGCCAACGCCGAAGAGGACTTCGCGCTCGGCGGCTACCGGGACCGGCTGATCGTCGAGCTCGCCCAGAACGCCGCCGACGCGGCCTTGCGCGCGGGTGTGCCGGGGGTGCTGCGGCTGACGCTCACGGGCGACGTGCTGACGGCCGCCAACACCGGCGCCCCGCTCGACGCGACCGGTGTGGAGGGCCTGTCGACGCTGCGCGTCTCCGGCAAACGCGACGAGGTGGGCGCGGCGGGGCGGTTCGGCGTCGGGTTCGCGGCGGTGGTCTCGGTCTGCGACGAGCCCGCCATCTGCTCGCGCGGCAGCGGCGCGGTCCGCTGGTCGCGCTCGGAGACCGCGGCCGCGGTGGCTGAGATCCCCGCGCTCGCGGGCGAGCTGGCCGACCGTTCCGGGCACGTTCCGCTGCTCAGGCTGCCGTTCGACGCGCCGCCGCTCGACGTGCCCGAGGGTTTCGACACGGTCGTACGCCTGCCGCTGCGCGACCCGGCCTGCGTCGACGCGGTCCGGCGCATGCTCGCCGAGACCAGCCCGGCGCTGCCGCTCGGCATGCCCGCGCTGGAGGCCATCGAGATCGACCTCGACGGGTCGGTCCGCACCGTGGTCGCCGACGGCTGGCACGTGGTCTCGGAGTCGGGGGAGTTCACGGCCGAGGAGGTGAGCCGGCTCTTCGCCGACCGGCCCACCGAGGAGCGCGCCCGCCCCTACTGGTCGCTGCGCTGGGCGGTGCCGCTCACCGGCACCGGCGAGCCCGGGCCGCTGCCCGCCGCGGTGCCGCCGGCGGTGCACGCGCCGACGCCCAGCGACGAGCCGCTCGACCTGCCCGCGCTGCTGATCGCGTCGTTCCCGATGGCCACCGACCGGCGCCACTTCGCCAAGGGGCCGCTGGCCGACTTCCTGGTCGAGCGGGTGGCCGACGCCTATGTCCGCCTGCTCCAGGAGCTGCCGCGCACGCCGAGGCTGCTCGACCTGGTGCCGTCCCTGATGGGCAAGGGCGAACTGGACGCCAGGATCCGCCGGGCCGTGCTGGCCAGGCTGCCCTCGACGCCGCTGCTGCCGGCGCTGTCCGCGCCCGCACCCGCCGTGCAGACCCCGTCCTTCGCCGACGCGGAGGTCTACGAGCCCGACGCGCAGTGGCAGGTCGAGCACCCCGCCCGTGAGCCCGAGGGCGACGGGTGGGTGGTCGCGGGCCAGGAGGCGGCCGTGGTGGCCGCCGGCTCCGCAGAGCTGCTCGCGGCGGTCGCCGACTTCGTGCCGGGGCTGCTGCCCGCCGGGTGGCCCGCCAGGCACCCGGCCATGGCCGCGCTGGGCGTGCGCAGGGTCGAGCTGGCCGACGTGATCGATCTGCTGTCCGGCGAGGCCGTGGAGGCGCGCGAGCCGTCGTGGTGGCGCTCGCTCTACGAGGTGCTGCCCGCCGACGATCCCGAGTCGCTGGGCGCCCTGCCGGTGCCGCTGACCGACGGGCGGCTGGTGCGCGGGCCGCGCGGCACGCTGATCCTCACCGACGGCGGGGCCGAGCTGGACCTCAGCCCGCTGGGGCTGCGCATCGTACACCCCGAGGCGGCCCACGCCGCACTGCTCAGGCTGGGCGCGGCCGAGGCCACGCCGCGCACGATCCTCGAAGACCCGCTGACCAAGGCCGCCGTCTCGCAGTCGCTCGACAGCCCCGACCCGGAGCCGGTGGCGCGGGCCGTGCTGTCGCTGGTGGAGGCCTCGGCACTGGCGCCCGGCGAGGCGCCCTGGCTGGCCGAGCTGGCCCTGCGCGGCACCGACGGCGAGCTCTACCCCGCCGGTGAGCTCATGCTGGCCGACGGGGCGCTGGCGGGCCTCCTGGAGCCCGGCACGCACCTCGGGGTGGCCGCCTCCGAGTTGGAGGAGGAATACGGCGCGCGGGTGCTCGCCGCGGCCGGGGTGCTCGACGGGTTCGCGACGGTCCACGAGTCGGACGTGCTGCTCGACCAGGACGACTGCGACCACGACCTCGACGGCGAGGACGACTGGCTCGACCACGTGCTCGACCTGCTGCCCGAGCTGGGCGTGCCGCCGATGGTGCCGGAGTTCCTGGCGGTGCGCGACCTGGAGCTGGTGGCCGACTGGCCGGCCGCCCTCGCCCCGCTGGCCCGCCCGCCGCTGCGGGCCGCCCTCCACCCGCTGCGGGTGGCCGGCGTCGAGGTGCCGTCCTACACGGCGTGGTGGCTGGCCAACCACCCGGTGCTCGACGGGCGCAAGCCGCTGGAGCTGCGGCTGCCCGGGGCCGACCCGCTGCTCCAGGGCCTCTACGCGGACGCGCCCGCAGGGCTCGACGAGGCGGCGCTGTCGATGCTCGGGGTGCGCACGACCCTGCCCGAGCTGCTCGCCTCCCACGGCGGCCCGGAGGAGCTCCTGGACCTGATGGCCGACCCGGCCGTGGAGGTGGACCGCGCGCAGCTGCGCGCCCTGTGGATCGCGCTGGCGGGCGTGGATCCGTCCCGGGTGGCGCCGCCGTCCCGGATCCGCGCCGTCCTGGCGGGCTCCATCGTGGTGGCCGCCGCGGACGACGCGGTGGTGGTGGAGGCGCCCGACCTGCTGCAGCTCGTGGCGGACCGGCCGCTGGTGCTGGCGTCGTACGACCTGGCGGAGTCGCTGTCCGAGCTGCTCGACCTGCCGCTGGCCGGGGAGCTGACCTCCGGGGAGGTCACCTCGCAGGGCCAGGTGCGCCCGGTGCCCCCGGAGGTGCAGGCGCTGCTGCCCACGGCGCCCACCAGCTACGTGGAGCACGAGAAGCTGCTGGTGGACGGGGTGGAGTGCACGTGGCGCTACTTCGAGGGCATGGTCCACTGCACGGGCCTCGACGGGCTCGCCCGCGGCCTGGCCTGGGCGACGGGCCAGTGGAACGACCGGCTGGCGGTGGCCGCGCTGCTGCGTGACCCGGAGTCGGTGCCCCTCCTGCTCGCCGAGGCCGACCTGTCCTGACCTCCGGTGGGGAGGCGCCTCTGCGGCGCCTCCCCTGGAGGGTCAGGCCGCGCAGGAGGTGGACCTGGCGGGCAGCTTGCCGTCCATCAGGTACGAGTCCACCGTCCGCTTGATGCACTCGTTGCCCGTCGAGTAGGCCGAGTGCCCCTCGCCCTCGTACGTGAGCAGGACGCCCGTCTTGAGCTGGTCGACGAACCGCGTCGACCACTTGTACGGCGTGGCCGGGTCGCCCTTGGTGCCGATCACCACGATGGGTCCCGAGCCGGAGGCGTCGATGTGCTCGGCCGCGTCGTCCCCCCGGAACGGCCAGTGGGCGCAAGGGGGAAGGCTCGAGTCCTCAGCCGCCAGCGGCGAGAAGATCTTCTTCACCCGCTCGGTGGTCCTGGCGACCTCGGCGGCGGTGAGTCGTTCGGTGGTGTCGGCGCAGTCGATCGCCTGCTGGCTCGTCATCGCCGTCGTGTACGTCCCGTCCGCTTTGCGTCCCGTGTACGAGTCCGCGAACGCGAGCAGCAGCCTGCCGTCACCCTTGATCGCCATCGCGAGACCCTGCTCCAGCGACGGCCAGCCCTCCTTGGAGTACAGCGGGGTGATGAAGCCGAGCTGGGCCAGCCCGTACGTGAGCCGCCGGTCACCCACCTTCATCGGCTTGGCCCTGATCCCGTCGAACAGGGTCACCACTTTCCGCTCGACGGTGGCCAGGTCGGCTCCGAGGTCGCAGCCCTGCGCCACGCAGTCCTTGGCGAACGCCTTGAACGACTGGTGGAACCCCTCCACCTGTGTCACCGTGAATTCCGCCGAGCCGACCTTGGGGTCGATGGGGCTGTCCAGGACGAACCGGCCGACGTTCTCGGGGAACTGGGTGGCGTACACGGCGCCGAGGTGCGTGCCGTACGAGATGCCGAAGTAGTCGAGCTTCTTGTCGCCGAGCGCGATCCTGAGCAGGTCGAGGTCCTTGGCGGCGTTCACGGTGCCGACGTACGGCAGGACCTTGCCCGAGTCCTTCTGGCAGGCCGCCACGTACTCCTTGGCCAGCCGCTCGGCGTCGGCCTCCGGCCCCGCGCCGAGGAACTTGTCGAGCCGGCTGCCGCACTTGACGCCGGCGCTGCGCTCGACGCCTCTCGGGTCGAAGCTGACCAGGTCGTAGCTCATGCCCAGGGTCCCGAATAACTGGGCCATCTGTGCCATGGAGTCCACGCCCGACGCGCCCGGGCCGCCGAAGTTGAAGACGAGCGAACCGAGGCGGTCGCGGGTGGTGGCCTTGACGCGGATGAGCGCGAGGTCGATCTTCTCGCCGTCCGGCTTGGCGTGGTCGAGCGGGACCTTGATCGTGCCGCATTCGACGCCGCGGCCGGTGGTGATCGGCTTGCCTTCCTGGTCGATGAGGTCGGTGCACTTGCTCCAGGCGACCGTGCCCTGCTCCCGTGCGGGCCGGTCAGCCGTGCCGCATCCGGCGAGGACCGCCGCGGGCAGGAGGAACATCACTATGGCCTTCTTCATGCGGACAAGCATGCTGAAGCCGGGACACGCCGAAGTAGTGAGTGGAAACACGACATCCGCGTGACTTTGGCGGAGATCGACAGGTGACGAATGTCAGTGTCAGCGGCGGCGGCGTACGAACCACATGCCGAAGAGCCCGAAGCCGATCCCGGTCACGCAGGTCCAGATCCACCAGGTGTTCTCGGGGGCGGGACGGAAGATCAACAGGGCGACCAGCGCGACGGCCCACACCGCGGTGCCGACGGCGACGGCGGCCGTGTCGTTGGTCTTGATCGGCTCCGGATCGGGGTGCCACTGCTTCACGTTGTCCAGCCTAGCTTCCAATAGGGTCTCGATCTCATTACCGACTCTTTTCCCAGCTCATCGCGCCTGTCACTCTTCGCGTCGTGAGCGACACTCGTAACGCTATCGACCGTTTCTTCCAAATCTCCCAACGAGGCTCGACCGTCTCCCGTGAGGTGCGGGGCGGCCTGGCCACGTTCTTCACCATGGCCTACATCGTGGTGCTGAACCCCATCATCATTGCCAACGGCACAGACGTGCAGAAGCAGGTCATCGGCGACGGCACGACACCCAACGTGGCGCTCGTCGCCGCCGGGACGGCTTTCGTGGCGGGCGTGCTGACGATCCTCATGGGCGTCGTCGGCCGGGTGCCCTTCGCGATGGCGGCGGGCCTGGGCCTGAACGCCTTCGTCACCTTCAACATCGCCAAGGTGATGACCTGGGAAGAGGCCATGGGCCTGGTCTTCCTCGAAGGCGTCATCATCGCCGTCCTGGTGCTGACCGGGCTCAGGACGGCGGTCTTCCACGCCATCCCGGCCCAGCTCAAGACCGCCATCAGCGTGGGCATCGGCCTGTTCATCGCGTTGATCGGCTTCGTCGACGCCGGCTTCGTGCGGCGCGTGCCTGCCGGGCCGCCGCTGGAGATGGGCATCGGGGGCAACCTGACCTCGTGGCCGATCTTCGTGTTCGTGCTCGGCCTGCTCGTCACGGCCGTGATGGTGGCGCGCAAGGTCAAGGGCGCCATCCTGATCGGCATCGTCGGCACCACCGTGCTGGCGATCGTCGTGGAGCTGATCGCCAAGTCCGGCCAGTTCTCGGACAAGAACCCCGGCGGCTGGCAGCTGAACGTCCCGAAGGTCCCCGACGAGATCTTCGGCTTCCACAACCCGCTCACGCTGTTCACGGAGTTCGACCCGTTCGGCGCGTTCAGCAGGATTTCGGTGCTCCTGGCCGTGCTGTTCGTCTTCACCCTGCTCATCACCGACTTCTTCGACACCATGGGCACCATCGTGGGCGTCGGCCGGCAGGCGGGCCTGGTGCAGGAGGACGGGACGCTGCCGCGTACCAGGGAGATCCTGCTCGTCGACTCGATCGGCGCGGCGGCCGGCGGCGCCGGGTCCGTCTCCTCCAACACCACCTACATCGAGTCGGCCGCAGGTGTCGGCGAGGGCGCCCGCACCGGTCTGGCCAGCGTGGTCACCGGGTTGCTGTTCCTCGTGGCGATCTTCTTCGCGCCGCTCGTCAAGGTCGTCCCGTACGAGGCCGCCGCGCCCGCGCTGGTCGTGGTGGGCTTCCTGATGATGACCTCCATCCGCGACATCGACTGGAACGACTACGAGATCGCGATCCCGGCGTTCCTCACCGTCGTGATCATGCCGTTCACGTACTCGATCTCCAACGGCATCGGCGCCGGCTTCATCAGCTACGTGCTGATCAAGGTCGTGCGGGGCAAGGCGCGCGAGATCCACCCGCTGCTGTGGGGGGTCACGATCCTGTTCGTCCTGTACTTCGCGATCGGGCCGATCCGGGCGCTCTTCGGCGTCTGAGCAGGCCCTCGAGGCCGCCCTGCGCGCGCGGGGCGGCTTCGAGGTACCAAGGAGGTACCAGATATTTGCTTTCGGAAATTTCTCGACATGCCGTATAGTTAGCAAAGGTAATGACACATGCTAACCAACACCCAGCCCAAGACGGACCTGCGCAGCGACGCAGGCCTGGCTTCAGCCCTGCGCGTCTCAATGGCAAGGCTGACCAGGCGCCTACGACGACAGGCGGCAGCCCACTCGCTGACTCCCACACAGTTCGCGACGCTCGCCGCGGTGGAACGGCATTCCGGGATAACCCCCGGCGAATTGGCCGAGCTCGAGAAGGTTCAACCGCCCTCGATGACGCGCGTGATCGCCACGCTCGAGGAGCGCGGCCTGGTCTCGCGCAGCCCGCATCCGACCGACCGGCGCCAGGTGACCGTGACGGTAACCGAGGCCGCCGAGAAGCTGCTGAAGGAGGAGCGACGCCGCAAGGAGGCGTGGCTGACACAGCGGCTGAAGGAGCTCTCACCGGAGGAACGGTCAGTGCTCCGCCAGGCGGCGCCGATTCTGGAGAAGCTCAGCAGGATATAGAGCCTGAAGAACCCAAGACCGGGATGTTCCGGTCGCTCAGGATTCCTAACTACCGCATGTTCGCGGCAGGTGGCATCGTCTCCAACGTCGGCACCTGGCTGCAGCGCACCGCCCAGGACTGGCTGGTGCTCGACCTCACCCACGGCAGCGCGGCGGCGCTCGGAACGGCGACCGCGCTGCAGTTCCTGCCGATGCTGATCTTCGGGATGTTCGGCGGCGTGCTCGCCGACCGCTACCCCAAGCGGCCCATCCTCATCGCCGCCCAGTCGCTCATGGCGACACTGGCGCTCACCATCGGCGTGCTCACCATGACGGGCTCCGCCCAGGTCTGGCACGTGTACGTGATGGCGTTCCTGCTCGGCCTGATCTCCTGCGTCGAGGTGCCCACGCGGCAGGCGTTCGTGGTCGAGATGGTCGGCCGGCGGGACCTGTCCAACGCCATCGCGCTGAACAGCTCCATCTTCAACCTCGCCCGCGTGGTCGGCCCGGCGCTCGCCGGTGTGCTGATCTACGTGCTCGGCGGCACGGGGCCCATCTTCCTGATCAACGCGACGACCTTCGGCGCGGTGATCTCCAGCCTGGTCTTCATGCGCAAGTCCGAGCTGAACCCCGCCGCGCCCGTCCCCAGGGCCAAGGGCCAGCTCCGCGAGGGGCTCCGGTACGTGATCGAGCGCGAAGAGCTGCTCATGCCGGTGCTGCTGATCGGCTTCGTGTCGATGTTCTCGCAGTCGTTCTCGATGTCGATCGCGCTCATGGCGCGCGAGGTGTTCAAGGCCGGGGCGTCCTCGTTCGGGCTGGCCTCCAGCATGTTCGCGGTGGGGGCGCTCGGCGGAGCGCTGCTCGCGGCACGCCGGGCGCGCCTGTCACGCAAGGTGCTGATGTTCGGGGCGCTCGGGTTCGGGCTCTTCCAGATCGCCACCGGGCTGGCCCCGTTCTACCCCGTCTACCTGCTCCTGCTGATCCCGACCGGGATCGCGCTGATCACCATCAACACGGCCGCCAACGCCAGCGTCCAGATCGCCACGTCCCCGGACATGCGGGGCCGGGTCATGGGGATCTACATGCTGGTGTTCACCGGCGGGGCTCCCGTGGGCGCGCCGCTGATCGGCTGGCTGTCGGAGCTGGGCGGGCCGCGGGCGGGCGTGATCCTGTCCGGCGTGCTGGTGCTGGTCGGCACCGGGCTGGCGGTGCTGGTGACGCGCCTGATCAGCGCCCGCGTCGCGAAGCCGGCGCTCGCGGTCGCCTGAGCCCCACCCCTGGGGCCCAGGCGGCATGTGGGCAAGAGACAATCAGGTGGTATGAGGCTGTTCGCGGCGCTGGTGCCGCCCGACGAGATCCTGGACGAGATCTCGCGCGCCATCGCGCCGCACGTCGGGCAGGTGCCGGGACTGCGCTGGCCCGACCGCGCCACCTGGCACATCACCCTGGGCTTCTTCGGCGAGGTGCCCGAGCAGGTGCTGCCCGAGCTGGAGGAGCGCCTCGCCCGCGCCGTACGCCGCTACAGCGTCCTCGACCTGGCCTTCACCGGCTTCGGCGCCTTCTCCTCCGCCCGCCGGGCCAGAGTGTTCTGGGTGGGCGTCACGGGCGACTCCATGACGAGGCTGGCGGACTCGGTCAAGGCGGGTGCCCGGCGGGCCGGGGCCGTACAGACCGACGAGAAACGGTTCCACCCGCACCTCACGCTGGCCCGCGCCAAGACGGAGACGGACCTGCGCCCGCTGGTCGAGTCGCTGTCCGGGTTCAGCGGCTCGCCGTGGCGGGCGGAGCAGGTCCGTCTCGTCCGCAGTCACGGAGGTCCCCAGGTGAGGTACGAGTCACTCGCCGAATGGGCGCTCGCACCCTCCGGGCAGAGCTAGGCTCCAGACCGTGGATCGTCCTCGCATGTGGCTGCTGCCCATTGTGCTCGGCCTGCTCCTGCTCATCGTCGTCGTCGGCGCCCTGGTGAGCTGAGCTACCAGGCGTAGTCCTCCGGAGCCGTGCGGTGGCCGGGGAAGATCTCGTCGAGACGGGCCAGCGTGGCCTCGTCGAGGTCGATCTCCAGAGTGCGCAGACTGCCCTCGAGCTGCTCCATGGTGCGCGGGCCGATGATCGGCGCGACGACCGCCCGCTGCTTGAGCAGCCAGGCCAGGGCCACGTACGCCGGGTCCTCGCCCAGCTCGTCGCAGAGCTTCTCGTACTGCTCGATCTTGTCGCGGTGCTTCTCGAGCTGCTTGACCATGTGCTCGGAGGCCGAGCGGCCTTTGTCGATCTTGCGCAGCACGCCGCCGAGCAGGCCGCCGGCCAGCGGGCTCCACGGGATCACACCGAGCCCGTAGTCCTCGCATGCGGGCAGCACCTCGAGCTCGACCGTGCGGGTGAGCAGGTTGTAGTGGGACTGCTCGCTGATGAGGCCGTTGACGTTGCGCCGGACGGCCGCCTCCTGGGCCTTGGCGATGTGCCAGCCGGCGAAGTTGGACGAGCCCACGTAGATGATCTTGCCCTGCTGGCGCAGGACGTCCATCGCCTCCCAGAACTCCTCGTACGGGGTGTCCCGGTCGACGTGGTGCGCCTGGTAGATGTCGATGTAGTCGGTCTGCAGCCGCTTCAGCGAGGCGTCGCAGGCCCTGCGGATGTTGAGCGCGGACAGCTTCTGGTCGTTGGGCCAGTCGCTCATCTTGCCGTTGAGCTTGGTCGCGATGACGGTCTTCTCCCGGCGCCCGCCGCCCTGGGCGAACCACCGGCCGATGATCTGCTCGGTGATGCCCTCGCCCAGCTTCCATCCGTACACGTTGGCCGTGTCGAAGAAGTTGATCCCCAGCTCCAGCGCCCGGTCCATGATCGCGAAGGAGTCTTCCTCCGAGGTCTGGGGGCCGAAGTTCATGGTGCCGAGGCAGAGCGGGCTCACCTGCAGGCCACTGCGTCCGAGGTTGACGTAATCCATGACTTCAACCCTAAAGACCTGGAGTGCACTCCAGGCCATACACTAGGTCCATGATCTCGAATGGAGCGCTGACGGACATCCGCGCTTCATGATCGCTTTACTTCGCGCCGCCGTGCCGTTGTTCCTCGCGATGGTAGCGGGCATGGTCGGCTCGCTGGTCGTCACCTCGGTGCTCGGCAAGCATGACACAGTCACCCTGGCCGCGTTCGCGGTCGTGACCGCCGTGCTCAACCCGGCCAGCGCCGCGGTGCAGGGCGCGCTGCGCGGGCTCGGGCCGTTCATGGCTCCTTTCCGGGACGATCCGGCGGCGGCCGTGCCGATCGTGCGGGACGCGCGCTGGCTCAGCCTGGCCACCGGCCTGGTCGGCGCGCTCGCGGTGGTCTGCGTGCCGCTGATCGCGAGCGCCACCGGGGTGCCCGGCGAGGTGGTGCGCGAGATGGGCCTGCTGCCGTACTTCCTCGCGGTGTCCCTCCTGGTCTTCGCCTCCACCGGCGGTTCGAGCACCATTCTGATCGCGCTCGGGCGCACCCGCAGCGTGCTCTGGCCGACCCTGGTCTCCGGCGTGGCGCTGGGCGGGCTCACCATCGTGCTGGTGCCGCCGCTCGGGCTCACCGGCGTGGGCCTGGCCTGGCTGATCTCGGGCACGGCGGCGGCGCTCGTGGCGACCTACGGCGTGCGGCGCGCGCTCGGGCGGCCCGTCGGGCAGGCCAGGCCGAGGATCGGCGAGATCGTCGCCCTGGCGAAGGTCAGCATCCCGCTGGCCGGGACCGTGCTCATCAAGTTCGGCGTGCTCGGGGTCGTCACCTTCGCGGCCGGCACCACCAGCACGCGCGACACCGCCGCCCACGCGGTGCTGACCACCCTCACCGGCTTCATCATGATGGCCTCGCTCTCCGTCGCCCAGGCCGCGGTGCCGGACGTGGCCCGCGCCCCCGACCCGGCGGGCGCCCGGAAGGCCAACCGGACCGCGGCCCTGCTCGCCGTCATGGGGGCGCTCACCGGGGCGGGCCTGCTGCTCGGGTTCGGAGAGCACCTGCTGACGCTGTTCAGCGACGACGCCGCGGTGCGGGAGCGCGTGCAGGGACTGCTGCCGCTGATGCTGCTGGCGTCGCTGCTGGACGCGGCCCAGGCGGTGCAGGGCACCGGCCTCACCGCGCTCAAGCGCTCCGCCGCCAGCCTGTCCTACTTTGCGATCGGGTACGGGCTGCTGGTCGTGGCCGCCGTACCCGTGGCCAGGACCTGGGGGATCACCGGCCTGTGGGTGGCCATGGCGGTGGCCAACGGGCTCCTGGTGGTGCTCCAGGGCACCGGTTTCCACCGCCACAGCGCCAAGGTGGGTCGGGTCCTCGTCGGCTAGAAGCCTGGGAGGACGAGGTCACCCGACCAGGCCTTGTACGTGTACTCGGCGAGCTTGCGGATCCGGCCGGTGTTGACGTCGATCGCATACGTGGCGTCGCCCATCGTGGGCACGCCGTCCTTCTTGCCCCGCCAGGACTTGTCGCGCAGTACGTCGCTGACCACCACTTCCGTGGGGCTGTGCCAGCCGCCGATCCGCGGGAAACCGAAGTCCTTCGGGACGTCGGTGAACTTGGCCTCGGACAGGACCTTGCCGGTGGTGACGTCGAGCGTGACGATCGTGTCGACGTCGCGGGTCACGATGTGGTCCTTGATCACCTCGCCGTCGAGGTAGGCCAGCGTCCGCCCGTCCGCGGACAGTTCGCTGACCTGCCGCGAAACCCTGTTCAACGGCGTCACCTTCCCGTCGCCGAACAGCCCCAGCCGGTCCTTGTCGTCGCTGACCACGACCGGGCTCCCGCCGTTGCCGATCCGCCGCACGCGCCACCCCTCCGGGATCTCGGTCACCTGGCCCGTCTCCATGTCCACCACCGAGCTCGTCCGGTCCAGCAGGCCGAGGTGGCGCCCGTCGGGGGAGAGCACCAGCACCGCCCCGCTCTTCACCATCGTCTCCCGCGTGACGGTCTGCGGGGTGAGCCAGACCCGGCCGTCGGCCAGGTCCCGGACCGCGAACTTCTGGTCCTTCTCGCTGTAGTACGCCACCCGCTTCCCGTCCGAGGAGATCGTCAGAGGGCCGCCGGTGTTCATGTAGTTCTCGGGAACCTGCTCGGTGTACACGCTGAGCGCCTCAGGCATCCGGAAGCTCCCGCCGGTGCTGGTCACCAGCCGCCACTGGGCGCATTCCTGGCCGGCGAAGGTCCCGGTGTTCTTCCGGTAGTCCCACTCCCTGCCGCAGAAGTCGTAGTACGCGTACGCGGCCGGGTCCACGCCGGAGGCGGGCAGCACGTTCGCGATCTCGCCACTCATCGTGGCGCCGCCCGGGGTGGTGATCAGGACGGTGGCCGTGAGCGCCGTCGCGACCAGCGACGCCACCGCCGAGCCGAACGTCGCCACCTTCCACCTGCGGGCCCCCCGCACCGCCCGTTCGGCCAGGTCGACCTCGGGCGCCTGGGCGGCGATCAGCTGGAGCTCGTCACGGAACCGGGTCATCGGTAGACCTCCTCGGGGTCGACGTCGTGGAGCAGTTCGGCCAGCTCGGGGGCGAGGGCCCGTAAGCGGCCGAGCGCGTGGCTGGTCTGGCTCTTGACCGTGCCGGGCGAGCAGCCGAGCAGGTCGGCGGTCTCGTCGATGCTGCGGTCCTCGTAGTACCGCAGCACCAGCACGGCCCGCTGCCGTGGCGTCAGGCGCAGGAGGGCCCGCTGCAGCGCCATGCGGTGCAGGCTCTCGTCCTCGGGGTCGGCCCCGGGCTCGACCTCCGGCGGGTGCGCGGTGAGCGTCTCCGTGGCACGCCTGCGCCGCCGCCAGGAGATGTGCTCGTTGACGAGCGCCCTGCGTACGTACGCCTCCGGATTGCCGTCTTTCGTCAGCTTCCTCCAGTGCCTGGCCGTCCGCATCAGAACGGTCTGCAATAGGTCCTCGGCCTGCGGGGCGTTGCCGGTGAGCAGGTACGCGGTGCGCATCAGCGCGTGCTGGCGCCCGCGGACGAACTCCCTGAAGCCCTCGTATGGGTCCATGCCTCTCCTTCCACCCGCTATCAACGCGGACACGGGCGGTGGCGTTGGAGGTCAGTCTTGGGCGGCGACTCGTGGGGCATGATGTCGGAGTGGGGGATGGAGTGATTCGGGCGCTGGCCGCCGCGGGGGCTGTGGCGATGGCCACCTGTGTGCTGTTCACCGTTCCCGCCCGTGCGGCGGTGGCGGACGAGGGAATGGAGAAGCTTTTCGCCTTCAAGGACCCCAAGATCACGGAGTCCAGCGGCCTGGCCGTCTCGCCGACGCACGAGGGCATCTATTACACGCACAACGACAGCTCCGCCAACCCCACCTTCTACGCCGTGGACGGCAAGGGGCGGACGCAGGCCACCTTCCAGGTGCGGGGCGCCCAGGCGAGAGACTGGGAGGCCATGGCCGCGACCAAGGACCCGGCCACGGGGCAGGGCACGCTGTGGTTCGCGGACATCGGCGATAACCTCAACGGGGCCTGGCCGGACATCTCCATCTACCGCGTGGTGGAGCCCCGGACCGTCAAGGACGCCACCCTGCCCGCCACCCGCTACCGCTTCCGCTACGCCGACGGCGGCCGCAACGCGGAAGGCATCATGATCAACCCTCGGACGGGGCGCCTCTACGTGGTGTCCAAGGAGTTCTCGGGGTCCGTCTACGCCGCGCCGAAGAAGCTCCGTACCGACAGGACGAACGTCCTGCGCAAGGTGGCCATCGCGCCCCTCATGGCCACGGACGCCGCCTACGCCCCGGACGGCTCCTCGTACGTCATCCGCACCTACTTCTCCGCCACCCTCTACCGCCCGTCGGGCGAGATGATCACCAAGGTGTCGATGCCGGAGCTGAAGCAGGCGGAGTCGATCGCGTACACGGCGGACGGCAAATCCCTCCTCACGGGCACGGAGGGGCCCCGCAGCCCGGTCTACCGCGTCACGATCCCCGCCGCCGCCCGCCCCACCACCGCCCCGAGCCCGACGTCGGCCGCGCAGACACCCGCCAAGGACGCGGGCACGGCCTCCCAGGCGGCCGCCGAGACGGGCGCGACCGGCTTGACGACCAAGGACATCCTGATCTGGATCGCCGCCGCCGCCACCGCCCTGGGCACCATCACCTTCATCGCCCGCCGCACCCGCTAACCCCACCGGCCCCCGCATCGCCGCGTTGCCGTGACGGGGAGGACGCGGGGATGAGGGGACGAGGCGACGAGGGGATGAGGGGATGAGGGGACGCGGGGACGCGGGGACGCGGGAACGCGGGAACGCGGGAACGCGGGAACGCTCAGGGCACCGCACTCCGGCACGGCGGGCACTTCCATGCGCCGGGTGCTTCGGGGCGCCGGGTCGGCGGGTGGGTGTGCGGTGGTGCTCGGCGCAATGCGTGCGGTGCTCAGAGGGCGCGGGCCGATGGTGCGATGTGGTGGCCGAAAGGGCGGAGAAGGCGGTTAACGGGCGGCGTTGCGGCGGGTTGGGGTGAGGCTGGTGAGCGTCTCCCTGGAGGGTCGGTCACTGGCGACGGCGGGTGGTGCCCACCGTGCCAGCCGTAAAGGATCAAAGGGAGAGCTAGTGGGAGCGCATCGTGGCGGTGAAGAGGTCGCCGCGCAGGGCACGTTCGACCACCTCGATCGAACGGGACAGCCGCACCAGTCGCGGCCCCTCCTCCCGGTACGCGTCCAGCACCGCCTCGATGGCGTGCGGCGGCAGGTGCCCCTTGAGGTCTACCGCCGCCCCCCGGTAGCCGGCGCGGGCGGCCTCCACGGCGGAGGCGACGTGGTGGCGGGCCATGCTGGCGAGCGCCACCGGGTGCCGCCTGAGCACCTCGTAGGCGCGATAGTCGGGCGGCACGGCGTCGAGCAGCCAGGCCACGGCCGAGGTCTCCCAATCGGGAACGCTGGGCGGGCGGACCTCGGGCGGCCACTCCGGTGGCAGGTACATGCCGCCATCGTACTCATGTTCGACTCGATGCCCAGGAGGGGCCCAGAAGGGGTATGGCTCGATGGCCCGAACCACGCCCCGGGTGCTCGGCGGGCGATGTGGAGGAAGTTCTCCACGTCGCCGGCGCTGATTGTGCGCGTGTTGTACACGTGCGTGCCGCCCTTGTTGTACTCCTCGAGCGTCACCGACCCGCCGCTGACCCCGGCGACGTGGCCGAAGCGCCCGCTGTTCCACTGCGCGACCGAGCCGGCCGTGGGGGTGTCGTCGACGGGCAGGCCGCCCGCCGCCGGCTCGCACAGCTCCGCGACGTAAGGTGCCCGCTCGGCCTCGGCCCGCGCCGTGAACAGCTCCTCGAACTGGTCGACCACCAACAGGCTGTACGTCTCCACCGCCCGGCCGTCGTCCCAGGCGGGGACGGCGGGGTTGGCGGGGACGTCGGGGCTGGCGGCGTTGGCGGCGGCGGTGGCGGCGGTGGCGATGGTGGTGGCGGTGGTGGGCGTACGGTGCAGGATGGCCGGAACGCCCGGTTGCCGGCCGGGCAGCGGCCCCGCGCGGACGGCCGGGATCAGCCCAGCCGCCGGCAGGGACGACTTGCCCGCCCCCGAGGACTCGATCACCACCGGATGGGTCGCGAGCGGATCCGCGAGCAGCCGGACCAGCTCGGCCACGACCCGCTCGCGCCCGAAGAACTACCTGGCGTCCTCGGCCCGAACGCGGCCGGCCCCGGACAGGGGCACGGATCCTGGGCCGCGGCGGCCAGCGCGAGCGGCGCGCCACCGGCCTCCAGCACCTGGTCGCACAGGCGCGCGAAGGCCCCGCTGGGAGGCTTGTCGCCGTTCTCGACCCGGCTGATGTGCCCCTTGCTGTAGTGGACCTTGGTGGCGAGCTCCGTCGGCGACCAGTCCCGCTCGGCCCGCCTGCGCCGCAGCTCCGCCCTGAACCGCTCTTCCATCGGCACCGGCCATCACTCATCGCACTCGGACGGATGCACACAGTACGCACAATGCGACGGCTATGCCCATTCGCTCAAGCGCTGGATCGCCCGGATATAGCGGGGAGGGCCGGTTAGCCGGAAAATCGTCGTGTGACGGAGAAGATCGGAGTCGTGGGAGCGGGCATAGTCGGCCTGGCCGTGGCGCGCGAGCTCGCGAAGGCCAGGGGCGCCGAGGTGACCGTGCTGGAGAAGGAGCCGCAGGTCGGCGTCCACCAGACCGGCCACAACAGCGGCGTCGTCCACGCGGGCATCTACTACCCGCCGGGCTCGCTCAAGGCCAGGCTGTGCCGCGAGGGTGTGGCGCTGCTCAAGGAGTACTGCGCCGCCAACGCGCTGCCGTACGACGAGGTCGGCAAGCTGGTCGTCGCGAGCACCCGTGCCGAGCGGCCGCTGCTGAGCGCGCTGGCCGAGCGGGCGCGCGCCAACGGCGTGCCCGGCATCGCGGAGCTCGACGGGCTGGCGCTGCGCGAGATCGAGCCGCACGCGGTCGGCGTCGGCGCGATCCACTCGCCGCACACCGCGATCTGCGACTTCCCCGCCGTCGCCCGCCGGCTCGCGCTCGACGTGGAGGAGATGGGCGGATCCGTACGGCTCTCGCATCCGGTCAGGGCGATCAGGGAGCGGTCCGGGGGCGTGGACGTGCTCGCGGCCAAGCGGAAGTTCACCTTCGACCGGCTGGTGGTCTGCGGCGGCCTGGGCACCGACACGGTGGCCGGGATGGCGGGGCAGTCGGGGGATGTGCGGATCGTCCCGTTCCGAGGGGAGTTCTACGCGCTTCAGGGCGCGGCCAAGGACCTCGTCCGCGGGCTGATCTATCCGGTGCCGGATCCGCGCTATCCGTTCCTGGGCGTGCATCTGACGCGCCAGATCGACGGCGGGGTGCTGGTGGGGCCGAACGCGGTGCTCGCCCTGGCCTACGAAGGCTACACCTGGCGAAATATCCGAAATTTCGGTCAAATTCTTGGTTGGCCGGGGACGCTGCGCATGGCCAGGACCCACTGGCGTACGGGGATCAAGGAGGTCTACGGGTCCCTCGTCAAAGGCGCGTTCGTCAGGGGCGCCCGCCGCTACGTCCCCGAGCTCACCGCCGCCGACCTCGTACGGGCTCCCGGCGGCGTACGCGCCCAGGCCGTCGCCAGGGACGGCCGCCTGGTCGACGACTTCGTGGTGGACGTGCACGGCAACATCGTCCTGGTGCGCAACGCGCCCTCGCCCGCAGCCACCTCCAGTCTGGCGATTGCCCGGCACATTGCCGGAATTGTCCCAGCACTCGTCCGATGAGGGCATCCTTGGATGTGATGGAATCACGCCTGCTGATAGTCGAGGACGACCCCAACATCCTCGAGCTCCTGGCCGCGAGCCTGAGGTTCGCGGGTTTCGACGTGACCACCGCGAAGAGCGGCCACGACGCCGTCGCCGCCGTGCAACGGCACCGGCCCGACCTCGTCGTGCTCGACGTCATGCTGCCCGACCTGGACGGATTCGAGATCGTCCGGCGGATGCGCGGCGGCGGGCTGCACACGCCCGTGGTGTTCCTGACCGCCCGTGACGAGACCGAGGACAAGATCCGCGGGCTCACGATCGGCGGCGACGACTACGTGACCAAGCCGTTCAGCCTGGAGGAGGTGGTCGCCAGGATCCACGCGGTCCTCCGCCGTACGAACGGCGACCTCCCGGCCGCCCCGCCACGGCTGACGTTCGCCGACATCGAGCTGGACGAGGAGAGCCACGAGGTGTGGCGCGGGGGCAACGCGGTGGCGCTGTCGCCGACCGAGTTCAAGCTGCTGCGCTACTTCATGACGAACGCCGGCCGCGTCCTGTCCAAGCCGCAGATCCTCGACCACGTGTGGGACTACGACTTCAGGGGCGAGGTGGGCATCGTCGAGTCGTACGTGTCCGTGCTCCGCCGGAAGATCGACAACCGCAGCCCCCGGCTCATCCACACCCTGCGCGGTGTCGGATACGTCCTTCGCCTGCCACCGAGCCCCTGATGCGCGGCCTGCCGCTCCGGATCAAGCTCATCGCGTCGATGCTGGCCCTGCTGGGGTTCGGCATGACCTTCATCGGCCTGGTGAGCGTCTCGGTGCTGCACGGCTACCTCATCGACCGGGTGGACAGCCAGCTCGGCCTGCTCAACGCCCGCATGCACAAGAAGGTCGTGAGCGACTGGCGCAAGGACAGGGAGACCTCGGAACGGCCGATCATCATCGAGTCCGACGCGATCGTCCTGGTCAAGGAGCCGGGCGGCGACTTCGTGCCGATGCTGACCGACCGCGACGTGGACCTGAAGCCCAAACCGGTACTGTCGCCCTCGCCGGGCCCGGAGGCGTACACGGCGCCGGCGACCAGGGGAGACGGCGAGTGGCGGGTGCTGGAGCGCGTGGTGCAGCGGCAGACGCTCGTGGTCGCGGTGGATCTGGAGGAGGTCGACGCGATCACCAGGCGGCTCGTGCTCATCGAGCTGCTGGGCGGCGGCGGCATACTGCTCCTCCTGACCGTCGCGGGCATCACGATCGTCCGGCGGAGCATGCGCCCGCTCGGCCAGATCGAGCGCACGGCCGAGGCCATCGCCGGCGGTGAGCTGGGCCGCCGGGTGCCGGACGCCGACCCGCGTACCGAGGTCGGAAGCCTGGCCAACTCGCTGAACGGGATGCTCGCCCAGATCGAGGCCGCCTTCGCGGCGCGCTCGGCGTCGGAGGCGGCGGCCCGCCGCTCCGAGGACCGCATGCGCCAGTTCGTCGGCGACGCCTCCCACGAGCTGCGCACCCCGCTGACCTCCATCCGCGGCTTCGCCGAGTACGCCAGGCAGAACCCCGGCGCCGACCCCGCCGAGCTGATGCAGCGCGTGGAGAAGGCCGCGGGCCGGATGAGCCTGCTGGTGGACGACCTGTTGTTACTGGCCAGGGTGGACCAGCAGCGGCCGCTGAAGATGCGCCCGGTGGACATGCTGGCGCTGGCCGCGGACGCCGTGCAGGACGCCAGGATCCTCGCGCCCGACCGGATCATCAAGCTGGACGTGGTCGGCGGCGCGGCCCTGATCGTCTCGGGCGACGAGGTACGCCTGCGCCAGGTCATCAGCAACCTCGTCACCAACGCGATCATCCACACCGAGCCCGGTTCGCCGATCATCGTGCGCATCGGGGCGGGCTCCGAGACACTGTTCCTCGAGGTCGTCGACCACGGCCCCGGACTCACGCCCGAGCAGGTCGAGCACGTCTTCGAACGTTTCTACCGCGCCGACTCCGCCAGGTCGCGCCGCCGCTCCGGCGAGGACCGGGGCAGCGGGCTCGGCCTGGCCATCGTGCGGGCGCTCGTCCAGGCCCACGGCGGCGCGGTCACGCTGGACAGCTCGCCGGAGGCCGGCTCCACCTTCCGGGTCGAACTCCCACTTGCCTTGGAGTGAGCCTTCAGCTAACCCTCAGGTGTCTGGGTCACTCTAAGTAGGTGACGAAACCCGAGGCGCTGATCATGGTGGTGGACGACGAGCCCAGCATCAGGGACCTCCTGTCCGCCAGCCTGCGCTTCTCCGGGTTCGAGGTGCTGACCGCCGCCGACGGGCAGGAAGCCGTGGAGGTGGCCGATCGGGCCTCGCCCGACCTCGTGGTGCTCGACGTGATGCTGCCGGACCTGGACGGGTTCGAGGTGGCCAAGCGGATCGACGCACCCGTGCTGTTCCTGACCGCCCGGGGCGACACCGAGGACAAGATCGCGGGCCTTCGGGTGGGCGACGACTACGTGACCAAGCCGTTCAGCCTGGAAGAGGTGCAGGCCAGGATCCGGGCGGTGCTGCGGCGCACGCGCGGGGAGGGCGCGCCGGCGAGCAGGCTCAAGGTGGCCGACCTGGAGCTGGACGAGGACGCCCGCGAGGTGTGGCGGGGCGGCCGGCAGGTGCGGCTGTCGCCGACGGAGTTCAAGCTGCTGCACTACTTCATGGTCAACGCGGGGCGGGTCCTGTCGAAGGCCCAGATCCTCGACCACGTCTGGAACTACGACTTCGGCGGTGACGCGGGCGTCGTCGAGTCGTACGTGTCCTACCTCAGGCGCAAGGTGGACGACGTCGAGCCGCGGCTCATCCACACCCTGCGCAGCGTCGGCTACGTGCTGCGGGAGCCGCCGCCGGGCTGAGGCGCGACACCCCGCCCGCGGTGGACCGTCGAACGCGGCTCACCGTAGCGTGGGTCGTATGGAGCCGCTGGCCGCGCCGGAGACTAGCGTGGGCCGTATGGATCTGCTGGCCGCGTTGGAGGCGCTGCGCCGGCCGCTGGATCGCGAGCTGTTCCCGCTGGCGGTCGGCGAGGTGGCGCGGGACCGGCGTGCGCTGCGCGAGCTGGCCGGGCAGCTCGACGACTACCTGCTGCCCCGGCTGCGCGCACTCGACGCGCCGCTGCTGGCCGTCGTCGGCGGGTCCACGGGGGCGGGCAAGTCCACGCTGGTCAACTCGCTGGTCGGGGCCGACGTGACCGAGCCGGGCGTGCTGCGGCCCACCACCCTCGTTCCCACGCTCGTGGTCAGCCCCGCCGACCAGGCCTGGTTCATGGGCCAGAACGTGCTGCCCGGCCTGTCCCGCGCCACCGGCACCGGTCCGGGGGCGCTGCGGGTGGTCACGTCCGACGCGCTGGGCGCCGGCCTCGCGCTGCTCGACGCGCCCGACATCGACTCGGTGGTGGTCGCGAACCGGGAACTCGCCGCCCAGCTGCTGGCCGCCGCCGACCTGTGGCTGTTCGTCACGACCGCCGCCCGTTACGCCGACGAGGTGCCGTGGAGCTTCCTGCGCTCCGCCCGCGAGCGCAGCACCGCCCTGGCCCTCGTACTCGACCGGGTGCCCCCGGACGCGGCCGAGCCCGTCTCGCGCGACCTGACCCGCCTGCTCGCCGAGAACGGCCTCGACGGCACGCTGCTGTTCACCGTCCCCGAGGCGGCGCTCCCCTCCGAGAAGGCCAGGTTGCCGGAGGAGAGCGTGCGGCCCATCTCCTCCTGGCTCACGGGGCTGGCCACCGACGCGGCGGAGCGATCCCGCGTCGTACGCCAGACGCTGTCGGGGGCGCTCGACAGCCTGGCCACCCGGGTGCCCGCGCTGGCCGTGGCCGTCGAACGCCAGCAGGCCGCCTTCGACACCCTGCGCTCCGTCGTGGCGGGCGCCTACGCGGGCGGCCTCGCCGACTTCGACGCGGGCATGCGTGACGGGTCGCTGCTGCGGGGCGAGGTGCTGGCCCGCTGGCAGGACTTCATCGGCACCGGCGACCTCATGCGCTCGCTGGAGAGCCGGGTCGGGTGGCTGCGCGACAGGATCGTCGGCTTCTTCACCGGACAGGCGCCGGAGGTCCAGCTCAGGGACGCCCTGGAGAGCGGGGTGGAGGCGCTCGTCAAGGGAGCCGCCGACGGGTCCGCCGAACGCGCCCTGGAAGGCTGGTCGGCCGCGCCCGGCGGTCACGGCCTGCTGGAGCGGCTCGGCCCCATGGAGTCCGCCCGCCTCGGCCGCGCCGCCCCCGACGTGAGCAGGCGCGCGGAGGCGACGGTCCGGGGGTGGCAGGAGTTCGTCCTGGACCTCGTACGCGAGGAAGGGCGCGAACGGCGGACGGCCGCCCGCGTGGCCTCGTTCGGGGTGAACGGGGCGGGGCTGCTGCTCATGCTGGGCGTGTTCGCCTCCACGGGCGGACTGACCGGGATCGAGGTGGGGATCGCGGGCGGCACGAGCCTGCTGTCGCAGAAGCTGCTGGAGGCCGTCTTCGGCGACCAGGCCGTGCGGACGCTGACCGTGCGGGCGCGCGACGACCTGCGGGATCGGGTGCGGCTGCTGCTGGAGGAGGACTCGTATCGGTTCACGGCCCAGCTGGAGGCGATGGAGCCGCCCCGGGGCACGGCGAACGCGCTGCGCGGCGCGGCCGAGCGCATCCAGGCCCACCGCGCGGAGCTCCCGGCGACGGCCGCGGGCGGGAAGGACGCGATCGTGGGCGGAGAAGGCGCGACCGCGGGCGGAGAGGACGCGATCGTGGGCGGAGAGGGCGCGACCGCGGGCGGAGAGGACGCGGGGGACACGCCGTGAAGCTGCTGCGCCGTAAGGAGGGCCCGTCCCTCGACTCCCGCCTGGCCGCCCTGCTGGAGGCCGCCGAGCTGGCCGACGGGCGGTTGCCGGAGGAGGCGGTGTCCGGCGCGCGGACGGTCGCCGAACGGGCTGGCGTGCGCCGTACCCTCTCGATCGACCACACCGTGGCCGCGCTGGCGGGCGCGACGGGCAGCGGCAAGTCGTCGCTCTACAACGCCCTCGCCGGTGCGGACCTGGCGGCGGTGGGCGTCGTACGGCCCACCACCTCGGCCGCCCAGGCGGCGCTGTGGGACGGGGAGGGCTCGGGCCCGCTGCTGGACTGGCTGGACATCCCCCGGCGCCACCCCGCCACCTCCGCCTCCGACCTGTCCGGACTCGTCCTGCTGGACCTGCCCGATCACGACTCCATCCAGGTGTCGCACCGCCTGGAGGTGGACCGGCTGGTGGAGCTGGTGGACCTCCTGGTTTGGGTGGTGGATCCGCAGAAGTACGCCGACGCCGCCCTCCACGACCGCTACCTGCGCCCGCTGGCCGCCCACCGGGGCGTCATGCTGGTGGTGCTCAACCAGGTCGACCGCCTGCCGGAGAGCGCCGTCGACCGCTGCGTCGGAGACCTCCGCCGCCTCCTGGACGAGGACGGCCTGGCGGGCGTGCCGGTCCTGGCCGTCTCCGCCCGCACCGGTGCCGGGCTAGCGGGGCTCCGCGCGCTACTGAACGACCGCGTCGCGGAACGCAAGTCCTGGTCCACCCGGCTGGCGGCGGACATCACCACCGCCGCCGGCCGCTTCGGCGCGCCGGAGGAGGCCCCGGCGGGTCAGGCGATGGATGGGACGCTCACGGCCGCGCTCTGCGAGGCGGCCGGGGTGCCGCTGGTCGTGGAGGCGGTGGCCAAGGGGCACCGGCACCGCGCCGTCGTCGCCACCGGCTGGCCCGTCACCCGCTGGATCCGCAAGCTCAGGCCCGACCCGCTCCGCAGGCTCCGCATCGGCGCCATGGCGCCGGTGGGGGAGCTGCCCGCGGGTAGGGCTCCGGCCGGGTCTTCGGGGCAGGGGCCTGGGGCCGTGGTCGTCGGCCGTACGTCCGTCCCGGCGGGCTCGGCCGTACAGAGGGCCAGGGTCGAGACGGCGATCAGGGACGTCGGCGAGGCGGCCGCGTCGGGCCTGCCCGGCCCCTGGGCGGCGGCGGTGCGGCAGGCGGCGCGGTCCCGCTCGCAGGAGCTGGCCGACGCGGTGGACCGGGTGGTGGCCACGACGTCCGCCGCCGCGACGAAGCGGCCGAAGTGGTGGCGGGCCGTGAACGTCCTGCAGTGGCTGGTGTTCGCGGCCATGCTGGCCGGTGCCTTGTGGCTGGGCGGGCTGTTCGGGATGGACTACCTGCGCCTGCCCCAGCCGCCGCTCCCGACCGTGGGCGTGGTGCCGTGGCCGACGGTGCTGCTGGTGGGCGGGGCGCTGGCGGGGGTGCTGATCGCGTTGCTGTCACGGCTGGCCGCCTGGGCGGGCGGCAGGCGACGGGCCCGGCGTACGGCCAGAGCCCTGCGTACGGCCGTGGGCCGGGTCGGCGACGAGCTCGTGCTGGCCCCCGTGCGGGCGGAACTCGACCGGTACGCCCGCTTCACCGAGGCTCTCACCCGAGCCCGCGCCTGACCTGCTCAGCCAGTGCGACTGCGCCGGAGCAGTACGGTCGCCAGCGCCGCGCCCGCCAACGCGAGGCCGGAGGCCGCCAGGAAGGGCGCCGAGGCCCCTAATCGTTCCCCGGTCACCCCGGCCACCCCCGACCCCAGCGCACCCCCCACGCCGATGGCCGTGGAGACCCACCCGAACGCCTCCGCCTGCGCCCCCGGCGCGAACTCGTCCACCAGCAGCGACGACGTCGTCAGCGCCGGATTGAGCGCCAGCCCTCCGCCGAACAGCACCATCCAGAACACCGGCCACGACTCCACCAGCGCCAGCGGCGCCAGCACCGCTCCGAGCACCAGCATGAGCGCCACCAGCCGCACCCCGGCCCGGGACTTCCAGGAGCGGGCGCCGTAAGCGGCGGCCCCCGCGATGCCGCCCAGCGACAGCGCCGCCACCAGCACCCCGGTGGCCGCGGGCGCGTGGCGGGCGGTGGCCAGCGCGGGCACGCCCACCTGCAGCGCCCCCAGCGTCCCGCCGAGCAGCAGCACCACGGCCAGCAGCACCGGCATCCGCCGGTCCGCGAACACCCGCCCACGCTCCCGCGCGGGCCCGCGGTCCCCCGCCCGCAGCGCCCGGGCGAAGCCCAGCGTCCCGGCCCCCGCGGCGACGGCCACCAGGCCCAGCCCCAGCGAGGTCGTGGTCAGCGTGATCACCGCCCCGAACGCCAGCGGCCCCACCAGCATGGCCAGCTCCTGCACCAGGTAGACCAGGCTGTAGGCGGCGGTACGCCCCTCGTCCGGCACCCGGCGCCCCCATTCGAGCCGCATGCTCACGGAGACCGGCGGCAGCCCGGCCCCGGCCACCCAGGCCAGCGCCACCACGACCCACCAGAGCCGGTTCCCGGCGGCCACGACCAGCGCGACGAGCGCGGCCACGTGCACCAGCGCGGTGACGAGGAGCACCGGCCTGGACCCGCGCCGGTCCATGAGCCGCCCCTGCACCGGCCGACCCATGCCCGCCCCCATGGCGAACGCCGCCGCGGTCATCCCCGCCAGCGTCAGCGAGCCGCTCGCGCCCTGCACCACCAGCACCGTCCCGATGGGCGCCACCTGCTGCGTGAGCTGCGCCAGGAACCCCAGCACGGCCTGAGCGGGCACGCCGGGCAGGCTGAGCAGGGTTCGATAGCGCGGGCCTCCCATGGGCCGCACGCTATCCCGAAGATCAGGACACCGCGCAGCCCTCTGCCTTGTTGCGGGCGTCGATGACCTGCTGCGACAGCGGGGTCGTGTGCGCCATCACCACGGCCACTCCGGGTTCGGTGAAGAACCCGCCGCGCACCAGCCAGGTGTCCGGCACGGAGGCCTGCTCGCTGCCACCACCGGCCTTCTTGGCGGTGAGGTCGGGGACGACGAACCCGCTGATGCGCACGCCGCGTTCCGTCAGCATGTCCCGCACTTCTGCGACCGTCTTGTTGGCGAAGGGGACGCAGTGCATGGGCTCGCCCTTGGTGTCCCACGTGGTGGTGATGTCGTACTTCTCGCCTGGTCTGGCCTTCCTGCTGACCGTGACCATGGCCGTGCCCTTGAAGCCGACGGGGATCTTCAGCCCGATCGCGCAGGCGTCCCCCACCATGTCGCACGGGCCCGGGGGGTTGATGCCCTGGATCTCGTTCACGACGCTGTTGTCCGGGGCGGTGGGGAACACCTGGCGCTCGAACGCCGCCGTGGCGGGACGCACCTTGAGCGAGACGTCGAGCCCGTAGTGACGCAGCTGCTCCTCGTACATCGTCGGGTTGGCGTAGAGATCCTTGATCTCGATGACGTAGTAGCCGCCTTCCTGCCTGATGTTCAGGGCCGAGGCGGAGGTGCCCGGCTGCAGCCAGGTCAGCGCCACGACGCCGGCGGTCAGCAGCCCGCCCACGGGGATCGCCACGCGCGGGCTCAGCCGCCTGCGCCTCCTGGCCGGCGCGGGGGCGGGCGATCCGGCCGTGATCTCGTGGAGCAGCTCGCGGGCGCCCTCGCTGACCTCCGTCACCGGCGGGGCCGCGAACCGGGCGACGATCTGGTCGACGTTCTGGGTCATGATCGGCCTTTCGCGGGAGCGATTTGTCCGTAGCGGGGATAGTCGAGGTCGAGGTACGCCAGCTCTTTGGCCAGGCGGTTGCGGGCGCGGTGCAGCCGGAGCCTGGCGGCCCCGCGCGAGCAGCCGAGCACTTTCGCGATCTCGGCCCCGTTGAGCCCCTCCCACGCGACCAGCGCGAGCAGCTCCCGGTCGTCGTCCGAGAGCCGCCTGAACGCCTCGTACGCGGATTCGGCGCCGGTGACGGAGTTCGCCCAGGTCGTGATCTCCTCGCGCAGCCGTAAGGCCAGGGCGGCCCGGCGTTCCTCGCCGCGGAAGTGGTTCGCGAGCGTGCGCCTGGCGACGCCGTACAGCCAGAGCCTGGCCGCGTCGCCCTCGGGAATGTCGTTCAGGCGGCGCCAGGCGGTCGTGAACGTCTCCGCGATCACGTCCGCGATGTCGTCAGGGGAGCCGGCACGTCGCCTGACATATGTGGCTATGGCCGGATAATGCGCCATATAGATCTCCTCGAAGCGCTGCTCGGGCTCGGGCGGCCCCATGCGGTGGTCCTTCCAATCGGCGAACACACCTGAGGAGATGTCCGGATAAATCGGGAGTGTTTCACCCCGAGTCGAGAGAGCGGCCGATCGTGCGCAGCGCCGACAGGAGCGGGCGCAGGAGGGGATGGGCGTCGGAGCCGCGGCGTACGGCGGCGAAGACGCGGCGCTCGGGCCCCGGCGTCCGCCGGACCGCCACCCCGGTCAGCGCCATGTCGCGCAGGGCCAGCCGCGGCACCAGGGCCACCCCCGCCCCCGCCCCGACCAGCGCGACCACGGCGCGGAAGTCGTCGGAGCAGTGGGCGAGGTTCGGCGTGAAACCCGCCTGCTGGCAGGCGAACGTGATCACGTCGTGCACCGGGTTGCCCGGGTAGGGCCCGATCCAGGTCTCGGAGGCGAGCGAGGTCAAGGTCGCCTCCGAGGCCAAGGGGTGGTCGTGGGGGAGCACCAGGTCGAACGGCTCGGCGTAGAGGGGCAGCCGGGACAGGCGCCGGTCGGCCGCGTCGGGGGCGCCCCGGTACTCGACCGTGATGGCGAGGTCGGCCTCGCCGTCCAGCAGCATGGCCAGGCTGTGGTCGCCCTCGGCGTCCAGCACGCGTACGTGCAGCCCGGGGGACGTGGCGCGCAGGGCGGCGATGGCGGGGGAGAGCACGGCGCCGATCGCGGTGGCGAAGCAGGCCACGGTGACCTCGCCGGCCTCGCCCGTGGCGTACGAGGCCACCTCGGCCTTGGCGCGTTCGAGCTGGGCGAGCACCTCGTTGGCGTGGCCCAGCATGATCTTGCCGACGGCGGTGAGGCGGACGCCGCGGCCGTCGCGGGTGAACAGCCGGTGGCCCACCTCGTGCTCCAGCGCGACGAGTTGCTGGGACACCGCGGAGGGGGTGAGGTGCAGCGCGGCCGCCGCGGCGGTGACCGTGCCGTGGTCGGCCACCGCCCGCAGCGTGCGCAACCGCCGCGTGTCTATCACGCAGCGAGAATACTCACCCACCGGTCATGACCACGCGCCCGCTGCCATCTCGGGCGGGCGTCAGCCGCGGGCCTGGATGAACGCCTGGATCGCGCGGTCGACGTCCTCCGTGGAGTGGGCGGCGGAGAGCTGGACGCGGATCCTGGCCTGGCCGTGCGGCACCACCGGGTACGAGAAGCCGATGACGTAGATGCCGAGGTCGAGCAGGCGTTCGGCCATCGCCGCGGCCTCGGCGGCATCGCCGATCATCACGGGCACGATCGGGTGGTCGCCGGGCAGGATGTCGAACCCGGCCTTGGCCATCTCCGCCCGGAAGCGCGCCGTGTTGGAGCGGAGCTGCTCGCGGGCCTCGTTCGAGGTCTCCAGCACGTCGAGGATGCGCAGCGACGCCGAGGCGATGACGGGGGCGAGCGAGTTGGAGAACAGGTACGGGCGCGAGCGCTGGCGCAGCAGCTCGCAGATCTCCTTGCGGGCCGAGACGTAGCCGCCGCTGGCGCCGCCGAGGGCCTTGCCCAGAGTGCCGGTGATGATGTCGATCCGGTCGGTGACGCCGTGCAGCTCCGGCGTGCCGCGGCCGGTCGGCCCGACGAAGCCGACGGCGTGGGAGTCGTCGACCATCACCATGGCGTCGTACCGCTCGGCCAGGTCGCAGATCTCCCGCAACGGCGCGAGATATCCGTCCATGGAGAACACGCCGTCGGTCACGATCAGCCGCCGCCGCGCCTCCGACGCCTCCTTGAGCCGGGCCTCCAGCTCGGCCATGTCACGGTTGGCGTAGCGGAAGCGCTGGGCCTTGGAGAGCCTGATGCCGTCGATGATGCTGGCGTGGTTGAGCGCGTCGGAGATCACCGCGTCCTGGGCGTCGAGCAGGGTCTCGAACACACCGCCGTTCGCGTCGAAGCACGAGCTGTAGAGGACGGTGTCCTCCATGCCCAGGAAATCCGACAGGCGAGCTTCGAGCTCCTTGTGCACCTCCTGGGTGCCGCAGATGAACCGTACGGATGCCATGCCGAACCCCCACCGGTCCAGCGCCTCCTTGGCCGCCTCGATCACGGTGGGGTTGTCGGCCAGGCCGAGGTAGTTGTTGGCGCAGAAGTTCAGGACCTCGCGCCCGGCGACGCTCACCGACGAGCTCTGCGGGGAGCCGATCACGCGCTCGGGCTTGAGCAGCCCGGCCTCGGTGATCTCGTCGAGCGTCGTACGCAGCTGCTGGCGCACGTTTGTGAACATCAGGCGCTCCAATCAAGGATGACCTTGCCGGTCCGGCCGCTGGCGGCCGTGTCGAAGGCGGCGTCGAAGTCTTGGTACGGGAACCGGTCGGTGATGACGGGGGTGAGGTCGAGGCCCTTCTCCAGCAGGACCGACATGTTGTACCAGGTCTCGAACATCTCCCGCCCGTACACGCCCTTGATCGTGATCATGGAGGTCACGACGGTCGCCCAGTCGACGGCGAACTCCTCGGCGGGCAGCCCGAGCATGGCGATCTTCCCGCCGTGGGTCATGTTCGCGATCATGTCGCGCATGGCCTGCGGGTTGCCGGACATCTCCAGCCCCACGTCGAAGCCCTCGCGCATGTGGAGCTGGCGCATGCCGTCGGCGATCGAGGTCCTGGAGACGTTCAGGGCGAGGGAGACGCCGAGCTTGCCGGCCAGGTCGAGCCGCTCGTCGCTGACGTCGGTGATCATCACGTTGCGCGCGCCGACGTGCGTGGCCACGGCCGCGGCCATCAGCCCGATGGGGCCCGCCCCGGTGATCAGCACGTCCTCGCCGACCAGCGGGAAGGACAGCGCGGTGTGTACGGCGTTCCCGAACGGGTCGAAGATGGCCGCCACGTCGGGATGGACGGGGACCCGGTGCACCCAGACGTTGGACGCGGGCAGTGTCACGTATTCGGCGAAGGCGCCGTCCCGGTTGACGCCGAGGCCCACCGTGTTGCGGCACAGGTGCCTGCGGCCCGCCATGCAGTTGCGGCACTTGCCGCACACGAGGTGGCCCTCGCCGCTGACGAGGTCGCCGACGGCGACGTCCTCGACGCCCGGCGCCACCTCGACCACGTGGCCGGAGAACTCGTGTCCGACGATCAATGGGAGCTTCAGGGTATGCCGCGCCCAGTCATCAAATTTCCGGATATGTAGGTCGGTGCCGCAGATCCCGGTCCGCAGGACCCGGATCTTCACCTCACCGGGCCCCACCTCGGGCTCGGGCACGTCCACAAGCCAGAGGCCGGCCTCGGCCTTCTCTTTGACCAGCGCTTTCATGGCCTCATTCCCCCCAGTCCGAACCTAACGCACTGTGCCCTCTCGCCTCCCGGGATGTCCATCGAGGGATTCTTAAGTGCCCCCACAGCTCCGCTTCACGCCCCAGCAAAGCCGGGTCGCGCGAACACCCTGACCCTCCGGATTGCTTAGAGCTGCATGATTCGAGCTATTTATTTGCATAAATGAGTACTAGCCTGACGTCTGCTGCGGCTGATTCGGGAAGGGACATCAGTGGAAGACCTGCGTATCGGAGTCATCGGCCTCGGCCTGCGGACGAGCCTCTCCCTGCACGCGCACCGGCCGGGCAGGGGCGCGATCGTGACCGCGTTGTGCGACTCCGACCCGGCGGTGCTCAAGAGTCAGGCAGGGCGGTTCGAGGCGGAGTTCCTGACCGGGGACTACCGCGAGCTGCTCGACCGGCGCGACCTCGACGCGATCATCGTCAACACCCCCGACGACACCCACGAGCGCATCGCCATCGACTGCCTCCAGGCCGGCAAGGCCGTCTACCTGGAGAAGCCGATGGCGATCACCGTCGAGGGCTGCGACAACGTCCTGCGCGCCGCCCGCGACACCGGCACCCGCCTGTACGTGGGGCACAACATGCGGCACATGGGCGTGGTCCGGCTCATGCGCGACATCATCCGCAAGGGCGTCATCGGCGAACCGAAGACCGTCTGGGTGCGCCACTTCGTCTCCTACGGCGGCGACTACTACTTCAAGGACTGGCACGCCGACCGCACCCGCACCACCGGCCTCCTGCTGCAGAAGGCGGCCCACGACCTGGACGTCATCCACTGGCTCGCCGGCGGCTACACGGCCAGGGTGAACGCGTTCGGCGACCTCATGGTCTACGGCGACCTGCCGCGCCGCGCCCCCGGCACGCCTCGGCCCGACGGGTGGCTCGAGGAGTACGAGTGGCCGCCGGCCTCGCGCACCGGCCTGCACCACGTCGTGGACGTCGAGGACGTGTCGGTGATGAACATGCGGCTCGACAACGGCGTCATCGCCGCCTACCAGCAGTGCCACTTCACGCCCGACTACGTGCGCAACTACACGGTCATCGGCACGGAGGGCCGCCTGGAGAACTTCGGCGACGAGCCCGGGGACACGGTCAAGGTCTGGAACCGGGGTCCCACGGCCTACCGGGACGACTGCGACATCGCGTACAAGGTGCCTCCGGCAGAGGGCTCGCACGGGGGAGCGGACGCGCAGATCGTGGCGGAGTTCTGCCGGTTCGTGCGGGACGGCGGCGCGACGGACACCTCGCCGGTGGCGGCCAGGATGAGCGTGGCGGCGGGCTACATGGCCACGATGTCGCTGCGCAACGGTGGCATGCCGTACGACGTGCCGCCCCTCGACCCGGAGCTGGCCGCGTACTTCGACAACGGCCAGCGCTGATCCCACGGGGACCCGGGTCAGAGGGCCTTGACCGAGGCGTCCTCCGGAGGGAGCTCCGGAGGGGAGGCGCGGAGCCAGCGGGAGCCGTACGGGTCCAGCGGGAGCCGTACGGAGCCCTCGGCCGAGACCTCCAGCGTGCCGTCCACCAGGAGGTCCGTGAGCTGGTGACGCTCGAGCCCCTCCAACGTCAGCTCCACGTCCCTGACCGTGTCACAGAGGTTGTGCACGACCACCACCGTGGCCCCGTCGGCGTCGCAGCGGTGGGCGAGGACCGCCCGGTCGCCGGTCTCCAGCACGGTGTAGTCGCCCCACGCCAGCTCGGGGCACTCCCGGTAGCGCTCGATGAGCAGCTGGAACCAGCGCAGCAGCGAGTCCACGTCCCGCTTCTGGTCGGCCACGTTGACTCGGTCGGGGGCGAAGGAGCCCTCCGGGATCTCGCGTACCGGCTCGGCCTGGCTGAAGCCGCCGTCCGCCGACCACTGCATCGGGACGCGGACCGCCATGCGGCCCTCCGCGTCGAGGTTCTCGCCCATGCCGATCTCCTCGCCGTAGAAGATCACCGGCGTGCCCGGCAGGGAGAACAGCAGGCTGTAGGCCATCTTCATGCGCCGCAGGTCCCCGCCGAACATCGTCGGCAGCCGGCGGCGCAGGCCGCGGCCGAAGATCTGCATGTCCTCGCGCGGGCCGAACGCCTTGAAGATCTCCTGCCGTTCCTCCTCCGTGAGCTTGTCTAAAGTGAGCTCGTCGTGGTTGCGCAGGAACATGGCCCACTGGCAGTCCTTCGGCGGCTCAGGGCGCTCGCGCAGGGCGTCGGCGAGGGGCGTGGCGTCGCTGCGCGCCAGCGACAGCCAGGCGTTCTGCATGCCGATGAAGTCGAAGCACATGGTGATCTGGTCGCCCAGACCCTCCCCGAAGAACCGGGTCAGCTCCTTGTACGGGACGTTGACCTCGCCCAGCAGGATCGACCCGCCCTTGCGCCGCGTCATGAACGCCCGCAGGTCCGCCAGGAACTCGTGCGGGTTCGCCAGCTTCGGATCGACGTTCTCGATGAGGAACGGCACCGCGTCGACCCTGAACCCGGACAGCCCGAGCTCCATCCAGAAGCCGAGTACGCGCGTGATCTCGTCCCTGACCTCGGGGTTGCCGACGTTCAGATCCGGCTGGTGCCGGTAGAAGCTGTGCAGGTAGTACTGGCCGGAGCCCTCGTCGTACTGCCAGATGCTGTTCTCCTTGTCGGGGAAGACGATCTGCGAGGGGTCGTCGGGCTCTGGCGTGTCGGACCAGACGTACCAGTCGCGCATGGGAGAGTCCCGGCTCGACCGGGCCTCCACGAACCAGGGATGCTGGTCGGAGGTGTGGTTGACGACGAGGTCCGCGATCACCCGCAGCCCCCTGTCGTGGGCGGTGCGCATGAACTCCACGAAGTCGCCCAGCGTGCCCAGCCGTGGGTCGATGCGGTAGAAGTCGGTGATGTCGTATCCGTCGTCCCGGTTGGGGGTGGGGAAGAACGGCATGAGCCACAGACACGTCACGCCGAGCCCCGCGAGGTAGTCGACCTGCTGCGTCAGCCCGCGGAAGTCGCCCACGCCGTCGTCGTTCCCGTCCTTGAACGTCTCCACGTCGAGGCAGTAGATGACGGCGTTCTTCCACCAGACGTCGGAGGTGTACGTCAGTCGCATGGATGGCCGCTACCCGCCACGGGCGCGCTCAGGCCGCCGGATTCCCGGGAGGTTCAGGTACGGGCGCTCGCCTGGACGGCCTGCCTGGCCCGCAGCGCGATCTCCAGCTCGAAGCGGATGTCCGGATCGGCGAGCTGGTCGCCGAACAGCTCCTCCAGCTGCCGCAGCCGGTAGCGCACGGTCTGCGGGTGCACGTGCAGCCGGGCGGCCACCTCGCCCGCGCCCCGGCCGTGCCGCAGCCAGGCCAGCAGCGTCTCGGCGAGCCGGTCCTGCTGGGCGGGCCGCAGGTCGGCCAGGGGCGCCAGCCGCGCTTCCGCCAGCGTGCCGACCAGCTCCTCGTCCTTGAACACCACCAGCGTCGCCATGTGGTCCGCGCACCGCAGCGGCCCCCGGGGCAGGATGCCGCGCCGCGACAGCTCCAGGGCCTCTCTGGCCCAGCGCAGCGAGGTCGCGGCGGCCGAGAGGGGTACGGCGGGGCCGATCGCGGCCTGGCGTCCGCGCAGCGCCTGGTCGAGCAGCTGGGCCTGGCCGGGACCGGTGGGGTCGGGCGCGAGCAGGCAGGGCACGGGTCTGTCCAGCCCGGTGAGCACGTCGGGCGGCAGCGCGGGGGCGCGGTAGGCGCCGTGCCGGTCGTCGAACGCCACGCAGGCAACGGTCCTGGGCTGCCGCCACCCGGCGGCCTTGGCCAGCTCGGCGATGGCCTCCGCGCTGGCGGGCGGGCGGCTGAGCAGCAGGTCGAGCAGGCGGCCGCGGCGGCGCTCGGTCTCGCCCGCGGCGTGCGCCCTGGCCTCCTCGAAGCCCTCGGCCGCCGCGTCGGCGAGCTGGTCGAGGTAGACGAAGATAGCCTCGCCCAGGTCGTACAGGGTCTGCGGGGACAGGCGCAGCGGCTCGGCGAGCTCGGTCAGCCGCCGCCAGCAGACCCGGGCGCCGAGCCGCATCGCGGTCTGCAGCGGCTCGAGGTTGCGGCCCTCGGCCGCCTCGCCCTTGCCGATCATGCGGAACGGCTCGGGGTCCCAGGGGGCGCCCGGGTTCTCGACGCGGTCGAGAAAGCCCTCGATGGCCTGCTCGACCGCCATCCTGACGACCTTGATGTAGATCTCGTCCGATGGCCTGGCGTACTCGGGGATCCGGGTCTGGATCTCCTCGATCACCTCTGCCGAGACCCTGCCGATGCCCGCCCTGAGCGCCGGCACGGGGATTTCACTCGTGATGACCATCGCCCCTCCCGTCGCCATTGTGACCCAGGCAACAGGAGAATGTGTAGCAAGAGCTTGTTTTTGTCACTTCTGGAGGAAGGCGGCGAACTCCTCCAGGTTGATCAGGCCGTCGCCGTCCTTGTCGAGCTTCAGCACGCCCTCCTGCGCGGCCTCCAGGGTCACCGGCTGGCCGAGCACCTCCATCAGCTTCACGAGCTCGACGGCGGAGATGCGGCCGTCCTTGTCGGCGTCGATGAGGTCGAAGGTGATGGCGTAGTCGCTCATGGGGGTCACCCTTCCACGTGAATGGATGTCGCGTCAGACCTTAGTGGCGACCTGTCGCAGCGCGTCAACGAATGCCATGACTTGTGCGCTCACATCCCCTTCTCGCCAGGCGATGGCGAGCTGCCCGGGAGGCAGCCCGGTCACCGGGCGGTAGGCCATCCCGGGCCGGTTGTAGAGCGCGGCGTTCCCCTCGGCGACCAGCACCACCCCGAGCCCGCTGGTCACGGCCTCGAACACCTCCTCCGGCGTGTTCGCGGTGAACCCGACGACGGGCTCGTCGTCGCGGGCGTCCCGCGCGAGCCAGAAGTCCCGCAGCGGCCCGGCCTCCGGCGGCAGCGCGATGAACGGCTCGTCACGCAGCGCCTCGAACGGGATCTCCGCCAGCTCCGCGAGCGGGTGGCCGTCCGGCATGGCCACCCCTCTGCCCTCGGTGACCAGCACGTACGTCTTCAGCCCCGGCGGCACCGGCAGCCAGATGAACGCCACGTCGGAGGACCCGTCGGCCAGCCCGCCGCTGGGGTCGTCCCAGCCCACCAGCCTGAGCGACACCTCCCATCCCGGCATCGCCGTACGGAAGCGCCGCAGCGCCTCCTGCTGCAGCCCCCTGCCCACGGCCGTCTGCATCCCGATCACCAGCGTCCCGGCGGGCGCCGCCGCCCGCGCGGACTCGACCCCGCCCGTCCACCGTTCGAGCAGGTCGCGGACGACCGGCAGGAGCGCCTGGCCCTGCCTGGTGAGCACCACGCCGCTGTGCACCCGCTCGAACAACCGGAACCCGAGCTGCCGCTCCAGCACCCTGAGCTGCTTGGACAGCGCCGGCTGGGACACGAACAGCCGCTCCGAGGCCCGCGTCACGTTGAGCTCCTCGGCCACCGCCACGAAGTACCGCAGCTCACGCAGGTGCACATCCATAGCCAATGGTTATACCAAGGGGTCTTGGACGCGGCAGAGGCGCGCGCAGCAGGATCGAAGCCATGAAGACACGCGATCTTGGCAGCTTGCAGGTCCCCGCCATCGGCTTCGGCGCCATGGTGCTGTCGCCGGGCGTCTACGGGGACGTCGACGACGCCCGCGCCGAGGTGGCGCTGAAGGCCGCGCTCGACGCGGGCGCGACCCATGTGGACACCAGCGACGCGTACGGCGTGGACGGCCACAACGAGCGCCTCGTGGGCCGTGCGATCAAGGGCCGCAGGGACGAGGTGGTGGTCGCGACCAAGTTCGGGCTCGCGGTCCCCGAGGGCGAGCCGAGCAGGTCGCACCCGGTCGGGTACGCGTTCAACGAGCTACGGGTGAACGCCGACCCCCGCCTGATCCGGGGCTACGCGGAGCGCAGCCTGCGCAACCTGGACACGGACGTGATCGATCTCTACTACTCGCACTATCCCGACCCCGGCGTGCCGATCGAGGACATGACCGGCGCGCTGGCGGAGCTGGTGCGGGACGGCCTGGTCAAGCACATCGGCCTGTCCAACGTGACGGCCGCCCAGCTCAGGGCCGCGCACGCGGTCCACCCCGTGACGGCCGTGCAGAACGAGTGGTCGATGTGGCGCCCCGTGGACCCCGGCCTGCTGGCCACCGCGCGGGAGCTCGGCGTGGGGATCGTGGCGTGGAGCCCGCTCGGCACCGGCTTCCTGACGGGCACCGTGCGGTCGCTCGCCGAGGGCGACTTCCGGCACAACGCGCCCCGCTTCTCGGCGGAGAACCTGGCGGGCAACAACGACCGCTACGCCCCGATCAGGTCCCTGGCCGCGCAGCTCGGCATCACGCCCGCCCAGCTCGCCCTGGCCTGGCTGCTGCACCAGGACGAGCACGTGGTGACCATCCCCGGCAGCCGCACTCCCGCCCACATCGAGGAGAACCTGGCGGCGGCCGACCTCACCCTCCACCCCGACACGCTGGCCAGGATCGACGCGGCCCTCGCGAAGTTCGAGGTGACGGGCGGGACCCTGCTGTAAAGGCCCCGGACATGCCGCCGGCCAGGGCGCGTCGCACAATCGCGCTCCCGGCCGGCCGCATACTTCTACGGTACGCCTGGGGGTTTCGACCTCAGGCCGCGTGCAGGTAGACCTGGCCGAAGACCTCCGACAGGTTCTTCAGGTCGGTGGCCACGTCCACCTCGGGGTTGGCCGGGTCGTAGATGGTCGCCAGGCGGGGGCGGACCGCGTCGAGCTTCTTGAGCTGGTCCCAGGTGACGTTGGCGGCCCACTTCTCGCCGTACACCCGGCTGACCTGGCCCTGGTCGTTCTGCCAGCGGGACCACAGGGTGACCGTCTCGGCGGCGTCGTCCTGGAGCGGGGAGGCGACGCGCTCGGTGATCGCCTTGGTGGCCTGCTCCTCGGTGAGGTTGGAGGTGCCGGCGGCGGCGAAGGAGGCGTCCTCGCTGGCGATCTGGGCGTAGGCGTCCCAGGCGCGGGCGCGGACCTGGATCCACTGGTTGCGCTGGGCCTCGGTGGCGTCGATCTTCCAGGTGGCGTACTCGGTGCCCAGGTGGCCGTCGTCCAGGGCGAGCTGGTCGATCAGGCCCTTGGAGAGCCAGGCGCCGATGCGGTCGGGGTCGAGCAGCGGGTACTTCTTGGTGATCTCGGCCTTGCAGGCGTCGTTCGCGCCGCAGCCGAACAGCGGCACCACCGTGTGCGCGGCCAGCTTCTTGCCCGGCACCGCGGTACGCAGCGCGACCGTGGCCTCGTTGACGAACTTGTCCAGCTCGTCCGCCGTCGTGAACGTCTTGTTGTAGCCGAGCTGCGAGGTGAACCGGATGCCGATCACCCCGGGCTGCGCGGCGACCAGCGCGGCGAGCTTCTTGACGCCCTCGGCCAGCTTGCCGGCCTTGTAGTCGTCGGTCAGTTCGGTCTCGATCCAGAGGCGCATGGTCGTCTGGACGGCGGCCTGCGCGGCCTTGCCGGCCGGGGTCTCCTGCGCGGACTCCTTCTCGGCGGTGCTGACGCCGGTGGGGTCGACGTAGCCGCACTGGTCGCCGTTCTGGCAGTCAGGCGTGCCGCCGTCCTCGGCGCCCGGGACGTCCGGGGAGTCGACGTCGTGCATCTCGCCGTCGCCCTCGGAGTCGGTCGGGCAGAAGTTGCCCTCTTCGGTGCAGTCCACCGTGATCGGGTTCGGGGGACCGGCTTCCTTCATGTGCTCGCCGTCGTTGTCCAGCCAGAACCTGGCGATGTCCGCGGCCTCCTCGGGGGTGGCCAGCCACCGGCAGACGACGTACGCCGGGGTGTCGGCGGACATGAGGTCGTTACAGCCTCGGGGGTCGTCCTCCGACCACGCCGGAATGCCGACGCCCAGGAGCGAGAGGGCTAATCCGATGACGAAGATCTGCCGCAGCCGCTTTCGCATGGCACCTTTACTTCCAGGGGATGATCGTGGGCATACCGCACACTATCCGGACGATCAATAACGTTCAATGAGATCCGTGGCTTCTTCACGCACTATTCGACGCGAAGTAGCCGCCCGAGTTACGAGTACTCAGTCGTCCACCTCGACCCACGTCCAGCCGGCCCTGCCGGGGTCGGCGCGTACCGCCCGGGTGCGCCCCTCCGCCACCTTCACCCATACCGGCTGCGGGGGCTCTGCGGGCACCGGCACCGGATCGGTGTCCGCGCCGAAGACGGCCGGCCGCCCCTTGACGGTGATCGCGGGCCGCCCGGCCGTCAACGGGCGCCGATCGCCCTGGGGGGCGGGCGGGATGGAGGGCCTCTCGCGGGGCGGCTCGACTTCGTAGCCGCCCGGGGACGCGGCAGGGGACACCTCGCGGGCGTGCAGCGGCCACCAGTTCGCCGGGCCCAGCAGCCGCATGGCGGCGGGCACCAGCAGCAGCCGCACCAGCGCGGCGTCCACTGCGACCGCCACGCACAGGCCCACCCCGAGCAGCCTCACCACGGCGATCCCGGCCGTCGCGAACGCCCCGCCGACGGCCACCACCAGCAGCGCCGCACCTATGATCACCTCCCGCGGCCCCGCCGTGGAGTCCCCTGTACGTGCCTCCGCGACCAGGAACACCTGGTGGACGACCGACAGCCCGAACGCCACGACCGCGATCAGCAGCGCGACGGAGACGTCCAGAGGCCCCGCGAAACCCAGGAAGCCGCTCCCGAACACCCACCCGATCACCCCGAACGACGCCCCCGCGGACAGCACGCTCGCGACCACCGCGGGAACGGGCAGCACCAGCGACCCGAAGGCGAGCGACAGCAGCACCGCCATCGCCGAGCAGACCACCACCGCCGCCCACGGCAACGTGCCGGAGAGGCCGGCCAGGAGATCCAGCCGCGCCGCGACGGGCCCGCCGACCACGACCTGCCGGACGTCCGGTCCCGCGGCCGTGGACCTGATCGCGGCGACCAGGTCCGCGGCCTGCGTCGACATGGGATCGAGGTCGTGGCGGACGGCCAGCCGCACGGCACGGTTCGGCCGCGAGAGGCCCGCCATCTCGACCCCGGTGACGTGCGGCAGCCGCTCCAGCCGCTCCGTGATCGGGCGGACGTCCAGCGCGGTGACGGCGGTGCCGTCCAGCGGCTCGACCACGACGTGCACGTCGATCGGCGACAGGGTGTTCCTGGCGAAGTCGCGGTCGATCGTCTCTGCCACCCGGCGGCCCTCGGAGGCGGCGGGCAGCGCCCGGTGGTCCGTGTTCCCGAACTCGACGCTCAGGAGCGGTCCCGCCAGCGCGACCAGCACGGCCGTCACCGCCACCAGGTACACGACCGGCCGGCGTGCCACGCCGTCCCACGGCCCGCCGTCCCGCCGTACGACCAGGGGCCTGACCCGGAGCGCGTCCACGCGCCGCCCGAGCACTCCCAGCAGGGCGGGCGCCACGAGCAGCGCGACCGCCGAGGCGACCACCGCCACGGCCGCCGCCGCCAGCCCGAGCGAGCCCAGGAACGGCTGCGGGAACAGCGTCAGCCCCAGCAGCGGCACGGCCACGCTCACCCCGGCCACGGCCACAGTCCGCCCGGCCGTGGCCAGCGTGCCCGCCACGGCCTGCTCGTTCGACGCCCCGCCCCCGATCTCCTCCCTGAACGCCCTGAGCAGGAGCAGTGAGTACGCGGCCGCCAGTCCGAGCCCGAGGAACCCGACGGCGTAGAACGAGTAGACGGACACCTCGGGCAGCAGCGCCAGCGCGCCGAGCACCGCGAGCAGCCCGACCACCAGCGGCAACAGCGCCGCCACCAGGCTCCCGAACACCACCACGAGCAGCACCAGCAGCACCGGTGCCGCGACGGCCGCCGCGCGGGCCAGGTCGCCGGCGGCCTCGGCGTCGAGCTCGGCCTGCACCGGCACCGGCCCGCCGACCGTGACGTACAGGTTCTGGGCGGTCCTGAGCCGCGCCGCGACGGCCGCGTAGCTCGCCCGCTTGGCGCCCTTCAGCGTGACGATCGCGTACGTCGAATGCCCGTCCCTGGACACCATCGCCTTCGACCCGGTCGTCCAGTACGTGACGATCCCGCGCACGTGCTCGGCCGGCAGCCCGCGCAACGAGTCGTGCACCGCCTTCTTGTAGCGCTGGTCGCGCACCTTGACCGCCGGGTGCCGGTAGAGGACGACCACGTCGGGGCTCTGGCCCGCGTACCACTCCGCGCTCCAGCGCGCGGCGGTCGCCGAGTCGGCGCGCGGGTCCTCGAAGCCGCCGCCCACCGCCCGCCCGGACAGCGCCAGCGGCGCGACGAGCAGGGCCGCCACCAGGCTCAGCGCCAGCAGCGTCCATCTACCGCGATAGACCAGCCGCCCCAATGGAGTCCCCTCGCCGACAGCAGGGTCCTAGCAAATTACGGGAGATCGAGGCTGGATTCTTGCCAAACGCGCACATATTCCGCTTCGGGTCTTGTTAGCGGACCAATATTCAGGCGACATCGGCGAGGGAGCCCCGGCAGAATAGCGGGGTTTGACTGTTTTCAGGGGGGCCGTGTCGGTGCACAGTTATCTACGCGATCTCGGGCTGCTCCGGGATCGCCGTTTCGCGCTGTTGCTGTCCGCGCGGACCCTCTCGGTCCTGGGCAGCGCGTTCGCTCCGGTGGCCCTGGCGTTCGGCGTGCTCGGCCTGCCCGGCGCCACCGCCGCCACCCTGTCCGTCGTGCTCACCGCCGAGTCGGTGCCCATGATCGTGTTCATCCTGTTCGGCGGGGTGCTCGCGGACCGGCTGCCGCGCAAGTGGGTGATGATGGCCGGTGAGTCCCTGATGGCGGTGGGGTACTTCGCTCTGGGCGCGATGCTGCTCGCCGGCTGGACCCCGCTGCCCGCGCTGTCCGCGGCGGCGGCGGTGACCGGGGTGGGCATCGCGATCATGTTCCCGGCGCTGACCGGGATCATCCCCGAGGTCGTGCCGCCCGACCGGCTGCAGGCCGGCAACGCCCTGCTGGGCCTCGGCCAGAACGCCTCGCGGGTGGCGGGCGCGGTGCTGGGCGGCGGCACGGTGGTGCTGTTCGGCGGGGGCTGGGCGCTGGTGGTGAGCGGCGCGATGTTCGCGGTGGCGGGCGCGCTGCTGGCGCTGCTGCGGATGGAGCCGGTCGCGAACCGGCGGGAGCGGCACTCGGTGCTGGCCGACCTGCGGGACGGCTGGCGGGAGTTCAGCTCGCGGCAGTGGATATGGGTGGTGGTCGCGCAGTTCTCGCTGATGGTCATGGCCATCCAGGCCGGTCACGGGGTGCTCGGCCCCCTGATCGCGAAGGAGACCCTGGGCGGGCCCGCGGCCTGGTCGGCGTTCCTGGCGGGCGAGGCGGTCGGCACGATCGTCGGCGTGCTGCTCGCGATGCGGCTGCGGCCGCGCCGGCCGATCCTGGTGGCCGTGCTGCTCTGCCTGCCGCCCGCGCTGCCGTACGTGCTGCTCGGGCTGGACGCGCCGCTCTGGGCGATCGTCGCCGGGGCGTTCGTGCTGGGCGTGTGCTTCGACGTGTTCGGCGTCCTGTGGCAGACCACGATGCAGCGCGAGGTCCCGGCCGAGTCGCTGTCGCGGGTGAGCTCGTACGACATGCTCGGGTCGATGATGTTCGGGCCGATCGGGCTGCTGCTGGCGGGGCAGGCGGCGGACCTGTTCGGCACGGAGGAGACACTGCTCGCCTGTGCCGTCATCATCGTGCTGTCCACCCTCGCCGCGCTGCTGGCCCCCGGGGTGCGCAACCTGCGCGCCCCGGAGCGGGAGCCGATCTCAAGCTGACCTGAAGTAGGCGTTGGCCCTGGGCTGGAACATCAGCGTCATCGCCCCCAGCACGGCCACCACGTGCAGGATCCTGCTGCCCGCGAAGATCAGCGCCATCGCGTCCGCCCCGGCGACGGCCTCGCCGATCGAGCCGCCGGCCAGCAGCCACTGGACGGGGCCGATCACGAGCGAGAGGGTGCCGAAGACGCCGAGCGTCACGGCGAGGGTCAGGCGGGCCCAGTTCGCCCCGGCCTTGAGCCGCAGCGCCAGGAAGACGGCCCCCGCGAACACCGCCAGCCGGATCCCGACCTGCGGCAGCAGGCCTGCGACCGTGGAGGCGTCCGTGAACAGCTGCTCGGAGACCACCAGCACGGTCTCCAGCGCCCCGAAGGCGACGGCCACCAGCCAGAGCATGGCGGCGGTGTGGACGACGGGCGGCGGGTCGGTTCTGCGGGTGTCGTCCAGGACGGTGGTCATGGCGTGCCTCCAAAGGTGAAGTGACTACGCCTGAAGTGTCCGCTTTTGGGCGGGGTGGGGGCATGCCCGCTGGCCGCCGAGTTCCGGTGAGGCGAGCCCTACCACGCGTGCGCCGGGAGGCTCAGACGATGATGAGCCGTACCACGACGCCCGCGCAGTTCCCTGCCACGCAGATCCGCACCGGCACCTCGGAGATGCCCGCGGCCGCGGGCACGCCGCTCACATGGCCGTCGGGCCCGATGATCACGTCGCGGGGCAGCTTGGCGCGGTCGGTCACGGTGAACGTCGGGATCGCGCCGGCCGGGCCGCCGTTGATGCCGATCTCCCCGCTCAGCGGGGTGCCGGCCCGGCCGGGGAAGGTCAGCTCGCGCGGCTCCCACGGCACGTTGCCGACCACGACGAAGGTGAGCCGCTGGTCCTCGCACGTCTGTCCCGCGCACATCCGGACGGCGGCGAGGTAGGTGCCGGAGCGCTGCGGCGTGCCGTACAGCCGGCCGTCCTGGTCGACCCTGATCCCGACCGTGAGGTAGCCGGGGCGGAACACGACGCCCTTCGCGGTGGGCAGGAGCTGCTGGTGCACCTCGATGCCCTCGGTGACGTAGAAGGTGTCCTCGACCAGGCGCTCCTCCACGGGGTCGAGGGGGAGCTGCCGGGACATCGGCGTCATGGTGAGCGAGGGCACGGCGGCGGACAACGCGCACACGGCAAAGCCGGCGAGCAGGAACACCCACCACCGCCGCATCTCCACCCCCCAGTCTCTCTCGGTAAGTACCCTCACCAGCGCGAACAGTCACTGGATAATCGTTCGCATGGCCGCTGAATCCGCTCAGACCCTGGAACGCGGGCTTCGCCTGCTGAGACTGCTCGCCGACGGGAAGGGCGGCAGGACGCCGACCGAGCTGAGCGCCGAGCTGTCGCTGAGCCGTCCCGTGGTGTACCGGCTGCTGACGACGCTGATGAACGAGGGTTTCGTGCGGCGGGACGCCGAGGGGCGGGTGCATCTCGGGTTCGGGGTGCTGGTGCTGGCGCAGGCCGTGCAGCCGCTGCTGCGGGCCGCGGCGGTGCCGACGCTGCGGCGGCTGGCCGAGGACGTGGGCGCGACCGCGCACCTGACCGTGGCCGAGGGTGACGACGGGCTGGCCGTGGCGGTGGTGGAGCCGTCCTGGACCGACATGCACGTGGCCTACCGCGAGGGCTCGCGCCATCCGCTGACGAAAGGCGCGGCGGGGCAGGCGATCCTGGCGCTGCGCGAGGGGCGTGACGACTACTTCGCGACGGAGGGGCAGTTGCAGGAAGGTGCGCGGGGCGTCGCCGCGCCCGTCACCGGGCTGCCCTGGTTGGAGGCGTCGGTGGGGGTGGTGACGTTCGGACCGCTCGAGGAGTCCACGGGCCCTCGGGTGGTCGCCGCCGCCGCCGAGCTGGCCGCCGCGCTGGGTTGACATCTCCAGGCCGATGGCGGACGGTTGTTACATATAGAGGACATATCCGTCCGGTAAACGGACACTATGGAGGCAGCGGATGCCGTACTACCGCGTCGTTGGGGAGGTGCCGCGCAAGCGGCACGTGCAGTTCAGACGGCCGGACGGCGGTCTCTACGCCGAGGAGCTGATGGGCGAGGAAGGCTTCTCGTCCGACTCCTCGTTGCTCTACCACCGCTACCTGCCGACCGCGATCGTCAAGGCGGAGGCGGTCACGCCGACGGTGGAGACGCGGCTGGAGCCCAACCTGCCGCTCTCGCCGCGCCATTTCCGCACGCAGGAGCTGTCCAGCGCGGGCGACCTGGTCACGGGACGCATGCTGCTGGCGGGCAACGGCGACGTCCGATTGTCGTACGCCACCAGCGACCGGCCGAGCGAGCTCTACCGCAACTCGATGGGTGACGAGTGCGTCTACGTGCAGGGCGGCCGGGTCCGCTTCGAGTCCACGTACGGCGTGATCGAGGCCGGCGAGGGCGACTACATCGTCATCCCGACCGGAACGATCCACCGCTGGGTGCCCGACGGCCCGGTCAGCGTGCTGGCCATCGAGGCGGCCGGGCACATCAGGCCGCCCAAGCGCTACCTGTCGCAGTACGGGCAGTTCCTGGAGCACGCCCCCTACTGCGAGCGCGACCTGCGCAGCCCCGCCGAGCCGTTCACGGTCGAGGGCGAGGAGGTGCCGGTGCTGGTGCGCACGCGGGGCGGGCTGACCAGGCTGGTCTACCGCAACCACCCGTTCGACGTGGTGGGCTGGGACGGCTACCTCTACCCGTTCGCGTTCAACATCGACGACTTCGAGCCGATCGTGAAGAAGACGCACGCGCCGCCGCCCGTCCATCAGACGTTCGAGGGGCCGGGGTTCGTGGTGTGCTCGTTCTGCCCGCGGCCGCTCGACTTCCACCCGGAGTCCGTGCCGATCCCGTACAACCACCACAATGTGGACTCCGACGAGTTCATGTTCTACGTGGGCGGCGACTACTCCGCGCGCAAGGGCTCGGGCATCGACGTCGGCTCGATCTCGCTGCATCCCGCCGGGTTCACGCACGGGCCGCAGCCCGGTGCGGTCGAGGCGGTGATCGACGCGGTCTCCCGCGGCATCACGACGACGAGCGAGAAGGCCGTCATGGTGGACACGTTCCGCCCGCTCGACCTCGGGCAGGGCGCCCTGTCCTGCGAGGACACCGGCTACGCGTGGACCTGGTCACGATGAGCGTATACACCGAACTCGTGGACGACGCGGGCCTGTTCCCGCCGACGTCCCTGCACATGGACGAGGCGCTGGCACGCAACCGGCGCGACCTGGAGCACGGCAGCTCCGTGCTCACGCACCGGTTCCTGTGCCCGGCCAGCCGGCTGCACCGGCTGCGCGACATGGAGTACCGGCCGCGGCGGATCGGGCTGATCCTCGACCAGGAGGAGGTGCCTCCCTTCGACGACCTGCCCGTGGACTTCGTCGAGACCCAGCTGCCGCCGGGCCTGACGATCGAGGCGCTGGCCGGCCGGCTCCGGCTGCCGGCGGGCGTGCGGCTCTTCGTGGAGGTGGCGGCGGGGAAGGTGAGCGTCGAGGTGCCCGACGGGGTGGGGCTGAAGGTGCGCTGCGGCGGGCTGACGGCCGACGCGTTCCCGCCGGCGGAGCATCTCGCGGCGTTCATCGGGTTCTGCGTCGAGCACGACATCCCGTTCAAGGCCACGGCCGGGCTGCACCACGCCGTACGCCACTTCGACCCCACGCTGGGCGTCGACCGGCACGGCTTCCTGAACCTGGTGCTCGCGGTCTGCGAGGCCGTGGACGGGCGCGACCCGGTGCCCGTCCTGCGGGCCACCGACGTCGGGCATCTCGTACGGCTCGCGCAGTCCGTACCGGACGAGACCGCGAAACGGGCACGGCGGCTGCTGGTGAGCTACGGCTCGTGCAGCACCAGCATCCCCGTCGAGGACCTGCGCACACTGGGGCTGATCGCGTGACGGAGGGAAGTTTCGTGAGCTGGGGAGTGGACAACCTGCCCTACGGCGTGTTCTCGCGTCCGGGCCAGGCGCCCCGCGTGGGCGTCCGGTACGGCGACAAGGTGCTCGACCTGGCACCCGCCCTGCACGACGAGGTCTTCGACGCGCCCTCGCTCAACCCGTTCATGGCCCGCGGGCGCACGGCCTGGCGCGACACCAGGACGCTGATCCGGAACAAGCTCACCGGCGACCTCGCCGTGACCGAGCGGCACCTGGTCCCGCTGGAGCAGGTGCGGCTGCACATGCCGTTCGAGGTGGCCGACTACGTCGACTTCTACTGCTCGATCGACCACGCGAGCAACATCGGCCAGATCTTCCGGCCCGGCACCGAGCCGCTCCAGCCCAACTGGCGGCACCTGCCCGTCGGCTACCACGGCAGGGCCGGGACTGTCGTGGTGTCGGGCACGCCGGTCAGGCGCCCGCAGGGGCAGCTCGGGCGCGGCGTGTTCGGGCCGTGCGCGAAGCTGGACATCGAGGCGGAGCTGGGGTTCGTGGTGGGGGTGCCCACCGAGCTCGGCTCGCCCGCCGGGGCCTTCGAGGACCACGTGTTCGGGGTGACGCTGGTCAACGACTGGAGCGCGCGTGACATCCAGTCATGGGAGTACGTGCCGCTCGGGCCGTTCCTGGCCAAGTCGTTCGCCACGTCGATCTCGCCGTGGATCACGCCGCTGGAGGCGCTGCCCCGCCTCCCCGGCCGCGCCCAGGACCCGGCGCCGGCCGACTACCTGCGCAGGCAGGGTGACTGGGGGCTGGACATCGCCCTGGAAGTCCTGCTCAACGGGGAGGTCGTGTCGCGGCCCCCGTACGCGAGCATGTACTGGACGCCCGACCAGATGCTCGCGCACATGACGGTGAACGGGGCCTCCCTGCGGACCGGAGACCTGTTCGCCAGCGGCACAATCTCGGGGCCCACACGCGGCGAGCGCGGCTCGCTCATCGAGCTGACCTGGAACGGGACCGACCCGCTCAAGCTCGCGAGCGGTGAGACGCGCACGTTCCTGGAGGACGGGGACACGGTGACGATCCGGGCCACCGCCGGCGCCCTGACATTGGGGGAGGTTTCCGGAACTATCGCATAGGTGACTCGGCGTGCTTGGTCGCTGACTCGCCGCTACCCTGATGTCGCCCCCTTCCCTCGGACAGCAGGAGTGACATGCGGCGGGCTGTGATGACTTGTGTCGCCTTCCTCCTCCTGGTCTGCGGCTGCTCCTCGACGCCGGCCAGCACCCCGTCCTCGCCTCCGGTCGTGCGGGTCCTGCCCGCGCTCGACTCCAAGCGGGCCCGCACCGACCGCGGCCTGGTGGTCAGGGCCCGCGGTGGCACGCTCAGCCAGGTGCTGGTCTCGGAGGGCGGGGAGCAGGTGCCCGGCCGGCTCGACGGCTCCCACACGACGTGGCGCTCCGCCTGGACGCTCAAGCCCGCGGCCGAATACTCGGTGAACGTCACGGCCACCGGCGCCCGCGGCCCGGCCACGGTCGCCGTCGGCCGCTTCCACACCCGGTCCGCGGCAAGGTCGTTCCAGGTGGCCGCGACGGCGCCGCTGCCGGGCGAGACGGTCGGCGCCGGCATGCCGGTCATCATCGACTTCGACACTCCGGTGGAGGACAGGGCCGCCGTCGAGCGGGCGCTGGAGGTCCGGGCGGAGACCCCGGTCGAGGGCGCGTGGCGGTGGATCAGCGACACCCAGGTGATCTACCGCACCCGCCGGTTCTGGCCGCCCCACCAGCAGGTCACGGTCACCGCGCACCTGGCCGGCGTACGCGCGGGCGGCGGCCTCTACGGCACCACCGACTCCACCTTCGCCTTCACCGTCGGGCGCAGGCAGACCAGCACGATCGACACCCGCACCCACCAGATGACCGTCCGCCGCGACGGCGAGATCGCGCAGCGGATGGCCATCAGCGCGGGCATGGCCACCACCCCCGAATACACCACGACCAGCGGCATCCACCTGACCATGGACAAGGGCAACCCGGTCCGCATGATCTCCCCGGGGCGCGTCAAGGGCGACCCCGGCTTCTACGACATGCTGATCGACCACGCCGTGCGCATCTCCAACAGCGGCGAATACGTGCACGCCAAGGACAACGTGTGGGCGCAGGGCCGGGCCAACGTCAGCCACGGCTGCATCAACGCCCGGCCCGACCAGGCGGCCTGGTTCTACGACACCTCCCTGCGCGGCGACCCGGTCACGATCGTCGGCACCGACCGGGAGCTCGGCTGGGACAACGGATGGGGCTTCTGGCAGCTCCCGTGGGAGAAGTGGCGCGAGGGAAGCGCCCTGGTCGAAGCCAGTCCGGCGGGTGGACGGGTGCCGCAGGGCTGATTCCAGGATTACGGTAGAGAGGGGGAACCAGTCGCGAACTCAGGCCCGTTGTCTCATCAGGAGGGCCGGACATGGATGAATGGATCATCTGGGTAATCCTCGCGGTAGTTCTCGGCGTGGCCGAAATATTCACCCTCACGGCCTCGCTGGGGTTGCTGGGTGCGGCGGCGCTCCTCACCGCCGTCACCGCCGCCATCGGATTGCCCGTCCCCCTGCAGTTGCTGTGCTTCGCCGTATCGTCCGCGGCCGGCCTGATGGTGCTCAGGCCGATCGCGATGCGCCACATCACGCAGCCCCCGCTGCAACGGTTCGGCGTGGAAGCACTCGTCGGCAAGCCCGCCTACGTGGTCTCGGAGGTGACGGGCCGCGACGGTCGCGTGCGCATCGGGGGCGAGGAGTGGTCGGCGCGCGCCTACGACGAGACGCTGGTGATCCCCACGGGGGCGACCGTCGACATCATCGAGATCGAAGGGGCGACAGCCCTCGTATATCCCCGGGAGTGACTCATGGATCCGCTGTTGCTGGTCGGACTGCTCGTCATACTCTTCGCGGTGTTCACCGTGCTCAAGGCCGTGCGGATCGTCCCGCAGGCGCGGGCCCGCAACGTCGAGCGCCTCGGTCGCTACCACCGCACGCTCAAGCCGGGTCTCAACTTCGTCATCCCTTACGTCGACCGCGTCTACCCCATGATCGACCTGCGCGAACAGGTCGTCTCCTTCCGGCCGCAGCCCGTCATCACCGAGGACAACCTGGTCGTCGAGATCGACACCGTCCTCTACTTCCAGGTCACCGACCCGCGGGCGGCCGCGTACGAGATCGCCAACTACATCCAGGCCGTCGAGCAGCTCACCGTCACCACGCTGCGTAACGTCGTCGGCTCCATGGACCTGGAGAAGACCCTCACCTCGCGCGACACCATCAACAGCCAGCTGCGCGGCGTGCTCGACGAGGCCACCGGCAAGTGGGGCATCCGCGTCAACCGCGTCGAGATCAAGGCCATCGACCCGCCCAAGACCATCAAGGACGCGATGGAGAAGCAGATGCGGGCCGAACGAGACAAGCGCGCCGCGATCCTCAACGCCGAGGGCCAGCGGCAGTCGCAGATCCTCACGGCGGAGGGCGACAAGCAGAGCCGCATCCTGCGTGCCGAGGGCCAGCGCACCGCCGCCATCCTGGAGGCCGAAGGCCAGTCGCGCGCCATCGACCAGGTCTTCCAGGCCGTTCACCGCAACGACCCCGACCCCAAGCTGCTGGCCTACCAGTACCTCCAGGTGCTGCCGCAGCTCGCGCAGGGCGACGGCAACACGTTCTGGGTGATCCCGAGCGAGGTCACCTCGGCGCTGCAGGGGGTCTCACGGGCGTTCACGGAGGCCCTGCCCCGGTCGGCGGCTACGCGGGAGGAGGCGCCGGAGACGTCGGAGTTCGACGAGGAGGTGGCCAAGGCCTCGGAGGCGGCGGCCGAGGCGGTGGCGGACGCCCAGGAGGCCGAGAGCCCCAACGGCCCGCGCCAGCTCACCCAGGGTGTCGAGGAGCCGTCCCCGTTCCCCGACCTGGACCGCAAGCACACCGAAGCCGAACGCTGACACCCCGGGCAGGTGCCCGCCGCGAGCCGGCGGGCGCCTGTCGGTTGAAGGTCGAGGAGTGAGGCTTTGCGCTCGGGGTGAGGGGCGAGGTCTGAGGTCGACAGGGTGCGACGCGGGTCAGGCGATGGCTGCGAACACGGGGCCCCGCTGCCCCGCGGCAAGCTGGCGCAGGCTGGCCTGCGTGCGCCCGCCGTGCCGACGGGCGGCGTCTCCCAGCGTCACGCCGTCGTCCTCCCCGACGGCGATGGGCCAGAGCCCGGGGACCGTCTTGATGTCGGCGATCACGGAGGCGATCGCGTCCAGCATGCTGTCGGCCTCGCGGTCGCACAGCACATAAATGCTGCCGTCCTTGTCTCCGGATACCGTGCAGTCATCCAGACCGGCCTCGAACAGAGCTTCCAGCTCTTCACCGGTAGGTGCCCGATTCAGGGCGACGTGGAAATCCCAAGTAATCATGACCCCTCAACCTTGCAACGGTGTTGCAGGGCTACAACGGCGTTTCCAGCCTTGGAACTCCTACTTTATGTAGTCATTTGGATGCTTCAGGTAACTTACCTGGGCCAGGCGGACATGGCGAGGGTGGCGATGTGGAGGAGGTCGGCCCGGGTGGCGCCGTCGCGGGACTGGGTGGACATGCCCTGGATGACGGCCGCGTAGAAGGTCGCCAGCCCCGCCGTGTCCGTGTCGGCCGGGAGGCGGCCGGCCGCCATGTCGTCGTCGATGCGTGCCTTGAGTGCCGCCTTGCTGCCCTCCCGGAAGTCGCGTAGCAGCTCCTCGACCTCGGCAGACTCCGGGCCGCAGTTCACCGCCGCCGTGATGATCAGGCACCCCGTCGGGTGGGAGCGGTTCGAGTACTCGTCGGCGGCCTCGCGCAGCACGCGTTCGATGGCCTGGCGGCCGGTCGGTTCCTCGGCGAGGGCCCGGGACATGAAGGCGCCGTACGTCTCCTGGTAGCGCCGCACCGCCTCCTCGAACAGCCGCCGCTTGTCGCCGAAGGCCGCGTACAGGCTGGGTGGGCGGATCCCCATGGCGGCGGTCAGCTCGGCGATCGAGGTCGCCTCGTAGCCGTGCCGCCAGAACGCGAGCAGCGCCGTCTCCAGCGCCGCCTCCCTGTCGAATGCCCGCTGTCTGGCCATGCCCCCATTCTATAGCGATCGCTATGTTATGGTTACTGTATCGATCGCTAAAGAAAGGTGGGTCGCGGGATGAAGACCGCGCTCGTGACGGGGGCCAGCAGGGGGATCGGCCGCGCCATCGCGCTGCGCCTGGCCGGGGACGGCTTCCGCGTGGCCGTCAACTACGCCAGGGACGAGACGGCGGCGAAGGAGGTGGTCGGCCTGATCGAGAAGGACGGCGGCAGCGCGTTCGCCGTACACGCCGATCTGGGCGAGGAGGGCCACGCGCTCGCGGAGCGGCTCAAGGACGAGACGGACGTCCTCGACGTGCTGGTCAACAACGCCGGCATCGGCATGTCCCGGCCCATCAGGGAGGAGACCCCCGAGGCGTACGACCGGCTGTTCGACGTCAACGTCAAGGGGCTGTTCTTCCTCACCCAGCAGCTGCTGCCGCTGATCCCCGACGGCGGGCGGATCGTCAACATCACCTCGGGCGTGGCCCGCATCGCCTTCCCGGAGGGGATCGCGTACGCGATGACGAAGGGCGCGGTGCAGGTGTTCACGCTGGCCCTGGCCAAGGAGCTGGGCCCGCGCGGCATCACGGTCAACAACGTCGCCCCGGGCATCATCGACACCGACACCAACGCGGCCTGGCTGCGCGGCGACCCGCAGGCGCAGGCGTACGCGGCGAGCAGGCACGCCCTCAACCGGATCGGCCACGTGGACGAGATCGCGAACGCGGTGGCCTTCGTCGCCTCGCCGGAGGCGAGCTTCATCACCGGCAGCACCATCGACGCCACCGGTGGCGGAAACCTCTAGGAGCCTCGAATGCCCACAGTCACCCACAGCTCGGGCCCCGTCCACTACCAGAGGGCGGGCAGCGGGCCCGGCCTCGTCATGGTGCACGGCACCGGCGGCGACGCCGTCAGCAACTACGCCCACCTCGTGCCGGAGTTCGCCGGCTTCCGCACCGTCATCACCCCCGACTACGCGGGCAGCGGCCAGACCGCCGACCCGGGCGGCGACCTCACGCTCGACCTGCTCGCCGGCCAGGTCGCGGCCACGTTCGAGGGCCCGTCCGACCTCGTCGGCTTCTCGCTGGGCGCGGCCGTGGCCGTGGCGGTCGCCGCCGAGCACCCGGAGCTGGTCAGACGGCTGGTGCTGATCGCCGGCTGGACGCACGCGGAGGACTCCCGGCTGAACCTGGGCCTGCGCACGTGGGCCAGGCTGGCGGAGACGGACCCGGAGAGCTTCGCCGCGTTCGGGCCGCTGGTGGCGTTCGGCCCGGAGTACGTGAGCGCGATCGGCGCGCAGGCCCTCACCGCCGGGGAGCCGCCGCACGGGGTCCGCCGCCAGATCGAGCTGGACCTGCGCCTCGACATCAGGGACCTGCTGCCGAAGATCACCGCGCCCACGCTGGTCGTCGGCAACACCCGGGACTACCTGATCCCGGTCGAGCACGCCCGCGCGCTGCACGCCGCCCTGCCCGGCAGCGAGTACGCCGAGCTGGACAGCGGCCACGTCGTCCTGTACGAGCGACCGGCCGAAGTGACGACCCTCGTCCGAGAGTTCATCACCCGCGGCACCATCGATTGATCGTCCTGGTTACGCTCCAGCTTCATGCAGACCAAGAATCTCGCCCTCACCGGGGCCGCCGCGCTGTCGCGATCAACAACTACCGGCAGTCGGGCGGCGGCGGCTTCCCGCACGTCACCGGCGCCCCCGTGCTCTACAACGCGCAGGTGGAGATCCGGCAGGCGCTGATCGAGTACGCCACCGCGAAGGGCACCATCGACCCGAGCGGCTTCGACGTCCAGAACTGGAAGCTGACCAGGGACGGGGTGCCCGTCTTCTGACGGCCGTCACAGGTAGGACGGCCCCGTCACCCGGTGCCTGAACGTCCACCACACCCAGCCCTGAGAGGCCACCAGCAGCGGGATCAGGGTCAGGATCACCGGCACCAGCACGGGGCCGGAGGTGCCGGGCTCCAGCGGCAGCCGGAGCCCGGCCAGCATTCCCACCGCCGTCAGCGCGGCGGCCGTCAGCAGGTAGGTGCGGCCCTCGCCCGCCCCGCCCGACAGCACGGCCGCCCGCTCCCGCAGCGTCCCGCGCAGCCGCAGGGCCGCGAACGCCAGCCCGTGCGTGGCGAACAGCGCGGCCACCACCAGCACGGCCACCATCAGGGCGGGCGGCATGCCGACCAGCACGTGGCTCAGCAGCGCCCCCCAGCTCAGCGCCAGCCCCCAGCTCCCGGCCACGATCGCGCCGTCCCAGAACGTCTGCCACCGCGGCCCCGGCATCCGCCCCCGCAGCCACAGCCCCATGTCACGCACGATCCACGACAGGACCAGCGCCACGACGACCGTGTAGTTGCCGCTCAGCAGCTCGCCCTCCAGCTCGGGGAACAACCCGGCCAGCACCCCCGCCGTGGCGACCAGCCACACCTCGTTCCCCAGGAAGAACGGCGCGATCGCGGCGATCACCTCGCGGCGCTCGGCCGCCGTCCTGCCCAGGTACGGCAGGACCATGCCGATCCCGATGTCGGCCCCGGCCAGCACGAGGTAGCCGAGCGCGAAGAAGGCCAAGACGAAGATCTCCATGACGGCTCCTCAGAAGCTCAGTGCGGGGGTGGCGGGGGCGCCGAGCGACTCCGTGCCTGGCCCGCGGCGGGCATGCCTGGCCAGCAGCCAGTAGTTGATCGCGATCAGCACCGCGAACACCGCGGCGAAGGCGGTGAGGGAGAAGCGCATCTGGGCCGCGGTCACCGGTGACATCGCGTCGGCCGTCCTCAGCAGCCCGAACACGGCCCACGGCTGGCGCCCCAGCTCCCGGAAGAGCCAGCCGGCCAGCATGGTCACGAACGGGATCGGGATCATCAGGGTCAGCAGCCAGTGCCACGGCCTGAAGCCGCGTACGACGGGCCGGATGAGCATGAGCACGCAGCTCAGCGCCGCGACCACGGTCATCACCACCCAGAGCGTCATCATCGTGATGCCCGCCGCGTGCACGGGACCGACGGGCGGCAGGTAGTCGCCGGGGCCGTGCGCCGCCACCATCTGCGCCTGGGCCTCGGCCAGCCGCTCCGGTTTGCCCACCCACGCCGCCGCCTTGGTCGGCTGCAGGGTCTGGAACCCGAGCCCGCCGAAGACCACGGTGAAGATCAGCGCGGGCAGCGCCACGCCGATCCCGATGCGCAGCGACTTGCGGAAGAAGTCCTGCTCGGCGGTGCGCTTACGCAGGTGGTACGCGCTCACCCCGGCCATGAAGAACCCACCGGTGATCATCGCCCCGCCCATCACGTGCCCGAACGCGATCAGCGCGGCCGGATTGCCCACCATGGCCCCGAGGTCCGCCAGCCGCAGCACGCCGCCGTCCAGCACGTGGCCGACCGGGTGCTGCAGGAAGCCGTTCGCGACCATGATCCAGAACGCCGACGCGTACGCGGTCAGCGTCACGACCCAGATCAGCGCCAGGTGGGCCCACCGGTTCAGCCTGTCCCAGCCGAAGATCCACAGGCCCAGGAACGTGGACTCGACGAAGAACGCCACCAGCGTCTCGATGGCCAGCGCCGACCCGAAGACGTTGCCCGCGTACTCCGTGAGCCCGCTCCACGACAGCCCGAGCTGGAACTCCATGACCAGCCCCGTGACGATGCCCATCGCGTAGTTGATGATGTAGAGCTGGCCCCAGAACCGCGTCATCCGCAGGTGCACGGGGTCGCGGCTGAAGGTGGCCCTGGTCTGGATGACGGCGACCAGCGTCGCCAGGCCGAGCGTCAGGGCCACGAACAGGAAGTGCGCGCCCGCCGTGAGCGCGAACTGCAGGCGGGCCAGGTCCACGGTGTCCATGCCCAGAGCGTCCTGGTACGGCTCCGCCCGCCGCGTCATGCCCGGGCGGCAACCCGGCGTACATCCCGGGTCGCACGAGGTCTCCCGGGCTACGACTCAGGGAGTAACCCAGCCCGGGACGATCATGCCGGCCTCGTACGCGATGACCACGAGCTGGGCCCTGTCACGTACCGACAGCTTGGTCATGATGCGGCTGACGTGCGTCTTCGCCGTGGCGGGGCTGAGCACGAGCCGGGCCGCGATCTCGTCGTTCGACAGGCCGCCGGCGACCAGCGTCATGACCTCGCGCTCGCGTTCGGTGAGCGCGTTGAGCTCGGGGCCGGGCTCGGGGCGCTTGACCCGGCCGGCGAACTCGGCGATCAGCCGCCGCGTGATCGACGGCGCGATCAACGCGTCGCCCCTGGCCACGACCCTGACGGCGTGGATCAGCTCGGCGGGCTCGGTGTCCTTGACCAGGAAGCCGCTCGCGCCGGCGCGCAGCGCGCCGTACACGTAGTCGTCCAGGTCGAACGTGGTCAGGATGATCACCTTGACGTTCTGGAGCCGGGGGTCGGCGGAGATCTGGCGGGTGGCCTCCAGGCCGTCGAGCTCCGGCATGCGGATGTCCATGAGCACCACGTCGGGGTGGTGCTCGCGGGCCCCGGCCACGGCCGCCGCGCCGTTGGCGGCCTCGGCGACGACCTCGAAGTCGTCCTCGTCGCTGAGTATGGACCGGAACCCGGCCCGTACCAGGGTCTGGTCGTCGGCGAGCAGTACGCGGATCATCGAGCCCCATTCCCGAGCGGCAGCCGGGCGACGACGCGGAAGCCGCCCTCGGGACGCGGGCCCGCCTCCAGGGTGCCGCCGAGCGCGGTGGCGCGCTCGCGCATGCCCTGCAGGCCGAAACCGCTGCCCCCGTCGTACGTGGCGCCCGGCCCGTCATCCTCCACGCGGATCATGATATTTCCGGACGTGTTGTTGATGGTGAGGATGGCCTGCTTTGCGCCGGAATGGCGGGAGACGTTGGTCAGCGCCTCCCTCACGATGCGGGCGGCGGCCAGATCCACCTCGATCGGCACGGCGTCGAGCGGCCCCGACAGATCCGTACGCACCTCCAGCCCCGACGCCGCTACCAGCGCGTCCACCCGGGCCAGGCTGTCGGCGGGCGCGGTCGGCGCGTCCTCGTCCACCTGGCGCAGCACGCCCAGCGTGGTCCGCAGCTCGCGCAGCGTCTCCTTGCTGGTGTCCTTGATCGTCCGCAGCGCCGTCTCGGCGTCCTCCGGCCGCTTCTTGAGCCCGTGCAGCGCCGCCGCGGCCTGCACGTTGATCATGGAGATGTTGTGCCCGAGCACGTCGTGCAGCTCTCGCGCGATCCGCAGCCGCTCCTCGCTCGCCCGCCGCCTGGCCTCCTCCTCCTTGCTGTGCTCGGCTTCGAGCGCGCGCTGCTCGACCTCCTGCAGGTAGAGGCGGCGGCTGCGGGTGACGCTGCCGAACGCGACCGCCGCCACCTCCCAGCCGGCGATCATGAGGAACAGGCTGTTCTCGACGTGCCGGACGCCGCTGGTCTCGCCGAGCCCCATGCCCAGCAGCGCCGCAGCCCCGATGGCGATGGCCGCGGTGAGGTGGCCCTTCTCGGCCGCGGTGTAGAGGTTGACGAACGGGAGGATGACGAGGGGGCCGTCGAGCCCCGCGTACCGGTAGTAGGCGGCGACGCAGACCATCACCAGGAGCAGTGCCCCGACGGGATAGCGCTCCCGCAGCAGCAGGCCGCAGCAGGCGATGACCGGCAGCACCACGTCGAGGACGTTGGTCTGCGTCTGGCCCCTGGTCGCGTAGGTGATGGCCATGCCGACCAGCAGGCCCGCGATCACGACGAGTGACACGATCATGCTGGTCGACGGCTTACGCATGCTCCCATTCTGGGGGGTAATCGCCGGGGCGCATCTGGGTAGAGCACGTAAATGAGCACAAAGGACGACCTGCGGCGGGTCGAAGAGGACCTGGCCCGGTTGAAAGCCGAGAACCAGGACCTCCGCAACCAGATCCGCGACATGGGCGCGACCGACCAGGTGGAGATCTCGGCCGTGATCAGCCAGGCGGACGAGCAGGAGGAGCTGATCGCTCAGCTCGAGGGCCGCCGCGACTCGCTGCTCAAGCGCCTGGAGTCGGAAGGGGGCTCCTGAGCGCGGCGCCGACCTCGTGCAGGTGGCGTAGTGCCTGCCCGTACGACTCGATCAGTCCGGTCTGGAGGTAGTCGACGCCGATCTCCGCGCAGTACCGCTCGACGATCGGCTGCGCCCTGCGCAGGTTGGGAGCCGGCATGTTGGGGAAGAGATGATGCTCGATCTGGTAGTTGAGCTGGCCCAGCGCCACGTCGGTGAACAGACCGCCCCGCACGTTCCGCGAGGTCAGCACCTGCTTGCGGAGGAAGTCCAGCTTGTCCTCCGCGGTCAGGATGGGCATGCCCTTGTGGTTGGGGGCGAACGTGGACCCCAGGTAGATCCCGAACACCCCCTGGTGCACGATCAGGAACAGCAGCGCCTTGCCGACCGGCAGGATGGTGAAGACGAGGCCGAAGTAGAGCACGAAGTGCGTGACAAGCAGCGTCAGCTCCGTCCCGCGCCGCTTGGCCTCCGGCTTGAGCAGGGCCTTCACGCTGGCGATGTGAAGGTGCCAGGCTTCGAGCGTCAGCAGCGGGAAGAACCAGTAAGCCTGATATTTCGCGACGAATCGCGGTAGGCCGATGCTTCTGGCTACCTGTTCCTCCGACCAGACGATCACGGCGGGGGAGACGTCGGGGTCGTGGTCCTCGTGGTTGGGGTTGGCGTGGTGGCGGTTGTGCTTGGTGGTCCACCAGCCCCAGCCGAGCCCGACGGCGAGGTTGCCCACGAGCAGGCCCGCGACGTCGCTCGGCCGCCGCTTCCTGAAGACCTGCCGATGGCCGAGATCGTGGGCGAGGAACCCGAGCTGCGCGAAGACGACCGCCAGCGCGACGGCCACGAGGAGCTGCAGCCACGAGTCGCCGAGCCAGACGAACAGCCCCCAGCCGCCGAGGTAGACGGCGGCCATGATGACCATCCTGATCGCGTAATAAAAGGGACGCCGGTCAAGGAGACCGGCGTCCGTGATCTGACGGGCTAGTCGGGCGAAATCGCTGCCTCTGGTGTCGAGCCTGCCGGGACTGGCCACGGGTCTCCTTACAAGTGCGAGGTAGGTGACCCTAACCTTTGCGCATCAGGGACGGATCCGGAAGCATAGGCTTTACGGAGTGATCTACGCCGATACCCCGCTTACCCCCGAAATCCGTGCGGCCGTGGCCCTGACGTGGGACGTAACAGGGAACGGCGAACGATTGCACGGTGGCGAGGAATCCGCTGCGTACCGGCTCGACGGCCATGTTATCCGCGTCGGCCCGGTGGGGCGCACCATCGCCGAGTCCGAGTGGTGCCACGCGATCGCCCGCCACGCCGCCGGCACGCTCCCGGAGGCCGTCGCACCCGTGCCGGCCCCCGACGGGGCGACGGTCGTCATGGTGGCGGGCCGCCCGATCTCCTGCTGGCCGTACGTCGAGGGCCACTGGCCGGACTCCGACGTCCCGGCCCAGCGCGCGGCGGGCGCCCGCCTGCTGGCCAGGCTGCACGAGTCGCTGGCCACGTTCCGCCCGCCGCCGCGTCCGGTGCCCGCCTTCCAGGAGTCCGGCCTGTACGGTGACCCGCCCCGGGACGCCCTCGAACTGGGCGACCCTGCCCTCGACCGCTGGCTGGCGGAGTTCCACTCTCGCCACCCGCTGCGCCACCCCCTCCACGGCGACTACTACACCGGCAACACCCTCGCCGGGGACGGCGGGATCGTGGCGGTGCTCGACTGGGACGAGACCTTCGTCGGCGCCCCGGAGGTGGAGCTGGCCGCCGCCTCGCTCGAATGGGGGGACGACGAGCTGGGGCCGAGCCGGGAGTTCGTGGCCGCGTACCACGAGGCCGGGGGCACCGCCGGAGAGCTGGACGAGGAGGCGCTGGCCCAGCTCGTCAGGCACAAGCTCCGCAGGGAGTACGCCTACTTCCGGAAGGCGGTGCGCGCGGGGGTGCGGCACGACGAGGACGACCTCGAATACCACCGGGACCGGGTGGCGCTGTTCCACAAGCTGCGTCCGTGAAAGCCCCCGTGAGAGGGCATGGCAGCGGTCTTCGACGACCTCGGCGTCATCGACGAGATCCTCGCCACCGGCCGCGAGTACCCGAGCCTGCGCAGCTACCAGGGCGACCAGGTGGTCTGGGAGGGCCGGATGGACGAGATCCGGGAGCCGTCCGCCGACGTGCCGTACCCCAACCTGATCATGCAGCCGCAGTGGCGGACCGAGCAGATCCTGCGCGACCGGCTGGCCGAGCTGGGGCACGAGGTCGAGTTCGGCGCCGAGGTGACCGGCTTCGAGCAGGACGGCGACGGCGTGACCGTCACCTTGGGCAGCGGCGAGCAGATCCACTGCGCGTACCTGGTGGGCGCGGACGGCGGCCGCAGCGTCGTACGCAAGCAGCTGGGCGTCGGCTTCGTCGGCGACACGTTCGAGAGCGAGCGCATGCTGCTGGCCGACATCAGGACCGGCGACCTGGACCGCGAGCACTGGCACGTCTGGGGCTCGCCGGCCGAGCAGAAGGTCCACTTCACGATCTGCCCGCTGCCGAACACCGACGTCTTCCAGCTCGTCGCCCCGTACACCGGTGACGACGACCTGATCGTGCTCGTCGCCGAGCACGCGCCGCACGTGCGGATCGAGGAGATCCTGTGGCGGTCCGAGTACCGCGTCAACATCCGCATGGCCGACCGGTTCCGGGTCGGCCGGGTGTTCCTGGTCGGCGACGCGGCACACGTGCACACGCCGGCGGGCGGGCAGGGGCTCAACACCGGCGTGCAGGACGCCTACAACCTGGGCTGGAAGCTGGCCGTCGGCACCGAGGCGCTGCTGGACACGTACGAGGAAGAGCGGATGGCGGTGGCCGAGCACGTGCTGGGCCTCAGCACCCGCCTGTACCGGGAGCAGGACAACAAGCGCGGCGACGACACCAACCAGCTCGGCCTGGCCTACCTCGGCAGCGCGCTGTCCGTGGGCGAGCGCGGCGGCGAGCGCCTCGGCGCGCTCTTCGCCGAGCAGCGCGGCACCGGCTTCCTGCTGCTGGCCGACACGCAGACGGACTATCCGTTCCCAGTGCTCCCGCCGCTCGACGGCCAGAAGGGCGTCATCCTCGTCCGCCCAGACGGCTACATCGGCTATCACGGGGACGAGAGCGGCCTCAGCGCGTACCTCTCCGGGTTCGGCATCGCCGAGCCCCTGGCCGACGCCGAGCGGTAGCCGTGCTCGCCCAGCGCGGCCCGGCACTTGGCGGCCAGCTCGTTGACGTGGGGATCGGCGGACTCCCCGATCCCGCGCAGCGTCCGCGCGGCGCCGAGCAGCTCGGCCGCCGCCTCCGGTTCCAGGTGCTCGGCCACCCCTTCCAGCACGGTCGCCCGCGCGGTCCTGTCGGAGCACGTGGCCATCAGCTCCAGGGCCCGGCGCAGCGGCTCGCGGGGCTCGCGGACCCGGGCGAGCTCGACGTTCATGTACGCCCTGAGCTGGGTTGACACCTCGACGTCGAGCGCCAGCGCCGCCTCCAGCAGCCGGGCGGCCTCCTCCGGCCGGCCGGTGCGCCGGGCCAGCTCGGCCCTGGCGTGCATGACCCTGGCGACGATCGCCTGGTCCTCGGACCGTACGGCCACTTCCCACGCCCGTTCGAGCGCGCGGGCCGCTCCGGCATGATCGCCCGCCCGCCCTTTGAGCTGGCCGACCCGGATCAGGAACGTCATCGGCCCGAGCGGCGTGCCGAGCCCGGACAGCTCGGCGGCCAGCCGCTCCGGCTCCTCGGCCAGGGCGACCGCCGCGGCGAAGTCCCCGCGGTTCTCCGCGACCAGCGACAACCAGAAGAGCCCGGCCCACTGCCCCCACCGGTCCCCGACGGCCCTGAACCCGTCGACCGCCGGCTCCAGCAGGTCCTCGGCCCCGGTCACCGCGCCGTACTCGAACCGCACGATGCCCATGGCCAGCAGCGCCGCCGACCTCGTCCACAGGTCGGGATGGTCGCGCAGCCGCCCCGACTGCCGCTCGGTGAGGCTCACCACGTCGGCGGGCGTCCCGACCCCGGCCAGCGCCCACGAGTTCAGGGCGGCGGGGTGGTCGGACTCGAGCACCGCCTCGGTCGGCACGAACCCCGCCAGCACCCGGCAGATCCCGTGCGCCAGCTCCCGCCCCGGCGGCGGCGTGTCTCCCACCCTTCGCAACATCGACGCGGCCTGCTCGCTGATCTCGCGATGCCGGCCCCGGATGATCCACGGCCAGAGCCGCGGCAGGATCACCCGGAGCGGGTCGTCGGAGTGGCGCAGCGCCGCGTCCAGGTTGCCCTGCTCGGCGTCCAGCACGGCCAGCCACTTGAGCTGCTCGCCGGTCCGCAGGTGCGGGTCGGCGGTCTCGGCCAGCTCGGTGTAGTAGCGGGCGTGGGCCTGGCGCAGCTCGGGGAGGTCGGCGGCGGCGTACTGCCTGATGGTCTCCAGCATCGTGTAGCGCTCGCCGGAGACCGCGATGAGCGACTTGTCCACCAGCGAGGAGAGCAGGTCGAGGTCGCCGCCGCAGACCTGGGAGATCGCCTCGTACGTGGCGCCGCCCGAGAACACCGTCAGGCCCCGGAGCAGCTCGCGCTCGCGGTCGGAGAGCAGGTTCCAGCTCCAGTCGATGACCGCGCGCATGGTGCGGTGGCGCGGCTCCGACGTACGGCCGCCGCGGAAGGCCAGCCGGTCGCCGAGCTGCTGCACCAGGACGGACAGCGGCATCGTACGCAGGCGCGCGGCGGCCAGCTCGATGGCCAGCGGGATGCCGTCCAGCTCGCGGCAGATCCGCGCTGCTCTTTCTGGTTCCACCCGCAGGTCGGGCCGGGCGGCGGCGGCCCGCTCCGCGAACAGCTCGGCCGCCTTCTCCTCGGGCAGCGGCAGCACGTGGTGCAGGGTCTCGCCGGGGATGTCGAGCGGCTCCCTGCTGGTGGCGAGGATCCGCAGGCCCGCCACCTCGGACAGCAGCGTGCGGGCCGTCGTGGCGGCCTCCTCGATCACGTGCTCGCAGTTGTCCAGCACGATCAGGGGCGCGGTGCCGCGCAGGGCCCTGACCGGGTCGGTCGTCTTGAGCGTGCCCTCCAGAGCGGCCCGTACGCCGGTGGCGGCGGCGAGCTCGACCAGCCACACGCCGTCCGGGACGTTCAGGCTCGCGGCCACCTCCACGGCCAGCCGCGTCTTCCCCGCGCCGCCCGGCCCGACGAGGGTGACCAGCCTGGCCCTGCCGAGCTGTCCCTTTAGCCGGGACATGTCCTCCGAGCGGCCGACGAAGCTCGTGAGGCGGGCGGGCAGGTTGCTCTTCGGCTCGGCGTCCCGCAGCGCCTCCAGCTGGGCTTCCCGCAGCTCGGGCCCCGGGTCGACGCCCAGCTCCTCGGCCAGGGCCGCCTTGATCCGCTCGAAGAGCGCGAGCGCTTCGGCTCGCCTGTTCTGGGTGATGAGGGCGCGCATGAGGAGAGCGTGGAACGGCTCCCGTAAGGGATGCGCGGCAACCAACCCCTCCAACTCCGCCACCAACCCAGCCCCTCGGGCTGTGGGGTCGTCGGCGGTGGTCCCGGTCGAGCCGCGGGCTGGATCGTCGGTGCTCGTCACGCTCGGGGCGGGGGCCGGGGTCTCGGCGGTCGCTGTGCTCGGGCCGGGGGCAAGATCGGTGGCGATCGTCGTGCTCAGGTCGGTGGCGATCCTTGTGGCCAGGGCGGTCAGGCGCAGCTCCTCCAGGCGGGCCGCGGGGGCGGAGGCGAAGGGCAGATCGGCCGCGTCCGCCAGCGCCGGACCCCGCCACAACGCCAGTGCCCGGTGCACGTCACCGGCCCGTACGAGCCGCTCGAACGCCCACGCGTCCACCTCACCCGGCGGCACATCCAGCACATATCCAGCGGGATGGGACGAGATCACGCCCGGCGCCTCCCTGCGCGCCCTGGACACCAGCGACTGCAGGGCCGCCATCGGATGCGCCGGCGCCTCACCCGGCCACAGGTCGTCGATCAGCCTGTCCGTGGTCACGACGCGTCCGGGGTCGAGCGCCAGCCGCACCAACAGCGCCCGCACCCGGGCACCACCGACCGCGCACCCCGCCACCTGAAGCGGCCCCAGAATCCCGACCCGCATCCACCCTCCCCCGCCTCCACAGTACGCACCCTTCCACCGCAGCCCCATCTTCCTCCGTACTTCGGCGGGGGCCTTGAAGGAAGGAGGCGGCCCACCCTCCACTCCCGGCTCACACGCCCGTTGCCGTCCGTACTTCGGCTGGGGTCCTTGAACGGGAGGGGTGGGGTGGCCCGGCTATCGCCACCCGCGCCCGGCGCCTACGCCCGCCCCGGCGCTCACACCCCGCGCCCACCGCACACCCGCCTCGCGGCTGCGCCCCGCCTCGCGCCTCGCCTCTCGTCACCCCGCGCCTGGGGCCCCCGCCCCGCGCTCGCATCCCGCGCTCGTCCCCGCATCCCGCGTCCGCAGCCCGTACCCCGCGCTCGCACCCTGTGTCCCGTTTCCTGTGCGTGCCATCTGCACGTCGGGCGGGGGTTAGGGGTTGAGGTGGGAGTGGAGGAGGTCGGCGGGGAGGTGGGGGACGGTGGCTTCGGTGAACTCGGGGAGGCCCACCACCAGCCCGTCCTCCCCGACCCCCAGCCCCGCCTTGGCCGGGTGCTTGCGGATGTGCCGGGGCTCGAAGTTGTAGAAGCTGCCCGTCCCGTAGTCGATCCGGATGCTCTCCAACGACGGTCGCGCGCTGGCCAGGCATGCTCCCATCGGCAGGCCCAGGTCGGTCGGGGAGGTCAGGGTGTGGGCGTTGCCGGCCACGACCAGCGCGGGTTCGGCGTGGGCCGCCAGCACCCGTTGCGCCATCAGGGCGTCCCGCTGCGACCAGTCGCCCGCGTGCATCCACCCGTCGAACAACGTGATCCGCAGACCCGGGACGGCTCGCAGCAGCGCGAGGTGGCCGGCGGTGATGCGGCCGTCGCCGAGCCACCACAGCGGATGGTCCAGCCCGGTCCCGTCGGTGAGGTAGCGGTGGAGCTGCGGCTTCAGGTCCTCGGGCCACTCCAGGGCCAGGCTGGTCAGTCCGAGCAGCCGCATGAGCCAGAGGATGACGAGCGGGTTCTCCCTGACCCCGTGCACCTCGCCGAGGAGGAGCAGGCCGCACGCGTCGATCGACCGCCTGGCCCGGTCGAGCGCCGCCGACTCGACGGGCAGCTCGTACGCGTCCGGATCGAACTCCGCGACCGCCAGCAGGAGGCCGTCCATCGTGTCGACGCCTGGCATGCCTCCACACTCTTCGCCCGGCTCCTCCCGCGCAACAGGCCGGATCAGGAGAACACCTTGGCCTTCAGCGGGGGGAAGCGCTGGACCAGCCGGAGGAAGGTCTTGAACCCCATCCGGCTCACCCGGCTGCCGCCGATGAACTGCTCGGCCGCGCGCAGCGAGTCGCGGACGGCGCCGAAGCCGTACTCGCGCATCTGGGCCTCATAGCCCGCGATGGCGTCGACAGGGTCGCCGCCGGAGGTGAGGGCGGCGCAGAGCAGGCGCGCGTCGCGGAGCGCGGTGTTCGCGCCGATGCCGCGCATCGGCGTCATGCTGTGGATGGCGTCGCCGAGCAGGGTGATGTTCGTGGCGGGCCAGGGGTCGATCGGGATCGAGGTGCGGATCGGCAGCAGCGTGATCGTGTCGGGGTCGGACCGGTCGACCACGGTGCGCAGGTCCGGGTGCCACGACTCGACCATTCGCGCCACGGTGGCCTTGAGCTGCTCGCCCGACATTTCGGAAATGTTGGTGGGGAAGCGGGTGCCGGCCGCGCCGAACGCCCACAGTACGTAGCTGCTGGAGTTGTCCATCAGCGCCCCCTCCTGCTCCGTCACCCCGAACTCGCCGTACGCCACCCCGTCGCCCAGGTCGTGCGGCGCGGTGAAGAACCCCATGCCGCTGGGCGGGATGACGCTGTTCGGCCCGTCGAGCAGCCGCCGCGCCACGAGCTTCCTGGTCTCGGCGGTGAGCGGGAACTTGCCGGCCACCGTCGTGATCCCCGTGTCCACCCGCTCGGCGTGCGGCAGGTACTGCCTGCGCACCCGCGAGTTCCCGCCGTCGGCGGCGACCACGATGTCCGCGGTCGCGCTCGTGCCGTCCGCGAAGAACAGCTCGACCCGTCCGTCGGGGAGCCGCTCGTACCTCTCGTACGTCTTCCCGAACCGTACGACGTCGTCGAGCCCCGACAGCAGCACCTGCCTGAGCGTGATGCGGCTGACCGAGTGGTGGTCGTCGGCCGGGTCGGCCACCTCCTGCGTCTCGATCAGCGCGAGCCGCTTCAGCCGCTCCGTGAGGAAGCCGAAGTCCTGGCCGCCCCGCCCGGTCGTGTCGAGGAACGCCTGCCACAGATGGGCGGGCAGGCAGTCGTGCAGGGCGCGGGCGCCGTTCGGGTCGATGTGCACGCGGTAGCCCTGCAGCCGGTCGGCCGGGGTCCTGTCCCGCTCGTAGACGGTCACGTCGAGCCCTGCCTTGCGCAGCCCCTGGGCCAGGCAGAGCCCGCCGATGCCGCCACCGATGATCGCGATGTTCTGTGTCATGGCTCGACTATCATCCATTCGGATGATTCTGTCAACCATCCAGATGGATGATAGGGTGGGAATCATGAGACGAGCACCCGAGGAGAAGCAGCGCGACCCCGAGCGCACGAAGGCCCGCATCCTGCAGGCGGCGCTGGAGGAGTTCGCGGCTAAGGGGTTCGCGGGGGCACGGGTCAGCGAGATCGCCACCAGGGCCGGGGTCAACAAGCAGCTGATTTCGTACTATTTCGGCGGAAAGGAGGGCCTCTACCAGGCCCTGACCGCGCGCTGGCAGGCTGAGGAGAGCGGGTTCGCCGACCGGTCGGCCTCGATCGGCGCGCTCGCCGCCGAATACGTGCGGGCCAACGCCGCCCGCCGCGACTACGGCCGGCTGATGCTCTGGCAGAGTCTCACCGACGACGGGCCGCCCGACCCTTCCTTCGTCGAGGACGTACGCCGGGATCTTGAGCTCCTGCGCGAGCGCCAGCGGGACGGGGAGTTCCCCGCGGACCTCGACCCGGCGGCGATGCTGGTGGCGCTGTTCTCGATGGCGGCGGCGGGCATCGCGTTCCCGCAGCTCGTCCAGGCGGTCTGGGGATACGATCCGGCGTCCGCGGAGTTCGCCGAGCACTACGCGCGGGAGGTCGAGAAGCTGCTGGGCCACCTGCGCGGTTCGTGACGGACCGGGGGCCAGGCGGTGGTTTCCTTGTAGTTATGCCTGATCTCGTGGTGGACGGCAGCGGCAAGCTCTGCGTGCAGCTGCTCATCGAACTGCGCGGTCACGTGCGCCAGGCCGGTCCCGGAGCGGTGATCCACCTCATCGCCACCGATCCCGCCGCGCCCGTCGACCTGCCGGCCTGGTGTCATCTGACCGGGCACACGTACCTGGGGCCGGTGCCGGGGGCGGAGCGGCCGACGTACGCGCTGCGCGTGGCCGGGGTCGCCAAGGAGACCGAGGACGCCAAACCCTGGCACGTGGCTTAAGCGGTTAATTCCCTTACCGAATGGGGTGGCCTAGAGTATGAGGGTTATCCGGTTCAGAGAGGGAGCCCGTGAAGCGACCCACGATCGCCGACATCGCCAGCCGGGCGGGAGTGTCCAAAGTGGCGGTCTCCTACGCGCTCAACGGGCAACCGGGTGTATCGGACGCGACGCGGGCCAGGATCGTCGCCATCGCCGAGGAGATCGGCTGGCGGCCCAACAGCGCGGCACGGGCGCTCAACGGCGCCAGGGCCAACTGCGTGGGCCTCGCGCTCTGCCGCCCCGCCCGCATCCTGGGCGTCGAGCCGTTCTTCATGGAGCTGATCAGCGGCATCGAGGGCGTGCTCGCCGACCGCTCTTACGCGCTGCTGCTCCAGGTCGTCACGAGCCATGAGCAGGAGAGCGAGGTCTACCGGCGCTGGTGGGGCGAGAGCCGCATCGACGGCGTGTTCCTGGTGGACCTGCACTATTCGGACTCCAGAGTGGTCGAGCTGGAGCGGCTGGGCATGCCGGTCGTCGTCATCGGACATCCCACCGAGTCCGGCTCGCTGTCGGCGGTCTGGTCCGACGACGGCGAGGCCGTGCGCGAGACCGTCGGCTACCTGGTGGCGCTGGGCCACCGCCGCGTCGCGCGGGTGGCGGGGCTGCCGGAGCTGGTCCACACGACCGTCCGCGACCAGGCGTTCGAGCAGGCGTGCGAGGGCGTGGCCGAGCACGTGACCGTGCACACCGACTACACCGGCGAGGAGGGCGCCAGGGCCACCCGGCGGCTGCTCAGCTCGCCCAACCGGCCCACGGCGATCATCTACGACAACGACATCATGGCCGTGGCGGGCATGTCCGTCGCGCAGGAGATGCGGGTCGAGGTGCCGCGCGACCTGTCCATCGTGGCCTGGGACGACTCGCCGCTGTCACAGGTCGTCCGGCCGCCGCTGACCGCGCTCACCCGCGACATCCCCGCGTACGGGGCGCACGCCGCCCAGCGGCTGCTCGCGCTGATCGCGGGCGAGAGCGTGCCCCCGTACGAGGACCAGGCGGCCGTGCTCACGCCGCGCGGCAGCACCGGCCCCGCTCACTCGGTGTAGCGGCGGCCTCGGCGCGTGCCGCGGGCGGGGGCGGGCGGCTGGCAGACCGCGCGTCCCGACCCGCGGCACGTGCCGTCCCCTCCTTCGCGGCACGTCCCGGAGCCGTCATCACTCCCCCCGGCTCCACACTGACGGAGTACGCAGGAGAGCGCCTGAGTACCCCTATACCTAAACGAGATGAGAAATCAGACGAACCGTGACCAGGTCCGGCACGCATGCACGGGGCTTAACGGCTGGTCAAGCGGGTAGGCGGGCGGTATGACCCGCTGAGGGGGTAGCAATGGTCGAGCCGGGCCCATGGATCGAGGGGTACGTACGTGCCTGGAACTCCAACGATCCCGACGACATTGCCGCGCTGTTCACCGAGGACGCCGTCTACTACACCGAGCCGTACAGCTATCCGTGGCAGGGGCGGGACGGCATCGTCTCGCAGTGGCTCGGGCGGCAGGACAAGCCTGGTGAGGCTGCGTTCGAGTGGCACCCGGTGAGCGTGACCGACGACGTCAGCGTCATCCAGGGGGTCACGACATATCCCGACAAAACGTACAGTAATCTATGGGTGATCAGGTTTGTGCCCGACGGCCGGTGTCGTGAATTCACCGAATGGTGGATGCGGCATGATGCCAAATGATGCAATGGGCCGAGCCGTCTTCATCCGAGGAGATCCGTTGAGAGACAACCTCGACCTCGCCGCGAGCGCCCAGGAACTGGCGGACGCCGCCCCGACGGGATCGATCGACCACGCCGCAGCCTCGTCCGTGGCCATCACGCTCGCCACCACTCGCGACATCTCAGATGCCCGGAAGACGCTGGACGGGGTCTCCCCGGAAGAGGTCCGGGAGGCGGCCCTGGCCCTCTTCGAGCAGCTGTCGACCGACAACTGACGTCTGGAACCCGAGCTCGGGCGCCGCATCCGCCGCGCCCGAGTTTTCGCATGCCCTGGGTACGCCTGCGCGCCCGCGTCCCGGGCCGTGGTGGTGGGAGCGACAGCCGAGAGAGCGCGCTCGGCAGTGAGGGCTGAGTGGTGGGGTCCGGGCTGGGTGGCTGCTGGGTCAGGGGGTGAGGCGGGTCTGGACGGCGTGGCGGGCTCGGGAGGGGGCCGCTGGGTCGTGGTGGAGCTGGAGGGCGTGGTTCAGGGCCATGACCGCGCCGAGCAGCTCGAACGCGAGCTGATCCGGATCCGTCCCCGCGGGCAGCTCGCCCGCGTCGACCGCGCGCCCGGCCTCCTTGCGCAGCCGTCCGCGCCAGGCGTCGAACCTGGTCTCCACCGCGTCCCGCACCGGCCCCGGCCGGCCGTCGAACTCGTGGGCCGCGGCCACGAAGAAGCACCCGCCGGGGAAGACCCCGCGCTCCAGGTACGAGATCCACGCCTCGCACAGCACCCGCAGGCGGGTCAGCCCCGGTGCGGCGGGACGGGCGGGCTCCCAGACCTCGGCGCGGAAGATCTCCCCGGCCCGGTCGAGGACGGCGAGCTGCAGCGTCTCCTTGGAGCCGAAGTGCCCGAGCACGCCTGACTTGCTCATGCCCAGCTCGCCGGCGAGGCGGCCGATGGTCAGCCCTTCCAGCCCCTCCGCGGAGGCGATGGCGACCGAATGCTCCAGGATGGCCGCACGCGTGCCGAGGGCCTCGGCGACGGATCTGCGGGGACTCATGCGGGTAGTTTAGCGTCCGAACGTTCGCTTGCTATAGTCCGGCCTCATGACGGGATCACGACTTGTCGCCACAGGTCACTATCAACCAGCAAAAATCCTGACAAATGATGAGCTGGCGGCCATGGTGGACACCAGCGACGAGTGGATAACCAAGCGGGTCGGCATCCGTACCCGGCACGTCGCCGAGCCCGACGAGACCGTGACCGACCTCGCCCGGCACGCCGCCGCGAAGGCCCTGGCCGCGAGCGGCCTGGACGCCGCCGACATCGACCTGCTCCTGATCGCCACCTGCACCCAGACCGAGCGCGCCCCGAACATCGCCTCCCGCGTCGCCGCCCGGCTCGGCGTGCCCAGCGCGGGGCTGATGGACGTCGGCGTGTCGTGCTCCGGCTTCACCCACGCCCTGGCCGTGGCCGACCACGCCATCCGCGCCGGCGCCGCCACGAACGCCCTGGTCGTGGGGGCGGACAAGATGACGGCCGTCACCGACTGGACCGACCGGACCACGTGCGTGCTGACCGGCGACGGGGCGGGAGCGGCCGTGATCAGCGCGGCACCGGAGGCCGAGATCGGCCCCGTGGTGTGGGGCTCCGCGCCGGAGCTGGGCACCGCCGTACGCATCGAGGGCACCCCGACCCGCTTCTCCCAGGACGGCCAGACCGTCTACCGCTGGGCCACCACCCAGCTCCCCGACATCGCCAGGAGGGCGTGCGAGCGCGGCGGCGTACGGCCGGAGGACCTGGCGGCGGTGGTCCTCCACCAGGCGAACCTGCGCATCATCGAGCCCGTCGCGGCCAAGCTCGGCGCGGTCAACGCGATCGTGGCCCGCGACGTGGTGGAGTCGGGGAACACCTCGGCCGCGAGCGTGCCGCTGGCGCTGTCCAAGCTGCTGGAGCGGGGTGAGGTTCGGCGCGGGGCGCCGATGCTGCTGTTCGGGTTCGGGGGGAACCTGTCGTACGCGGGCATGATCGTCCGCTGTCCCTGACGGGCCGCCTCAGGAGAGCCCCGGCGGGGAGGTGGAGTCGCGGATCACGAGCTGGCAGGGCATCCTGTGCACCCCGGGCGTCGCCTTCCCGTCGATGGCGGCGAACAGGTGCTGGGCCGCGGTGCGCCCCAGCTGCTCCAGGTTCATGTCCACGGTGGTCAGGGCGGGCCGGGTCTCCGTGGACAGCACCTCCCAGTTGTCGTAGCCGACCACCGCGATGTCCTCCGGCACCCGCCGCCCGCGTTCCCTGGCCGTCTCGACGAAACCGGCCGCGATCTGGTCGCTGCCGCAGAACACCGCGTCGACCTCCGGCTCGGCCATCAGCAGCATCTCGGCCGCGTGCCGCCCCCATCGCTGCGACCACGGACCCGACAGCGTCTGCCCGGCCTGCGGCAGCCCCGCCTCCGCGAGCGCCTGGCGCAGGCCCTCCTCGCGGTCGCGTGACGCCTTGTAGTGCGTGGGCCCCGTGATGTGGGCGATCCTGCGCCGGCCCATCGCCAGCAGGTGGTTGACGGCCATGGCGGCCGCGCCGACGTCGTCCGGCACGAAGGACACGTCCGACGGGTCCTCCGAGGGGCCATAGGCGTACACGACCGGCACCGGCAGGTCCTTGCTCACCGACGGCCGCGGGCTCGTGCTCTCGCCCACCACGATCAGCCCGTCCACCCGGCGCGACAGCAGCGCCCGCACGTGGTGCTGCTCCCTGATCGCATCGCCGCGCGCGTCGCAGAGCAGCACGGCCATCTCGCCGGCCCCGAACGCGTCCTCCGCCCCGAGGAGCACCGGGATGCCGAACCGGCCGACGCTGTCGGAGGTCAGCAGGCCGACCGTGCGCGTCTGTCCTGAGATCAGCCCCCTGGCCAGGGCGTTCGGCTGGAAGGAGAGCTCCGCCGCGGCGGCGAGCACCCGCTCGCGCGTCGCGGCCCGCACGTCCTGGCGCCCGTTGAGTGCTTTGGACGCCGTGGCGATCGAGACCCCCGCCAGCGAGGCCACATCGGAGATGGTCGCCCGCTTACTCGCCATGTTTCGAAACCCTTTTCGTCACCTGTGAACTGCATAGAACCCTAGCACCCATTGACATGGACTCTTGTTTCTTCTACGTTTCCGAAAACCTTTAAGTCCAGGAGCACAACATGAGACGAAGGCTGGCCGGGATCTCCCTCCTCGGTGTGTTAGCGCTCACAGCGGCGGCCTGCGGCAGCGGCGGCGGTGGTGGTGGGGGCAGCACGCCGTCGGCGGAGAGTCCCGTGACGATCACCATGTGGACCCGTGCGGCCACCCAGACGCAGAGCGAGCGGCTGGTCAAGGCCTACAACAGCAGTCACAAGAACATCCAGGTCAAGCTCACCGTCATCCCGACCGACAACTACCAGCCGCGCATCGCAGCGGCGGCCGGTGCCAAGCAGCTCCCCGACGTGTTCGCGGCCGACGTCATCTTCGTCCCGAACTACACCTCTCAGGGTCTGTTCATGGACATCACGGACCGGGTCGGGAAGCTGCCGTTCAAGGCGGGCCTGGCCCCCTCGCACATGAAGCTCGGCACGCTCGACGGGAAGATGTACACGCTCCCGCACACGCTCGACCTGTCGGTCTGGTTCTGGAACAAGGACCTCTACTCGAAGGCCGGGCTCGACCCGGAGCAGGGGCCGAAGTCGCTGAAGGAGTTCGCCCAGCAGGCGACCGCGATCCAGGAGAAGCTCGGCAAGGACGGCAAGGTCCACGGCACCTTCTTCGGCGGCAACTGCGGCGGCTGCTACGTCTTCACGTTCTGGCCCTCCGTCTGGGCCGCCGGCGGCCAGGTCATGAACGCCGAGGGCACCCAGTCGCTCAACGACCAGGCCGCGATGACCGACGTGTTCAAGATCTGGCGCGACCTGTACGACAAGAAGGTCACGGGGCCGACCGCCAAGGAGGAGCAGGGCCCGACCTGGACCGGTTTCTTCCCCAAGGGCGAGATCGGCGTCATGCCGATGCCGTCCACCACGCTCGGTCTCATGCCCAAGGACATGAAGATCGGCGTCGCCCCGATCTCCGGCCCCGACGGCGGCGAGTCCACGTTCGTGGGCGGCGACTCCGTCGGCATCTCCGCCACGTCCAAGAACCCGGACGCGGCCTGGGACTTCCTGTCCTGGACGGTCTCCGACGAGGCCCAGGTCGAGGTCATGGCCAAGAACAAGGACGTGCTCGCGCGTACCGACCTGGCCAGCAACAAGTACTCCGCGGAGGACCCGCGCGTGGTGATGATCAACTCGCTGGTGGCCAAGGGCCAGACGCCGTACGCGCTGCGCTTCGGCCAGACCTTCAACGACCCGCAGGGTCCCTGGCTGCGCTTCGCGCGCGAAGCCGTGTTCGGTGACGCCTCGAAGCTCCCACAGCTCAACGCCGAGATCACGAAGTCTCTTCAACAATGACTCTGACGATGAACCGAACCGGGCGGCGGGCGGCGCACTCCGCGCCTTCCGCCCGGTGGCGGAGCAGGAAGGTACAGGGCTGGCTGTACACGGCTCCGACGGCCGTCATCGTGGGCGTGCTCTTCATCGCGCCCCTCGTGCTGGTCGTCTGGATGTCGCTGAACCGCTGGCCCCTGCTCGGCCAGGCCACGTTCAACGCCCCCGACAACTACCTCAAGATCGGCGACAACCCGCTCTTCATCGACGCGATCCTCTTCACGCTCAAGTACACGGCCATCACGACCGTCCTGCTGTCGGCCGTGGCGCTCGGTCTCGCCATGCTGGTGCAGGACCGCAAGCCGGGCATCGGCTTCTTCAGGACCGCGTTCTTCCTGCCCGGCGCCGTGGGCTTCGCCGCCGCCGGTCTGCTGTTCTACGGGATGCTGAACAACGACTTCGGCCCCATCGACCCCTTGCTCCAGGCGCTGCACATCACCAGCGAGCCGGTCAAGTGGATCGGCACGCCGAACATGGCGCTGTTCTCCACGATCACGCTGGTGCTGTGGCGCTTCGCCGGGTTCAACATGCTCATCCTGCTGACCGGCCTGCAGGCCATCCCGACCGAGGTGTACGAGGCCGCGAGGAGCGACGGCGCGAACCGCTGGCAGATCTTCACCAAGATCACCCTCCCGCTGCTGCGCCCGACGCTGGCGCTGATGCTGATCCTCAGCGTCACCGGCTCGCTGCTGGCCTTCGACCAGTTCTTCGTCTTCACCAACGGCGGCCCCGACAACAGCACGGTCTCGATGGTCATGGTCGTCTACCGCGACGCCTTCTTCCGCTTCGACCTCGGCGGCGCGGCGGCGCTCTCGGTCGTCCTGCTGGTCGCCCTCGTCGGGCTCAACACGCTGATGATGCGGAGGCTGCGATGAGCCGTTACCTCACGCTGTCCGCCCTGGCGGTGCTGTTCCTGTTCCCCCTGGTGTGGAGCGGCTACGCCTCCTTTGAGGAGCCGTCCAACTACCTGGAGATGGCCCGCTTCGGCGAGGGGCTCGGCACGTACGCGACCAACAGCGTGCTGGTGTCGGTGATGACGGTGGCCGGCACGCTGATCGTCTCCGCGCTCGGCGGCTACGGCTTCGCCCGCTTCGACTTCCCGGGCAAGAACCTGCTGTTCCTGGCCACGCTGGCGATCCTCATGGTGCCGTACGCGACGATCCTGATCCCGCTCTACGTGCTGCTCGGCTACCTCGGCCTGCAGAACTCCCTGGTCGGGCTCTCGCTGGTGTTCGTCATGTTCCAGCTGCCGTTCGCGCTGTTCATGATGCGCAACGCGTTCGAGGCGCTGCCGCGAGAGCTGGAGGAGGCCGCGCTGGTGGACGGGTGCGGCACGTTCAGGGCGTTCGCCAGGATCCTGCTGCACGCCGTGCGGCCCGCGCTGATCACGGTGGGCCTGTTCGCCTTCCTGGCGTCGTGGAACGACTTCTTCGCCCCGCTCATCCTGCTCAACGACGGCGCGTCGTTCACCCTGCCGGTGGCCGTGGTCAGCATGACGCAGCAGACGTTCGGCGCCATCGACTACGGCATGCTCCAGGCCGGCGTCATGGTCATGGCCTTCCCCTGTCTCATCCTCTTCATCGTGCTGCAGCGCCACTACGTGCGCGGATTCATGTCAGGAGCTCTGCGTGGCTAACCCTGTCCTGCCCTCATCGGGCGCACTGTCCCCCCTCGGCCTCGACGCGGTACGGCTGCTCCCCGGCTTCTGGGGCGACCGGGCCGCGCTCAACCGTGAGGTGACCATCGCCCACTGCGTGGAATGGGAGGAACGCGAAGGCTGGATTCCCAACTTCCGGGGAGTGCGTCCCCGCAGGGGCCGGGAATTCAGCGACTCCGAGACCTACAAGCTGCTGGAGGCCATGGCCTGGGCCGACCACCCGGGGCTCCCCGCGCTGGCCGAGACCGTGGCCCAGGCGCAGGAGGGCGACGGCTACATCAACACCCGCTGGTCCGGCAGCCGCTACACCGACTTCGAGTGGGGCCACGAGCTCTACTGCTACGGCCACCTGATCCAGGCAGGGGTCGCCCGGCTCCGCATGCACGGAGAGGACCGGCTGGCCCAGGTGGCGGTACGGGCCGCCGACCACGTCTGCCGCCGCTTCATGGAGGGCACCGAGACCTGCGGGCACCCCGTGATCGAGATGGCGCTCGTCGAGCTCTACCGCGTGACCGGGGTCGAGCGGTACCTGGAGATGGCCCGGCGCTTCGTGGAGCGGCGCGGCCTGCCCGCGCTCGCCGACATCCCCTTCGGCCGCGCCTACTACCAGGACGACATGCCGGCCCGGCAGGCGCAGGTGTTCCGGGGGCACGCGGTGCGCGCGCTCTACCTCGCCTCCGGCGTGGTCGACGTGGCCGTCGAAACCGGCGACCAGGAACTGCTGAAGGCGGTCGAGGCGCAGTGGGAGCGCACGATCGCCCGCCGCACGCACCTCACCGGCGGCATGGGCTCGCGGCACATCGACGAGTCGTTCGGCGAGGACTACGAGCTGCCGCCGGACCGGGCCTACAACGAGACCTGCGCGAGCATCGCCTCCATCATGCTGGCGCATCGGCTGCTGCTGGCAACCGGCGACGTCCGCTATGCCGACCTGGCCGAGCGGACCATGTACAACATGCTCGCCACGGGTGTGGCGCTGGACGGCAAGTCGTTCTTCTACGCCAACCCGCTCCAGGTGCGGGTCCCCGCGGTGCCGCTGGAAGGGGTCAACCACGCCGCCGAGGGCGGGCTGCGCTCGCCCTGGTTCGACGTGTCCTGCTGCCCGCACAACATCGCCCGCACACTGGCCTCGCTGCCCGGCTACCTCGCCACGTCGTCGGCCGACGGCATCCAGATCCACCACCACACGCCGTCGGAGATCCGGCACAACGGCCTGGCGGTGCGCGTGGAGACCGGCTACCCGTGGACCGGCTCGGTGAGCGTGCGCGTGCTGGAGGGCGGCGAGGGCCGGATCGGGCTGCGCGTCCCCGCCTGGGCCACGGACGCCACGCTCGCCCACGTCCCGGCCTCCTCGCCGGAGGCGCCGCTGGCGGAGAGCCCGGCGGTACGCCCGGTCGATCCCGGTTACGCCTACGTCGAGGGGCCGTGGCGGGCCGGTGACGAGATCCGGCTGGAGCTGCCGATGGCGCCCAGGTGGACGTTCCCCGACCGGCGGATCGACGCGCTGCGGGGGAGCGCGGCGGTGGAGCGGGGACCGCTCGTCTACTGCGCCGAGTCGGTGGCCGACGAGCCGCCGCTGGGCGACCTGACCGCGCGGGTCCGGCCGCCCGTGGAGCACCACGAGGCGGACGGCGTGGTGGCGCTGGAGGTGGAGGCGTCGCTGGGCGCCGGCGACGGCAACGGCTGGCCGTACGCGCCCGCCTCCGACGGGCAGTCGGGCGGCGCCGACGTCAGGCTCCGGCTCGTGCCCTACCACCGGTGGGGCAACCGCGGCCCCGCGACCATGCGTGTCTGGCTACCGATCTAGGAGAGGCAAGTGCGTAAACCGTTGGTGTGCTTAGCTGTGTTAGCGCTCACAGCTACGCTTGCCGCGTCACCTTCGTACGCCGCCCAGGACGACCTGGGGATGCCGGTGTTCACGGGCGCAGACCCGGTGCCCGCCGAACCCGTGGCGTACCACCCCCGCAAGATGATGGAGGAGATCTACAAGAAGGAGAAGGGCGGCGACTCGTACTGGATCGACCGCATGCTGGCCCGCCCCGGTGACGATCCGGCGGGTCCGTGGTTGATGACGCGCGGGCGGGCGCTGTTCATGAAGGAGCACGATCCCTCGGTCATCGGCTTCGGTGGGTTCGTGGCGTATTGGGAGAGCATCGACAACCGCGGCGCGTACGAGGTCTCGCTGGGGACCCAGCTCACCGAGGACGTCTCCGAGCGCCTGCAGATGCCCAGCCACTGGACCGGGCAGTACACCGGCGACGGCCTGTCGGTCGGGGTGAAGAAGTTCATCACCCACGAGAACGTGGCCGTGACGACGCTGGAGATCACCAACACCGGGTCCGCAGCGCGTTCCGTGCCGATCACCGTGACCTCGCCCTACACCAGGACGCCCGACGGCGACCGTGAGCTGACCGGGACCGTCTGGTCCAAGAACAAGCTGACCACGATCTTCCCCCGGCTCAGCGGCGACGGGCTGAAGGTCTCCGACGGCACGCTCAAGGGCTCGCTGACGGTCGAGCCGGGCAAGACCGTGCGGACCAAGGTGCAGATGGGCTTCGTCACCGACGAACTGCCCGGGTCGCGGGCCGAGTACGACGGCTACAAGGGGCGCTCGCCCGAGAAGGCGCTGCGCCGCCAGCTCCAGGACTACAACGCCTGGTGGGCCGAGAACCTGCCCTACATCGACGTGCCCGACGAGAACATCAAGAAGTTCGTGTACTACCGCTGGTGGCTCATGCGCTTCAACTTCCTCGACGCCGACATCCCCGGGAACGACTTCCAGTTCCCCACGTCGGTCGAGGGGGCGCTGGGCTACAACAACGCGATCGTGCTGACCGTGCCGATGTTCGTGCAGGACCTGAAGTACCTGCGGGACCCGATCTACTCGTACGGGCCCTGGGTGTCGGCGGGCGAGGTCTCGCGCAACTCGAAGTACTCGGACAACCCGGGCGACCCCGAGAACTGGTCGAACAGCTACACGCAGTACATCTCGGCCGCGGCCCTGGAGAGCTACCAGATCCACGGCGGCCAGCCGTCGATCCTGCGCAACCTGGCCCGCTACGCCGAGAAGGACGTGTACGGGCAGCTCAACGCCTACGACTCCAACAAGAACGGGATCATCGAGTACGAGCGCGAGTACATGACCGGCAACGACGCCGACGCGGTGTCGTTCCACTACTACGGGCGGGCGAACGAGCGGCTCGAAGGCGCGTACGTGTACGCCAACGCGATGGCGGCGGCGCAGGCGTACGAGCTGACCGGCGACCCGGCCAAGGCGGCCGAGATGGGCGGCGTGGCCGACAAGGTCAAGAACGGCATCCTCACGCTGCTCTGGGACGAGCAGAACAAGCTGTTCAAGCACCGCGACCTCCAGACGGGCAACCTGATCCCGTGGAAGGAGTCCAACAACTACATCCCGTACGCCACCGGGCTCGTGCCGACGGACGACCCGAAGTACCGGGAGGCGCTGCGCCTGTGGACCGACCCCGCGGAATATCCGATCTTCCCGGCGTACACCGCCAACCAGAAGGACAAGGCGGAGGCCGCGGCAGCGGGTAACCCCGGCTCCAACAACTTCTCGCAGATCAACTCCACCCGGAACTTCGCGCTGTTCTCCAAGGCGCTGCGGGAGTACACCTCGCCGTACATCACCGCCGACCAGTACAAGCAGCTCCTGTACTGGAACGCCTGGTCGCAGTACGTCGGCGGCGACACCCGCTACCCCGACGCCAACGAGTTCTGGGCCGACTGGAACCCCTCGACCAAGACCATCGGCTACCGCTCCTGGATCCACCACACGATCCTGGGCAGCAGCAACTGGACCGTCATCGAGGACGTCATGGGCCTGCGCCCGCGCTCGGACGGCAAGGTCGAGCTCTGGCCGGTGGACATCGGCTGGGACCACTTCAGCGTCAACGGCGTCAACTACCGGGGCAGTGACCTGACCATCGTCTGGGACAAGCCGGGCGACGGCACCAAGCACTACGCCGGGGTGCCCGAGGGGTACTCGATCCTGATCGACGGCAAGCGCAAGGTCACCCTGTCGGGGCTGGCGCACGCCGTCTGGGACCCGGCCACGGGCAAGGTCGAGGGCGGCCAGGTGGTCCACGCCGAGAAGGCCGCCTCGATGAAGGCCCCCGCCCAGGTCGCGCTGAAGGGCGACCGCGTCGAGGACCTGTTCCAGAAGGCCGGCGTGGACCTGCGCTCCACCCGCCCGAACCTGGTCAAGTCCGTCACCGCCTCGCACGGCGACCCGGCCGGCGCGGTGGACGGCTTCACGATCAACGAGCCGTACTGGGGCAGCAAGGGCTCCGGCAACGCTCAGGACTGGCTGGAGGCGGACCTCGGCTCGGCCCAGAAGGTCGACCAGGTCAAGCTGTACTTCTACAACGACCGCAAGGCGGGCGGCTACCGCGAGCCCGCCTTCTACACGGTGCAGTACCAGGACGGCGGCACCTGGAAGGACGTGCCGAGCCTGGCCAGGAAGCCGGTCTATCCACGGGCGAACCTCAACGTGGTCCGCTTCCCGGCCGTCACGACGCAGAAGCTGCGGGTCCTGGTCACGCACCAGCCCGGCTACGCGACGGGCCTGAAGGAGGTGCAGGCGTACCTGACGGGCGCCGGCTCCGGCTCGGTCGTCAACAAGGCGCCGTCCGTGGTGGTCGTGCCCGACTCCACGTTCACCCGCCCGGGCCAGGCCAGGCTCGACGCGGTGGTCAAGGACGACGGGTTGCCGTCGGGCAGGCTCACGACCCAGTGGGCCAAGGTCGACGGGCCCGGTGAGGCGTTCTTCACCAACCCGACGGGCACCGACACGGTGGTCTCGTTCTCCGAGGAGGGGGCGTACCGGCTGAAGCTCACGGCCACGGACGGTGAGAAGAGCACCTCCATGACCGTGACCGTCACCGCGACGCCCCAGGCCGCGCAGGTGAACGTGGCGCCCAAGGCCACGCCCACCGCGTCCTACACCTCGCCGTGGGAGAAGGTCACCGCGATCAACGACGGCATCGACCCGCCGCGCTCCAACGACGGCGCCAACCCGCGCTGGGGCACCTGGCCGCAGCAGGGCACGCAGTGGGTGCAGCTCGAATGGCCGTCGGCGGTGCGGGTCAACAAGAGCGACGTGTACTTCTTCGACGACGGCGGCGGCGTGCGCGTCCCCGCCTCGTGGAAGATCCAGTACTGGGACGGCGACTCGTTCGAGGACGTCACCGGCGTCGCCTCCTACCCGAAGGCGGTGGACGCCTACAACACGGTCGCGTTCGACACCGTGACGACCTCGAAGCTGCGCGTCCAGCTCGAGGCCGGCGGGGCGTCGGTCGGCCTGCTGGAGGTCAAGGTGTACGAGGTCCCGCCGGACTCCGTGCGCCCCGTGCACGTCCCCACCCTGGCCGGCACGCTGCCGAAGCTGCCCGCCACCGTGGAGACCCTCTACGCGGACGGCACCCGCAGCTCGGCCGCCGTCACCTGGCAGCAGGTGACGGCCGACCAGGTCAAGACCGGCGGCACCAGCTTCACGGTCGTCGGCCTGGCCGAGGGCGTGCGCCAGCCCGCCCAGGCCACCGTGTACGTCCGCACGACCTCGGCGGTGACGATCACCTCGATCGCCGAGGAGGCCGTCGCCACCCGGGCCGGGGTCGCTCCCTCGCTGCCCAGGACCGTCGTGGCGACGTACAACGACGGGTCGAAGGACAGCTCGGTCGAGGTCACCTGGGAGGCGATCAGCCCTGACAAGTACGCCCAGCCGGGCACGTTCACGGTGAACGGTCAGGTGGCGGGCACGACCGTCGCCGCCAAAGCCACGGTCACCGTCGGATAGCACGGATGCTCCCTGCCCTGGCTCAGCGGCCATCGCGGGCCAGGGCAGGGCCCCGCGGATAACGTCCCGGAAACGGCGGACGGATTCATCCCGATTAAGGGGTCATAATCCTCTTCTACGGGAGGCGTGCCGGGGATCGGAGAGGCGGAGCGCGGGATGGCTGGGGGATTCGCCGAGGTCGCCGATGACGAGAAGGCTGCACGGGGGGCGAGAGCCGCTTCCGTGACCATGGCGGTGGTGTCGCCGGCGCTCACCGTGGTCGCGCTGCTGATCTGGGCCGGGCTGCCCGACGAATGGGTCCCCGAGCGGACGGTGTCCCCGCAGACGGCCGCCGCGCTGACGTTCCCCGCGGTCGGCGCGTTCCTCATCTTCCACCGGCCCCGCCTCAACCTGGCGTGGCTGATGTGCGCGGGCGGGCTCGCCGCCGCCGTCAGCGACTTCGCGCAGGCGATGATGTTCCGCGCCGCCTCCGACGGTGACCTCCTCCTCGCGGGCTACCTGCGGCTGCCGGGCCACCTCGGCTGGGCGGTGTGCGGCGTGACGCTCACGATGGTGCTGCCGCTGTACTCGCCCGACGGCCGCCTGCCCTCGCCGCGCTGGCGCCTCGCCCTGGCGCTGGGGGTGGCCTCCATCACGGCCGACTTCCTGCGCGCCGTGTTCCGCGTGCCGCCGCCCCCGGGGAGCTACCCGTACCCGCAGGTCATCCCGAACCCGCTGCGGATCCCCGCGCTGGCCCCGTACGCGGAGACGGTCTCGGCCATCGCCTGGACGGGCATCTACGTCTCCATGGCGCTGTCGGCGCTGTCGCTGGCGGTGCGGTTGCGGCACGCGGACTCCGTCACCAGGCGGCAGATCGGCTGGCCGCTGCTGGCGTTCGCCGGCTACATCGTCTTCCTGGTCGTGGCCGCGTTCGTGCGCGAGTTCGCGTGGATCGCGTTCGGCTGGGCGGCGATCATCCCGGTCGCGATGGCGTTCTCGGTGATGCGGTACCGGCTCTACGGCATCGACACGGTGATCAGCCGGGCCTTCGTGGCCGCCGGCGTGGTGGCCGTGGTCAGCGCCGTGTACTTCGGCGCGGGCGCGCTGTCCGGCCTGCTCGTCTCCGGGTACGGCCAGGTGGCCGGGATCGCCGCCGCGCTGTTCGCGGGCGCCTTCTTCCAGCCGCTGCGGCGGGCGCTGCAGCGGGCCGTGGACCGGCTCCTGTACGGCGCCGTCGGCGACCCGGGCGTGCTGGCCGAGCGCCTGACCCAGGCGGTCCGGCGCGGCGACCCGGCCAAGGCGCTGACCTCGGTGGTGAGCGTGCTGCGCGACGGCCTCGCGGTCGAGGGCGTGGCCGTGGAGGTGGCCGACGGCGAGCCCCGCTACGTGGAGAACGGCCGGGTGGGCCCGAACTCCCGCGAGGTGCCGCTGATCTGGCACGGGGAGCGGGTCGGCCGCCTGCTCGTCGGCCCGCCGGGCCCGCGCCGCTTCCCCGCCGCGCACAACGAGCGGGTGCTGGCCACGCTCACCCCGTACGCCGCGGACGTGGCGCACGCGGTGCGGATGGCGGCGGACCTGCAACGTTCCAGGGAGCGCATCCTGACGACCAGGGAGGAGGAGCGCCGCCGCCTGCGCCGCGACCTGCACGACGGGCTCGGCCAGACGCTCTCGGCCATGGCGATGACCATCAACATGGCCAGGCTCAGCCTCAAGAAGTCCCCGGAGGCCGCCGACGAGCTGCTGCGCGAGCTCCACACGGGCATGGGCGCGGTCACGGGGGACATCCGCGAGCTCGTGTACGGCCTGCGCCCGCCCGCCCTCGACGACCTCGGCCTGGTCCGCGCGATCAGCGACCTGGCCGGGCAGTCGTCGCCGCCGGCCGAGGTCGAGGTGCAGGGCGAGCTGTCGGAGCTGCCCGCGGCCGTCGAGGTGGCGGTCTACCGGATTATCCAGGAGGCGCTCACCAACGTCCGGCGGCACGCCCAGGCGTCCAGCTGCCGGATCGTCCTGCAGCGGGAACGGTCGGTGCTGCGCGTGCTGATCGCCGACGACGGCAAGGGGCTGCCCGAGGAGCACCGCGCGGGCGTGGGACTCGGCTCGATGCGCGAGCGGGCGGCGGAGCTGGGCGGGATCTGCGTGGTCGGCGGCGAGCCCGGGGCCGGGACACGCGTGGAGGTCATGTTGCCGCTCCTGACCGCGCCTCCTGCTGACATGAGCGTTCACTCATGACATTCGCGCAGCTCAGTATTGGTGTTCATGCCTCTGCCGCCGCATAGTGGGCGCATGAAGTCCTCGCTGAAGGTCGCGGTCGTCGGCGACTACGACAAGGCGTTCGTCCCGCACGTGGCCACCGACGACGCGCTGGGCCACGCCGCCGATCACCTGGGCGTCGGGATCGAGGTCCGCTGGCTGGCCACCGAGCCGCTCGAATCCGACCTGTCCGGCGTGCGGGCCGCCGACGTGCTGTGGTGCGCCCCTGGAAGCCCGTACCGGAGCCTGCGCGGCGCGCTGGCCGCGCTCCGGCACGGCCGCGAGCACGGCGTGCCCACCCTGGGGACGTGCGGTGGCAGCCAGCACGTGGTGATCGAGTACGCCCGCCACGTGCTCGGGTTCGAGGACGCGCAGCACGCCGAGTACGACCCGTACGCGTCCAACCTGTTCGTCTCCGAGCTGGTCTGCTCCCTCGCGGGCCGGACCATGCCGGTCACGCTCACGCCCGGCTCCCTGGTGGCGAACCTGTACGGGGAGAACGAGGTGAAGGAGGAGTACTACTGCAACTTCGGCCTCAACCCGGCCCACCAGAGCACCCTGCACGAGGGCGGCCTGCGCGTGACGGGCGTGGACGAGAGCGGCGAGGCCCGGGTGCTGGAGCTGCCCGGCCACCCGTTCTACCTGGCCACGCTCTTCGTGCCGCAGACGAGATCGCTGCCCGGACGCCCGCACCCGCTGGTCGTGGGGTTGCTGCGCGCGGCGCTATGACGTTCACACAGCTCAGGATCCTGCTGGCGGTCGCGCGTACCGGCAACATGACCCGCGCGGCCGAGGAGCTGAACACCACGCAGTCCGCCGTCAGCCACGCCCTGCGCAGCCTGGAGAGCGAGCTCGGCCTGTCCCTGCTCGTCAGGGGGAGCCACGGGGTGAGCCTGACCGCTGGCGGGCGGGCCGTCCGCCGCCGCGCCACGCTCATCCTCACCCAGCTCGAAGCGCTGGAGCAGGAGGTGGCCGCGGCGCGCGGGGCGGACACCGGCAGCCTGCGCGTGGGCGTCATCCCCAGCGCCAACGCGCGCCTGCTGCCGCGGATCCTGCGGGCGTTCGGGGAAGCGCATCCGCGCGTGCGGCTCATCGTGATCGAGGGGTCGGACGGGGAGGTGCTCGACTGGCTCCGGACCGGCGCCGCCGACGTCGGCACCATCTCGGCCGGAGCCGTGGCCGCGGACGTGGCGGGGCTGGTCACCCACCCGCTGGCCACCGACCGGATGCTGGCCGTCCTGCCCACCGGTCACGCCCTGGCCACACGTGCTTCCGTGCCGGTCGCCGAGCTGGCCAGGCACCCGTTCATCATGTCGACGGGCGGGTGCGAGCCGCTGATCACGGCCCTGGCGCGGGAGGCGGGGGCGAGGCTGCGCTGCCACTATCGCGTCCGCGACACCAACAGCATCCTCGCCATGGTCGCCGAGGGGCTCGGCGTGACCGTCGTCCCCGAGCTGTCGCTGCCCGCCCACCACCCGGGGGTCCACGCGGTCCCTCTCGAACCGGCCTCCGAGCGCACCATCCTGCTGGCCCTCCCGGCCGACCCGCTCCCCGCGGCCACCGCGTTCGCCGAGCTGGCGGGGGTGCTCAGCGCCTCCTGAACGGCGCTTGACGTGCGCTTTTGCGGGCAGGGTGCGCTTGAGCGAACAAATCAGGCCGCAGGGAGGCGAGATGCGTTCATCCATCCCTTTGGGCCGCATCGGGGGCGTGCGGGTGGGGCTCAACATCAGCGTGCTGGTGATCGTCGCGATCCTGGTGTTCGGGCTGTCCTTCGGACGGTTCCCCGCGGTCTTCCCCGGCTACCCGCCGGCTGCCTACGTGCTGGCCGGGCTGGTGGCGGCGGTGTTGTTCATGGCCTCGCTGCTCGCGCACGAGCTGGCGCACGCGCTGGTGGCCCGGCACGAGGGCATCGAAGTGTCGCGGATCACGCTCTGGCTGCTGGGCGGGGTCGCGGAGCTACGTGGTGAGCCCCGCTCGCCGGGCGCCGATCTGAAGATCGCCGTGGTGGGGCCCGCGACGAGCCTGCTGGCCGGAGTGGTGTTCGGGGCGGTCGCCTTGCTGGTCTCCGGGGCGGCGCTGGCAGGCGGCATGTTCACGTACCTGGCCGGGGTGAACGTGCTCCTCGCCGTGTTCAACCTGGTCCCGGCCGCCCCGCTGGACGGCGGGCGGGTGCTGCGGGCGATCCTGTGGGCGCGGTGGCACGACCGGTCGCGGGCGGCGATCGCCGCCGCCCGGGCCGGGCGCTGGTTCGGATATGCGCTCATCGCGGTCGGCTTCCTGCAGGTGGTCAGCGGGCGCAGCTTCGACGGGCTGTGGCTGGCGCTGATCGGCCTCTTCCTGGTCAACGCCGCCAGCGCCGAGGAGCAGCAGACCCGGCTCGGCACCGTCCTGCACGGCGTCCGGGTCGCGGACGCGATGTCGCGGCAGCCCGTGGCCGCCTCGCCGGACGAGACCGTGTCCGGGCTCATCGACCGGGTCGTGATGCGGCACCATGTGTCCACGTATCCGCTGGTCGCCCCGGACGGGACCTTCGCCGGCCTGGTGACGCTCAACCGGATCCGCCGGGTCGAGCCGGATCGGCGGGGCACGACCCGGCTCGCCGACATCGCCTGCCCGCCGCAGGAGGTGCCGCAGGCCCGGCCCGAGGAGCCGCTGACCGACCTGCTGGCCAGGATGGAGGGGAGCGCCGACGGGCGCGCGGTCGTGCTCGACCCGGCCGGGCGGCTGATCGGCCTGCTGACGCCCACCGACATCAGCCGGACCATCCAGATGGCGGACCTGCGCGGCACGCTGTCGGGGCCGCGCGGCGCCGACCTCGCCCCGCCGTACCACGGCCATCACCGCGACGCCGCGTAGCCACTTTCAGGACCTTAGGGAAGCCGTAAGGAATCCTTAGGACGGCGTCATGCAGGGCCCCGGCGGGCCCGGCGAGGACGACTCCAACGACTTCCCGCACGGCGGCTGGCTGCCGCCGTACGTGGACGAGGGGTTCGGCCGGATCATGGGCGAGCAGCTCGAGCGGGCGGACGGCATGCTCCTGGGCCGCAGGTCGTACGACATCCTCTCGTCGCACTGGCCCAATGTGCCCGACGAGGAGGGCGGCGCCAAGATCAACGGCATGGCCAAGTACGTCACCACCAGGACGCCGATGACGGCCGAGTGGCGCAACACGCAGGTGCTGGTGGGCGAGGCGGCCGAGACGGTGGCCGAGCTCAAGAAGAACACCGACGGCGAGATCATCGTCCAGGGCTGCAGCGACCTCATCCGCACGCTGCAGCGGGCCGAGCTGATCGACGAGTACCGCCTCCTGGTCTTCCCCGTCGTCCTCGGCGAGGGCAAGCGGCTCTTCGCCGAGAGGACCGCTCCGGCCGGGCTGAAGCTCACCGGATCGACCGCCACCGACGCCGGCGTCGTCTACGTCACGTACGAGTGGGCCGGCAAGCCCTCCTACGGCATGGTCGAGTAGCGCGACGCTCTTACAAGCGCTTGCAAAATAATGCAACAAAACTGCACAGCCTTCGCATTGACTCGCCTAACAATCGGTTGCATAAAGGTGTGAAGCGCGCGAGCTCATACCCACGCAGGCGGGACGCGTCCGGTCACTCTGACAACCGGAGGCAACACAGTGCGCAATGGCAAAGCACGCAAGATCCGCTCAGGCATGGCCGCGCTCGCAGCCGGGGCGCTGGTGCTGATGGGGGCGCTGGGACTGCCCAGCGCGTCCGCCGCGACGCTGTTCGCGGACGACTTCGAGGACGGGAACGCCACGGGCTGGTCGAGGTCCGGGGGGAGCTGGTCGGTGGTGGCCGACGGCTCCCAGGCGTACCGGCAGTCCGGCACCAGCGCGGACGCCCGCGCGGTGGCCGGCACCGGCTGGAGCGACCAGGCGGTGCAGGCGCGCGTCAAGCCGATCGCGTTCAACGGCGCGAACCGGCACGTCGCGGTCCTGGCCAGGGCACAGAGCACCAGCAGCTACTACTTCCTCGGGCTGAGTAACGCGGGCTCGGTCGTCCTGGGCAAACGGGCCGGCGGCAGCCCGGCCACGCTCGCCACGGCCGCGGCCACCGTGACCGCGGGCACGTGGTTCACGCTCCGGCTCGAAGCGTTCGGCACGACCCTGCGCGGCTTCGTGAACAACGTGCAGGTCGTCTCGGCGACCGACTCCTCCTACGGCTCCGGCGGCGCCGGGCTGGCCGGCTACTACGCCGGCGCCTCGTTCGACGACGTGCTGGTGACGGACATCGGCGGGCCCACCGAGCCGCCGACCACCCCCACACCCCCGCCGCCCGGCACGTGCTCCACCGCCGGCACGCCCGCCGGGTTCGCCTCGGTGAACGCCTGGGGCCAGAACGGCACCACGGGCGGCGCCGGCGGGCCCACGGTCGAGGTGGACACGGCCGCCGAGCTGATCTCCGCGATCGGCCAGAGCGGCCCGCTGAACATCTGCGTCAAGGGGATGATCACGGTCCCGGCCGGCATGCACAACGTCGCCTCCGACAAGACGATCGTCGGCATCGGCGCGAACTCGGGGATCACCGGCGGCGGGTTCAACATCGGCCTCCCCGCGGACGACGCGGTCACCTCGCCGCCCGCCGGCGCCGTGCACAACGTCATCGTCCGCAACCTGGTGTTCAGGAACGCCACGGACGACTCGATCAACGTCCAGATGTTCAGCCACCACGTCTGGCTCGACCACAACGACCTGGCCGGCGGCTATGACGGGCTGATCGACATCAAGCGCGGCTCCTCGTACGTCACCGTCTCCTGGAACCACGTCCACAACCACACCAAGACCATGCTGCTCGGCCACGACGACGGCAACGGCGCGCAGGACGTCGGCCGGCTGAAGGTCACCTACCACCACAACTGGTTCGACCGGACGCCGCAGCGCAACCCGCGCGTGCGCTTCGGGGAGCCGGTGCACGTCTTCAACAACTATTACGTCTACAACACGGATGTCGGCGTGGCCTGCCAGGCGAACGCCGGCTGCCTGGTCGAGGGCAACTACTTCGAGCGGGTCGAGGAGCCGGTGAGCAATCACTACGCCGGCCCCGCGGGCAGGTGCGTCGCGCGGAACAACGTGTTCGTCGACGAATCCGGCACGCCCGACTGCAGCGGCAGCGTAGAGGAGCCGAGTTCGTACTACGGCTACACACTGGCAGACCCGAACACCGTGAAGGCGACGGTCACCGCCGGCTCCGGCGTCGGGAAGATCTGAGCACGTCCCGCATCAGGCCGCCGCTCAGGGGCCTCTGAGCGGTGGTCTGATGCGGCTTTTGACGGGTTTTGATAGGTTCTTGATGGGTGTGCCGGGAAGTCTGGTCGGCGGTCGTGTCGTCGTTCCCGGAGATCGCCTCTCATGCTCATCGAGTCGCCATGACCGCCACCGCCTGGGTGGCGGTGGCCGCCTTCCTCTTCGCCTACACGCTGATCGCCACCGAGAAGGTGCACCGGGTCGCGGCAGCGCTCGGCGGGGCGGGGGTCATGCTGCTGATCCACGCCACCGACGGGAGCGCGGCGTTCTTCGACGAGCACACCGGGATCGACTGGAACGTGATCTTCCTGCTGCTCGGCATGATGGTCATCGTCGGTGTCCTGAAACAGACCGGGATATTCGAATATTTGGCGATCTGGTCGGCCAAGCGGGCTCGCGGGCAGCCGTTCCGGCTCATGGCGCTGCTGATCGTGATCACCGCCTTCGCCTCCGCGCTGCTGGACAACGTCACCACCGTGCTGCTGATCGCCCCCGTGACGTTCCTCGTGTGCGAGCGCCTGGCGCTGCCGGTGGCGCCGTACCTGATCGCCGAGGCCATGGCGTCCAACATCGGCGGCGCGGCCACGCTGGTCGGCGACCCGCCGAACATCATCATCGGCAGCCGCGGCGGCCTTACCTTCAACGACTTCCTCGCGCACATGGCGCCGCTGATCGTCGTGCTGGTGGTGGTGTTCGTCGGGCTGTGCCGGTGGTTGTTCAGGGCGTCGTTCAGCTACGACCCCGAGCGGGTCGCGGAGATCATGTCGTTGAACGAGCGGGAGGCCATCGCCGACCGCAAGCTCCTGTGGCAGTCGCTCGCCGTGCTGACCCTGGTGATGGCCGCGTTCGTGCTGCATCCCGTGCTGCACTACGAGCCCTCGGTCGTGGCGCTGCTGGGCGCGGGGGTGCTGGTGGCGGCCACCAGGGTGACGACCGAGGAGGCCATCCGCGAGGTCGAGTGGCCGACGCTGGTGTTCTTCGCGGGGCTGTTCGTCATGGTGGGGGCGCTGGTGGAGACCGGGGTGATCGGCCAGATCTCGAAGGCCGCCTCCGAGGCCACCGGCGGCCGGCTCGGGCTGACCACGATGCTGCTGCTGTGGGTCTCGGCCGGGCTGTCCGCCGTCGTGGACAACATCCCGTACGTCGCCACCATGAGCCCCATCGTGGCCGACCTCGTCCAGGCCAACGGGGGCAACGGCCCCGCCCAGGTGCTGTGGTGGGCGCTGGCCATAGGGGCCGACCTGGGCGGCAACGCCACGGCAGTGGGGGCGGCGGCCAACGTCGTCGTCATCGGCATCGCCGCCCGCAACGGCACCCCGATCAGCTTCTGGCAGTTCACCAAGTACGGGCTGGTCGTCACGCTGGTGACCGTCACGCTGTCGGTGCCCTATTTGTGGCTGCGCTACCTCATCTGAGCGGCAGCACGTCAACGCCCTGCTCGTCGTCGCCGCGCGGCCCGAAGATGCGGCGCTCGCTCTCCTCGATGCGCACGTCGTTGATGCTCGCCTCCCTGCGCCGCATCAGCCCGGACTCGTCGAACTCCCACTGCTCGTTGCCGTAGCTGCGCCACCACTGCCCGGAGGCGTCGCGGCATTCGTACTGGAACCGGACCGCGATGCGGTTGCCCAGCACGCCCCACAGCTCCTTGCGCAGGGCGTAGTCCAGCTCCCGTTCCCATTTGCGGCGCAGGAAGTCCCTGATCTCGTCGCGGCCGGTCACGAACTCGTCGCGGTTGCGCCACACCGAGTCCTCCGTGTACGCGAGCGCGACGCGGTCGGGGTCGCAGGTGTTCCAGGCATCCTCGGCGGCCTGCGTTTTGACGCGCGCGGTCTCCTCGGTGAACGGGGGGACGGGCGGGCGTGACATGGTCGTCTCCTCGGTGCCGATCAAACGGCTCCACCGGTCCTTTCCCGCCGTCGGAGGGCGCAAGTCGCGCTCATAGCAGCTTGTCGAGGGTGATCGGCAGGTCCGTGACGCGTTTGCCGGTGGCGTGGCGCACGGCGTTGGCCACGGCCGCGCCCACCCCCGTGATGCCGACCTCGCCCACCCCGACCAGCCCCAGCGGCATCGTAGGGTCAGGCTCGTCCAGGCAGTGCACGTCGATGCGGGGGACGTCGGCGTGCACGGGCACGTGGTAGTCGGCCAGGCTCGCGTTGACGATCCGCCCGGTGCGCGGATCGACCAGCGTCTCCTCCGACAGCGCCAGGCCTATGCCCATCACGATGCCCCCGCGCAGCTGGCTGGCCACCGTCTTCGCGTTGATCACGGTGCCGACGTCGAACACGCCCACCCAGCGCGAGACCCGTACCTCGCCCGTGTCGCGGTCCACCCGCACCTCGCAGAAGTGCGCCCCGGACGCGGCCTTCACCCACCGGCTGCGGTCGCGCACGGTCTTCGCCATGAACCTCAGCATGCCGCCCCCGGCCGCGGCCTCCAGATGGTCGCGGCCCGCCCGGGTCAGGATCGCCGCGTACGTCTCGCCCCTGGACCCCTGGTAGAGCCCGCCGTCGCGGGCCTGCGGATCGCTCGCGCCGCGCAGCGGGGAGTCCGGTGACTTCCGCGCCAGGTCGAGGGCGGAACGCCGCAGCTTGCGGCAGGCCTCCAGCACGCTCGCCGCCGCGCTCGCCGTCTGCCCGGAACCGCCCGCCATCGGGCCGTCGGGGAGGTCGGAGTCACCGATCTCGACGCGTACCGACTCCAGCGGCACCCCCAGCTCGTCCGCGGCGATCTGCGCCTGCACGGTCGCCGCGCCCACGCCGATCTCGTGCAGGCCGCACCGCACCACGACCCCGCCGTCCGCGCCCAGCCGCACGGTGACGCTCGCCGGGAGCTGGAACGCCGGGTGGTACGCCGACGCCACCCCCATGCCGACCAGCCACCGCCCGTCGCGCATCGAGCCGGGCCGCGGATCGCGCTCGCGCCACCCGAACCGCTCCGCCCCCACCTCGTACGCCTCGCGCAACATGCGGTGCGCGAACCGTTTGCCGTCCATCGGGTTGCGCGCCGGCTCGTTGAGCATCCGCAGCTCGATCGGATCCATGTCCAGCTCGCAGGCCAGCTCGTCCACGGCCGATTCCAGGGCGAAGGTGCCGATGGACTCACCCGGGGCCCGCATGAACGTGTTGGAGATCAGGTCGAGCTGGACGAGGCTCTGGCGCAGGCGGATGTTCGGGGAGTCGTACAGGTGCCGGGAGGCCGAGGTGATCTGCTCGCCGCCGCCGCCGACCCGGCCCGTCCTGGCGATGCTGGTGTGGATCAGCGCGGTCAGCCTCCCGCCCGAGTCCGCGCCCAGCGCGACCCGCTGAGTGCTCGGGGTCCGGCCGCCGACCGTGTGGTAGACGCCCGCCCGGGTGAGCGCCAGCCGTACCGGGCGCCTGGTGGCCCGGGCGGCCAGCACGGCGAGCAGCGTGCCCGCCCACACCGAGCCCTTCCCGCCGAACCCGCCGCCCACGTAAGGGGACAGCACGCGGATGTTCCGCTCGGGAACGCCGAACCGCTGCGCGAGGTGGCTGCGCAGCCACGCGATGCTCTGCGTGCTCTCGTGCACGGTCAGGCGGTCGCCGTCCCATACGGCGGTCGTCGCGTGCGGCTCGATCGCGTTGTGGTTGTGCGGCGGCGTGGTGAAGCGCAGGTCCACCGAGACCGCCGCGGCCGCCAGCGCCGCCTCCGCGTCCCCCTTGTTCGCCGCCGCCGGCATCAGCGCGTTGCCCTTCTGCGGGGTGGCGTTCGGCTCCTCGGCCGCGAAGTCCACCACGGCGGGCAGCTCCTCGTACGTGATCCGTACCAGGCCCGCCGCGTGCCGCGCCGCCTCGGGCGACTCGGCCACCACGACCGCCACGGGCTGGCCGTTCCAGTGCACCTCGTCCGTGGCCAGGTAGTTGACCGATGTCCCGATGACCATCGTGCTGGGGTTCAGCAGGCTCCGGGAGGGCGGGGGCTTCATGGCGGGGGCGTTCTCATGGGTGAGAACCTCGATCACGCCCTTCGCCGCGCGCGCCGCGTCCGCGTCGACGGCGGTGATGCGGCCCCGGGCGATCGTGGAGTGCACGAGCGCGGCGTGGGCGAGGTCCGGGTACGGGTGCTCGGCCGCGAAACGGGCCTGCCCGGTGGTCTTGGCCCGGCCGTCGAGCCGGTCGACGGGGCGGCCGACGTACTTGATGCTCATGCCAGCTCCCTCAGCGTCGCCACGATCGTGGCCCTGGCCAGGTTCACCTTGAACGCGTTGCCCGGCCGGACCGTCGCGGGCGCCAGCTCGGCGTCGGCCGCACGGCCGAACGCCTCCTCGGTCGCCGGGCCGCCGACCAGGGCCCGCTCCGCCTCGTGGGCCCGCCATGGCTTGGTCGCGACGCCGCCCAGCGCCAGGCGGGCCGCCGCCACGGTCCCGTCCCGCACCTCCAGCGCCGCCGCCACCGAGACCAGGGCGAACGCGTACGACGCCCGGTCCCGCACCTTGCGGTAACGGGAGTTGGCCGCGACCGGCGCGGGCGGCAGCTCGACCGCCGTGATCAGCTCGTCGCCGGCCAGCGCGGTCTCGACCTGCGGCGTGTCGCCCGGCAGCAGGTGGAAGTCGGCCAGGGGGATCCGCCGCGTGCCGCGCACGCTCCGCACCTCGACCGTGGCGTCCAGGGCGGCCAGCGCCACGCACATGTCGGACGGATGCGTGGCGATGCAGCTCTCGCTGACCCCCAGGACCGCGTGCCCGCGGGTGAACCCGCCGAGCGCGTCGCAGCCGCTGCCCGGCTCGCGCTTGTTGCAGGCGTGGGCCTGGTCGTAGAAGTAGTTGCAGCGGGTCCGCTGCAGCAGGTTGCCGCCGACGGTGGCCATGTTGCGCAGCTGGGGGGAGGCGCCGGCGAGCACGGCCTGCGACAGGACCGGGTAGCGGGCGCGGACGCGGCGGTCGGCGGCGAGCGCGCTGTTGCGTACCAGCGCGCCGATGCGCAGGCCGCCGCCGGGCAGCTCGTCCACCTCGTCGAGCGGCAGGCCGGTGAGGTCGACCAGCTTCTCGGGACGTTCGATGCCCTCGCGCATGAGGTCGACCAGGTTCGTGCCCCCGCCCAGGAACTTGACGGCGGGGCCGACGGCTTCCAGGGCCTCGTCGATGTCGAGCGGTTTCACGTACGCGAACGGCTTCATGACGCCTCCTGCGTGGCGACGTCCTTGATGGCGTCGAGGATGCCGTTGTAGGCGCCGCACCGGCACAGGTTGCCGCTCATGCGCTCGCGGATCTCGTCATCGGTGAGCTCGATGCGCTCTGCCGTGGGGTTGACGGCACTGGGCATGCCGGCGGCGTACTCGGTCAGCATGGCGACGGCCGAGCAGATCTGGCCCGAGGTGCAGTAACCGCACTGGAACCCGTCATGGCGTACGAACGCCTCCTGCATCGGGTGCGTGCCCTCTTCGCCCTTCGCGATCCCCTCGATCGTGGTGATCTCCTTGTCCGCGTACTGCACGGCCAGGGCCAGGCAGGCGTTGATCCGCACCCCGTCCGCGAGAACCGTGCACGCGCCGCACGCGCCCTGGTCACAGCCCTTCTTCGGGCCGGTCAGCCCGAGGTGGTCGCGCAGCGCGTCGAGCAGGCTGACCCACGGCTCGATGTCGAGGGTCCTGGGGACGCCGTTCACCCGCATCCGTATCTCGGTCACACGCTTCTCCCCTTCGTAGGATGCCGACGCTAACAGAACGGTGTTTCCTTAACAAGAGAACGTCGTCCTCTAAAGTCTGGTCACCTATGCTGGAGCGCGACATGAAGCGGGCATTCGTACGGGCCAGGCGGCCGGAGCACAAGCAGCAGCGGCGCGAGGCGATCCTCGTGGCCGCCCGCGATCTCGCCATGGCCTCCGGGGTGCGCAACGTCAGCCTGGGCGCGGTGGCGGAGGCCGTCGGGCTGGCGAAGTCAAACATCATGCGCTATTTCGGGACTCGGGAGGAGATCTACCTCATCCTGGCCGCCGAGGAGTGGCGCCAGTGGGCTGAGGCCGTCACCACCCGCCTCGAAGCCTCGGACGATGTCGCGGCGGCCCTCGCGGAGACGCTCGCGGACCGGCCCCTCCTGTGCGACCTCCTCAGCCAGACCGCGACCACCCTGGAACACAACGTCTCCATCGAGGCGGCCCGCACGTTCAAACGCGCCATCCTGGCCGTCATCGCCGACGTGGGCGCGCAGGTCGCCCGGCTCACGGGCTTGAGGGTCGACGAAGGGGTGGAACTGGTCTCGGCCGCCACCGCCCTGGCCGGCATCCTCTACCCCATCGCGAACCCCTCGCCGATGCTCGCCGAGCTCTACGCCCAGGACCCCGACATCGCCGCGACGTGCCCCGACTTCCTCCCCACCCTGATCCGCGCCCTCAAGGCGCTGCTCGCCGGCCTCCCCACGCTCAGAGAGGACTGAGGCCGCGGATGGTGACGGTCGGCGTCGATCTCGCCGCGGAGGCGGTGCGAACCGCGGTGGCCTGGATCGACTGGCCGGCCGATCGCGCACGGCTCGTCAGGGTGGTGGCCGGGGCGGACGACGCCCTGATCGTCGAGGCGATCATGGCCGCGGACAAGGCGGGGATCGACTGCCCGTTCGGGTGGCCCGACCGCTTCGTCGACTTCGTCACCGCCCACCGCGCCGGTTATGTCCAGGTGCCGCCGGGCCTGGCTGGCCGGGCCTGGCGCCGCGATCTTGCGCTACGGGTCACCGACCAGGTCGTACACCAGCAGACCGGCCTGACCCCGCTGAGCGTGTCGGCCGACCGCATCGCCCACGCCACCATGCGCTGCGCCGCCCTCCTGGCCGAGCTCGCGCGAAGGGGCCGGCCGGTCGACCGGAGCGGTGCCGGGGCCGTCGTGGAGGTCTATCCGGCGGCCTGCCTGAAGCGGTGGGGCCTGCCGTATCGGGGATACAAGCGTGCCGCCAACCTCGCCGAGCTGGGCCACCTCGTGGACCGGCTCCAGGAGGCGGCGCCCTGGCTGGACCTGGGTGAACACGAGGCTCTCTGCCGGGCCTCGGACCACGCCACCGACGCCGTCGTGTCGGCCCTCGCCGCCCGCGCCTCCGCCCTCGGCCTGGTCACCGTACCGACGGGAGAGCAGGCGGGCGCGGCGACCACGGAGGGCTGGATCGCCCTGCCCACCACGCCCCTGGACCGCCTCGCCACCGACGGTCGATGACCCTCGAGCAGCTCTTGACCCCGGCGAGCTGGGACGTCCCAGCAGCTCGGAAACTCCTACGCCGCAGGCGGCCTCATTCGTAGTTGTAGTCTGTATATATCGCCATAAATATGCAGATTCCTCTCGAATCAGTGCCGCAGGCGCGTCCCAAGGCCCGGGCTCCGCAGGATCGCACTTGACCCCGCTGGAGACCCTGGTGACGTGGTGAAGGGCAGGGAATGGGGATGGGCGAACGGCGTGCGCAAGATCAGCAGATCATGTGGACGGACCTGGTTTCCGAGGAGCGGAAACGGCTCCTGGCGGTGGTCGGTGACGATCTGCGGGGGATCGAGGTCCTGCGGTTCGCGATCCAGCAGGCGGTGGCCGATCTTGCCGGGCTGGGCGGCATGGTGCATCTCGGCAGTCCCGGCTACGGCGGCGGACTGCGCCTGGCGGTGACCAGCGGACTCCCCCCGGCCTTCACCCGGGTGTGGGAGCGCATTGACGGGAACGGTCCACTCGCCCCGGCGCGCGCGTTCCGGGACGGTGGGTTCGTACGGGTGTCCATGGCGAAGCTCGCCGGTGGGATACCCGAGGATGGCGCGACGGCGAGCCGGCGACCGGACAGGGCCGCAGCCGAATCCTGGTCCTGGCCGGTCGGCACGGCGATGGCGGCCGTCCCGCTGCTCGGCCCCGGCGGTCCGATCGGCACGCTCTCGATCGTGACGGTCTCCCCGCACGAGCCGTCGGCCGGGCAACGGGCCTTTCTCGACACGCTGGGCCGCTGGGCCGGCGAGCGTCTGAGCAAGTCCACCGCGCCTCCACCCGGTCCGGCCCTTCCGGAACAGCCCACCGACGCGCATCCGCAGCAGGACCTGCAGGCGGTCGGCACATGGGACTGGAACATCTGGACCGGTGACGTCATCTGGAACGACGCGATGCTCACCGTGCTCGGCCTCGATCCGGGCACCTACGGGCGAATCGAGACCTGGATGGGCACCATCCACCCCGAGGATCTGCCGTGGGTGCTGTCCGACATAGACGAGGCGATCCGCACGGGGAGGATGCACAGCACCGAGTATCGAGTGTGCTGCCCGGACGGGACGTCCGGCTGGGTGCGGGTCCGTGGCCGGCCGGTGTTCGATGAGAACGGTGAAGCGGCACACATGGTCGGCACCCTGTGGAACGTCACCAAGACCCATGACGTCCTGGAGACGGTCATGGAACCGCAGACGCGTGACGCCGAGCGCGCTTCCGTGGCGCGGGCCTCCCATATCAGGCAGTTGACCAGGGCGCTGGCCGAGGCGGTCGCCGTTCGGGACGTCGTGGACGCCGCCGCCGATCACATCCTGCCGTTGTTCGGCGCCTCCGGGCTGATACTCGCCTTCCTGGAGGGTGACCACCTGCGGCCGGTCGGGTTCACCGGGTATCCGACGGAGGTCATCGATCAGGTGGCCCGGATGCCGGCCTCCTGGGGGCTCCCGATCACCGGGGTCCTGCGGGAGCACTCCCCGATATTCATCAGCTCGCTCGAGGAGTGCATCGAGAGCTACCCCATGACAGCCGATCTTCCGGTGGTGGGAGACAAACAAGCGTGGGCCTTCCTGCCGCTGATCGCCTCGGGACGTCCGGTGGGTAGCTGCGTCGTCTCCTTCACCGATCCGCGCCAGTTCACCGGCGAGGAGCGCAACCTGCTCACCACGCTCAGCGGGCTGGTCGCCCAGGCCATGGAACGGGCCCGCCTGTACGACAGGGAGCACACGCGCGCCCAGGAACTGCAGCGCGGGCTGCTCCCACGCGAGCTGCCCCGCCTGCCCGCGGTCACCGCCGCGGCCCGCTACCTGCCCGCCGGCAAGGACATGGAGGTGGGCGGCGACTGGTACGACGTCATCCCGCTGTCGGCGGACCGCGTCGCCATCGTCATCGGCGACGTCATGGGACACGGCGTGACCGAGGCGGCCACCATGGGCCGCCTGCGCACGGCGGTCCGCACCCTGGCCGACCTGGAACTGCCTCCCGACGAGCTGCTCACCCACCTCAACGACGTGGTCAGCGACCTCGGCGACGACTTCTACGCCACCTGCCTGTACCTGGTCTACGACGCCACCACCCGCTCCTGCGTGCTCACCCGCGCCGGCCATCCGCCGCCCGCCGTCGTCCACCCCGACGGCAGCGTGCACTTCCCCGACGCCGATCCGAACTCGCCCCTCGGCGCCGCCACCCCGCCCTTCGACACCGTACGGATGGAGCTGCCCGAAGGCAGTCTGCTGGTGCTGTACACCGACGGCCTGGTCGAATCCGCCACCCTCGACATCGACCAGGGCATGGCCCATCTGGCCAGGACGCTCAGCGGCACGATCTCAGGAGCTCTGTCCGGGCACGAGGATCATGCCGCCACGCCGGACGCGACGAGGCTCCACTGCGCCGAGTGCCTCGAATCTCTGTGCGACAGTCTCGTCACCACTTTGCTGCCGGTCAGGCAGGGGACAGCCGACGACGCCGCGCTGCTGGTCGTCCGCACTCACGCGCTGCCGAAGGACGACATGGCCAGCTGGCCGCTGCCCGAACACCCCAAGGCCGCCGGCGAGGCCCGCGAACACGTCCGCGCCCAGCTCAGCGCCTGGCACCTGGACGACCTGTCGATGACCACCGAACTGCTGGCCAGCGAGCTGGTCGGCAACGTCGTCCGCCACGCCAAGGGCCCCATCCACCTGCGCCTGCTCCGCAGCAACGTGCTCACCTGCGAGGTCTCCGACGGCAGCCTGACCACGCCCCGCATCCGCCGCGCCGCCGACACCGACGAGGGCGGCCGCGGGCTCCAGCTGGTCTCCGCGATCTCCCATCGCTGGGGCACCCGCTTCACCGACTCCGGCAAGTGCATCTGGACCGAACAACCCCTCGTGCGCCCATCACCTGCCCTGCTTCCGGAGCAGAGCGGCCTGGACCTGTACGACCTGCTGGACGATGAGTGAGGCGCCCCACGATCGGGCACTGGGGCTCATCGCCGTGACGGCTCTCCTCCCCGACGACCTCACTCCGGAGGAGCAACTGCTGCTGATGGGGAAGGACTGCTCACGCTGCTTGAGCTGGGCGGCCCCGACGAGGTCATGAACCAGGTCACACAAGATCTCGGGTCACATCTTCACTGACATTTGGTGTCAGTGAAGATGTGGAGACTGTGCGCATGTCCGTTCAGATCCCCCATCGCGCGACCATGCGGCTGCTGATCGCCGCGGCCTTCACCACCGCGCTCGGCAACAACATCCAGCTCATCACCGGGGCGCTGCTGCTGGCCAGAGAGCAGCAGACCATGATGGCCGTGGGCTGGCTGTTCATCGCCGTCGCGCTGCCGCAGGCCGTCCTGTCCCCCTATCTGGGGCGGCTCGCGGACCGCCTGGAGCGCCGCGTTCTGTGGATCGCCTGTGACACGGCGAGCGCGATCGTCGCCCTCGGCCTGCCGCTGTGGCTGGTCGCGGGCGGTGCGGCCGAGGCCGGCATCTACGCCGCGAACTTCGCGCTCGCCCTGGTCAGCGCGATCTTCGTGCCGGCGAGCGCGGCGCTGATCAAGGAGCGGGTTCCCGGTGGTGCCGTCCTGCGCCGGTTCAACGGCCGCTACGAGATGGCCACCCAGGCAGGGATGCTGCTGTCCGCCACCGTCGGCGGGCTCGCCGTCCAGGTCTTCGGCGCCGTCCCCTTGCTCGTCTTCAACGCGGCCACTTTCGCCGTATCGGCCCTGTGCGTGACCGCCGTCGGCCGTACTCAGGCTGTCGGCGGGCTCGCCGCCGAGCCGGTGGAGGTCGCAGCCCCGGATCGGCTGCCGCTTCCGATGGGCAGCCTGATCCTGCTGTACGCGCAGGGCAGCGTCGTGGTCACCGTCTTCAACGCCCTCCTGCCCATGTATGTCCTGGTCGAGCTCAATCGCGGCGCGGGGACCTTCGGGGCCATCGACGCCCTGGGCAGCCTCGGCTTTCTGGCCGCCGCCGCCGGATACCGGCTGTTCGCCCAGCGGTACTCCGATCTGCGCATCGCCGTGGTGGGTTTCTTCGCGTGCAGCCTGCTCATCGTCGCTCAGGGACGACTGGGCGTCGCCGGGCTGGCCGTGCTGGTCCCCATGGGTGCGTTCGTCTTCGGCCAGGCGAGGATCTCGTCGCGGAATCTGCTGATGGCCCGGGCCGGTCGTGCGGACATAGGCCGGGTCTTCGGCCTGGCCAACGGCGGCGGGCTCGCCGCGACCATCGTCGTCATGCTGCTCGTGGCCACCGTCACCGATCACACCAGCGCGGGGGCCGGTTTCGCCACCCTCGGCGCGTTCGCGCTCCTGTCCACGGTCTGGGCGCTGGTGCTCCAACGACGTGCCGCCAGGATCGCCGAAGCACCTGCGTCATCAGCCGTGCAGACTGAAGATGACGGCGCCGCCCTCCGGTAGTCGATCGGCTCACCTGATCCGGATTGCGTCCGACGGGCACAGCAAGGGCTTCAGCGTCGTCCATTGCGCATCCGTCAGACCCGCCCGAGCGGGGGATGGCATCGCACAGATCGTTTCTGCGTGGGCTCGGGATGGGGCCGCCCTTCACGCCCGCAGAACGGTGACCTGCCGCCCCGCCGGGGTGCGGTCCTGGTCGAACCGGACGCGCTCCTCCATCGGGGACGCCTCAGGACGGCGATCGAAGACCACCAGGTAACCGGTGTCGAGATCAAGCCGGTCCAGATAGCGGTCGAGCTGCGCGAGCCCCTCGGTCAGCGGATCCCGCTGACCGGGCCGCCACACCTTGAGCTCCATGGCCTCCCGCTGCACCTGCCGCTCGCCGTACGGCCAGCGCAGGTAGACGTCCAGCCGCCCGGTGCCCGCCGCGTACTCCCTGTCGAGAAAGCCGCCGCCGTTGAGGATTCGGTGCAGGTAGGCCATGAGGATGATCTGGCATGCGGCCTCGTGGTAGGCGGCGCCACGGACCAGGATCTCGCCGTGCTGCTTCCAGAAGGCGGTGAACTCGCGCAACAGCTTGAGCAGGTCCAGACGGCCGTCGGGGAGGACGAAAGACCGCGAATCGGCCTGGATGACGGCTTCCACACCGCTACCCAGCACGCGGAGGATGACCTCGCGGTAGATGGGGTTGGCGATGTTGAGAGAGGGCCTTTGGGCTACCAAGCCGAGGTCACGAACGTAGGAGAAGTCGTCCTCGAAGGTTTCGTCGACGTGGACCAGCGTGCCTGCGAGCACCGGTTCGAGCACTCGCTTGACCCGGGGTTCGTGCAGCTTGGCGACGAGAGAATCCAGGTGGGTGGCGCGGGCGCGAATGAGTTGCTCTTTGGCCTGCTCCATGTGCCCGGCGGTGATCGGCTCCTCTGGAGGAACCCGCATTTTACGGGTGACCTGATAAGCCAGCGCGTTGATCAACCAGGGTTGTCCGCGGGTGAATTCGAAGGCCGCGGCGAGGGCTTCCTTGGTGAACTCCTGCCCGGTCTCCGCGGTGTGCTGGCCGTACAGCTCCCTGACGTCCTCAGGAGTGAAGTCGGACAGGCGAAACGACTCGACCGCTATGTTGAAAGGGCTGACCGCGCCGAGCCGGGAGGGGTCGCCACCGGAGGCGATCTTGTAGTCCCGCACGTCCCTCAGCCCGCACAACACCACGGAGTTGGGGAACGGAATGCCTTCCGGGCGGCTGTTGTGGCCGCTGCGTAGTTGCCGAAGGACAGACATCAGGGTCCTCCCGCTCAGCGCGTCGATCTCGTCGATGAGCAACACGAGCGAGAGCTCACACTGAGCTGCCCACGCCCGGAGGGCGGCGGCCAGCCGTGCACCTGGGGTTGCCTCGGGCCAGGGGTCAGGCGCTGCGTCGGTCTTCGACCGGAACTCGTCCAGCAGGATCAGCTCCGCAGCCTCGTAGTCGTCGCCCGCCGCGGAGGCGGCCTCGCAGGAGATCGTCACCGCCACGGCAGCGCCTTCTTCGGTGAGCTCACGCTGCAGGGAATGCAGCATGGTCGTCTTACCCGACTGACGAGGAGCGTGGATCACGAAATAGCGATCCACGTCGATCAACTCGCGCGCCTCCGGCAGCCGGGGCTGCGATGGCAGCACGTAGTGGAGCCGGGGGTCGCACGGTCCGGTGGTGTTGAAGTACCTGGGCCTGGTCACCGTCACAGTGTGGCATCAAGCGGTGACAGATTTGATCGGGTTGTCGATCCGCTCCTCGCCGATCACCTCGCGCACGGCCTCCGGTGCACGTCGAGTCCGGCAGTGTGCGTGATCCTTGCAGGGCACGTACGTCGGGTTGATGGTTCATCATGGAGAATCATCGGCCCGCGCGGTTTCGAGCCCGGGGCAGGCGGAACCACGGTGGGGAATCATGCGGACCTTTTTCGAGCCGGACCAGGAAGAGGAGTTCGAGGCGGCCAAGGATCTGCTGATCCGCCGCTGCCTGGACTGGGCCGACGACCGCGGCCTGGCCGCTGACGACTTGGTGCTGACGGCGGCCTTGGACTCCCGCCATCGCAGCAGAGACGGACGGCTGGCCTTCTGGGATGCCGCACAGGTGCGGCGGTTCCTGCTGGAGTGGATCCCCCGGTATGTCGCCGCGCCTCGGGAGGACCTCGAGGCCGCCCCGCTGAGCCTGATCACGCTGCTGCGTTACCTGGATGCAACCGGCATCCGCGACCCGCGCGGCGCCACGACGGCCGAGTTGGAGAAGGCCGTGGCCGAGGCCGTGAAGGAATACCCAGCGGCATTGGCGGACCCGTACCGCCAAGGGCTGGCGAGGTTCTGGGCGCAGGTGGCCATCGACAACGGTGTCGACCCGGGCGACCACAAGGCCCTGACGAAGTTTCAGCGCAATGTCGACGCGGGGCGGGTGGCGTACGACGCGGACGTGCTCGACAAGGTGGCGCAGGCCCGTTTCCTCGGATTCGGGCCCGATGAGGAACGGGCGTTCCCGCAGCCGCCCATCGTCCTGCCACCCGCGCCGGAGATCGCCGCCGCCGCGTCGCGAAGCGAGACCGTACGGAGGCTGGCGGCACTGGCCAACTGGGCCGGAGCGGACGGCAGGTCACTGACCGGCGCCGGAAATCTCCGCGTGGCCGACGCTCGCGAGCTGGCGGAGCTTCTTGGCACCGGCGAGCAGGACCTCAAGGTTCGCAGCGCCACGCACATGCCCAAGCTGCACCTCGTCGTCGAATGGGCGAAGGCCGCCCGCCTGGTCCGCGTGCGCAAAGGCCGCCTTCTACGGGTGGCCAAGGCCGCGCCCCTGTTGGATGATCCGGAACGGCTGTGGTCACGGGCCTTTGAGGCCTTCTTCGACCTCGGTCCGATGATCGGCGCCTCCGCCTCGGGGTGGGACGTCCAGTCGCTGCTGGCGGAGGTCTTCGACGAGGTGATGGCGGACGTACTGAACAGCGTGTACGGCCTCCCGGGCCAGGTCCCCGTGGCCCGCCTCCAGGAGACGGTGTGGCTGGCCTGCCGCGAATACCTGATGCTGGGCGATCGGACGCACGACCCGCTGCGGCGGAAGGTCGACGACGACCTGGTCGCGGCGTTGGAAACCCTGGCCGAGTTCGGCGCGGTGGAGCTGAGCCACGGCGTCGCCGAGGCCCTCTACCTCAGCGACCTGGGTGATGACGACGAAGGACAGCCCTTGCCGCTCGACGCGCGGACCCGGCTGCGTGCCATCCTTGCCGAGCCGGGGCTGCTCGTGAGCCTGACACCGCTCGGCATGCGGGGTGTGCGCGAGCGGATGCTCGCCGAGGGCCGGGACGCACCGCTGGTGGGGGAGCTGGCGGAGGCCGCGCCGGGCGAACTGCTCGGCGTGCTCGCGGAGCACTACCCGCCGGAGGAGGCCGCGACGGAGCTGGAGGGCTGGCTCGCCGCACACGGCGGGGACGTCGAGCCGTTGCTGGATGCCATACGGGCCTGCCCGTTCCGCACCCGCGCGTCCGCCATGCTCACCACCCTGGTCGGGACCCATCCCGGCGGTCGATCGCTCCTCGCGCGCCTGCGCGAGGACCGCGTGCTCGGGCCCATCGCCATTACGCTGCTGCACGACGCCGGAGCCGTGGGACGCGACGATCTGTCCTCCTCCGAGCAACTCCTGCTCATGACCGAAGGCCTGCTCAACCTGCTGGAGCTGGCCGGTCCGGAGGAGGTCGTGACGCAGCTCGGCCAGATGGCGGGCAGGGAGGCGCCACAGATCATCGAGGCGGTGACGCAATCCGGTCATCCCGCCATGGTCGGCATGGACGAGCTACGCAGGCTGGTGGCCAAGCCGTTGCTTACCCGTTCTCACACGCTCCGCTTCGTGGAGGGGCCTCGGCCGGGGGCGCGCGGCCGCCGTTCCGGTCACGGCAAGAAGCGCAGGCGCTGACCTCAGGATCAAGACGCTGTTCGGGACCGTTGCCCGCCACCGCGAAGGACTGGAAGAAGGCCGCCATCCGGACCGGATCGCGCCCCGAGCCCTGGTCAAGGGCCAGCCGAGCGCTCCCATGGCCCAGGGGCCCATGCGCATGTTCGAGGGGAAGTCGCTGACCTCGGCCAGGTGCGACACGGGGGAGGGGCCTTCGTAGCCGGGTCTGGTGCTGTCCGAGCCTGGACGGGTGTGTCCGGGCCTCTGTTGGACACCTGGCCGCGGTGGCTTTGCTGAGCCTCACGCCCCGGCCGCCCAGTGGTCCGGGGGCGGCCGATGAACCAGAACAGGAGCCCAACCCATGTCAGTCAAGATCAAGAAGCTGTCCCCCACTGTCCTCCTGGCCGTCGCCGCCACGCTGATCGCCGCGGCCCCGGCGACCGCCGCCGCGACGGGCACCGTCAAGGAGCGCACCCGCCTGGCGGCCGACTGCGGCCTCTACCGGGACGGCGACGCGGCCATGTACAAGAACTGCACCGGTGCCGGCGAGAACATCTTCGTGACCTACCTGCTGGGCGGAAACACCTATTTCTGCGTGGCACCGGGAGAGTCGAAGTACGTCGGCAGGTGGAGCAACGTGTTCAGGGTGTACAACCGGGGCGGCTGCTGAACGGCACGGGGCCATGGGCTTGGGCCCGTGGCCCCGTGCGGGTCTGATCAGACAGCACGGGTGAGTACGGCGGTGCGGATGCCGCGGCGCAGGAGAGCGGGCAGGCACAGGATCGTGCCGAGCGCGCCGATCCACACCGTCGACTCCAGACCGGCGAGTGCGGTCGCCACGGAGGCGAGCAGGGCGCCGAGCGCGACCGCGCCCCACAGCAGGAACCGCTGCACGGCGGACACCCGGCCGAGGAGTTCGGGCGGCGTCTGGGTCTGGCGGAGGGTCAGCGAGGTGGGGCTGAACGCGCCCTCGCCCACGCAGTGCACGATGCTGCCGATGACCAGGCCGGCGGCGCCCAGGCTGCCGTGCGCCCCCAGCACGGGCATGGCCACGATGCCCAGCACCGACACGGTGGCGGCGAGCATCAGCGCGCGCGAACTGCCCAGACGCCTGATGAGGAAGGCCGAGGCCAGATTGCCGATCGGGTAGCCGGCCGCGGCGGCGCCCACCACGATCCCGATCCACTGCGGCGACAGCCCCAGGACGTTGCGGCAGTACAGGACCAGGCTGGTCTCGACCATGGAAAGGAACAGCACGTAAAGGGTGCCGCAGGACAGGACCGGCTCCAGGACCGGATGCCCGAGCGCGAACCTGAGCCCGGCGGCGACGTCGCGCCGTACCCAGCCCCGCTCCCGCGCGGTGACGGCGGGCGGCGCCTCGCGGTGCCGGATCGCGACCAGCGTGACGAGCGAGGCGGCGAAGCTGAGGGTGTTGGCCAGGAGCGCGCCGGCCACGCCGAGCAGCCCGATGACCGGCCCCGCGGCCATCGGCCCGACCGCCTTGGCGGTCGACTCCGACAGCGCCAGGCGGGTGTTGCCGGTGTGCAGCTCGCCCGGGTCGGGGAAGAGCCCGGGCAGGTACGAGGTGTAGGCGACCTGGAAGAACACCACCGCGCAACCGCTCAGCAGCACCAGCGCGAACAACAGGGGAAAGCTGAGCACGCCGGTGACCGCCGTGACCCAGATCGCACCGAACGCGATCATCTGTACGCCGTCACAGACCAGCATGACGGTACGGCGAGGCAACCGGTCCACGATGGCGCCGGCCGGCAGACCGAGCGGCAGGAAGGGCAGGAACAGGGCGAACGGCAGCAACGCGGCCTGTGCCGGAGTCGCGCCCAGCACCGTCACCGCGAGCAGCGGCAGCGCCAGCGTCATGAACTGGTCCCCGAACAGCGACAACGACTGCCCGGCCCACAGCAGCCCGAAATCCCGGCGGGCCGTACGTCCGGTCGTCTCCGTCATGGCGGTCATGCCTGCCGCCAGAAGTCCCGCAGCAGGGAGTGGACGGTCTCCGTCTCCTCGACGTGGCCGAACGAGCCGCTGCGCTCCAGCAGGTGGAACCGGGCCTGGGGCGCGAAGAGCCGGAAGTCGCGCTGCAGCGCGGGGTGCAGCGCCCGGTCGTAGCGGCCGGCCAGCACCATCAGGGGAACGCCGATCTCCTTGAGCCGGGGCCGGAAGTCGGGGATCCTGGCCACCTCACCCCCGATCACGAAATCGACGTCGTCGCCGCAGAAGATCGGATAGAGCTCCTGGTTCCTGGCGCCGGGCTCGTCGGCCAGCAGGGCGGCGTTGGCCGGGTCGTAGAAGCGGACCAGGGCCGCCGCCTTGGCGAACTCCCGCCTGAGCGGCTCGTCCGTGGAGCGCAGCCCGTCCAGCCGCAGCGCCTGGATCCGCTCCCACACCTCGGGGAGCTGAGTGGCCAGCTCGCGGTTGATGTTGGCGTGGTTGAGCTGCCACATCTCGGGGCTGTGCAGGGTGTTGGCCAGGGTGACGGTACGCGCCACGGCGGGATGGTCCAGGGCGATCGCCTGCGCGATCAGCCCGCCGTACGAGAAGCCGTACAGGTGGGCGGGGCCCAGCCGTTCGAGCAGCGCGGCCACGTCGGCGACGTCGTCGGCGAAGGTGATCTCGGAGAGGTGCCGGGGACGGCCGGAGCGACCGCGGCCGAACAGGTCGACGTAGATCACTCTGTGGTCCGCCGCCAGGGCGTCGAAGTGCGGGTGGAAGATCACGTGCGACCCCGCGGGGCCCAGTCCGGCGAGCAGCACCACGGCGTCGCCGTCCCCGTGCTGTTCGGTCCAGATGCGCCGGCCGCCGCGGACCTCGTACGCCTGACCAGGGGGATGTTCGATCATGGCGGTCATCTTGGCCCGATCGGGAGGCGGAACGACGGCGGATATCGGACCTCTCATTGACATCGTCGTCCGCCTCGGCCGGGCCGGGTGAAAACCGATGGGAAACTGTCGGTGCCCGGTGATAGAAAGCAGGTTCGATACTCGCGTGCTCGCGCCCGGGGGAGGGCCTGCCAGTGACCACCAGCAGTTCGGAGTTCTCTGTCTCCGGCCCGAGCTACAACCGGCGCGGGCCGGTGCGCTGGCTCTGGTCCCACCTTCGCCGGCATCCGGTGCACCTGGTCGGGTTCCTCGGCGGGTCGCTGGTCATGGTGGTGCTCAACGCCATGGTGCCGCAGTTCACCGGCGACGCCTTCGACTCCGTGCTGGGGCAGCGGGGCGAGCCGCTGGACGCGCTCGGCTTCATCGCGCTGGCGCTGCTGGCGATCGTGCTGGCGCGGGGGCTGTTCGACCTCGTGGCCAGGCTGTCGAGCGAGGTGCTGGCCAAGCGCCTTGAGCGGGACGCGCGCGACGAGCTGTACGTGAGCCTGCTCGGCAAGAGCCAGACCTTCCACAACCGGCAGCGGGTCGGCGATCTGATGGCCCGGGCCGCCAACGACATCCGGCAGCTCTCCATCATGATCACGCCCGGGGTCGACCTGATCGTGGACTCGGGGCTCACCGGGCTGGTGCCCATTTTCTTCATCGGGGCGATCGATCCGCGGCTGCTGCTGGCGCCCGGGTTGTTCGCCGTCGTGTTCGCGGTCGCGCTCTGGCACTACATGCGGCAGCTCAACCCGGTGGCCACGCGCATGCGGGAGCAGTTCGGCGATCTCAACGCCGGGCTCAACCAGGCGGTGCGGGGCATCGAGGTGATCAAGGTGACCGCGCAGGAGGCCCAGGAGCGGCGGCGCTTCCGCACCGACGCGCGGCTCTACCGCGACCTCTTCGTACGCAACGGGCTGGTCCAGGCCCGCTACCTGCCCACCCTGCTGTTCTCCGTCGCCATGGCCGGGGCGCTGTGGCACGGCCTCCACCTCCAGGGCATCGGGGCGATCACCATCGGCGAGCTGGTGGCGTTCATGGGGCTCATGGGCATGCTCGGGTTCCCCACCCAGATGTCGATCTTCACGTTCTCCCTGATCCAGATCGGCATCGTGTCCTCGCGCCGGATCCTGAGCGTCATCACCACCGACAGCGAGATCGAGCAGCGGGCCGACGGGCACGCCGCGCCGATCAGCGGGGAGATCGTCTTCGAGGACGTGACGTTCGGCTACGAGGACGACGAGGATCCGGCGGTGCGCGGGGTGACGTTCACCGTGCGGCCGGGGGAGACGGTGGCGATCGTCGGCGAGACCGGCTCGGGCAAGAGCACGCTGACCAAGCTGGTGCCACGCATCTACGACGTCACGTCCGGGCGGATCCTCGTCGACGGCGTTGACGTGCGCGACTGGGACCTCGACTCGCTGCGCTCCCAGATCTCCACCATCGAGCAGGACATCGTGCTGTTCTCGCGGTCGGTGTCCGAAAACATCGCCTTCAGCCTGGGGCAGCGGGCCGATCACGAGGCCGTGGTGCGGGCGGCGGAGGACGCCCAGGCCGCCGAGTTCATCGCCGAGCTGGACGACGGCTACGAGACCGTGATCGGCGAGCGCGGGGTCACGCTCTCCGGCGGGCAGCGGCAGCGGCTGGCCATCGCGCGGGCGCTGCTGACCGACCCGGCGATCCTCGTGCTCGACGACTCGACCAGCGCCATCGACTCCGCCACCGAGGACAAGATCCAGCAGGCGATCGGGCGCATCCTCGAGGGGCGCACCACGCTGCTGATCACTCACCGGCTCTCGCAGATCCGGTGGGCCGACAAGGTGCTGCTGCTCAGACGCGGCGAAGTGGTCGACTTCGGCACCCACGACGAGCTGATCGCGCGCAGCCGGCTCTACCGCCGGATCTTCGCGCACTACGACGAGGTCGAGCTGGACGGCGATGCAGCCGTGGACGGGGTGCTGGCCGCCGAGCAGGGAGGGGTGCGCTGATGGGCTTCATCATGGACGGCCTCGACGGCGAGGACTACGACCGCACCTACAGCGACCGTGCCCTGCTGCGCCGGATCATGTCGTACTTCCGGCCCAAGCTGGGGTCGATGGTCCTGGTCGCCACCATGATCGTGCTGCTTTCGGCGAGCCAGGCGGCCGTGCCGGCCCTCGGCAGCCTGGCCGTCGACGCGGTCTCCGACGGCACCATCGGCTCGGTGGGCTGGCAGCTCACGGCGGGGATCCTGGTCACGGGGATGCTCTCGTGGGTGTTCAACTTCATCCGGCAGAAATACAGCGCGCAGGTGACCGGTGACGTGGTGCTCCGGTTGCGCGAGGACGCGTTCGACGCGGTGCTGGAGCGCGACCTGTCGTTCTACGACGAGACCCCGTCCGGCAAGATCGTCAGCCGGGTGACGTCCGACACCGACGACTTCGCCACCGTCTCCACGCTGACGATGGACCTGATCAGCCAGGTGCTGATGGTCGGCTTCGTCACGGTCCTGCTGTTCGTGCGCAGCGTCGAGCTGGCCCTGCTGACGCTGCTGGTGGTGCCGATCGTGGTGGGCCTGGCGCTGATGTTCCGGCGGCTGGCCAGGCTCAGCACGCGCAGGGCGCAGCGCTCGCTCAGCCGGGTCAACGCCAACCTGCAGGAGACCATGGGCGGCATCGCGGTCGCCAAGAACTTCCGCCAGGAGCAGCAGGTCTACGACGAGTTCGGGCCGATCAACCGGCAGAGCTACCAGGTGACGCTCCGGCAGGGATTCGTCTTCTCCACCATCTTCCCCGTGCTCTTCCTGGTGGCCGGGCTCGCGACGGTGGGCCTGGTCCGGATGGGCGGCGCACAGGTGCTCGACGGCGGGCTGTCCGCGGGCGACTGGTACCTGTTCCTGCAGGGCGTGTCGCTCTTCTGGTTCCCGCTGACGTCCATCGCCGCGTTCTGGTCCCAGTTCCAGCAGGGGCTGTCCGCGTCCGAGCGCGTCTTCGCCCTGATCGACGCCCCGCCGCGGGTGGTGCAGACCGCCGCCGAGTCGCCGGGCAGGCTGGCCGGGCGCATCGAGTTCCAGGGCGTCACCTTCGGATACGACGCCGCCAGCCCCGTGCTGCGCGACTTCGACCTGCTCATCGAGGCAGGGGAGACCGTGGCGCTCGTCGGCCACACCGGCGCCGGGAAGTCGACGCTCAGCAAGCTGATCACCCGGTTCTACGAGTTCCAGGAAGGCCGCCTGCTGATCGACGGGCGCGACATCCGCACCCTTGAGCTGGGCGCCTACCGCAGCCAGATCGGAGCGGTGCCGCAGGCCCCGTTCCTGTTCAGCGGCACGGTCGCCGACAACATCCGCTACCCGAGGCCGGAGGCGGGCGACGACGAGGTACGCGCCGCGGCCGCCGCGGTGGGCGGCGGCGACTGGATCGAGGCCCTGCCCCATGGGCTGGAGACGGACGTGGGCGAGCACGGGCGGGCACTGTCGATGGGGCAGCGGCAGCTCGTCGCGCTGGCCCGGCTGCTGATCCAGGACCCGGCGATCGTGGTCCTGGACGAGGCCACGGCCAGCGTCGACCCGCTGACCGAGGCGCAGATCCAGGAGGGCCTCGACCTGGTGCTGGCCGGGCGCACCTCGATCGTCATCGCGCACCGGCTCTCGACGATCGAGCACGTCGACCGCATCATCGTGCTGGACCACGGGCGGATCGTGGAGGAGGGCGACCACGCGACCCTGCTGGCCCGCGGGGGCCGCTACTGCGAGGTCTACAACACCTACTTCCGCCACCAGTCACCCAACTACCGCGCCGGCTCCGGCTTCGTCTCCGTGACGGGCACCGGATCCGGCTGACCGCCCGGCTGCATGGCCGTGGCTCCGGTCCGAGTCGGCCGACTGCCCGGCTCGGCCGCGCAGCTTGGCCGCGTGGCCACGGCCGGGCGCACGGGGCCGCCACGGGAAAAGCCAGCCGTTGAGGTGTCGGCCGCCGGTCCCGGGCGGGCTGATGCCGCAGGCGTTGAGGTGTCGGCTGTCGATTCCGGGCGGGCAGGCGGGGAGCCGGATTGCTTGGGAGGGCTGTTCAGGTTGCCAACTCGTCGCCTTCGACCAACGGCGCCGGCTTGGGGAGCAGTGCGAACCTCCCGGTCAGCCAGTCGGCGAGCAGGTCGCGCTCGACGAGCAGTAGCGTCTGGCGCGCGTTGATCGCCTCCTGGCGGGCCGGGCGGGTGAGGCGCCCCGAGGTGACGAGCACGCCGGTGTGCCCGGTGAAGGCGTTGGCCAGGGCCCCGAGGAAGTTGCGCACCGCCGGTGCGCCGACGCTCTGGTTGTAGCGCTTGCACTGGACGGCGCATCGCGTGCCGTCGGGTGCGACGGCCGTGATGTCCACACCGCCGTCCCCGGTGCCGCCCCGAATCTGCACCCGGCGGAACCCCTCGGCGATCATGCGCTCGGCGACCAGCTGCTCGAACTGCGGCCCCGTCATGAGGTCGACCTTCTCCAGGGCCGCGTTGGCCGCGAGGAACTGCAGACGGCGGGCCTGGATGACCCGGTGCCGCAGGAAGAGCCCGCCGCTCAGGGCCGCGATCAGGATGACGGTGATGGCCACCGCCCATCCCGGGTATCGCGTGACGAAGTAGACCACGACGGCGATCGCGACGACGGCTCCCGCCAGTCCCATCACTCGAAGATCGCCGATGCCGTTGGATTTTCGCCGCTTGCTGCCCCGTCTGGATCCCCTCGCCATGGGTCCCTCCTGGAAGACCGGTGTCTGATGGCGAGTATGAAGCGCGGCACCGACAGAGCGGCCGATGCTGCTCGACCGGCTGGACTGGATCGACGGCTGCCGGCCCTTGGAGTGGTCCTGCGGGGCGCCGGTCACGCGCGGGTTCGTGAGCCTGGCGGATGAGCTGTCCGGGGTGGCGCGCCGCAGTCGGCGCCGTGGCGGCAGTCCGTCTGTGACGATTGTCCATTTTCGTGACAAGTGTGGTAAATCTTCTCCGTCACGCTTGTCACGGAGGCCCCATGCGTACCTTGCCTATCATCGGTTTGACCACCTTGATGCTCGGGCTGGGTACCCACGCCGCCGTCGCCGAGCCCCCGGACGCCAAGGCGGAGGACGCGCCGCTCGCGCATCAGGTGCCGACGACGTTCGCGGCCGGGAGTGACTACTGGACCCCCGAGCGGATGCGTGCCGCTCAGCCGCTTGCCGCCCCCGACGATGCGGCGAGGGGCGCGACCAAGAGTGCGACACCGTTGGCCGCGCAGGAGCAGGTGGACATCGCGCCCACCCCGTCGGCCGGTACGAAGCGCTGGGCCACCCCGTACGTCACCTCGGCGGCCAAGCAGCGGACGTGGAGGTCCGGCGGGCTCATCGCCAAGACGGCGGGCAAGGTGTTCGGCACGGGCGGCAACGGCAGGGATTTCGTGGCCTCCGGCAACGTCGTGACCAGCGCGGACGGGGACGTCGTCGTCACCGTCGGGCACGCGTTGATCGACGGCGAGGGCCGGTGGAGCACCAACCTGGTCTTCGTCCCGGCGTACAAGAACGGCGCGGCGCCGTACGGCAAGTTCGTGGCGCGGACCATGTTCATCTGGTCCGGCTACTACAAGAACGGCGCTCACCAGCCGCCCTTTGACTTCGGCATGCTGGTCGTCAAGCCGGTGAAGAGCAAGACGGCCGTGCAGACCGTGGGCGGCCAGGGCATCAGGTTCAACTCCACCGCCGCCGGCTCCTCCAACCTGCTGCTCGGCTATCCGAGCAACGGCAACGGCGGACAGACCCTGCAGTACTGCAGCGGTGCCTCGGCGACCCCGGCGTACGGCATGAAGTACGCGCTGCTGTGCGACATGGGCGGGGGCTCCAGCGGTGGCCCGTGGTTCCAGAGCTTCAACAAGATCACCGGCATCGGCTACCAGATCTCCACCCACGCGCTGCGTAACAGCACCACCAGCTACGGCTCCTACTTCGGCCCCGAGGCGCTCAAGACCTTCCGCGCCGCAGAGGCCGCCTGAGCGCCGGCAACAATCTCGGCTCGCCTGAGCGCCGCCTACCACTTGGGCGGCCTGGGTGCCGCCGAGCGCCTCGACTCGCTCGATTGTGGTAGTAAAGGCCACTATTGAGGTTTTTGTGACAATAGGGGGAAATGTGACCACGCTCAGCCGCCGACGGCTCCTCCAGGCGGGCGCGGGTGCCGTACCGGCGATCGCGCTCGGGGCGCGTCCCGCGTCGGCCAGTGCGGCCGAGCCGCTGACCACCGGGGTCGTGCCGAGCGCGATGGCCGGGTTCGACAAGGCGATGAAGACGTTCATCACGGAACGGGACATCTCCTGCGCCCAGCTCGCGGTCGCCAAGAACGGCAAGATCCTGCTCGCACGCGGCTACGGGTTCTACTCCAAGCCGGGCGCCGCCATCGTGCGGGTGCAGCCGACGTCGCTGTTCCGGATCGCCAGCCTCAGCAAGAGCCTCACGGCGGCCGCGATCGTCCGGCTGGTCCAGGACGGCAAGCTGACGCTGGGCACCAAGATCGCCCCCTTGCTGGGGCTGTCCACCACGGCGGACCCCCGGCTGGCGAACGTCACCCTGTGGCGCCTGCTCCAGCACCTCGGCGGCTGGGACAGGAACGTGACGAAGGACCCGCTGTGGAACGACCACACGATCTCCGCGTCGCTTGACGCGCCGCTGCCGATCGACCACGCCGACATCATCAAGTACGTCACCGCGAGGAAGCTCGACTTCGACCCGGGCACGAAGTTCGTCTACAGCAACTACGGCTACATGCTGGCCGGCCGGATCATCGAGAAGGTCTCCGGCATGAGCTACGAGTCGTACGTGCGGCAGAAGCTCCTCGCCCCCATAGGGATCACCCGGCCGCGGCTCGGCCGCAGCCTCCGCTCCGAGGCCTTCTCCACCGAGGTGACCTACGCCTCGAAGTACACCAACAAGAGCGTCGTCGACCAGTCGGGCGCCGTCGTGCCGTACCCCTACGGCGGTTTCAACATGCCCAACCAGGACGCGAACGGCGGCTGGCTCGCCTCGGCCGTCGACATGGTCAAGTGGGGCTTCGTCTTCAACGCCGCCGGGCCCGTGCTCAACTCCACGTCGATCTCCCGGATCTTCGCCAAGCCCGAGACCGGCGTGAACGCCAACGGCTCCTGGTACGGCCTCGGCTGGAACGTGCGCAACAACAACGTCGGAGGGTTGAACACCTGGCACAACGGCAGCATGCCCGGCACGTTCAGCTTCCTCGCGCGGGTGCAGAACGGCGTCAGCTACTGCGCGATCTTCAACCGCAGGGAGGAGGAGGGCACTCCCGACTTCGACGCGATCGACCCCATCCTCGGTGAGGCGATCGGCACCGTGAAGACGTGGCCCACCACTGACCTGGCCCCGAAATACTTCTGAAGAAAAGCTCCTCACAACAGCCTCGTGACCACCATTGTTGTGTCATGTAACGTCGCGGGAAAGGTAAGACCTACCGAGGAGCGGTAGATGTCAGAGGAGCAGCGACCCGACGCGACAGGACAGCAGCAGACGAGAAGGCAACTGGTCCGGGCGGTGATCGCCTCCGCCGTGGGGACCTCGATCGAGTGGTACGACTTCTTCCTGTACGGCTTCGCCGCCAGCACGATCTTCGCGGAGCTGTTCTTCCCCAAGAGCGACCCGACCACGGGCCTGCTCCTGTCACTCGGCACCTACTTCGGAGGATTCGCCGCCCGCCCGATCGGGGCGGCGATCTTCGGCCACTACGGCGATCGGATCGGCCGCAAGGCCACCCTCATCATCACGCTCCTGAGCATGGGCATCGCCACCGCCCTGGTCGGGCTGGTGCCGACGTACGAGCAGATCGGCATCTGGGGCGGCATCCTGCTGACCGTGCTGCGGCTGCTGCAGGGCATCAGCGTCGGCGGTGAGTGGGGCGGGTCCGTGCTGCTGGCCACCGAGTGGGGGCAGTCGCGCGGCGGGCGGCGGGGGTTCCTGGGCAGCTGGCCGCAGTTCGGGGTGCCCGTCGGGCTCGTGCTCGGCTACCTGGCCCTGGAGGTGTTCCAGCCGCTCGACCCCTACTGGGGCTGGCGCATCCCGTTCCTGCTCAGCATCCTGATGGCCGCCGTCGGCCTCTACATCAGGCTCGGCATCCTGGAGACGCCGGTCTTCACCAAGGTCCTCCAGGAGAACAGGGTCGAACGCGTCCCCGTACGCGAGGTCATCGTCAGGAACTGGCGGGAGATCGTGCTGAGCGCGCTGCTCCGGACCGGGCAGCAGGCGCCGTTCTACATCTTCACCGTCTTCATCCTCACGTACGCCACCAAGACCCTGGGGTTCAAGGCGGGCGACATCTACCCGTACGTCATCGCCGCCGGGGTCGTGTCGCTGTTCACCGTGCCCTTCTGGGGATACGTCTCGGACATCGTGGGGCGCCGGAAGCTCTACATCATCGGTGCGGCGGCCATGGTGGTCTGGTCGTTCATCTACTGGCCGCTGCTGGACACCCGCGTCCCCTCGCTGGTCCTGCTGGCCATCGTGCTGGCGGCGCCCATCCATGACATCCAGTACGGCCCGCAGGCCACGTTCATCGCCGAGAGCTTCACCGGGCGGCTGCGCTACAGCGGGGCCTCGCTCGGCTACCAGCTGGCCTCGGTGACGGCGGGCGGGCCCGCGCCGCTGATCGCGGTCTGGCTGTACGCGACGTATCAGAGCTCGTTCGCCATAGCTGTCTATATGGCGATATGTGCGCTGATCAGCGTGGTTGCGGCGTTCGCCCTGAAGGACCGGTCGAAGCAGGACTACGCGGTCGAGTACGACGACGTACGGACCGAGACCAGCCCTTAAGTCGCGGCTCCGGGACGGGCTCGAACGACCGCACCGGGCACCGCGGATCGATCCGCAGTGCCCGGTCGCAGAGCGCGTCAGCCGAAGGCGCGGACCTCCAGGAGCCCGACCGAGCCCTGGCCGCTCTGCAGTACGACCCGCAGCCTGGTGGTGCTGACGGCGGTGAACGTGACCGGGTTGTACGCCCCGGCTGTGATCCCGTACGCGCTCGCCCCGGGCACGTCCGCGTACGCGCTGCCGTTCCAGTACTGCAGCTTCCACGAGGCGGGCACGCGCACGCCGCCGCCGTCGTCGAAGAAGTAGACCTCGGCCGACTTGACGGTCTGAGTCGAGGACCAGGTCAGCTCGGCCCACTGGGTGCCGGTCTCCGGCCAGGTGCCCCAGCGCGGGCTGGGCACGAGGCCGTCATTGATGGCCGCCACGCTCTCCCAGGGCGAGGTGTAGGAGGCCGAGGGCGTGGCGCTCGAGGCCAGGTTGACGGGCGAGGGGTTGCCGCCCCCGCCGCCGAAGGCGAGGTCGTCGTCGCTGAAGATCGGGTGGGACGGGTTGACGTCCGCCTCGCCACCGCCGCCGTCGCAGCGCCGGTCAGGGTTGAACATCAGGTACGTGCCCGCGGAGCAGGCCGTCGCGGGCTCGGCGTCGCCGCCGATGACCACGCTGCCGCCGAGGTTGGCGCCGCCCTGGACCAGCGCGCTGTTCTTCACCACGGCGTTGCCGCCGACGGTCGCGCCGCTGTTGACCCAGGCCAGGTCCTCGATGCGGGCGTTGCCGCTGACCGTGCTGTTGCCGTACACGGCGGCCCGGGGGCCGACGTAGGCGGTGGCGGCCACGTTGGCGCGGTTGTCCACCCAGCCGCCGCCGTTGGAGTGCCAGTGGCCGCCGCCCGGCGCGGCCGGCTTCACGTGACCAGGCTCGAAGCCCCACGGCGTGGCGCCCTGCAGGCGGAACTGGTACGGGTAGCGGTAGTTCTTCGGGTAGCCGTCGAGGAAGGCGTACTTGTGCACGGCGCTCGGCGCGCCGACGACCACGAGGTAGACGTCCTTCTCGCCCGTCTGGGTCTGGAAGGTCACCTCGCCGTTCGAGGAGTTGTAGATGGGGCTGTAGCGGGGCGTGCCGTTCTTCACCGCGACGAACCCGTACGACCAGCCCGAACCGGCCGCGGAGTTGACGTGGCCCCTGAACCGCATCCGGATGAGCGCGCCGTCGCTGCTCGGGACGAGGCGGATCTTGTTGTAGCCGTAGTCGGAGGGGGCGATGGCGTCGGAGATGCGGAAGTGCCCGGCCGCCGCGTTGACCGCCTGCACCTCCACGCCGTTGTAGGCCGTGACGAAGGGATACAGGCTGTTGATGAACGGCATGAAGTCGGCGCGGTTGGAGTAGTCCCACGTCACGTTGTGCTGGGCGTACTCACCCAGCCGCCGGTTGAGCTCCGCCTGGTCGATGCCGGCGATCCGGCGGTAGGTCTCCAGCGGGTGCTCGTTGCTCCTGGCCTCGTTCCACAGGCGGTTGAACATGGCCAGGCCGTCGCGGTCCTTGATGTACTGGAGCAGCATCCAGTTGCCGTAGTGGTGCCGGCTGCTGCTGTAGGCGAGGTTCTCCGTGCGGATGAACCTCGTCAGGTCGCCCGCGGCCGTCTTCGGGTAGACCTGCATGGCCATGAACTCGGCGCTCGTCTCCCAGAACGTGCCCGCGCTCGCGTCCGTGAACCCGAAGCCGGGCCTGCCGAGGAACGTGTAGTTCTGGAACACGTGCCCCAGCTCGTGCGCCAGCCCCCAGGAGCCGGGGAGCGCGGCGGCGGGGGCGATGTTGATGACGCCGACCTTGCCGTCGGTCGAGCCGCCGGTCGCCCACGCGTCGAGCGGCGCGTTCGACCAGGTCCTGGTGACGATGACGATGATCTTGTACTGCGCCAGCAGCCCGGTCTCCGGCGTGAACTTCATGGTGTTCACGTAGAAGGAGTAGAGGCTCTCAAGCTGGCTCAGCATGTTGTCGGGGTCGAAGTTGTACGGGGATGGGGCGGTCTTGGGGTTCGTGCCCGATCGGTCGCCCCATAACAAGATGAAGTTCGCGGATTCCTTCGTGCGGTCGCTGGCCCACGGCACCTCGCCCGTGCTCTGCCAGCGCGCGGGGATGAAGACGGTCTTCGCCGCTGCCGTGGCCGCCGGGGTGGTCGCGAGGAACGCGGTGACAAGCATCAGAAGGGCGACCGCCGCCGCCCGCAATCGTCTCATTCGGAACCTCCGGGAGCCGCTCTTTGTGTTAGCGCTAACACTGTGCGTTATGTCACATATTTTGGAGCGGCATAGAGTGTTGAGGTTCGCAACAGAGCCTGTCAAGACCCGGTGAAACTTTCAGTTCCGAAAGGCCGCCTCCGCCGCGTTCGCCTGGGCGAGCCTCTCCTGCTCGGCCGTCCACCCGGCGAACTCCCGCTCCAGCGTGGTCCCGGCGGTGGTACGCGTGTCGGTGCTGATCGTGACCGCCAGCCCGTCCTCCAGGAGCGGGATCGCGGGGTGCTCGGACATGCCGGGGACGGCGCCGGTCAGCACGTTGCTGATCGGGCACATGTCCAGGGCGATCCGGTCGCGGCGCAGCCGTTCGAGCAGCGCGGCGTCGCCGGTACAGCGGACGCCGTGCCCGATCCGGCGGGCGCCGAGCACGTCGATCGCCTCCCACATGCTCTCCGGGCCCGCCGCCTCGCCGGCGTGCACCGTGCACGGGAGGCCGGCCGCGTGGGCGAGGTCGAACGCCGCCCGGTGCGGCGTGGCCGCGTACAGCCGCTCGTCGCCTGCCAGGTCGAGCCCGGCCACCTTGTCGCGGTGCCGCAGCGCCGTCTCGGCGACGGCCAGGCTCTGCTCCGGCGTCTGCTGCCGCAGGCAGCACAGCAGCAGCCCGGTACGCACGCCCGTCGCCGCCTCCCCCGCCGCCAGGCCCTCGGCGACGGCCTCGACCGCCTCGTCGATGGTCATGCCCTGGCGGCTGTGCTGCTGCGGGGCGAAGCGCGCCTCGCCGTAGACCACGCCGTCCGCGCTCCAGTCCTCCACCAGCTCGCGGGCGGCCCTGCTCAGCGCGTCCGGCGTCTGCAGCACCTGGAGGGGCACCTCGATGTACGTCAGGAACCGGCTCAGGCTGCCGCACCCGGCGGGCGCCGTCACCAGCTGCTCGACGGGGGCCTCCAGGGTGATGCCCTGACCGCGCGCGAGATCGGCGATCGTGCTCGGGCGTACCGATCCGTCGAGGTGGCAGTGCAGCTCGTAACGCCGGTTCATCGCGGTCCCTCACAGGTGTCGAAGAGCAGTTGCTTGAAAGCGGTCTCGTCGACCCGCCGCACCAGTGTCAGGTTCGGGGCGGGGGCCGAGCGGCGGCGGTCGATGATGAGCTGGCCGCGGGTCTCGTCGCCGAGCGCGACGTCCACGTACGCGTGCTCCCGCTCGACGGCCAGCTCGGGCCGGAGCGCCACGGCCATGGCGATGGGATCGGGCAGGTCGTAGCCGGACAGGCCGGTGACGTCGCGGGCCCACTCGGCGACCGTCCGGTTGACGCGGTGGGCGAAGGTGGCCATGGGGGTGCCGATCCGCTCCAGCCGGAGCTGGTCCGCCGGCGTCATGACGGCGTCCCGGCGTGAGACGTCCCAGCCGATCCAGGTCACCTGGTCCGGCGTGGCGGCCTGGAGCACCACGCGGGCGGCCTCCGGGTCGGCCCACACGTTGAACTCGGCGGTGGCCGAGACGTTGCCCCACAGGTCCGCGGCGCCGGCCATGCAGTACACGTGCCGGTACCGGGAGAGCAGGTCGCGGTCGCGGAGCAGGGCGGCGGCGAGGTTGGTGAGCGGTCCCAGGGTCACCAGCGTGAGCTCGCCGGGGAGGCGGCGGGGCGCGTTCAGCAGGACGTCCACGGCGTGCTCCCGCTCGGCGGCCCCCAAGGGATCGGGGAGGCCCAGGTCGCCCATCCCGTCCTGGCCGTGCACGTGCTGGGCGGTGGACAGCGCGCGGGTCATGGGGCTCTCGCAGCCCTCGTGGACGGGGACGTCCGGGCGGCCGGCCGTCTGCAGGGAGATGAGCGCGTTGCGGGTGGCGGTCGTCAGGGGCACGTTGCCCGCCACCGTCGTCACCGCACGTACGTCGCCCAGGCCGCTGGCGGCGGCCAGCAGCAGCGCCACGGCGTCATCCGAGCCGGTGTCGGTGTCGACGATCAAGGGCAGCACGGTCACCTCTTGTCTAATCGTTTAGAACTGCCAAGTGCATATCTAATCGATTAGATGCGAGAATGTAAACCGCCATGAGGAAACGTCCGAGCACTCTGGCCGATGTGGCCCGCAAAGCGGGGACCTCGACGGCGGTGGTCAGCTATGTGATGAACAACGGGCCCCGTCCCGTGGCCGCCGCCACGCGCGAGCGGGTCCTGGCCGCGGCGGCCGAGCTCGGCTACCGGCCCAACCGCATCGCCCGCGCGCTTCGCTCTCGCACCACGGGCGTGGCCGGGCTGGTGCTGGCCGACGCGTCCAACCCCTACTTCGGGGCCCTGGCCAGGCACGTCGAGCGGGCTCTGGAGGGCCGCGACCTGCTCACGCTGGTCGGCAACGCCGGCTACTCGGCGCAGCGCCAGCGGCATCTCGTCGAACGTTTCCTGGCCGCCCAGGTCGACGGTCTGGTGATCGTCTCGGCCGACTCCGTGGGCGACGTGGCCGAGGTGGCCGAGGCGGCTGGCGTACCCGCTGTCTACGTCCACAACGGGCCTCCGGGCGCGCCCGTGGCGGCGGCCGACAACCAGGACGCCGTACGGGAGGCGGTCGCGCACCTGCGCGGGCACGGGCACGGGCACATCGCCTTCCTGTCCGGCCAGGACGACGTGGGCCCCGTGGGCGTGCGGCGGGCGGCCTGGCACGCGGCCGTCGCCGGCGACCCCGGCGCAGAGCTCCTGCGCTGCGACTACTCGCGGGCCGCGGCGGATGCCCTGACCCGCCGCCTCGCCGCCGCGGGCACCCTGCCGGGCGCCCTGGTCACCGCCACGGACGAGCAGGCCATCGGGGTCCTGTCCGGCGCCTGGGCCTGCGGCCTGACCGTCCCCGACCGGCTCGCCGTGATCAGCCTCGACGGCACCCCGGAGAGCGCCCACACCGCTCCGGCGCTCACGGTGACCGAGCAGCCGCTCCAGGCCATGGCGGAGCAGGCCGTCGCCCTGCTGTTCGACGAGGCGGCGGCCCCGCTCGCCACTCGCGCCGCCCTCGTCCCGCGGCGCAGCTGCGGCTGCGGAGGATGAGATCTGGACCTACTCTCGTAAGAGAAGGGATAGGTCCATGGACATCAACATCGTGCTCGGAGTCATCGCCTTCTTCCTCTTCTTGGTGGTGGTCACCGGGGTGAGAGTCGTCAACCAGGTCGAACGCGGCATCGTCTTCCGCTTCGGCCGGGCGCAGCAGCAGATCCGCCAGCCGGGCCTGAGGTTCCTGATTCCCGGGGTCGACCGCATGCGGAAGGTCAACGTCCAGATCGTCACGATGCCGATCCCCACGCAGGAGGGCATCACCAGGGACAACATCTCCGTACGGGTCGACGCCGTCGCCTACTTCCGGGTGCAGGACCCGATGCGGGCCGCGATCGAGGTGCAGAACTACCTGTTCGCCGTCGAGCAGGTGGCGCAGACCTCGCTGCGGTCCATCATCGGCAAGAGCGAGCTGGACGACCTGCTGACCAACCGCGAGGAGCTGAACAGGGGTCTCGCGCTCATGATCGACAGCCCGGCGCTCGGCTGGGGCATCCACATCGACCGCGTGGAGATCAAGGACGTGCAGCTGCCCGAGGCCATGAAGCGGTCGATCGCCCGCCAGGCCGAGGCCGAGCGGGAGCGGCGCTCCAGGGTGATCGTCGCCGACGGTGAGCTGCAGGCCGCGAGCAAGCTGGCCGACGCCTCGGGCATCATGGCCCAGACGCCGGGCGCGCTCCAGCTGCGCCTGCTGCAAACCGTGGTGGAGGTCGCCGCGGAGAAGAACTCCACGCTGATCATGCCGCTGCCGGTCGAGCTGCTGCGCTTCTTCGAACGGGCGACGCCGAACGCCGCACCGGCCGAGCCCGCCACGGTCGGCTCCGAACGGGTCCGGCCCGAGCGGCCCGCCCTCGCGGAGGAGGAGGCCGTTCCCGAGTTGCTCGCGCAGCGGAGCGAGAGCGAGTCGGCCCTTGAGGCGGGGCAGAAGTCAGGTGATCTCCCGCTGACCCGGTGAGAGCCACTCGGCGAGGTCCGCGACCACGGCCGGGTCGACGTGCTGGGGCGGCTCGTACTCCGCCGGGGTCGAGGGGCCGGCGCCGGGGAAGAACAGGTGGTTGCCGGCGTCGTAGACGCGGAAGGTGACGTCCGGCCGGTGCGCGAGCCCGGCCCGCCACCGCGCCAGGTCGTCGTCGACGGTCACCTGGTAGTCGCGGGCGCCCTGGAGAATGAGCATCGGCTTGTCCAGCGCCGCCGCGGTCGCAACGGGGTCGTAGCCGCGCATGTCCAGCCAGTACGAGCCGGAGAAGCCGAACAGCAGGTCCGCGGCCGGCGTGGCGGGCGACAGGTCCGGGCTGCCGACCACGGCGGCCTGCCGGGTGATCATCTCGACCGCCGCCTGCCAGTCGGGGCTCACCGAGGCGAGGTGGCCGGCGACGCGTACGGCCGCCTCGTGCATCGGCTGGGCATCGCCGGCCATGATCACCAGGCCGGCCACGGACGGCTCGGCGGCGGCGACCCGCGGGGCCGCCTTGCCGCCCATACTGTGGCCGAGGACGAAGACCCGCGCGGGGTCCACGTCCGGCCGCCGCTGGAGCAGGTGGACGGCGGCGACCGTGTGCGGGACGTACTCGTCGGCCATCGTGAAGTCGCCGGCCAGCCGGTCGGCGTGGACGTGGGTCACCTTGTCGTAGCGCAGCACCGCCACGCCCCGGCCGGCCAGACCCCAGGCCAGATCCTTGAGCGGCTTGTTCGGCCCGCTGGTGGCGTCGCGGTCGAACGGGCCACCACCGCTGAGCAGCACGACAGCGGGCCACGGGCCTTGACCGCGCGGCAGGCTCAGCGTCCCGGGGACGGCCAGCGGGCCGGATCCGACGGTGACCTCGTGCTCCTCGAACCGCTCCGGGCGGGCGTAAACCGGCGGCTCCCACACGGCGGCGTCCAGGGGCGCGAGGCGCAGGCCGTTCAGCAGGCCGGCGTCGTCCACCGACATGACGACCGCGAGCCCTCCACGCTCGCACGTCACCGGAACGCTCACCCGGACCAGCCCCGCCCGGATCGGCTCGCAGAGCGGCTCCCCGACGGCGGAGACCGGCCCGATCTCGGCGGCCCAGACGGTCCGCAGCGCCTCGGCGGACACCTGCGCCCGTAGAGGCCCCGCGAACAGGTCCTCGATTTCCGTGAAGCGTCCCTCGCGGGCCATCTCGACGACCGTCGTGGCGGTCGCCGCCGGGTCGGCTGCCATCACATCTCCAACCTTTCTCGATTTATGCGAAAGGTAGCACGAGATGAGATCGTAGGGAACGCCTACTCTGGTCCGGTGACGACGGGCTCGGCGGAGAGGACGTCATGGCATCCGGAGAGTTCGCCAGTTACTGGCGCTATCGCGGCCTCGGCGGCCTGGATCTGATGCGGGCGCGTTTCGTCCGGCGCGGGTTCGCCCGGCACAGCCACGAGACGTACGCGATCGGGACGCTGGAGGCGGGCCTGGAGGAGATCCGCTTCGCCGACGGCGTCGAGTACGCGGTCACGGACGACGTCGTGCTGATCGAGCCCGGCATCGTCCACACCGGCGAGCCCCCGACCGCCGACGGGTGGACGTACCGGGTGCTGTACCCGGGCGTCGAGCAGATGCGGGAGGTCGCGGACGAGCTCGGCGTGCCCGCCGGGATCCCGTCGTTCGACCGGAGGGTGGTGTCCGACGTACGGGTGGCCCGGCGGGTGACGGCCGCCCATCGCGCGGCGGAGTCCGGCGCGTCGCTGGCCGCCGACTCCCAGCTGCACGCACTGCTGACCTTCGTGCTCGGCGCGTACGGCACGCGCCGCCCGAGGCGCCCGGCCCGCTCGGCCGGGTGCAGGAGCATGGCCCGGATCCGCGACCTGCTGCACGCGACCATGCCGGACCCGCCCCGCCTGAACGAGCTGGCCGCCGCGGCCGGGGTCACGCCGTTCGCGCTGTTGCGCTCGTTCAGGCGCGCGTACGGCATGCCGCCGCACGCGTACGTTCTTCCGGCTACGTGGCACGGACGAGCGCAACCGGCGGCTCCTGGCGGACGTCAACGACACCCGGCGCGTGTTCCTGAGCAGCACCACCGTCGACGGGCGGTTCTTCCTGCGCCTGTGCGTGCTCAGCTTCCGCACCCACGCCGACCGTGTCGATGAGGCCCTGGGCATCATCGGCACGGCGGCGTGAGCGCCGGACCTAGTGCTTGATGGGCAGGTCCTTGCGGGCCTGCTCCAGGTCCTTCTTCCAGATCCACAGCCGGTTCGGCGGCGGGACCTGGTGGTAGCCGTACAGGCCGACCTCGGTCAGGGTGCGCAGGTCCACGCATACGCGCTCGTAGGCGTTCGCGACGGCCTCCACGGGATTCTTCAGGTCCTTCGTGCCGAGCTTGATGCAGGCCCGGTACTCGTAACCCAGCAGCAGCTCCGGGCCGAACTGCTGCCACGCGCCGCGCTTCTGCTGCCAGGCCACCTCGGCCTCGTCGAGCATCAGGTTCAGGTCGAAGGTCGGCGGGATGGAGGGGTAGATGAGGAAGCTGGCGGCCCATCCGAGTGACAGCATGTCGAGGTTGAAGGTGCGGCGCTGCGGGTCGTCGCGGGGCGGCATCGGGTCGGACGGCCCGCCGGCGAACCAGGGCGCGGTGTAGGCCAGCAGGCGGCCGTGGTTCTCGACGAGCTCGCCGGTGGCGACGACGGCCAGCTTGCGCGTGGTGCCGTCCGGGCGGGTCAGGCGGGTCTTGACCATGGTCTTGTGCGCCTCGGCCGCCAGCTGGCCGGCGGTCAGGTGGTGATCCGCGGCGTTCGGGGTGATGCGCGAGATGAGGTATTCGCGTAGATGCTCGGGGATGGCGTTGTACGTGCCGTCCTGCAGGCGGGCCTTGGTGCGCTCGAGCGCCGCCTGGGCCGTGGCCGGGTTGCCTCCGTAGTGGCTTTCCGGGGTGTCGATGGACACCATGCGGATCGACATTTCGATCTTCGGGGTGTCGCCGTCGGTCACATCGGTGAGCTTGTAGTCGTTGGCGGGACGGCTGGGCCCGACGAAGCCGAGATTGATCATTTTGTGCTCCAACGCAGGGTGAGACCTGGAGCACCAACGTCGCAGCCGATCGATCGTCCCTGGCAACTGACACGCTGAGCTGCGCCGACGTAGATCGAAAACATTGACCAAGATCTACCTGGGCGGTCTTGTGCGTTGGGGTCAGGTGCTCGGGCCCCAGGTGAGGGAGAGGCCGGTGGCGGCCCGTTCTGTGCGGATCTCCATCATGCTGCCCAGGATGGTGGCGTGGTCGGCGACCAGCGCGGTGGCGTCGAGCGCGTACGTGATCCGCTCGCTGAGGAAGACCGGGCTGCCGGGAGGCTCCCCGAGGTGCGCCGCGACGGCCGGGTCGAGCACGCCGGGCCGGATCTTCTCCGAGGCGCGCGCCACCGCCACGCCGCAGTCGGCGAGGGCGCCGTAGAGGGAGACGGCGGTGAAGTCGCGATCGCGGATCCGCTCGGCGGCCGGCCGCCGGATCCAGGAGACCTGGTGGATCGCGGGGCGGCCGGCGAACTCGCGCACCCGTTCCAGCCGCAGCGCGCTCTCGCCGGGAGCGGTGCGCAGCTGCGTGGCGACCCCGGCCGGGACCCGGCGCAGGGAACGCCCGAGCACGACGGTGCGTACCTCGTGGCCCTGCTTCCTGAGGTCGTCGGCGAGGCTCTGCAGGGAGCCCAGCTGGTAGGCCAGGTGCGGCGGGGACACGAACGTGCCCCGACCGGCCTGCTGCACGATCAGCCCTTCGTCGCTGAGCTGCCGGAGCGCCTGGCGAAGCGTCATCAGGGTGACCCCGTACGAGGCGCTCAGCTCGCGTTGGGAGGGCAGCGCCTCGCCGGGGGCGTAATGTCCCGACCGGATCCTCGCGGCGAGGTCGGCGGCTATGGCGCGGTACCTCGCTTCGTGTCCGGCGTCGCGGGCCATCGTCTTTCGTCACGCTCCTGGTCAAGGGCCCGCCGCAGGCCCGTCAGGTAGGCGCCGACGTCGTCCGGCCCCGCCCCGTCGAGGATCCGGCGCATGATCGCGGCACCGATGACGACACCGTCGGCGCGCCGGGTGGCTTCCACGGCCTGTTCCGGCGTGGAAATGCCAAATCCTAGCAAGACCGGCCGGTCGCTGCCCTGCTTGATCCGTTCGGTGAGGGCGGCGGCGGGTTCGGCGAGCGCGGCCCGCTCGCCGGTGGTGCCCATCACCGAGACGGCGTAGACGAAGCCCCGGCTGCGGCGCGCGATCTCGTCCAGCCGTTGCTGCGGCGTCGCGGGGGAGGCGAGCAGGACCAGGTCGACGCCGGTGGCGGCGGCCGCGTCCGCCAGCTCGCCGGCCTCGTCCAGCGGCAGGTCGGGCACGATGAGCCCGGCGATCCCCGCCCGGCGCAGCGCCCGGCAGAACTGCACGGGTCCGTCGCGCAGCACCAGGTTGTAGTAGGTGCTGGCGACCAGCGGCACGTCCAGGCGCAGCTCGGCGACCTCGGCCAGGATGCCATGGGCCGTCGCGCCCCGGGCCAGCGCCGCGTCCGACGCCTCCTGGATGGTGGCGCCGTCGAGCGTGGGGTCGGAGAACGGCAGGCCGAGCTCGATCGCGTCCGCGCCGGCGGCGGCGAACGCCCGCAGGTAGCCGGTCCAGCCTGGGGCGATGCCGCCGGTCACGTACGGCATGAGCAGCTTGTGGCCGCCGTCGCGCCGGGCGCGCAGCGGCCTTTCGAGCAGTCCGGTGCTCATACCAGCTCCTTCAGGGTCGAGATGTCCTTGTCGCCCCTGCCGGACAGGGTGAGCAGGACCGCCGCACCCGGCGGCAGCTCGCCCGTACGCACCGCGCGGATCACCCACGCGACCGCGTGCGCCGACTCCAGCGCGGGCACGATGCCCTCGGCGCGGGCCAGCCGCACCGCCGCGTCCACCACCTCCTCGTCGGAGACCGTGACATAGCGCGCCCGGCCGAGGTCGCGCAGGTGGGCGTGCTCCGGCCCGACCCCCGGATAGTCGAGGCCGGCGGCGATGGAGTGCGCCTCGGTGATCTGCCCGTGGTCGTCCTGGAGGAACAGCGAGCGGAAGCCGTGCAGCACGCCGAGACTGCCTCTGGCCGCCCCGGCGCCGCCCTCCGCCTCCACCCCGACGAGCCGGGCCGCGGTGTCGACGAAGCCGGCGAACGTGCCCGCCGCGTTGGAGCCGCCTCCCACGCAGGCCACGACGTAGTCGGGCACGGCGGCCGGGAGCGCCCCGGCGCACTGTTCGCGCGCCTCGTCGCCGATGACCCGCTGGAACTCGCGCACCATCCACGGGTACGGGTTGGGCCCGATGACCGAGCCGACGCAGTAGTACGCCTCCTCGGTGGCCGTCACCCAGTGGCGCATCGCCTCGCTGGTCGCGTCCTTGAGGGTGCGGCTGCCGGTGCCGACCGGCACGACCTCCGTGCCCAGCATGCGCATCCGGAACACGTTCAGCTCCTGCCGCTCGATGTCCCGTTCCCCCATGAACACGGTCGCCCGCAGCCCCATCAGCGCGGCGGCGGTCGCGACGGCGACGCCGTGCTGCCCCGCGCCGGTCTCGGCGATCAGCCGGGTACGGCCCATCCGGAGTGCCAGCAGGGCCTGGCCCAGCACGTTATTGATCTTGTGGGACCCGGTGTGGGCGAGATCCTCCCGCTTGAGCAGCAGGGTCACGCCGAGCTCCGCGGACAGCCGCCGAGCCGGGGTCAGCGGCGTGGGCCGCCCCACGTGCAGGGCCAGCGACTCCGCGAGGCTCTCGCGGAACGCCGGGTCGGTCCGCGCCTCCCGGTAGGCCGCCTCCACCTGCCGGCAGGCCGCGACCAGCGACTCCGGCACGTAGAGCCCGCCGTACTCCCCGAACCTGCCCCGCTCGCCGGGGTCCTCCATCACACCTGGCCGCGTCGCCAGGACTTCTGTCGTCATGCGCTTCACCCATCTATAACTCTTCCGACTGTTCTATAACTGTGGCACAGATGTGGGCGAAGCGCTACGCCGCCCCGGTGACGGGTCTCAGCGTGACTCGCGGCCGGGCGGGGATATTTCCGGTGCTCTCCGGTCAACCTGACGCGAGGCTCAGGGCGTGTCAGGAGGTGGCTCGACCGACGAGAGGAGCGCGCGGGTGGATGCGGAATTCGTGAGTTTCGTGCGGCACCGGGGAGACCACCACCTGAAAACGGCGGTCCTGCTCACCGGGGACTGGCACACGGCCGAAGATCTGGTCCAGTCCTGCCTGGGCAAGCTGTATCGAGTGTGGCATCGGCTGGACACCAGCAGCGATCCTGACGCCTACCTGCGCCGGATCCTGGTCAACACGTACAGATCCTGGTGGCGTGCTCGGTGGCGTCGCGAGATCCCGCGCGCCGAACTGCCCGAGTCGCCCGGTCCCGGTGATGTGGGGGACACCCGGGCCGTGGCCGAGGACGTACGCAAGGCGCTGGCGCGACTGCCTGTCAGGCAGCGGACGGCCCTGGTGCTGCGGTTCTTCGCCGACCTGCCGGAAGCCGAGGTCGCCGAGCTGATGGGCTGCTCACCGGGGACGGTCAAGACCCACACGCATCGCGGCCTGCAGGCGATGCGGCGGCTGATCTCTCCCGACACGCTGGTCAACCGAACCGAGGACGAAGGGAGTGGGATCCGGTGAGACACCGACACGAGGAGCCGTCCATGAACGAGCACGAACTCCGCACGCTGCTCATCACCGCGACCGAGGACCGGCCGGCGGGCATCGACCTCATGCCGGCGATGCCGAGGCGCCGGCTGGCCAGGGTCCTGTTCCCGGTCGCCGCACTGGCCGTCGCCGCCGCGGTGGCCGCGGTGGCGGTGGTGCTGCCCGCGACCCAGTCGTCGGCACAGGCCCAGGTGATCGCCGCGGTCGAGAACACCAGCCAGGAGAGATACCGCATACATGTCGCGTCCGATACCAAGGAGTTCGACGGCGCCATCGACCCCGTCCGGCGGATGGGCGTCATCACGAGGAATGACGGGGCCGAAACCCGGTTCGTCGACGACCTGATGTACATCCGGGAGAGCGGCGCCGCGACGTGGCTGGTCTCGCCGCGCGCCGACGCCGAGCTGGCGGGCGCGCCGCCGGTCATCGCCCTGGTCAAGCTCGCTCCCATCGACCCTCATGCGGCCCTGCAGCGGCTCCGTACGGCGACTGACGTCCGCGAGACCGGCACGGCCTCCGGGCAGGGCTGGGCCGGGCGGCGGTTCGCGTTCTCACTGGAGGCCGAGGGCGGCACCGATGTGAAGGCGGGAACGGCGGAGGCGGCGACGGGCACCGTGGACGTGGACGACCAGGGCCGGATCAGGCACATGGAAGTCGTCTTCGGCGATTCCGGCAACCGGAACGTCATGGACTTCAGCGACTTCGGCACCCCCGTCTCGGTAACCGCTCCCCCCACCGACCAGGTACGCCGGCCGCCCGCCGACAAGCTCGGCAAGCCGACCGGGAAGCCGACCGGCAGGGCGCGGCAGGAATCCGATGACAAGCTCGGCGAACCGACCGGGGAGCCCACCGCCAAGACGTCCTGACCGGCCACGCGCGGGGCCCGCAGACGGGGCTCGCAGACGGTCGCCGCGGGCGATGTCACACTCGCCGCCATGACCCGGCTCAAACCGGTCATGCGGACGCTCGGCCCCGCACTGAAGACGGCGGGAGTGCCCGAGTCGTGGCTGGTCTTCCCGATCGGCGCCCTCAAGGTCGCGGGCGCGCTCGGGCTGGCGGCGGCCACGCTGGCCCTGGACCTGTGTGGCGTCCCGCCTAGTGCCGGCGCCCTGACCGCACGATCACCGTCACCAGCAGGGCCAGGGCGAACGCCGCGCCCAGCAGGAAGAGGCCGAACCCGGCCAGCAGGTTCCAGTTACCGAGGTCCGACAGGATCGGGAGAGTGGGGTCCACGTAGTACAGGACGATCCACACGACGCCGACGAACCAGGAGACGCCCATCGCCGCGGCCAGGCGGCGGGCCAGGCGGTTGGCCGGCGCTGCACGAGCGTGAAGATGGGACATCGGCATCACCCCTGTCAGATGAATCCAGCGTAACGTGATCAGGAGCAGAGCAGGCGGGCGATCGTCAGATCGGTGATGAGGACGTTGACCCAGCCGCCCTCGATCGCGGCCTTGATCGCGGAGAGCTTGCGCATGCCGCCCGCGACCCCGACCCGCCGTTCGACGGCGCGGAAGGTCGGCGCGTCGATGCCGATGACGCGCTGGTCGAAGCCCGAGTCGACGGGCTTGCCCGTGGCGTCGAAGAAGTGCAGGCAGACGTCGCCGACGGCGCCGAGCCCGCGCAGCTCCTCCTGGTCGGCCTGGCTGACCGCGTTGCCGCTGCTGAGCAGCAGGGGCGAGGGCTCCAGGCTGCCGATGCCGACCAGCACGACGGTCAGGTCGTGCCACTGCGCCTGCACGTCCTTCACGCTGGGGTCCTCCAGCAGCGCGTCGCGGATCGCGGTGGTCGCGACCACGCCGGGCAGGGGTACGAAGATCGGCCGGGCGTAGGTGAGGTTGGCGAGGCGGGCCACCAGACGGGTGGCGTGCACCTGCGCCTCGGGGCTGCCGACGCCGCCGACCAGCTGGATGACGCGGTCGGCGACCTGGGAGTTCTTCTGCGGCAGGCGTTCGACCGTGGCCAGCAGGGTCTCGCTCCAGGACGAGATGCCGATCACGTCGCCGCCGGTGAAGGTGACGCCGAGGTAGGCGGCGGCCGCCGAGGCCAGCGGCGGGATCACGTCGTCCTGGTAGTCCTCGACGTCCACGACCACGGCGTCGCGCAGCCCGTAGCGGCGCTGCAGCTCCTCCTCCAGCTCGGTGTGCACCCCTTCGGGGAGCGTGACCACCGTGCGGACCATGCCCCGCGTGACCGCCTCCTTGAGCAGGCGGGACACGCGGGGCTGTGAGATGTTGAGCGTGGCGGCGATCTCGGGCTGGCGCATGTTCTGCTCGTGGTACATGCGTGCCACCCGGGCCAGGAGGCGCAGGTGATCCTTGGTCGTGTCGCGCCTACGTTCCGCGTTCTGGACCACCGCGCACCCCTTTCTATTCACTCCTGAATGAAGCCTATTGTCCGAAGCGCCATGGGGGAGACCTCCGGTGGGGTCACTTCCTGGCGAACACCCCGAACTCGTCGGCGTTGTCGGCCGTGACGAGCTCGCAGTCGATGGACTGCTTCTCGTCCTTGCCCGTCTTGCCGGTCTTGATGAACTGGTCGGCCTGGTCCACGGCGCTGGTGGCGCCGAGGGCGGCGGGCTGCAGCGCGGTGGCGTGCATGTCGCCCGCCTTGATGGCGGCGATGGCGTCGGGGCTGCCGTCGAAGCCGACGACCACGACCTTCTTCAGCAGTCCAGCGGCCTTCAGCGCCGCGACCGCGCCCAGGGCCATGGTGTCGTTGCCGGCGATGACGCCCTGGATGTCGCGGCTCTTCTGGATGATGGTCTCCATCTTGGTGAACGCCTCCTGCTGGTCCCAGTTGGCGCTCTCCTTGGCCACCGGCTTCATGTCCGGGTACTGGGAGATCACGTCGGCGAAGCCCTTGGAGCGGACGCTGGCGTTGGTGTCGGACTCCTTGCCGACCAGCTCGACGTAGTTGCCCTTGCTCTTCATGGCCTCCACGAACGACTGCGCGACCAGCTGGGCGCCCTGGGAGTTGTTGGAGACGATCTGGGCCTTGGCGACGCCGGTGGCGTTGATCTCCCGGTCGATCAGGAAGACCGGGACGCCGCCCTGCGCGGCCTTGCGGACCGGCCCGATGGAGGCGTCGGCGCCCGCGTTGTCCAGGATGATCGCCTTGGCCTGGCGGGAGATGGCGGCGTCGATCAGCTCGCTCTGCTTGTTGGGGTCGTCGTCGTGGGAGGCCACGGACGTCTGGTAGCCGAGCTTCTCGGCCTGCGCCTTGGCCGCCTCGGCCTCGGCCTTGAAGAACGGGTTGTCGTGCGACGGGGTGATGATCGCGATCAGGCCGCCGCCGGCCGCGGCGCTGCTGCTGCCGCCCGCCTTCGCGGTGCTCGCGGGCTGGTCGCCGCCGCTGCCGCAGGCGGCCAGCGTGGTGCATCCGAGCAGTACGGAGAGTGCCAAAGTGACGATGCGGGTGGGGGGCATGATGTCTCCTTGTGGTTCAGTCTTGCTTCTTGCTTGCGGCGACCGCCGCCGCGGTGGCTCCCCGTCGCTTGAATCGCTGCTGGCCCTGGTCGAGCATCACGGCGAGGATGATGACCGCGCCCTTGATGAGGATCTGCCAGAACGTCGACACGCCCAGGATCACCAGGCCGTCGGCGAGGAAGCCGATGACGAACGCGCCGACCAGGGTGCCGCGCACGGTTCCCCGGCCGCCGCTGAGTGCGGCGCCCCCGATGACCACCGCCGCGATGGCATTGAGCTCGTACGTCTCCCCGGCCTGCGGGGCGGCCGAGGTGAGCTCCGAGGCGATGATGAGCCCGGCGACCGCCGCGCAGGCCCCGGAGATCACGTACACGATCGTCTTGACCCGCCGGATCGGCACGCCGGACAGGTCCGCGGCCCGCTCGTTGCCGCCGGTGGCGTACAGCCAGCGGCCGAACGGGGACTTGGCCAGCAGCAGCACCGCCGCCACGGCCAGCAGGATCATGATCCAGATGGAGGTGGGCAGGCCGAGCGGCCGCCCGCTGCCGAGCAGTTCGAAGCCGGTGTTGCCGAGTGCCGGGTTGCCGCCCAGGTTGGGGTAGGTGGCGCCGTTGGAGATGAGCATCGCCGCGCCGCGGGCCACGTACAGCATGCCGAGCGTGGCGATGAACGGCGCCACGTTGAAGCGGGTGACGAGGATCCCGTTGATCAGGCCGACCGCCATGCCGACCGCGACGCACAGCACGATCACCACCCACACCGGCGGGTAGGCGATCACGCCGCCGACGTGCAGCCCCTGCAGGAGCTCGCCGGCGACCACCCCGGACAGGCCCACGATGGAGCCGACGGACAGGTCGATGCCGCCCTTGAGGATGACCAGCAGCATGCCGAGCGCGATCACGCCGTTGATGGCGACGTGCTTGGTCATCGTGATCAGGTTGGGGACGGTGAGGAAGGAGTCCGACAGCAGGCCGAAGATCACGATGAGCACGGCGAGCGCGATGAAGGCGCGCAGCTCGAAGGCCACGTTCAGCAGCGAGAGGCGGCGGGCCCGGGTGGCGGCCTGCTCAGGGGCCGCGGTGGTCGCCGTCGCCGTCATGACGAACCGTCCTGAGTTCCGCCGTCGGACACGCGCATCAGTTCCTCCCGGGTCAGCTCGCCGCGCCGAAACTCGCCGACGAGGGCGCCGCGGGCGAGCACGAGCAGCCGGTCGGGGATGTGCAGGGCCTCTTCGGCGTCGGATGTGGTGAACAGCACGGCCAGGCCCCGCCTGGCCTGGGCCGCCATCAGCTCGAAGATGTCGGCCTTGGCGCCCACGTCCACGCCGCGGGACGGCTCGTCCAGCAGCAGGACGCGCGGCCCGGTCAGCAGCGCCTTGCCGATGATCACTTTCTGCTGGTTGCCGCCGCTCAGCGACCCGATGGCCGCCTGGGCGCCGCTGGTCTTGACGGTGACGTCGGCGATGGTGCGGGTGACGGCGGCGCGCTCGCGCTCCTGGGAGACGAACAGGCCGCGGACGAACGTGCCGAGCGCGGCCAGGGACAGGTTCTGCCCGACCGACATGGTCTGTACGAGCCCGTCGCGCTGGCGGTCCTCGGGCACCAGCACCACGCCCCGCCCGATGCGGTCGCGGATCCCGGCCTCGTGCAGGGGCGTCCCGTCCAGCAGGACCTCGCCGGAGGACGGCCGCAGGCGGCCCGCCAGCGTCTCCAGCAACTCGGTGCGCCCGGAGCCCATCAGCCCGTAGATACCGACGATCTCGCCCGCGCGCACGCTGAGGGACAACCCGTTCACGGCCAGCCGGTCGGGGACGGCCGGGTCGGCCACCGTGAGCCGGCGCACGGCCAGCGCCTCCTCGCCGAGCACCGGATCCCGGCTGGGGAACAACGTGTCCTGGTCGCGGCCGACCATCTGCTCGACGATCCAGCGGATGTCGACCTCGCCGGCCTGAGCCGTGGCGACCAGCCGCCCGTCGCGCAGCACGACGACGTCGTCGGCGATCTCCAGCGCCTCGTCCAGGTGGTGGGAGATGTAGACGACGGCGACGCCCGCGGCGGTCAGCTCCCTGATCACCCGGAAGAGCACGTCCACCTCGGGCGCGGTCAGGGCCGAGGTCGGCTCGTCCATGATGAGGACGCGGGCCTGCTGCAGCAGCGCGCGGGCGATCTCCACCAGCTGCTGCTGGCCGAGCCGCAGGTCGCCGACGAGCCGGTCGGGGTCGACGTCCTCCTCCAGCCGGTGCAGGACCGCGGCCGTGGCCTCGCGCTGCGCCTTGCGGTCGATGGAGCCGTACGCGGTGCGGACCTCGCGGGCCAGGAACAGGTTGTCCTGGATGCTGAGGTTGGGGCAGAGGCTGAGCTCCTGGTGGATGATGGAGATGCCCTGGTCGGCCGCGTCGCGGGAGGAGTGCAGCCGCACGGGCCGCCCGTCCAGCTCGACGTGCCCGGTGGTCGGCCGCTCGATCCCGGCCAGGATCTTCATCAGGGTCGACTTGCCGGCGCCGTTCTCGCCGAACAGCGCGGTCACGCGGCCGGGCGCGACGTCGAAGTCGACGCCCTTGAGCGCGTGCGTGCCGCCGTACACCTTGGCGACCTCGCGGGCCCTGAGGACCGGCCCGCTCATGAGATCGCCACCGGCGTGATCGTCACGGTCTGCGGTGTCAGCAGGGTGAACGCCCCGGTGACGGAGATCTGCTTGCCGTCCAGCGCCGTCGCGTCCAGCCCTTTGAGCAGTTTGTCGCGCAGCTGGTTGTTGAGGGCGGTGGCGGCGTCGGCGTACTCCACCTGGTTGGTGAACTGGCCGAACGTGATGAATCCCACCGCGTCACGCAGCGCGGTGCCGTTGATGGCCGGGCCGATCTGCACGGAGACCCGGGTGCCGTCCGGCAGGCCCTTGACGGTGACGGGCAGCAGGCCGGACTTGACCGCGCCGGCCTCGCCCGTGACCTTGACGGCGAAGGTGTAGGGGCCGGTGCCCTGGCGCTTGCCGTACTTCTGGCTCGCGGCGTCCTTGTCGGCGGCCAGGGCGTCGAGCAGGACGGGCAGGTCGACGGCGGCGCTCTTGACGGCAGGGACGATCTTGGCCTCGTAGTTCTGGGCCCCGAAAGCGGCCGGGTCGAACTTCTTCGGCGCCGCCGCGGCCGCGGTCTCGGCCGTCCGGTACTCGGTGCTGACGGCCATGAGGACGACCAGCGCGGCGAAGGCCGCGACGATGATCCAGCGGATCGGGACGCGCCGACGGGGGGTCGGCGCCGTTGCGGTCATGTGGTGCTCCCTTCACCGGAGGGCCGGGACCTGCGCACGGCCTCGTGCCAGGCGGCTTTCCTGGCCGCGCGATCCGTCTCGTCCAGGGCGGGCTCGAACCGGTCGGCAGGGCGCGGGCGCCGTTCGAGCTCGCCGAGCGTCCACAGCTTGGCCGCGAGCCCGGCGGCGTCGGCCACGCCGAGGCACGACAGGTCGTGCTCGCCGGAGCGGGCTACGGTGCGGCCGCCGAGGTCGGCCTGCAGCCGCATCATCCGGTCGCTGCGGGTGAGCCCGCCGTCGGCCATGAGCACGCTCACCTGGCCGACGGCCTGCTCGATGGCCGTCACGACGTCCTCGACCTGGAAGGCCACGGCCTCCAGGGCGGCGGCGACGAGCTGGCCGCGCCGGGTGCCCAGCGTCAGGCCGGTCACGACGGGGGTGGCGTCCGGCTCCCACCACGGGGCGCCGAGCCCGCCGAAGGCCGGCACGAAGTGCACGCCTTCCGGGCCGGTGTCCGCGGCCTCGGCCAGCAGTTCCTCGGTGCGTACGCCGAACAGCTCGGCGAGCCAGCTGACCGTCCGGCCGGTCGCCCGGATGTTGCCCTCGACGCCCAGCACCGGGCCGTCGATGTCCCAGGCGACGCTGCGGCACAGCCCGGGGGCCTGACCGCAGTCGCCGATGGCCATCACCGAGGAGCCGGTGCCGTAGGTGGCCTTCACCACGCCGGGCCGCCAGCCGGCATGGGCGAACATCGCGGCGTGCGAGTCGCCCATGACCGCCAGCACCGGCACCCCGTCGGGCAGCGGCGCGAGGTCGCGGACGGCGGGGAAGGCGCCGCAGGAGGCGACCACCCGCGGCAGCACCTCGGCCGGCACCCCGAACAGCTCCAGCAGCCGCGGGTCCCAGTCCCCGGTCCCGACGTCGAGCAGCTGGGTGCGCGAGGCGTTGCCGACCTCGATGACATGCTCCCCGCCCAGGCGGCTGAGCAGCCAGGAGTCGACGGTGCCCAGGCACAGCTCGCCCGCCCGGGCCCGCCGCCGGTCCGGATCGTACGCGTCGAGCAGCCAGCGGGCCTTGAGCGCGGAGAACATCGGGTCCAGCGGCATCCCGCTCACCGACCGCACCAGATCGGCGGCCCCGGTGGCGGCCAGCTCGTGGCACTGGGCGGCGGTGCGCTGGTCCTGCCAGCTGATCAGCGGCCCGGCCGGCTCGCCGGTGCGGCGCTCCCACAGCACCAGCGACTCGCGCTGGTTGCTGAACCCCACGCCGGCGACCCGGGCGGCCTGCTCGGGGGCGACGCACTCGGCGACCGCCCGCCGCACGCTCTGCCACAGCTCGCCAGCGGACTGCTCGACCCAGCCGGGGCGGGGCTGGCTCTCGGCGACCGGTACGACGGCGCGGGAGACGACGCGGCCGCTCTCGTCGACGAGCAGCGCCTTGGTGGAGCTGGTGCCCTGGTCGATGGCCAGGATGAGCGGGCTAGCCATGGCGCAGCAGGTCCTTGACGGCGCTGACGATGCCGTCGGCGGACAGGCCGAAGTGGTCGAGCAGGAAGGCGGTGTCGCCGGTGGGGGCGAACACGCGGGGCACGCCCAGGATGCGCATGGGGACGGGGTGGCGGGTGACGACGGTGGCGGCGACGGCCGCGCCGAGCCCGCCGCTGATGGTGGCCTCCTCCGCCGTGACGATGCCGCGGGTCTCCCGCGCGGCGGCCACGATGGCCTCCTCGTCCAGCGGGTCGAGGAAGGGCATGTTGAGGACCCGCAGGTAGACGCCCTCCTCGCGGAGCCGGGCGGCCGCCTGCAGCGCGCGGGAGGTCAGCGAGCCGATGGCGATCACCGTGGCGTCGTCGCCGTCGGCGAGCAGCACCGCCCTGCGCGGCTCGAAGGGCGCGCCCTCGGGCGTGACCACGGGCACCTTGAAGCGCGGGATGCGCACGTAGCTGGGCCTGCCGGAGGCCGCCGCCCAGCGGACGGCGGCGCGGGTCTGGACGGAGTCGGCCGGGACGATCACGTCGAGCCCGGCGACCGCGCGCATCCAGGAAAGGTCCTCGATCGAGTGGTGGGTGGGGCCGAGCTCGCCGTAGGCCATGCCCGGGCTCTGCCCGCAGAGCACGACGTGCGCCTCGCTGTAGGCGACGTCGGCCTTGATCTGCTCCAGGGCACGGCCGGTGAGGAACGGCGCCGCCGCGCACACGAAGGGGATCTTGCCGGCGTTGGCCAGCCCCGCGCCCACGCCGACGAGGTCCTGCTCGGCGATGCCGACGTTGATCAGCCGGTCGGGGAAACGTTCCCGGAAGCCGACGAGGTTGCTGGAGCCCACGGAGTCGTTGCAGACGGCCACGATCCGCTCGTCCTCGGCGGCCAGGGCCAGGAGCTCCGCGGCGAAGTCCTGCCGGCAGTCGAAGGCGGTCTGCTGGTCGGTCACGGTCATCGTGCCAGCTCCGCGAGGGCCGCCTCGACCTGGTCGGGACTGGGCACCTTGTGGTGCCACTCCACCCGGTCCTCCATGAACGACACTCCCTTCCCCTTGATCGTGTGGGCGATGACGGCGACCGGCCTGCCGGTCGACGAGCCGCTCATCGCCTGCAGGAGGGCGAGGTGGTCGTGGCCGTCGACCTCGCGTACCTCCCAGCCGAAGCTGCGCCATTTGTCGTCCAGCGCGCCGAGCGCGTTGGTGTCCTCCGTCCTGGCGCCCTGCTGCAGCCGGTTGCGGTCGATGACGGCGGTCAGCGACGACAGGCCGTGGTGGGCGGCCGCCATGGCCGCCTCCCAGTTGCTGCCTTCCTGCAGCTCCCCGTCGCCGAGCACGACGAACGTGCGCCAGTCCGCGCCGTCGAGCCTGGCGGCCAGCGCGCACCCGGTGGCCACGGGCAGGCCGTGCCCGAGCGCGCCGGTGTTGGTCTCGATGCCGGGGACCTTGATGCGGTTGGGGTGACCGTTGAGCGCCGACAGCGGGGCCATGAAGGTGTCCAACTCGGCCGCGGGGAAGAAACCGCAGTGGGCGAGGGTCGAGTACAGGGCGGCGGCGCAGTGTCCCTTGCTGAGCACGAAACGGTCGCGCCCGCTCCACTGCGGACGTTCCGGATCGACGGACAACACGCCGTAGAAACAGGTGACCAGGATGTCGGTGACCGACAGGTCACCCCCGACGTGCCCCATCTGGGCACGGTCGATCATGCGGATGATGCTCCGGCGCACCTCCGTGGCCAGATGGTCCAGCTCCGCGGCCGCGGTGTGCCGGTCGGCCCGGCGAATTCGCTCGGCCGCCTGGCGATAGACGGCCGAACGCGTCGGATCGGCAGCAAGCAACGACATCACCGGGCCACGTCTTGAATATCTATTCCAATATGACTAGGCATATTTTGAAGCTAAGGCCGCCATCGCGTTCATGTCAATGAGGTGCGGAAGCTTGCGACTCGCCTGCTTCTTGACGGCTGTATGTCGCCGACGTTACATTCCGCTCGAATAGACAGGCGGTATTGAATAGCTATTCAATCGCCTCCAGCCCTCTGGAGATGCAATGAAGACCCCAAGCAAAGCGGCAGCTCTTGCGGCATCTGTGCTGCTCCTGACCGCCTGCAGCGGCCGAGTCCAAGACGACACCAGTGCGACCAGCGGGGGGCAGGTCAAGCTGAGCTGGTGGATGGTCACTCAGAACGCGGACACGGCGACCGCCGCGTTGAAGTCGATTATCGGCGACTTCGAGAAGCAGAACCCGAACGTCAAGGTAGATCTTCAGTACCGCGCGGTAGACGCGCACAAGGACGCGCTGCGCACCACGGCCGGCAGTAGTTCCGGCCCGGACATCTACTACAACTGGGCCGGGCCGGGCCTCGGCGGCGAGCTCGTCAAGTCGGGCGTGAGCCTCGACCTGAGCAAGTACTACCAGCAGTACAAGTGGGCCGACCGGTTCAACCCGTCGACCCTGGCGGCGTACACGCAGTACGGCGGTTACCACGGCGTGCCCTGGACGCAGCGCACCGAGGTCGTCTACTACCACAAGGACCAGTTCGCCAAGGCGGGCATCAGCGCGCCTCCCACCACGTACCAGGAGTGGGCCACGGCGGCGCAGAAGCTCAAGGACGCCGGGCTCACCCCGATCACCATGGGCGGCAAGGACAACTGGCACGTGATGCGCCTGCTGGACACGTTCATCGAGACCAACTGCGGCGCCGAGCTGGGCGACCAGCTCAACACCCGCGCGACGAGCTGGGCCGGCCAGCCGTGCGTGGACAAGTCCTTCGAGCAGCTCAAGCAGTGGTCGGGCGACTACTTCAACAAGGGCTTCGCCGGCCTGCCGGTGGCCGAGGCGGGCGCGATGTTCCACTCGGGCAAGTCGGCCATGCAGCTCGAGGGCGACTGGTTCACCCAGCAGAACATCGACGCCGGCGACGACCAGGACAACGTGGGCGTCTTCCCGATGCCCACGGGCACCGACCGGCTCTACGGCTTCTCCGAGGGCATGTACATCAGCAAGACGAGCAAGCACCCGGACGAGGCCGCCAAGTTCCTGGACTTCTTCACCTCCGCCGCCGTGGAGGGCAAGTACCTGGGCGTCTTCTCCTCGGTCCCGGTGAACAAGGAGACCAAGGGAGCCAACCCGCTCGCTCCGATCAACACGCAGATCGCCGAGCTGACCGGCAAGGCCAAGGGGTTCTTCCTCAACAACGACCAGAACTTCCCCACCGACGTGACGACCGAGTACTGGCGCATCCAGAACGGGGTCACCAGCGGCTCGATCGCCCCCAAGGAGGCCGGCGCGCTGCTGCAGAAGTTCATCGACACCCACAAGGACTGACCAGCCGTGACCGGTCGAGGGGATCGCCCCTCGGCCGGTCCGATCAACCGAGGAGGAGCGGCCTTGGCCACCGTGTCCACCGCCCCGACCACGTCACGACCCACCCACCACTCGCACCGCCCCCGCACGCCACGTCGCGGCCTGCCCATCCTGGGCGCGCTGCCGTTCCTGGCGCCCGCGCTGGCGCTCTACGGGATCTTCCTGCTGTTCCCCATCGTCTCGGCGATCTACCTCAGCTTCGTGCGGTGGAACGGCTTCCCCACCGTGCCGCAGATCTGGGCGGGACTGGCGAACTACCAGGACATCTTCACCAACGACACGGTCTTCCACACCGCCCTGCGCAACAGCGTCATCTGGGTCGTGCTCTCGCTCGTCGTGCCCACGGTGCTCGCCCTGCTGCTCGCCCTGGCGCTCAACAACCGGCTACTCGGCCGCAACCTGCTGCGCTCGGCGTTCTACATCCCCGCCGTGCTGGCCTCGATCGCCGTGGCGACCATGTGGACGTGGATCTACAACCCGAACTCCGGCCTGGTCAACAGCACGTTGACGTCCCTCGGCCTGTCGTCGTGGATCCAGGACTGGCTCGGCGACCCGCAGATCGCCCTCTACTCCGTCTTCGTCGCCTTCGTCTGGCAGACGACGGGCTTCTCCATGGTGCTGTTCCTGGCCGGGCTGCAGACGGTGCCGGCGGACCTGGTCGAGGCGGCCAAGCTCGACGGCGCCTCCGCCTGGCAGACCTTCCGGAACGTCACCCTGCCCGCGCTGCGGCCGACCTTCACCGTCGTCCTGGTGCTCACCGTCATCAGCTCGCTCAAGGTGTTCGACCTCATCGTCGGCATGACCAACGGCGGTCCGGCCCAGTCGAGCCAGGTGCTGGCCCTGTGGTCCTACAGTCAGTCGTTCATCAACCACAACTTCGGAGGGGGCAACGCGCTGGCCGTCATCCTGCTCGTGATCACCTTGGCGCTCGTCCTGCCGTACCTGATGTGGACCTTGAAGGAGGACGAGCGATGAACGCTGTCCGCCGTGCCAACTTCCCGCTCATCGGGCTGTGGATCGCGCTGGTCGTCTGCGCGCTCATCTGGCTCGCGCCGTTCGCCTTCATGGTGCTGACCTCGCTGAAGTCCACGGCCGACATCGGCCGCTCCTCCATCTGGGCGCTGCCGGAGGTGTGGCGGTGGGACAACTACACGGCCGCCGCAGAGCGGGGCGAGCTGTGGACCGTGGCCAGGAACAGCGCCTACATCGCGCTCATCAAGGTGCCGCTCGGCCTGATGATCTCGGCCGCGGCGGCGTTCGCGATCGCGCGGCTGCGCTTCAAGCGGCACCGGATGCTGCTCATCGTGATCACCCTGGGCGCGATGGTGCCGGTGCAGGTCGCCATCGCCCCGATGTTCACCACGCTGTCCAGCATGGGGCTGCTGAACTCCACGAACGGGATCATCCTGCCGTACCTGGCCTTCGGCATCCCGTCCCAGGTGTTCTTCCTGTACGGGTTCTTCCGCTCGCTGCCCCGAGAGCTCGACGAGGCCGCCCGCATCGACGGCTCGGGGAACTGGCGCCTGTTCGTACGGGTGATCCTGCCGCTGGCCAAGCCCGCGCTGGCCGCCCTGTTCATCCTGGACTTCGTCGCCACCTGGAACGAGTACGGGATGGCCCTGGTGCTGCTGCAGGACCAGGACGCGCGTACGGTGCCGCTGGCGCTGCAGGCCTTCCAGTCGCAGTTCGCCTCCAACTACGGGCAGCTCAACGCCTTCATCATCATGTCCATCCTCCCGGTCCTCATCGTCTATCTGATGTTCCAGCGCTTCTTCACACAAGGCGCCCTCGCCGGCGCGATCAAGGGATAGGAGACCATTCCGTATGGCAGCAGAACCACTGTTCGGCGCCGGGCTCTGGCACTTCGGGCAGTTCCGCGACCGCTACGCCACGGACGGGTACGGCCCGCCCGTCTCCACGCTGGAGGCGATCGACCGCGCCGGCCAGGTCGGCAGCCTGTCCGTGGTCGACATCAACTACCCGTTCAACCCCGCCGACCTCGACGTGGACCAGCTGGAGGACCGGCTGAAGGCCAACGGGCTGCGGGCCATCGCGCTGACGCCGGAGATCTACACCAGGAAGTTCGCCCGCGGCGGCTTCACCAACCCCGACCCCGCCGTCCGGCGCGACGCCATCGAGCTGGTCAGCGAGTCCGCCGACCTGGCCCGCCACCTCGGCTGCGACTACGTCAAGCTCTGGCCCGGCCAGGACGGCTGGGACTACCCCTTCCAGGCCGACTACAAGGCGCTGTGGCAGATGTCCATCGACGCCGTCCGCGAGCTGGCCCAGCGCCACCCCGACCTGCGCTTCGCCATCGAGTACAAGCCGCGCGAGCCGCGTAACCGCATGACCTTCTCCTCGGCCGCCCGCACCCTGCTGGCCATCGAGAAGATGGACGTGCCCAACGTCGGCATCCTGCTCGACTTCGGCCACTCCCTCTACGGCCTCGAGTCCCCGGCCGACGCGGCCCAGCTCATCCTCGATCACGACCGGCTCTACGCCATCGACGTCAACGACAACTTCCGCGGCTGGGACGACGACATGGTCGTCGGCTCCATCCACCTCGTCGAGACCTTCGAGTTCTTCCACACCCTGCGCCAGGCCGGCTGGCAGGGCGTCTGGCAGCTCGACCAGTTCCCCTTCCGCGAGGACTCGGTGGAGGCCGCCCGGGCCGGCATCGAGGTCATGCGGACGATCTGGCGGGCCCTGCAGGTCCTCGACGTGGACGCCCTCGCCGAGGCGCAGGCGCGTCAGGACGCCCTGGCCGCGCAGCGCATCGCAAGGAAGGCGCTGCTCAGCGCCCAGGTGGACGGCTGATGGGAGACGTGACGCGCGTCGGGGGAGCCTGGCGCGAGGTGGAGATCACGCTCACCGCCTCGGCCGACCTCCCCGACGCCTACACCGCCGTCGAGGTGTGGGCCGACTTCACCCACGACAGCGGGCTGGCCCTGCGCAGGCCGGCGTTCTACGACGGCGGCCGCACCTGGCGGATCCGGTTCAGCTCGCCGCTGGCGCACGGCCGCTGGCACTGGAGCGCCGACGCGTCCCTCGACGACCGCGGGCTCCGCGGGGCGTCCGGGATCATCGAGGTGGACGCCGCGGAGCAGTCCGCGCACCGCTTCCGGCGGCACGGCTTCTGGACCATGTCGCCGGGCGGGCGCAGCCTCGTCCACGCCGACGGCACCCCGGCGATCATGGTCGCCGACACCGCCTGGGGCCTGCCCTGGCGGGCCACCGAGGAGCAGGTCCGCGTCTATGCGGCCGACCGGCAGGCCAAGGGCTTCAACGCGGTGCTGCTGATGTCGGTCCAGCCCGACATGCGGGCCGCCGGCCCGCGCGACCGCTCAGCCGACGAGGGCTTCGACGTCGCCTTCGAGGACCTGCCCACCGGGCACATCAACGCGCTCAACCCCAGCTACTTCCAGTACCTGGACCGGCTCCTGGACATCCTGGTGGAGCACGAGATCGTGCCCGTGCTCCAGCCGGTCTTCCAGGGGTTCGGCTGGAAGGGGCTCGACGTGGCGGGCACCGTCGTGCCGCCCGCCGAGTACGCCCGCTACTGCCGCTACCTGGTGGCCCGCTACGGCGCCCGGCCGGCGATCTACCTGGTCGGCGCCGACGGCTCCGGCCGCGAGCCGCAGATCGCGGCGGGTGGTGCCGAGGTCCACGCCTGGGACTGCTACGCCCAGCCCACCGGCATCCACTACCGCCCGCATGCCGACAACCGGGCCTGCCAGGACGCCGACTGGCTGGACTTCCAGTGGTGCCAGACCGGCCACGGCGGCGAGCACGTCCCCGAGCGGGTCGCGGTCATGCGGCGCGACACGCCCGTCAAGGCCGTCGCCAACGGCGAGCCCACCTACGAGCAGACCCGCAGCGCCACCAACGCCGCCGGCTGGTGGCAGGGCCACGAGGCGTGGAGCAACCTGTGCGCGGGCGGGGCCATGGGCGTGGTCTACGGCGCCGCGAACATCTGGCAGTGGAAGCTCCACGGCGACGAGCCGGGACACGCGCCGTACTTCCTGGCCCCGTCCGGCGGCTGGCGCGAATCCCTCGACTTCGAGGGCTCCGCGTACGTCGGGCTGCTTGGCAAGATCCTGGACGGCCTGCCCACGACCGACATGGAGCCTGACTGGGAGACGTTCATCAGCCCGCGCTCCTTCCGCGTGCCCGGCCGCCTGCACGTGGTCTACCAGGAGAACGGCGGCGCGCTGCGCCCGACGCGCGAGGACGGGCTGCCGGCCGCCTACCGCGTGGTCGACCCGCGCACCGGCGACGTCGTCGCGAGCGGCCGGCGCCGCCCCGGCGAAGCCGTCGAGGACGAGCGGCAGGTGGCCCGCGTGGTCATCTTCTACGACGAATAGGAGGAATGACCCGCCGCCACGCCTTGGAGGGGGCGTGGCGGCGGGGATCAGGCGATCGCCTGGTAGGCGGTGGTCCAGAAGTCCTTGTGGAGGCGGGGCGTGTGGACGGAGTCCATCGCGCTCTGAGTCAGCAGGATGCCGACCAGGTCCTCGGCCGGGTCGGCGTATCCGGTGGTGCCGAGGCCGCCGTCCCAGCCGAACTGGCCCGGCGAGGCCAGGTCGCGGCGGTGGGTGCGGACGGCCAGGCCGAAGCCGTACCCGCCGTGCCGGCCGAAGTGGTCGCCGAACGCGTCCTTCTCGACCTTCTGGCCCGGCGTCAGGTGGTCCATCGTCATCAGCTCGACCGAGGCCCGCGACAGGATGCGGGCGCCGCCGAAGGTGCCCTTGTTCAGGAGCATGCGGAAGAAGGCGTGGTAGTCGTCGACGGTCGAGACCAGCCCGTCGCCGCCGGCCTGGAAGAGCGGCGGGCGGCTGTACTTCCCGCCGGCGGCCTCGTCCCAGACGACCAGCTCGCCGTTCTCGGGGTTGTGCGCGTAGCTGGTGGGCAGGCGGTGGATCCGGTCGGCGGGCACGTGGAAGCCGGTGTCCTTCATGCCGAGCGGCCCGAACAGCCGCTCGCGCAGGAACTCCTCCAGCGGCTGCCCGGCCACCCTGGCGACGAGCACGCTGAGCACGTCGGAGCCGACGTGGTACTGCCACAGCTCGCCCGGCTGGTGCATCAGCGGCAGCGTGCCGAGCCGGCGGATCCACTCGTCCGGCCCGAAGCCCGGCGAGGTGGTGTCCAGGCCGAGCTCGCGGATCGCGGTCTGGATCGGGTACGTGTCCGGCGCCGCCAGCACCACCCCGAACCCGAAGGTGAACGTCAGCAGATCCCGCACGGTGATCGGCCGGGCCGCGGGGACCGTGTCGTCCAGCGGGGCGTCGATGCTCCTGAGCACCTGGCGGTCGGCCAGCTCGGGCAGCCACTCGTCGACCGGGTCGTCCAGCCGCAGCCGGCACTCCTCGACCAGGAGCATCACCGCGGCGGCCGTGATCGGCTTGCTCAGCGACGCCATCCGGAAGAGCGTGTCACGCCGCATCGGCTCGGTGCCGCCCGCGTGCAGGGTGCCCAGGGCCTCGACGTGCGTCTCGTCACCCCTGCCGACCAGCGCGACCAGCCCGGGTACGGCCCCCGACCCGACGTGTCCGGCCAGGACCTGCCGCATCCGGTCCAGCCCCGCCTGTGACAGGCCGGGCCGCTCGTGCTCTTCCCAGCGGCCCTTGCTGTCCCAGGCACCTTTGCTGTCCCAGGTGCCCTTCATGTCCCAGCTCGTGCTCTTGGACATCAGTCATCTCCCCGCGCTGCGTACGGCGTTCCTTCTATGCGAACACTGTACTCATGCGGAACGGTGTACGCAAGCGAGGACGCCGGGCGGGCGCGGGGGCGGTCAGGCGATCCGGACGCCCGCCGGGCTGAAGAACGACGCGGCGAGGCTCTGGATGAACCGTGCGAGCAGGGCCTCGAGGAGCATCATGGCGGCCTTGGCGAGCAGGGAGGCCAGGAATTCGGACAACTCTCTACCTCTTCATTGAAACTACGCTTCAAGTCATATTTGGGTAGAAAGATGTATATACGGTGATAATCCGGATGTCCATAGGGTGAACGACAGATGGCTATCCCGGAGCGTTCGACCGTTCGATCCTGGCCGCCACCAGGGCCGTGGCCCCGGCGCACCCGAGCGCGATGCCCCACGCCAGCGGCCCCACGGGCTGGCAGCCGAAGAGCTGGCTGAGGCCGGGCACGGAAACGATCACGCCCAGCGCCACCAGGGACGACACCGCGGCGAGCACCACCGTGCGATCCCGGCCGCCCAGCGCCAGGGTCTGCAGCAACTGCGCCGCCACCAGGCCGATGAGCCCCACCGTATCGGCCCGCCCCCGGGTGCCGGTCATCCGGGCCAGCACCCAGGACGCGCCCGCCGCCACGGCCGTGGTGATGGCCCGCAGGTAGATGTCCCTGGTCAGCGCGGCGCCCAGCGACGCCTCCGGGCCCTCGGCCAGCAGCTTCTCGGGGCTCCCGGCGCTCGGCGGCCTGATGGCCACCGCCATCGCGGGCAGCATGTCGGTGAGCAGGTTGACCAGCAGCAGCTGGCGAGCGTTGAGCGCGCTGCGCCCGGTGAGCAGGCTGGACCCGAGGGTGAAGGCGATCTCCCCGACGTTGCCGCCGAGCAGGATGCCCAGCGCGTCGCGTACGGAGGTCCACATGGCCCGGCCCTCGACGATCGCGTCGATGATCGTCTCGATGCGGTCGTCCACCACGACGATGTCCGCGGCGGCCCTGGTGGCCGGCGCGGCGCGCGACCCGAGGGCGACGCCCACGTCGGCGAGCCGGATCGCGGGCACGTCGTTGGCGCCGTCGCCGGTCACGGCCACGACCTTGCCGGCCTTGCGCCAGCAGGTGACGATCCGCGCCTTGTGCTCGGGCGTGACCCGGGCGAACACCGCCACCTTCGGCAGCTCCTCGGCCAGCACGTCGTCGTCGAGCTGCTCCAGCTCCGGGCCGGTCATCACGCGCAGGCCGTTCAGGGCGCCGATCTCCGCGGCGATGGCCTCCGCCGTGCTGGGGTGGTCGCCGGTGAGCATGGCGACCCGTACGCCGGCCCGCATCAGGTCCTCCACGCTCCGCTTCGCCGTCGGGCGCACCGGATCCGCCAGGCCCAGGAACCCGAGGAAGCGCAGGTTCTCGATGCGCGACTCGTCGAGGTCGGCGCGGCTGGAGGCGGGGCGCTCGGCGACGGCGAGCACGCGGTAGCCCCGCAGGGCGAGCCGGTCCACCTCCTCCTCCAGCTGCCGCCTCATCCGATCGTCCAGCGGCACGGCCTCCCCGTCGATGACGATGCTCGTGGAACTGGTGAGCACGATCTCGGGAGCGCCCTTGACGCTCAGCAGCTGGCCCGCCTCAGACCGGCCGAGGACGGCGTGGTAGCCGCGGGCCGGCTCGAAGGGCAGCTCGTCCACGCGGTGCCACGTACGCAGCCCGTACCTCGGGGTGACGCCGAGCTTGCCGGCGCCCTCCACGATCGCGCGGTCCGTGGGGTGCGGAATGGCCCGCCCGCCCTCGAACCTGGGGCCCGCGCGCAGCGCCGCACCCACGATGGCCCGCAGCTGCGGCGTGGCCTCCTCCACCGACTGCTCGGCCCGGCCGTCCGACACCCGCCGCAGGCTGATGTGGCCTTCGGTGAGCGTCCCCGTCTTGTCGAAGCAGAGCACGTCCACGCGGCCGAGCGCCTCGATCGTGGACGGGTTGCGCACCAGCGTGTTGTGGGCCGACAGCCGCTTGGCCGAGGCCAGCTCGGCCGCGGTGGCGACGAACGGCAGCCCCTCGGGGACCGCCGCCACCATCATGCTCACCGCCGGGGCCAGCGCCTGCGACAGCCCCGAGCCGCGGGCCAGCTCGACGACCATCAGGAGCAGGCCGGAACCGAGAGCCGCCGGGAGGATCCGGCGGCTCAGCGCGCGCAGGCGCAGCTCGACCCCGCTCGGTGGCGGGCCCTCCTGGGTGAGCCTGGCGGTCCTGCCCGCCTCGGTGGCCGCTCCGGTGGCCACGACCACGGCGAACCCGTGGCCCGCCGCGACGGTCGTGCCCTCGTAGACCATCGAGGTGCGGTCCGCGACGGCGGGCGCCGCGGTCGGCGTGTCCGACTTGGTGACGAGCTGCGACTCGCCGGTGAGGGTGGACTCGTCGATCTCCAGCCCGGCCGCCTGGATCAGCCGCCCGTCGGCCGGTACGGCGTCGCCGGCGCGCAGCTCGATCACGTCCCCGGGCACCAGGTCGTCGGCGAAGCCCGCCACGGAGCCCGTGGGACGGCGGATCCGTACCCGGACGGCGGTGGTCTCGGTGAGGCGGTTCAGCGCCCGCGCGACGTTGCGCCGCTGCGCGCCGCCGAGCACGGCGTCCACCACCATCACGCCGCAGATGAGCACGGCGTCCAGCGCGGAGCCGACCCCGGCCGACACCCCCGCGCCCGCGGCCAGGACCGGGCTCAGCGGGTTGGCCAGCTCGTGCAGCGTCGCGCTGACCAGGGATTCCGGGCCGGCCGCCGCGGGCCATGCCGGGCCCGTCCTGCGGCGCGCGGCCTCCGCCTCGCTCAGCCCCTCGGACGAGGTGCCGAGCCTGGCCAGGACGTCGCGGGCCGCCATGGCGTGCCAGGGCGTGTGGTCGGCGAGTATCGGCGCGGGCCTGCTCCCGGCGCCGCGTCCCGTCCACTCACCGGCCGCGAGGGCGGCAAGCGCCGTGCAGTCGCGGGCCAGGTTGGCACGTCCGACGGCGATCGTGGCCGGGCCGAGGAGCGCCAGTCCGGTGCCCACGACCGAGCCGGCGGCCGCCACGAGCACCGCACGGACGCTCGCCTTCCTGGCCGACGGCAGGCACTGCAGCAGCAGGTGCACGCCTTCGAGGCCGCCCATCACATCGGCGTCCCACGGGACCCGCCGCGCCCCCTCGAGCACCCCGATGCCCAGGTCGGCCTGGCGCAGCCCGCTCCGCCCCCGCTGCGAGACCACGGCCACGGCGCGGCCCTCCGCCTGCAGCGCCCGCACGGACGCGCCCAGCCGCTGCGCGTGGACCTCGCGGTCCACGCGCAGCCGCCTGGCGAGAGTGGGCTCCCCGCCGGCCAGGACCACCTCGCAGGTGCCCCGCGCCGCCGCGACCAGGGCCTCGGCGAGCGGATGCAGCTCGGGGACCAGGTGGACCAGGGCGATCGGGGTCCCGTCGCGTTTCACCATGACGGTGGTGCGGTCCTCCGCCTCATGGGGCTCGGCGCTCCACCCGTCGCGCTCGCGCCGGGCCGAAGGGTCGGCGAGGTCGATCAGCGCGTAGAGCCGGGTGTACAGATCGTCCCTGTCCACGTCGGGGCCGAGCGAGGACACGTCGTCGATCGCCCACGCGCCCGTGGTGAGCAGGCCTGCGTCGAGGACCACGGTGTCGATGCGATCCATGCGGAGGAGGACGTCGCGGTTGAGCACGATCGTGCCGCGCCCGGCGAGAGCGCGGGCGACGGCGCTGGCGAAGGCCTCCCTGCCGAGGTTCGCGGCCTTGGGGATGCCGGCGATCAGCACGGACAGGCCCCGCTCGCGGTCGCTGCTGAGCACCGTGGTCAGGCCGAGACCCGCCAGCGACATCGCGCTGGCGGCGTCGGCGTAGCGCTCCACGGGCCCGTGGGGGAGCCGGGCCGGGCGTGGCGCCGCGGCGGCCCTGGTGTGGCGGTACGCCCCCCTCACGGCCGCGAACTGCTCCTCGCGCTGTTCCCACGCCTTGAGCCCGGCACGCGAGTCGATGTAGCGGCCGGCCGCGGCGACGGAGTCGACCAGCAGGGACATGGGCCGCATGGCCAGCGTGTGGGAGACGACCCGGGTCACCGCGACCACCGCGTCCGCGCCGGGCTTGCCGATGCGCTCCTCCAGCTCCCTGCGTACGCGGGGGGTGTGCTCGGCCAGCGTGAGGAGGCCGGGCACGGCCGTGGACAGCCGCGGGACGCCGGCCAGCCGGGCGGCCAGGGCGAGCCCGGTGCCGGCCAGGTGCAGGCCGAGGCTGACCAGGGCACGGTCCTGCTGCTCCGCGCCGTCCCGGGCGGGGGCGGGGGCGCCGTCCCCGTCCTCGTCGAACTCCTCCACGACGGCCACGAGCTTGTCCATGTCGTCCGTCGTGACGTCGCAGGCCACGAAGACGCAGCCGAGCGCCCCGTTCACCTCGGCGCGTGGTACTCCCACCGCTCTGAGGCGATCTTCCAGCTCGCGGGCGCGGCGCTCGGTGCGCGGGCCGCCGATGTTGCGCAACTCGATACGAGCTCCGCCCGGGCACGGCTGAACCCGGCGGGAGCGCGGGAGGACGCTCCGCACCGGCTCCGGGAACATGTTCAGCAGCGTGCCAGCGTTGAGCAGGCCGAACAACGCCATGTGGTCTCCCGTCTACGGCGTCGTGGTCACCTGCTCGGTGCTCTTTCGCCTGCTTGTCGAGCTCGAAGTCGAGGTGGTCTAACTGGTGGTGGTGCCGGCGGTCTCGGCCGGCTTGCGCGTGGTGCTTCTCGTGGTGCCGGTGCTCTTGCCGGTGGTGCGGCCGGTCGTCGTAGACGACTTGGCGGCCGTGCTTCTGGTGGTGCCGGTGGCGCCGCTGGTCGTGGCGGCCCTGCGCCTTGTGGTGGTGCCGGTCGTCGTGGCGGGCTTGGCGGCGGTGCTTCTGGTCGTGCTCTTGGCGGTGCCGGTGGTGCCAGTGGTGCCGGTCGTGCCGCCGGTCGTGGCGGCCCTGCGCCTGCCGGTGGTCGTGCCGGTGGTCGTGGTCCCGGCCGTTCCACGCCGCGTGGCGGTCGTGGCCCGCTTGGTCGTCCCGGTCGTGGTCCGCCTGCTCGGGGTCGTCGTCTCCTTCCGGGCCGCCGGCTCACCGGTCGGTGTGGTGGTCGTGCGCGGCCGGCCGTACGTGGTCCGCGGCATTCCCCGCCGCGCGATCATCGTCCCGGCGCCGATGGCGGCGGCGACGGGCCATTCGAGCATCCCGACCGCGACGAGCGCGCCGAGCGCTCCGTAATAGGCCATGCGTTCGGGTGGAGGGAGGAATGTCCGGGCGACGTCGACGTAGTGACCGAGCTCCTGCTTGCTGACATGTGGCATCGGGATGCGTGGCATCTGCATCCGCGGCATCTCGATGTTCGGCATTTCTATGTGTGGCATCCGCATTTCGGGCTGCTTGACCTGGATGCCGAGCATCGGCAGGTCCAGGCTGAACCGCTTGGTGCCATTCCCGTCGGGTCCGGCGGTCGTGCGCCCTCGCGGCTGGGTGACGGCCATGATCCCTCCTAGCAGGACGCGAATTCCTCTCTATGTCCCTATCCACGGCTCGGGTCCTCTATTCCGGACTAGAGAGATTTGGGGATTTTTGCTGTCCCTTATTCGTCCCTTTGGCAAAGCCCAGGTCAGGACGAGGATGATCGTGCACCCGCGAAGCCCTCGACCACGCGGCGGACCTTGTTCACGGCCTCCTCGTCGCCGAGGCGCAGCGCGGTGTTCGCCGCCATGAGCACCGCGTCGATCTGGAAGGCCGCGAGCTCGGCGTCCAGGTCGGCGATCTCGCCCGCGGCCGCGGCGCCGCGCAGCTCGCCGACGATGAGCGCGAGCCAGTCGCGGTGGTGGCCGACCAGCGCGTCGCGCACCGGCCCCGGCCGGCTGTCGAAGTCGGGGAGGTTCGCCGCCCAGAAGCAGCCGCCCGCGAACAGGGGCGTCTCGGCGTAGGAGATCCAGCGCTCGGTCAGCGCGCGCAGCCGGGCCACGCCGTGCGGCACGTCCGAAACGGGCCGGATGACGGCGTCGCGGAACGCCTCGCGCGCCGAGGCCACGGTGGCGAGCTGCAGCTTCTCCTTCGTCCCGAAGAGCGTCGCGACCCCGCTCTTGCTGAGCCCGAGGTCGGTGGCCAGCCGGCCGATGCTGAGCCCGTTGAGCCCTTCCAGTGACGCGACGTCCACGGCGTGGCGCGTGATCGTCTGTCTGGCCCGCGCGCCGCGCAGGAGGCGCTGGTCGGAGATCGCGGCCGTCGCGGGGGCGGGTTGCTCTAGCTCGCTCATGAGCCCTCATCATGTCACTTGCCTTTAAGTACGAACGATCGTACGTTTTCTTCGTGACTATGACAACAACGCCTCGCACCGCGGCCGCCATGCCATGGGCCGCCGTGTCGATCGTGCTGGTCGGCGCGTTCATGGCGCTTCTGGACTCGTACATCGTCATCGTCGCGGGACCGGCGATCCAGGCCGACCTGGGCGCCTCCGGCGGCGAGCTGCAGTGGATCCTGGTCGGCTACCAGCTCACCTATGCGGTGTTCCTCGTGACCGGAGGCCGGCTCGGCGACCTGTGCGGCCGCAAACGGACCTTCGTCGCCGGCATGGCCCTCTTCACGGTGGCGTCCGTCGCGTGCGCGCTCTCCCCGGCCGCGCCGGTCCTCATTGCGGCCCGTCTGGTCCAGGGCCTGGGTTCCGCGTTGATGCTCCCGCAGGTCTACGCGGTCATCACCGTGCTGGTCCCGGAGCAGGGCAGGCACCGCGCGTACGGGGTGCTCGGAGCCGTCATGGGGCTCGCCACGATCTGCGGCCAGCTCGTCGGCGGCCTGCTGATCGGCGCCGACCTGCTCGGCTCCGGCTGGCGTCCCGTGTTCTGGATCAACGTCCCGATCGGCCTGGCCACGATCCTGCTCGCGGCCAGGCTCCTGCCGGAGTCACGGGCGCCGCTCGCGCGCCGGCTCGACCTGCCGGGGGTCGTCGTGCTCAGCGTCGCGCTGTTCCTCCTGGCCTTCCCGCTCATCCAGGGCCGCCAGGCGGGATGGCCCTGGTGGACCTGGGCCTGCCTGGCCGCGGCCGTCCCCGCTTTCGCCCTCTTCGTCCTCGTCGAGCGCAGGACGGCCGATCCGCTGGTGCGGATCTCCCTGTTCCGCACGCGGTCGTTCTCCGTCGGCATCCCCCTCGTCCTCGCGATCTACGCGCTGCTCTCGTCGTACTACCTCGTCCTTTCGATCTCCCTGCAGGACGGGCTCGGCATGCCGGCCCTCGGGGCGGGGCTGGTGTACGCGCCGGCCGCCCTCACCTTCTTCGTCTTCAGCATGGTCGCCGGCCGGCTCGTGCCCAGGTACGGCCGTCGCGTCCTGGAGATCGGGGCCGTCGTGCTCGCCATCGGGTACGCGACCACCGCGGCCGTGCTGATCGGCGGCCTGCCGTTCACGCCGGCGGTCGTCATCCCGACGCTCATGCTGCAGAGCGTCGGGGGAGGGCTGCTCATCACGCCGTCGCTCAACGCGGTGCTGGCCCGGACGGACCCAGCCGACGCGGGCATGGCCTCCGGCGTGCTGTCCAGCGCCCAGCAGGTCGGCAACGCGCTCGGCGTCGCGCTCATCGGCGTCGTGTTCTTCCACGCCTTCGATCCCGCCACCGGAGACCGGGCCGCCGCGGCGGCCCACGCCCTGGCGATGTCCTCGTTGTTCACCTTCGCGGTCGCGACCGTGGCGGCGGTCCTGGTGTACCTGCTGCCCGCCAGGAAGGACTAACCGGCGTGCTTCAGGAGGGCCCCGAGCACGTCCTCGGCGTGCGTCCACAGCACCGCGCCCCCGATCCCGGGGACGAGGTGCCGGACGGCTCCGGGGACGCGCGCGGCCAGGCTCGCCCCCTGGTCGGGGGAGTGGCCGGTGTCCTCCTGCCCGTACCACAGCTCCACCGGCACGGTGATCGACGCCAGGTCGATGTCCCAGCGGCCCATGGCCAGCACCGTGTCCCGCGCGTAGCCCTCCGGGCCCTGCGCGAAGCCCTCGTCCAGCGCTCCCCGGTAGGCGGCGGCGAACGAGGGCTCCTGGTAGACGGCCAGATCGCAGTCGGGGCTGCCCGCCGTCACCATGTCCCACATGGCCTGGGCGGTGAAACCGGCGAAGACCCGCTCGGCGGCGTCCGGATCGGCCACGGCCAGGTCGACCAGCCGGCGCAGGTCCTCCGGCAGCGCCCCGGCGAACCCGGGGGCGGCGACCTCGTCCGCCCCCGCGACCACGGCCAGCGCGCGGGTCACGCCACGGGCGGCGCAGGCCAGGGCGAACGGGGCGCCCTGGGAGTTCCCGACCATCGCCGGCCGGTCCAGCCCGCGCCGGACGGCGAACGCCTGGACGTCGTCGGCGAAGCCGGCGAAGGTGCGCCGGGGCGAGGGCGTGGAGGCGCCGAGCCCGGGCCGGTCCAGGGAGATCAGCCGGACCCCGAGGCCGTCGACCACACCCGCGCCGAACCCGAGGCGCCGGCTGGTGGCCGCGCCCGGAGAGAGCAGCACCGGCGTGCCGTCCGCCGGCCCCCATTCGGCCCAGCCGAGGAGCCGCCCGTCAGGCAGCGGCTCCGCGCCGACGCGGACCGGAGGCCGGATATCAGCCTTTTTCATGATCTGTAGTGTGCCGTCGGAGAACGCCGGATGTCACTCCGATATCAGGCGGGCGGGGAAGCCGCCGGTCGCGATGGGACCCCAGCGGTCGATGCGGATGCGGATCAGCGACTTGTCCTGGCGCCGCATGGCGGCCCGGTACTCGTCCCAGTCGGGGTGCTCGCCGGCGATGCACCGGTAGTACTCGACCAGGGCTTCGAGGGCGTCGGGCATGTCCAGCACTTCCGCGTGCCCGTCGACCTGGACGTAAGGGCCGTTCCAGTCGTCGGACAACACGCACATGGACACCCGCTGGTCGCGGCGGGCGTTGCGGGCCTTGACCCGGTCGGGATAGGTGGAGACCACGATCCGGCCCTCCTCGTCGACCCCGCAGCTGACGGGGGAGAGCTGCGGCCGGCCGTCCTTGCGGGTGGTCGAGAGCAGGCCGTGGTGCCTGGGGCGGAGGAACTCGAGCAGCTCGGGCAGGTCGACGTGGCGTGCGGTGGCGATGTTCGGAGCCATCTCATGTGCCTTTCGGTCATACGAAAACGCTTCGATCCTTTCATCCGGAGCGGCGCCCGCCGGGGCGGGAGGCGTCACCCGGCGTGATAACCCGTCCGGGCGGGGCATCAGGGGGTCGTCGGGGAAATCGGGAGGAGTCGGGCATGTGCGGCATCTGCGGCTGGGTTGACTTCGAGCGGGACCTGCTGGGCGAGAGGGCCACCGCGCAGGCCATGACGGACACGATGGCCTGTCGCGGCCCCGACGACCAGGGGCTCTGGATGGCGTCGCACGCCGCCATCGGCCACCGGAGGCTGGCCATCATCGACCTCCCCGGCGGCCGGCAGCCCATGGTCGCCGACGAGGAGGGGATGGAGCCGGCCGTCCTCACCTACAGCGGAGAGGTGTACAACTACCGCGAGCTGCGCGGGGAACTGGCCGCGCGCGGGCACCGCTTCCGCACCCAGAGTGACACCGAGGTCGTCCTGCGCGCCTACGTCGAGTGGGGCGAGGACCTGGCCGCCCGCCTGAACGGCATGTACGCCTTCGCCGTCTGGGACGCAGAGCGCGAGGAGCTGCTGCTGGTCCGCGACCGCATGGGGATCAAGCCGCTGTACTACTACCCGACCTCCCACGGCGTGCTGTTCGGCTCGGAGCCCAAGGCGATCCTCGCCAACCCGCTCGCCCACCGGGTGCTCGACGCCGACGGGCTCCGCGAGCTGGTGGCGTACGTCAAGACGCCGGAGCACGGGATCTTCAAGGGCATGTACGAGGTGCGCCCCGGCCAGCTCGTCCGGGTGAGCCGCGACGGGTGCAGCAAGCGCCGCTACTGGCAGCTGGAGTCCCACGAGCACCGGGACGACGTCGACTCCACCGTCAAGACCGTGCGCGACCTGCTGGAGGACATCGTCCACCGCCAGCTCATCAGCGACGTGCCGCTGTGCGCGCTGCTGTCGGGCGGCCTCGACTCCAGCACGATCACCGCGCTCGCCGCCAGGGGCCTGGCGGAGCAGGACCTGGGGAGGGTCCGCTCGTTCGCCGTGGACTTCGCCGGCTACACCGAGCACTTCAAGCCCGATGCGACCCGTTCGACGCCCGACGCGCCGTACGTCCACGAGGTGGCCGAGCACATCGACGCCGAGCACACCGACATCGTGCTCGACTCGCGGGAGCTGATGAACCCGGCCGTGCGGGCCGCCGTGCTGCGCGCCCGCGACCTGCCGATCGGCATCGGGGACATGGACAGCTCGCTCTACCTGCTGTTCGAGGCGATCAGGGGGCACTCTACGGTGGCGCTGTCCGGGGAGTCGGCCGACGAGGTGTTCGGCGGCTACCGGTGGTTCCACGACCCGGCGGCGGTCGCGGCCGAGACCTTCCCGTGGTTCATCGGCGGCCTCACCGACCGCCTGGGGGTGGAGCAGCTGTTCAAGGAGGACCTTGCGCGCACGCTCGACGTCGCCGGCTACCAGGACACCAGCTACCGCCAGGCCATGGCCGAGGTGCCCGAGCTGCCCGGCGAGACGGGGCACGAGCGGCGCATGCGCGAGATCAGCTATCTGCACCTCACCCGGTTCGTACAGATCCTGCTTGACCGCAAGGACCGGATGAGCATGGCCGTCGGGCTGGAGGTCCGGGTGCCGTTCTGCGACCACCGGCTGGTGGAGTACGTCTTCAACGCCCCCTGGGCGATGAAGACCTTCGACGGGCGGGAGAAGAGCCTGCTGCGCGCGGCCGCCGCCGACCTGCTGCCCGAGTCCGTGCTCCAGCGCGTCAAGAGCCCCTACCCGGCCACCCAGGATCCGGCCTACGAACAGGCGCTGCGCGACGAGGCCCGCGCCCTGGTCGAGCGCGACACGCCCTGTGCCCAGCTGCTCGACCTGGACAAGGCGCGTACGCTCATCGACCGCCCGGTGGGTGACTCCAGCTCGCTCGCCGCCCGCGCCTCGCTGGAGCGGCTGCTGCAGTTCGACGCGTGGCTCAGGGAGTACCGGGTGCACCTCGCCCTCTGATGGTGGCCCGCCGTTCGACGCCCGAGTGAGAGGGGAGCCGCTCGGGACGAAGACGGCGCTACCGGCCGATCAGGAGGTCGGCGTGGGCGTCGGGGTCGGGGTCGGGGTTTCCGAGACCGATGACGTCGGATCGGGGGTCGGTGTCTCGGTGGGGGTTTCCGTCGGAGTCTCGGTCGGTGTTTCGGTCGGCGTCGTGGTCGGCGTCGTGGTCGGCGTCGTGGTCGGCGTCGGGCACGCGGTCGGGGTCTGCCACGCAGGCGGGCCTGGCCACCACTGCCATGCCTGCTTCCAGCCCTTGTACGACCAGATCCGCTTGATGGGCCGTGACAGGTCGTAGACGGAGGCGGCCGTGGCGGCCTGGTCGTCACCGGTCGCGGTCACCGACACCCAGTCGTCCTGCTTGACCGCGCTGTTGCCGCGGCGCCCGGCGATGGTGTGCGTGTTGTCGTCGATCGCGTACGTGCGCTCGAAGCCGTCCTGGCTCCGCACGGTGATCGAGTCCTCCGCGACGGCGGTCGCCTGCCCGGTCTGGGCGAACAGGGTCACGGTGCCGCAGCCGTCCTTCGTCGCCACCATGAACTCGCCGTGCATGGTCCCGACGAACCCCAACGGGTTGATCGGCGCTATGTCAGGAGGTGTCGTGGTGGGCGTTTCCGTTGGTGTTTCGGTCGGCGTGTCTGTCGGTGTTTCGGTCGGTGTCGTGGTCGGTGTCTCCGTGGGTGTCTCGCTGATCGTCGGCGTGGGGGTCGGAGTGCCCGTCGGCGTCGTTCCCGATGCCGCCGAGGCGACTCCGATCCCGCCCGTCGTCGCCAGCGCGACGGCTGCGGCGACGATCAGCGGGCGTGGGACGCGCCTGCGCGGCCCGTCCGGTTCGAATGACAGTTCCTCGTGTGGTTGGTCAGTTGGTGGCACCTTGTCCTCCACATCGGGTTTGTCCGATTAGAACCCCGACGGACTAAGCCACGTGTAAGCCGGCGCCGGGGGATCCGCCCGCACAGCGCTGCCCACATCCGTGGCCTTCATGCGCCAGATGGCGGACACCTCTTCAGATAGTTAGGCATGAAATGCGAATATCAGAGTCGTTTGTCCCTTAAGCGATAGGCGGGAGCATGGCAGACGAACACGGCAGGAAGGCGCTGGTGGTGCGCGGCGGCTGGGAGGGGCACGCCCCGGTCGAGGCCACCGAGCTCTTCGTGCCCTTCCTCGAGAAGCACGGGTTCGAGGTGCGTCGGGCGGAGTCTCCGGCGCCGTACGCGGACTCCGAGTTCATGTCCGAAATCGACCTCATCGTGCAGTGCTACACGATGGGCACGATCGAGAGGGAGGAGCTGAGCGGGCTGGAGGCCGCGATCCGCGCGGGCACCGGAATGGCCGGCTGGCACGGCGGCATCGCCGACTCCTACCGCAACTCCTCCGACTACCTGCATCTCATCGGCGGGCAGTTCGCCTGCCATCCGGGCAAGGACCCGGCCGAGCGGGAAGGCTCGCAGGCCGACAACTTCGTGCCGTACACCGTCAACATGCTGCCCGAGGCGGCCACGCACCCCATCACCGAGGGGATCGCCGACTTCGACCTCGTCACCGAGCAGTACTGGGTCCTGACCGACGACTACATCGACGTGCTGGCGACGACGACGCAGAAGGTGCGTCCGTGGGATCCCTGGCACCGGGAGGTCACCTCGCCGGCCATCTGGACCCGCCGGTGGGGGAACGGGAAGATCTTCGTCACCACCCCCGGGCACAGCCTCGACGTCCTGCACAACGACAGCGTGCGCACCATCATCGAAAGGGGAATGTTGTGGGCCAGCCGGTGAACGTCGGCGTCGTGGGGTGCGGGGCGATCTCGGCCCAGTATTTCCAGACCATCGACCGGTTGCCGCAGCTGCGGCTGGTGGCCGTGGCCGATCTGGACCTTGACCGGGCCCGGGAGGCGGTGCGCCCCTACGCGGGGGTCGACGTGCTGAGCGTGGCGGAGCTGATGGCGGACCCGCGCGTGGACGTCGTGCTCAACCTCACGATTCCCGCCGCCCACGCCGAGGTCGCGCTGCAGGCCATAGCGGCCGGCAAGGACGTCTACTGCGAGAAGCCCCTTGCCGCGACGGCCGCGGACGCCGCTCGCGTGCTCGAGGCGGCCGCCGCCGCGAACGTACGCGTGGGGTGCGCGCCCGACACGGTGCTGGGCACGGGCACGCAGACCGCGCGCAACGCGATCGACGACGGCCTGATCGGCAGGCCGATCGCGGCGACCGCGACCATGATGACGCCCGGTCACGAACGCTGGCATCCGAACCCCGACTTCTACTACGTCCCCGGCGGCGGCCCGCTCCTGGACATGGGGCCGTACTACATCACCAGCCTGGTGACGCTGCTCGGGCCGGTGGCGAGCGTCATCGGCGCGGCCAGCCGTACGCGTCCCAAGCGCACGATCGGCTCGGGCCCGCGTCAGGGCGAGGAGATCCCGGTGCTGGTCGACACCCATGTCACCGGGGTGCTCGTGCACGCCTCGGGAGCGCTGTCCACGCTGGTGATGAGCTTCGACGGGGTGGCGACCAAGGCGCCCAACATCGAGGTGCACGGCGAGAAGGGCTCGCTCGTCGTGCCCGACCCGAACCGCTTCGACGGCCAGGTCCTGATCTCGGGGAAGGACGGCTGGCGCGAGCTTCCCGAGTCGGCCGGTTACGTCGGGGCCGGGCGCGGCGTGGGGCTGATCGACTTCGCGGCGGCCCCGGTGGACAAGGAGCTCCGCGCGGGCGGCTCGCTGGCCTTCCACGTGCTCGACGTCATGGAGTCGCTGCTGGCCGCGGCGGATTCGGGCGCGGCGGTGACCGTGGCGAGCACCTGCGAACGGCCTCGCCCCGTGGCGCTCCATCCGAGCGTGTCGTAACAGGAAGTACGTGATCGCGCACTTACCGTTAGAACATGGACACCGTGGATCTCGCGCGCTGGCAGTTCGGGATCGTCACGGTGTACCACTTCCTGTTCGTGCCGGTCACGATCGGGCTGTCGGTGCTGGTGGCGATCCTGAACACGGCCTGGGTGCGCACCGGTAACCCGGCCTACCTGCGCGCCACCAAGTTCTGGGGCACGCTCTTCCTGATCAACTTCGCCATGGGCGTGGTGACGGGAATCGTGCAGGAGTTCCAGTTCGGGATGAACTGGAGCTCCTATTCCAGGTTCGTCGGTGACGTCTTCGGCGCGCCGCTCGCGCTGGAGTCGCTGCTGGCGTTCTTCCTGGAGTCGACGTTCCTGGCGCTGTGGATGTTCGGCTGGGACCGGCTGCCCAAGCTGGTGCATCTCGCGTGCATCTGGACGGTCGCGATCGGCAGCATGGTGTCCGCCTACTTCATCCTGGCCGCCAACTCGTTCATGCAGTGGCCGGTGGGCACCACCGTCGGCCGGCGGGCGGAGCTGGCCGACTTCGGGGCCGTGCTGACCAACAAGGTCCTGCTGGCCACCTTCCCGCACACCGTCCTGGGCTGCTGGCTGGCCGGCGGGGTGATCCTCATGGCGGTCTCCGCCTGGCACCTGGCCAGGAAGCGGGACGCCGACGTCTTCCGTCCATCCCTCCGGCTCGGCGCGGTCGCGGTGCTGGTGGGCGCCGCCGGCACCCTCGTCTCCGGAGACGTCCTCGGCAAGATCATGACGCAGACGCAGCCGATGAAGATGGCCGCCGCCGAGGCGCTCTACGAGACACAGCAGCCGGCGCCGTTCTCCCTGTTCACCATCGGGACGCTCGACGGCACGAGGCCGATCTACCAGCTGGAGATCCCCGGCCTGCTGTCACAGCTGGCGACCGGCTCGTTCGACGGCAAGGTGCACGGCGTCAACGACCTCCAGAGGGAGTACCAGCGCAGGTTCGGCCCGGGGGACTACCGGCCCTACATCCCGCTCGCCTACTGGTCCTTCCGGCTGATGATCGGCTTCGGCATGCTCGCGGGGCTGGTGGCGCTCGTCCTGCTCTGGCTGACCCGCGGCGGGCGCGTACGCGGCAAGGGCTGGATCTGGCGGGCCGCCGTGTGGTCCGTCGTGCTGCCCTTCCTCGCGCACAGCTTCGGGTGGATCTTCACCGAGACGGCCCGGCAGCCGTGGATCGTCTTCAGCCACATGAAGACCGTCCACGGCGTCTCGCCCAGCGTCGGCGTGGGCACCGTGCTCACCTCGCTGATCGCCTTCACCCTCCTGTACGGCGTGCTGGCCGTGGTGGAGGCGGGCCTCATGATCAAGTACGGCCGGATGGCCCCGCCGTCCGAAGACAGCACCGAGCCAGGCGAGCCGTCGCCCGCCTACTAGTGGAGAGATCGCGGCATGGAGCTCACCGACGTCTGGTTCGTGGCGATCGCCGTGCTCTGGCTCGGCTATTTCGTCCTGGAGGGGTTCGACTTCGGCGTCGGCATGCTGCTGCCCGTCGTCGCCGGGAACGACGCGGAACGCCACGCGATGATCGAGACGATCGAACCCGTCTGGGACGGCAACGAGGTGTGGCTGATCACCGCGGGAGCGGCCACGTTCGCCGCCTTCCCCGAGTGGTACGCCTCGCTGTTCAGCGCGTTCTACCTGCCGCTGCTGGTGATCCTGGTGACGCTGATCGTGCGCGGGGTGGCCTTCGAGTACCGCGGCAAACGCGACTCCCTGACCTGGCGGCGGCGGTGGGACGCGGGCCTCGTGGCCGGCTCGTTCGTGCCCGCGCTGCTGTGGGGCGTCGCCTTCGCGAACATCGTGCGGGGCCTGCGGCTCGACTCCCGCCACGAGTACGTGGGCACGGTGCTGGACCTGCTCAATCCGTACGCGCTGCTCGGCGGGCTGACGACGCTGGCGCTGTTCGCCACGCACGGCGCGATGTTCCTGGCGCTGAAGAGCACTGGGGAGATCAGCCGGCGCGCGGTCGCGGTGGCGGTGCGAACGGGCGTCGCGGCGGCGGTGCTCGCGGTGGTCTTCCTGGCCTGGACGCAGCTCCAGGGCGGGAGCCTCGCCACGGTCGTCCTGGCGGTCCTCGCCGTCCTCGCCTTCGTGTCCTCGCTGCTCACCGTGGGCCGAGGCCGTCAGGGGTGGGCGTTCCTGCTGTCGGCGGTCGCCATCGGCCTGACCGTGATCAGCCTGTTCGCGGTCCTCTATCCCGACGTCCTGCCCTCGACGGTCAACCCGGCCCACAGCCTGACCGTCGGCAACGCGGCCGCGACCCCGAAGACGCTCGGGCTCATGACCTGGGTCGCGGTGATCTTCCTGCCGCTGGTGCTGCTGTATCAGGGGTGGACGTACTGGGTCTTCCGCCACCGGATCAGCGTCGGCTGACGTACATCACCCGCGGCTGGTGCGCGTGGTCTTCGAGCCCAGCCAGGACACGATCCTGGGCACCGACTCGACCGCCTGGCCGATCGCGTAGAACAGCCTCGGCGGCACGTACGGCAGCAGTGCGGAGTGCCGGTGACCGAGCAGCGTGAACATCTGCCGCGGCGGCAGGTCGATGTAGCGCGGCAGGTTCTCGTACCACTGGGCGCTGCGGTGGGCCCCCTTCTGGGTGCCCAGGATCGCGGCCTTGCGGTCGCGCTCGTAGCGGGCGAGGGCGGCCGGCAGCCCCGCCTCCTCGTGCAGCGCGTTGACCAGCCCGGCGGCGTCGCCGAGCGCGAGGGCGGTGCCCGCGCCGATGGAGTAGTGCGTGGTGTGCGCGGCGTCCCCGACCAGGACGACGTTGTCGCGGTACCACGTGCGGCAGGTCAGGGTGCGGAAGTTCAGCCAGTGGGAGCTGCCGTCGGGGTGCGCCCGGCCGATCAGCGGGTGCCCGTCCAGGATCTCGGAGAAGAGCTTCTCCAGGAGTGCCAGGCTGTCGGCCTCGTTGGCCTCGTGGAGCCCGAGCCCTCGCCAGGTCGCGGGGGAGCACTCGACGACGCAGGTGCTGTGCGTCTGGCTGAACCCGTAGCCGTAGCACCAGATCCAGCCGTGCGGGGTGTTCGCGAAGGCGAAGGTGAAGGCTCTGAAGATCTGGGTGGTGCCGAGCCAGGTGTAGCAGTTGTCGCCGACCGCGAACTCGGGGCCGAAGTGGTCGGCGTGCCGCTCGCGCAGCACGCTCTTGACGCCGTCGCCGGCGACGATGAGATCGGCCTCGGGCAGCTCGTGCTCGCCGGTGATCTCGCGCTCGAACTCGACGCGTACGCCGAGGGCACGGGCCCGTTCGACGAGGATGTCGAGGAGCAGGTGCCGGCCGATGCCGAAGCCCTCGTCCCCGTGATCCACCGTCACCGTCGCGCGGTCGCGGATGTGCGCGACCCAGCTGTCCCAGCGGACCGAGTTCGCGCGGATGGCGCTCGCGGACTCGGGGTCGGCGGCGAGGAGGTAGCCGAGCAGCTCGTCCCAGTAGGTCACGCCCCAGCCGTACGTCGATCCGGCCGGGTTTCGCTCGTAGACGGTGATGTCGTGGGAAGGGTCCACCCGCTTCATCAGGATGGAGAAGTACAGATTGGCGGGTCCGCCGCCGACACAGGCAACCTTCACAATAGCCCCCGAATTACGCAAGGTAACCTATTTGCGACTAAGCGTAACAAGAGCTCGCTGGGCTATCGGGGGGCGGGGGCGTTCCAGAGCCGGGCGAGGAACAGGACCAGCGTGTCCGCGACAGGGCGGTCGAGCTCGTCCGGGTGGTCGAGCGCCCATGTGTCGAGGGCGTCGAAGACGCCCGCGGTGGCGACGGCGACCAGCTCGGCGCTGGGGTCCGGGGCGATGAGGCCGATCTTCGTGCCGTTCGCGACGAGGTCGCGGATCCACGGATCGCCGCCGGTGCGCGGCTGCCCGGCGAGCACCGCCCGGTCGTCCGGATGCTCGCGCAGGTGCGCCGCCAGCCGGGTCGTGCCCGCCACGAGCTGCCGCCACAACTCCTCCGCGGTCCCCACCTCGGCCCAGGGGCCGAGCGCGGTCAGCGTGCGGGCGGCCGCGTCGGCGACCACCGCGCCGAAGAGGTCGTCCTTGCCGTCGAAGTAGTGGTACGCGGAGGTCTTCGAGATGCCCGCCTCGGCGATGATCTGGTTGAACGACGCGGCGTCCTTGCCGTCGCGGGCGAAGTGGGCGCGGGCCACCGCGAGGATGGCGGCTCGGGCGTCGGCCGGCAGTCGGTCGAAGCGGGGAAGTGGCATCGGGTTCCTAGAGGTTGTGGGCGGCCGGCTGCGGGATGGCGAGCCTGCGGCTGACCTGGACCGTCATGATCCAGTGTGCTGCCCACAATAGGAGGGCGACCGCCCCGCCCGCGTATCCGGCCGCCCCGGGGAAGAGCGACAGGATCTGGAACGCGCACCAGCCGTATCCGAGCACCGCCCACTTCTGGACGAATCCGCTCGTAGCGCGCCCGTCGGCGGCCAGCGAGGCGGAGACGGTGCGCACGATGGAGAAGTCCTCGACGAAGTTGTAGGGGATGACGAACATCCACCACACCGAGGCGGGAGCGGCGGCCCGGGCCTGCGGCCGTACGACCGTCATCGTGCGCTGAAGGGCGCGGCAGTACAGCGCGACGAGGCCGAAGAAGACGGCAATGGCGATCAGGCCGCCGGGCATGCCCAGCGCGGCGATCTCGCCCAGGATGCCGCTTCCCCAGTGCGGCGCCCACAGCGGATAGGTCAGCAGGATCGAGACGAGGACGGTGCCCAGGATCTTGATGATGGCTCGCATGGCCATAGTGTACTAGTGGTACACACCATCAGTTCACCTCAGAGGATCAGCTGGTACTCGATCTGCTCGATCGGGTTGCCGTCGCCGAAGTCGTGGCCGCGGACGGCGCCCGACTCCGTGAAGCCGCTCTTGGCGTAGAAACGGCGGGACTGAGGCGTGCCACGCAGCGTCCACAGATGGACCCGCCCGAAGCTCTCCTCGCGGATCCTGTCCAGGGACGCGGCCATCAGGGCGCCCGCGATGCCGGTTCCCCAGCCGTCCGGGTGACCGTAGAAGCCGAAGATCTCCGCCGACTCCGGGTGCGCCGGCGAGGAGCCGAAGTAGGAGAACGCCAGCGGTCGCCCGTCCAGCGTGGCCAGCAGGATGGTGTCCTTGCCCTCGGCGAGCACGCCGTGCCATTTGCCGCGCCGGTGGCTCACCGCCTCGTCGAAGAACTCCGTTGGGAAGAAACCGGCATAGGCGGCTTTCCATGACTCGGCGTGGATCTCGCCCACCGCGTCACCGTCGCCGGGAGAGGCCGGGAACACCTTGAATACTCCGTTCATGGGAGAACGGTATGCCTCAGAGGGCGATGAGCTGTTCGCCGCGTGCGACCCTGCGGATGGCGTCGATGAGCTCGTCCGCGGGGCCGTCCTTGGTCAGGAACGCCGACGCCCCGGCGGCCAGCGCGCGCTGCAGGTTTCCCGGTCTGGGCAGGCCGGTCAGGATCAGGGTGCGGCAGCCGGGCAACCGCCGGCGTAGCTCGGCGGCGGCGGTGAGCCCGTCCACGCGGGGCAGGCCGATGTCGATCACCGCCACGTCGGGGCGGTGATGGAGGGCGGCCGGCACGACGCGGTCGCCGGAGGCCGGCGCGGCGACCACTTCGAGGTCGTCCTCCAGCTCGAGCAGGGCGACCAGCGTGCCACGCAGGTCGTCCACGTCCTCGGCGACCAGGATCCGCGTCACCGGCGCCCGGCTGGGGCCACGGCCACAGTCCATCGCACCCTCCACCAGCCCGCGTCGCCCTTGCCCATGCTTCAGTGTTCGCGCATCGCGAGCTCCGCTGCCAGTGCGGCCCGGCACGACCCCGGCATGCGGAACGCATGGGTTGGACCGTGCAGAATGCATGCCGGCCCCGGTCCAGGGCTCACAGCCAGCCGGCCTCGTCGGCGATGCGGGCGGCGTCCACCCGGTTGCGCGCGCCCAGCTTGGTGACCGCCGCCGCGAGGTAGTTGCGTACGGTCCCGTACGACAAGTGCATGTCGGCGGCGATCTCGGCCGCCGAGGCGCCGGCCGCGTGGCGCTTGAGCACCTCGGCCTCCCGTGGCGAGAGCGGGTTGCCGGACGCCTCCAGCGCGGCCAGCGCCAGCTTCGCGTCGATCACGCGCTCGCCCGCGGCCACCCGCCGGATCGCGTCGACCAGCTCCTGCGACGGCGCGTCCTTGACGACGAACCCCGACACGCGCGCCGCCAGCGCCCGCCTCAGCGTTCCCGGCCTGCCCAGACCGGTCAGGATCAGGGTCCGGCACTCCGGCAGGAGGCGGTGCAGCTCCGCGGCCGCGGTGAGCCCGTCGGTGCCGGGCAGGTCGATGTCGATGATCGCCACGTCGGGACGGTGCCGGAGCGCGGTGGGGACGATCCGGTCGCCGGCGGCCAGCTCGGCGACCACTTCCAGGTCGTCCTCGAGCCCGAGTAAGGCGACCAGCGTGTCACGCAGGATGCGCATGTCCTCGGCGATCAGGATCCGGATCATCTGTCCCTCCCGGAGCAACCACAGCGACCCGGCGCCCTCAACCTAACACCTGCCGCCTCTTGGAGATCGGCACGTGCAGAGTGCACGTCGGGCGCGGTGCGAATCCCACGCCGACCTCGTGCCCCCGGCACTGGTCGCGTCCGCCCTGATCGGACGACACTCGGCAGCAGACCCCCTGACGAGCCAGGCCAAAAGCGACACGATGCCCGGCTATTCGGACAAGCCGGCCGGTCACCGCTTGCCCGGTCTCCGGCCTCCGGGCTGAACTGGCACCGGTCAGCCAGGGCGCCACAACTCCCGTCACGATGCTTAGGAGTCCGGCAATGACTGTTCACGAGCCACCTACCGGCAGGGCGCGCCTGGCCGGGCGATTCATCTGGCACTACATCGAGATGGTCATCGCGATGAGCGTCGGGATGCTGCTGCTCGGCCTGGTGTGGAACGCGGTACTGCCGGTGGACACCCGGTTCGACGTCAGCGCGTTGGTCATGGCCGCCGACATGACCATCGGCATGGCCGTCTGGATGCGGGTGCGCCGCCACGGCTGGGCCGCCGTCGGCGAGATGAGCCTGGCGATGTTCGCGCCTTTCCTCGTGCTGCTCGTCCCGTACTGGTTCGGCGCGTTGCCGGGCCACCTGGTGACGTCGATCGGGCACACGCTGATGTTCGTCCTCATGGCCGTGGCCATGCTGTGGCGGCGCGAGGAGTACCTCCACCATCACCACCGCCTGCGCGTCCCGTGGAAGTGGGTCAAGGGGGCGGCCGTGGTGCCGGCCGTGCTGCTGATACCCGCATCGGTCTCCGCGGTGAACACCATCGGCAGGTTCGGCGACCTGTACCGGGCGCGCTCGGACGCGGTGTCGGCCCAGCCGGTGGCCAAGGTCCATGACCCGGCCAAGCCCACGGTGGCTTTCCTGGTCGGCGGCAAGGGCGCGAACGTGGCCGACCTGCTCGGGCCGTACGAGGTGCTGGCGGGCACCGGCCGGGTGAACACCTACGTCGTCTCGGCGGGCCCCCGGCTGGTGCCCCTGACCGGCGGTCTGGACATCGTGCCGGACCTGACGTTCGACGAGCTGACGCGGCTGATGGGCGAGCGGGACGACCGCCTCGACGCCGTGGTGATCCCGGCCCTGCAGACGCCCGAGCCGGCCGAGTCCGCCTCGATCAGCGCCTGGCTGCGGCAGCAGTCGGCCGCCGGCGCGCTGACCGTCAGCGTCTGCGCCGGGGCCCGTACGCTCGCCGCGAGCGGGCTGCTGGACGGCAGGCCCGCGACCTCACACTGGTTGCGGCTGTCCGCGTTGCGGAAGGACTTCGGCGCCGTCAAGTGGACGAGCGGCACGCGGTACGTCGACGACGGAAACGTGATCACCACCGCGGGCGTGCTGTTCGGAATGGACGGCGGCCTGCGGATCATCGAACGGCTGCTCGACGCGGACACCGCGCGTGCGGCGGCGCAGCGCGTCCACTGGCGCCACTACGTTCCCGGCCACGCCGCGCAGATCCCCGAGTCAGGTCTGGAGCCGTCGGACGTGGTCGCCGCGCTCAACGCCTCCTACCAGACCGGCCCGTCGACCATCGGCGTCCAGCTGACCGAGGGTGTCGGGGAGCTGGAGCTCGCCTCCGCGTTCGTGTCCTACACCGAGCAGTCCGTGGTCGGGCGCACCGTCGCGGTCGGCGACGGCGTGGTCCACTCCGAGCACGGCCTGACGTTCGTCCCGCGTTCGACGGTGGCGGCGGCCGACCTCGACCGCCTCCTCGTGCCGGGCCTGGACGCGGCGCGACGCCAACCGGCGGCCACCACGGGGCTGCGGCCCGAGTACCTCCACGTCAACCCGGAGTTCGCGTTCGACCCGGTGCTGCGCGACATCGCCCGCACCTACGACGTGCAGACCGCCCGGTTCACCGCCAAGACGCTGGAGTACCCGGTGCTCGACGTCAAGCTGACCGGCAGCGCCTGGCCGTGGTCCGCCACCCTCGTCTTCGTGCTGCTCACTCTGCTGGGCGGCGCCGTCGTCGGCGCGACCGGCATGGTGTCCCGCCGCATCCGCGCCACCCGCCGGCGCCCGGAACCACTCGACGCCCCGGCCCCCGAGGAGCCGCCGGTCATGACGGCTCCGACCACACCCGAGCGCTGACCCCCTCCGCCCTGGCCGCCGCCGCACCTACCCGGCGGCCAGGGCACATGATCTTGTCGCCGGACGTCATCCCGTTGATCTATACGGAATTCATAGGCTTCGGCTAGGTTCCGGATCATGGGGTCGGCGTTCAGGCTCGCGCGTCTTGTCGCGGTCGTCGTCAGTGTCGGGTTCTCCTACGGCGGGTTCATCGGCATCTTCCGGTCCGGCGACACCGCCGGCCAGAAGGCTCTCGGGTGCGGGCTGCTGGTCGGCCTGCTCCTGCTGCACCTCTACAACTGCGTCCGGGCGGCGGACGGGCGGCGGCCGACGGCGTGGCAGTGGACGCTCGCCCTGCAGGCGGTGCTGACCGGTGCCGGGCTGCACCTGTTCGCGAGCACGTGGTACGGCAACACCGGCTTCCTCGCCGCCGCCGTCCTCCTCCTGATCCGCCCGGCCGCGCTCGCCTGGGCGGGGTTCGCGGTCATCGTGCTCGCGCAGTTCCTCTCGGGCCTGGAGGTACGCCCCACGGTCTGGGACGCGGCCTACCTGGCCGTCGGGCACACGGCCTTCGTGGGCCTCGCGCTCTACGGCGTCGCCCGGTTCGCCGACCTCGTCAGGGACATGGAGCGGACCAGGACGGCGCTGGCCGACGCCGAGGTCACCCGGGAGCGGCTGGCCTTCGCCCAGCTGCTCAACGAGCGGGTCGGGACGAGCATCGAGGAGGTGGTCCGCCACGGTGACGCCGTCAGGGAGTCGTCGGATCCGCCGGCCGTACGGGAACGGTTGAGCGCGAGCCTGGCCACCGAGGACGACGGGGACCTCCTCGTCTACGGCAGCGGCGAGCTGGTCAACTGTCTCATCAAGCACGAGCTCCTCGACGAGCTCAAACTCTTCCTCCATCCGGTCGTCGTGGGCAAGGGTAAACGGCTGTTCGCCGACGGGATCGACACGACGGCCTGGTGCCTGGCCGGCACCCACACCTTCAGCGGCGGGGCCGTCGTCCTCGACTACCGCCCGGCCCAGCCGCCCGCGGCCTGAGCCGTCCCACACCCAGCCGGGCCCCTGGGGGCCCGGCTGGGCCATATCGGTTCAGGCCGAAATCTGCCTCATGGACGGGCGAGCCGGAACAGGCGCTCGTTGATCTTGTAGTAGAGGTTGCCGAAGCCGTCGGCCGTCAGTCCCTCCATCCCCTTCTCCGTCCGCAGCACGGTCACCGCCTTGGTCGCCTTGTCGATCGCGAAGATCTGGTCGCCGGCCGTGCCGTACACGCGGGCAGGGTCCTGGGGCACGGTCAGCAGCACTCCGTCCCGCCAGGCCATGCTGGACTTGGCCGCGTAGTCCGGGTCGTCGAACAGCCGTTTGGCGGTGATCGCCTCGGGCCGGGCCGGATCGAGGGTGAACAGCGTGCCGCCCGCCAGGCCCCACAGCTCGCCGTCCACCACCGCCAGGGCCGTGACGGCCTTGGGCTCCGTCAGCGGGAGCGGATGCGTGCGCACGGCGCCGGTGGCGGGGTCGTAGGAGAACAGCGTGGCCGACGCCCCCGGGGCGTAGACGGGGTCGACGCCCAGGGCGCCACGCGTGGAGGTGCCGCCGAACACCTTGCCGCCCGCGTAGGCCAGCGAGACGACGGCCTGGTCGGGCACCACGCAGAGCGTCCGCCCGGCCGTGCCCTGCTTCCAGATGCTGAGCGCGCCGCTGCGTTTGCCGTACTTCGGCACCGTGCCCATGTAGATGGTGCCGTCCGGCCCGCCGGCCAGCGCGTACGGCCGGTCCTGCGGGGGCGGGCCCTTGCCCGGCTCGCAGTCGTCGGCCTTGTCGCCCGCCTCGCCGCCGGTGTATTTGAGCGTGGGCGGCCACGGGCCTCCGGGCTGGTAGCTGTAGAGCCGGGCCGAAGGGTAGACGCCGATGTAGAGGAGCCCGTCGTGGGCAAGCAGGCTGTCGGTCTGGTTGAGCCCGTCGAGGGTGAGCCTGTCCGGCTGGTTGTCGTCGCCGTCGCCCCGCAGCGGGTCGTAGACGCCGGTGCCGCCGGTCAGGTAGCCGCCGGTGTAGACGCGGCCGTCGGGTCCCGCGCCGAGCGCGTTGATCGCGGCGGGCAGGATCGGGGTGCCGGCCACGAGGTTGCTGCTCCAGCGGCCGCCCGCGGGCTCGTACTTGAAGATCCGGGTGCCGTCCGTGGCCGCGCCGAGGCCGACCAGCGTGCTGCCCGACCAGGTGTAGCCGGTGACGTCGAGTCCGGGCCGCACGGAGGTGGCCTGCACGGTCCGGGTGCCGATGTCGTACGAGTGCAGCAGGCCGTCCTTGACGAACCAGACCATGCCGTCGCGGGCCGGGGAGTGGTGCAGGTCCACGTCGGTGATCGTGGCGTCGGTGGCGGCCGCGTAGGAGCCGTCGGCGTTGCGAGTGACGCGCAGGACGAGCAGGGTGCGGTCGATCCAGGCGAACAGCCTGCCGCCCGTCCAGGTGAGGCCGCCCACCATGGAGTTGTTGGCGTAGGCCGCGGGAAGGAGGCTGTCCACCCGTTTGGTGGCGTTGTCGTACCTGATCAGGGCGGCGTTCGTGCCGGTGCCGAGATAGGTGGCGTCGGCGGACGGGTCGTGGGCGAGGCTGCGCACGTTCTGGGCGCCGGCCACGATGGGCACGCTGCCGAGCGTGGTGAAGGCACCATTGTCGTACTGGAAGTAGCGGGCGTCGTTGTAGGTGCCGCCGTACACCTTCCCGCCCGCTCCCGGCTCCAGGTCCCAGATGAAGGAGTAGCCGCCCTCCGCCCGGCCGAGGTCGGTGATCGTGGACTGGCCGGGGACGTGCCGGTAGAGCTTGGAATTGGGGTAGGTGCCGAGGTAGACGCTGCCGTCGGTGGCGGTGGCCGCCGCCCAGCCGCCGACGGTGGGCGTGGCCGCGCTGTCGGGGATGGTGAGCTTCTGGGTCACCTTCTCGGTGGCGACGTCGATCACGGCCAGCTGCGGGTTGACCTCGGGGGTGCCGGTGTAGACGGCGTACGCGCTGCCGCCCGAGAAGGTGGTGGCGTTGGGCACTCTGCTGTTGATCTGCACGCCCAGATCGGTCCGGTCCTTGGTGATCAGCACCTCGTCCCAGTAGGCGACGGCCACGTCGGCCACGCCCGAGTAGATGAGGGCCGAGACGGTGGCCGTGCCGGCGGGCGCGACGCCCGAGACCGTGACGCGGTTCCAGCGCCTGCCCGTCGCCGGGGCGTTGGCGCCGCCGGCCAGCAGGTTGCCGGAGGCGTCCCGGAAGCGCAGGTACAGGTACGCGGTGCCGCTTTCGGCCCACACCTGGGCCTGCAGGGTGTAGCGGGTGCCCGCGCCTGCGGGCAGGCCCGGCATGCTCTCCCTGCCGTAGGCGGCGGTCGGATCGGTGTCGGTGACGCGCGCGGTGGTGCGCCCGTCCCAGGTCACGGCATCGACGCCGCCCGCGGTGTGCGAGCCGCTCCAGCCGTCCAGTCCTTTGTCGAAGCTGTCGTTGGCGATCCGCAGGTCGGCCGCGGTCGCGGGCGTTCCGAGCGGCACCGCGAGCAGTGCGGTCAGGAGCGCCGTCGCCACCGCTCCGCGCAGGGCCCGCCCGCGCGTGAGCCGGGGCCACTTTAAGTGAGCCTCCACGGGAATCCGCACGGCACCACCTCCGAGGTCGTGTTCGTTTGTGCTCAATTCCGGTCCTGACCGTAACCTTGTGGACGGGGTCCGTCAATGGTCACCTGAGCACGCGGTGGAACTGGTGTCCGGCGCGGACCGAGCCACGGTCTCAGCAAGGCTTAAGAGAGCGGGCCGCAGTCCTCAGTAAGGCTTAATGGGCGCCTCAGCCCCCTCCCAGGGCGGCCCTCGATCGTCTCTGTCATGAGCACGATGACGGTGACAGCGCCTCGGGTTGAGGCGGCAAGGGGGACCCGCCTGGTCGAGGTCGTGGTCCCCGTCCACAACGAACGGCGGGTGCTGGCCGAGAGCGTTCGCCGGCTGCACTCGTACCTGATCCGCACCTTCCCCTACGGCTTCCGGATCACGATCGCGGACAACGCCAGCACCGACGGCACCTGGGAGATCGCCACCGGGCTGGAGCGGGAGCTGCCCTTCGTACGGGCGGTGCACCTCGACCGGAAGGGGCGGGGGAGGGCACTGCGGAAGGTCTGGTCGGAGAGCGACGCCGACGTCGTCAGCTACATGGACGTCGACCTCTCCACCGATCTGGACGCGTTCTTCCCGCTCGTGGCGCCGCTGCTGTCCGGGCACAGCGACCTGGCCATCGGCACCCGGCTGTCCAGAGGATCGAACGTGGTCCGCGGGCCCAAGCGGGAGCTCATCTCGCGCTGCTACAACCTGCTGCTCCGCTCTCTCATGGGCGCCCGGTTCTCCGACGCCCAGTGCGGGTTCAAGGCGGCGCGGACGCAGGTCGCGCAGGCGCTGCTGCCCGTCGTGGAGGACCAGGAGTGGTTCTTCGACACCGAGCTGCTCCTGCTGGCCGAGAACCGCGGGCTGCGGATCCACGAGGTCCCCGTGGACTGGGTGGACGATCCCGACAGCCGGGTCGACATCGTCAGGACCGCCACGGACGACCTCAAGGGGATGTGGCGAGTGGCGCGGAACCGGGTGGCACGATGACCGCGGAGCTGCTGGAACGCCCGGTCGATCGCGCCGCGGCCGCTGCGCCGCCGAAGGACCCGCGGTGGGCCCGCCCCGCGTTGTGGGGCGTGCTGGCCCTGTCCGCCTTCCTCTACACCTGGGCCCTCGGCCAGAACGGCTACGCCAACACCTACTACGCCGCCGCCGTCTACTCCGGCACCCAGAGCTGGAAGGCGTTCTTCTTCGGAGCCCTGGACTCCGGCTCCTTCATCACCGTCGACAAGCCGCCGCTGGCCCTGTGGGTGATGGGCCTGTCGGCCCGCGTCTTCGGGTTCGGGACGTGGAGCATGCTGCTTCCCCAGGCGATCGCGGGCGTCGCCGCCGTGGGGCTGGTCCATTCAGCGGTACGGCGGGCGCTCGGCTCGCCCGCCGGGGCCCTGATCGCGGCGGCGGTCATGGCGCTCACCCCGATCACCGTGGCCATCAACCGGGACAACAACCCCGACACGATCCTGGTCCTGCTGCTGGTCGCGGCTGCCTGGCTCTGCCTGGAGGCGATCCGTACCGGCCGGACGCGCACGCTGCTGCTCGCGGCCGTGCTGGTCGGTCTGGCGTTCAACACCAAGATGCTCCAGGCGTACCTGGTCGTGCCCGCGTTCGCCGTGGCCTACCTGGTGGCCGCGCCCGGCTCACCGCTGCGGCGGGCCGGCCGCCTGCTCGCGGCGGGAGCGGCCCTGGTGGCCGCCAGCGGCTGGTGGATGGTGATCGTCGACCTGTGGCCGTCGGACAGCCGGCCGTACGTCGGGGGCAGCGAGGACAACACCGTCTGGGACCTGGTCATCGGATACAACGGCCTCGGCCGGATCTTCGGCGCGAGCGGAAACGGCGGCGGCGGGAGCTTCGGCGGCGAGGCGGGGGCCACCCGGCTGTTCAACGACACGATGGCGGGCCAGATCTCGTGGCTGATCCCGTTCGCGGTGCTCGCGCTGGCCGTGGGGATCGCGCTGGCCGGCCGCCGGCCGCGAACCGAGCCGGTCCGGGCCGCCCTGCTGCTGTGGGGCGGCTGGCTCGCGATCCACTTCATGGTGTTCAGCTTCTCCGAGGGCACCTTCCACCCCTACTACGCCACCGCGATGGCCCCGGCGATCGCCGCGCTCACCGGGATCGGCGGGGTGCTGATGTGGCGGGCCCACCGGCGCTCCTCCGCCTGGCGGTGGGCGCTGCCGCTCGGCGTGGCCGTCACCGGGGGCTGGTCGTTCGTGGTGCTCAGCCGTAACAGCGACTTCGTGCCGTGGCTGCCGTGGGTGGTGCTGGGCCTGACCACGGTGGCGGTGCCGGGGCTGCTGGCGGGCGCGTTCGGGGCCAGGCGGCTGGCCGCCGTGGCACTGGTCGCCGGGCTGCTCGGCGGCCTGGCCGGGCCCGCGGCGTACGCGGTGACCCCGCTGACCTCGGCCGTCCAGGGCACCAACCCTACGGCGGGGCCCGTCACGAGCGGCCCCGGCCGGCAGGCGCCCTCCGGGCGTCCTGAAGGGGGCCGCGGGCCCGGTGGAGGGCAGGTGAGCACTCAGATGGTCGCGTACCTGAAGGCCCACCAGGGCGACGCGACGTGGCTGGTGGCCGTCGACAGCGCGCAGAGCGCGTCGTCGATCATCCTGTCCACCGGCGAGGCGGTCATCGCCATGGGCGGCTTCACCGGGAGCGACCCCGCCATGACCGTCGCCAAGCTGGAGGAGTACGTCTCCAGCGGTCAGCTGAAGTACATCCTGATCGGCGGCGACGGCCCAAGAGGCACCGACTCCGCGGTGACGGAGTGGGTGAAGGCCAACGGGACCCTGGTGGACGCCTCGGACTACGGCGGCACCGACGGCGGCAGCCAGGCCCTCTACCGACTCGACTGATTACACAGGGTTATGTTCGCAGCTCAGGCGGGCACAACGTCAGGAAGTGCCCGCCTGGAGGAGCCCAATGCCGACCCTCGTCCGGTTCACCGCCGCCGCTCTGCTGGCCGTACTCGCCGCTGCCTGCGCCGACTCGCGTACCGCGCCGTCGACGCCTCTGTCGGCGGCGACGGACACGCTGTCACCCACGGCGGACACGCTGCCTCCCACGACGACCGCCTCCGTCCGGCCCTCGGCCACCGGGCCGCACCCGGCCGACGGGAGCAGCCTGGCGTCCTGCAAGGACGCCGACTGCGAGGTCGAGGTCCGGGCAGGCGACCGGCTCAGGATCGACAAGCGGTTCGGCGTGCAGCGGCTCACCATCAGCTCACTCGACCCGGACGAGGTCACGATCGCGCTCCTGGGCTTCACCGGCGGGCTGCAGGTCGAGGGGGCGAACGTCAGCATCACCGGCAGCTGCGTCAACGGGCGCTGCCGCGACGAGGGCAAGCTGTCCCTGACCCCCGGCAGATCCGCCCGCATCAACAACCTGCGGCTGGAGCTGCCCTATCTCTCCGCCGACCATGCCATTCTGCGCCTCACCCCCAGGTGATCGCTGACCAGGTCAAGGCCGCCCTCTTGCCGTGACCCCCGTACGGCTGAGTCCTGCGGCCGGCGCGTCCCCGGCCGCAGGGCGGGTTCCGGTCAGCGGGGCACGAAACCGCGGTAGACGACCCGCCGCCGCCGGAGCACCGGCCACTGCCGGTCGCTGATGCCGCCCAGCACGAGGGCGGCCACCGTGCCGGTGAGGAGAGCGCCCACGAGGACGCTCATGACGAGCATGAAGGCGATTGCCATGACGGACCCCTTCGCGAGGAGTTGAAGCTTAAACTTACCGGCGTGAACAGCGGCCCCCCGTGCCCTATTCCCCCTGGGCGGCCCGGACGACCGGTCATGGACGCGCTCCCACCGCCGACCTGACCCGGATCGTGCTTTTACCCTTTCCGCCTTTTCGGTTTTAGGTGCCCTCGTGCGTAATGAAGGAGTAGGCGCCCCCAAGGCCCGCCCCGGATCCCATGAATTGTCGTCCCCAGTCCGTACGGGAGACCGAAAGGACGAAAACGATGATGGACATCCAGCGGAAGGCCCGCCTCTGCCTGGTGCTGGCCGCGACGGCCGTCGCGACCGTCACCAGCGCCGCCACCGAAGCCGCCACGAACAAGGCCGCGCTGTCCTGGCACTCGAGTTGGTTCGTCAAGACCATGTGTTACAAGGACACACGTTCGTTCGCCCAGAATGCGCTGAGCCGCAACGGCTTCAAGACCGCCGCCACCCCGCCCAACGCCGTTCTGGCCAGCGACAACAGCACCGTGGTGGAGGTTTCCTACGCGCCCGCGCAGACCAGTTACCACCCGAACCAGTTCGCGAGGGTCCAGTTCACCGTGACCGCCATGTCCAACGACTCGAACGCGGCCCGGACCGCCCGCAACCGCGTCCGCGAGAACATCCAGAAGCAGCGCTACATCGACACCTGTTGACCTGCGGCAGGTCGTTTCCGGCGGGCGCTTGCGTTTTCTGCGGCGCTTATCGGGGATCGTCGTCGCCGGGCTCCTCCTGGCAGTTCTGCCCGCCGGCACGGCCCAGGCGGACGTGCCCCCCGGCTACGGACACCTCGACCATCTGAGCGCTGTCAGAGCAGGCCGCAGGTCAGGTCGTGCTCCAGCGTGCGGGCGTAGGACTCGACGCTGGCCACGATGTCGATCGTGTCGGGGTCGAGCAGCCACTGGGTCTGCAGGCCGTCGAGAGTCGCGATGATCTCGGCGGCCTTGGCGATGGGGTCGATGTCCTGGCGGGTGAGACCGGCGGCCTGGGCCGAGCGGATGCTGTCGGCGACGATGGCGCGCATCGCGCGGTAGCGGTCGACGAAGTGCCGGTGGCCGGGCGCGCCGGGCTCCAGGCTCTCCGCGACCAGTACGGTGAACAGCTTCGCCAGCCCCGCCCGCTCCTTGTTGCGGCGCGCGAACTCCGGCATGGCCCGCAGCCGCCCGGAGGGCTCCATGCCCAGGAGCTCCATCGCGAACGCCTCGCTGTCGAGGTCACGCCGTTCGATCACGGCCAGGAGCAGGCCCGCCTTGCTGCCGAAATGATGCAGGAGGCCGGGCTCGCTGATGCCTGCCCGGGCCGCTATGGCGGGCAGGGAAGTGCCGCGGAAGCCGTCGCGCGCGAACATCTCCGCGGCCACGGCGATGATCTCCTCTCGCCGTAAGCGGGCGCGTTCCTGTCTGCTGGGGTCTTGCCTACTTCGGGCCACGGTGTTAAATCTAACCCATCACTTACCGAGTGCTCAGTAAGTGAATTCCCCCAGAAGTAGCGAGGTGTGACTCATGTCATCGAGGCGCCGACGCATCCCAGGCTTAGTGGCCGCGGGAATCCTGCTGACCGGGCTTGGCACCTGCCAGCAGGTGCAGGCCGCGCAGCGGGAGCCGGTCATCCTGATCCACGGCTGGAACGGGTCGCCGACCGAGTTCGCTCAGATGGAGGCGGCGCTGGAGCAGGCCGGCCATCCCGCGTACGCGATCGACCTCCCGGGCGAGGAGAACATCGCCAACGCGGGAGCCATCAGGGACCTGGTGGCGCAGGTGCGGCAGGAGAACGGAGGCAGCAAGGTCAGCCTCGTCGGGCACAGCATGGGAGGGCTGTCGGCGCGCTATTACCTGAAGTTCCTCGGCGGCGCCGATGCCACGCTGAGCTACGTCTCGATGGGCACCGGGCAGCGCGGCTACTGGCCGGCCTGCCTCCTGCCGGCGAACCAGGGCGGGCAGATGTGCCCCACCGGCTCCTTCATCAGCCAGCTCAACAGCGGTGACCCGACGCCCGACCCCGTCCGGTACACGCTGTTGGTGAGCTCGCTCGACGAGACGCGCAACGACGTCATCGACGGCGTGTGGTGCAAGGCCGAGTTCCCCGGGGTGGCGCATGCCGACGAACCGGAGTCGCAGGTGTTCATCGACGGGGTGATCAGCGCTCTGGACGGTACCTGCCCGTCCTGACACCGGTACCGCTGGCTGTACCTGAACGCTCCAGCGCACGGGATCGATCAAGGATGCCGTGCGCCGACATGCTTGGTGATGTCCGAAGCGGACGACCCCCACCAAGAAATCAGGAGCGTTTCCCATGTCGCGTACCTCTTCCGAGTCGAAGTCCTCCCGGCGCGTGCGGGTTCTCGCGGCGGCGGCGCTGGCGGCGCTGTCGGGGCTGGTCGTGGCGGGGATGCCGGCCGCCGCGGCCACCGGGCTCGACCGCACCGCGAACGTCGTGCGGCAGAGCCCGGACGAGAGCCTGTCCGCCGAGCTGGCCGAGGTACGGGACGAGCTGAAGCGCAACCACCGGCCCGACGCCGTGCAGAAGAAGCTGGACGGGCTGGTGGAGAAGGACACGTTCCCGGCGGCGCTGGCCGCGGTGCGGGACGGCAAGGGCCGGACCCGCCACTACACCGCCGGGGTCGCGGATCTGAGGACCAAGGAGGAGGTCCCGGTCGACGGCCGGGTGCGGATCGCGAGCAACACCAAGATGTTCACCGCGGTGGCGGTGCTGCAGCTGGTCGGCGAGGGCAAGGTCGATCTGGACGAGCCGATCGAGACGTACCTGCCGAAGGTGGTGCGCGGCAAGGGCATCGACGGCCGGAAGGTCACGGTGCGACAGTTGCTGCAGCACACCAGCGGCCTGCCGAACTACACCCGCTGGATGCCGAGCATCTTCAAGACCCGTAATGTCTACCGCTCGCCGCAGGACCTCCTGGACATGGCGTTCGCGCACAAGGCGTCGTTCGCGCCGGGCGCGAGCTGGGAGTACAGCAACACCAACTACGTGCTGGCGGGCCTGCTGATCGAGAAGGTCACCGGCCGTCCGGTGGCCGAGGTGATCACGGATCGCATCATCGAGCCGATCGGGCTGCGTGACACTTACTGGCCGGGCAAGGGGGACAGGACGATCCGCGGGCGTCACCCGCAGGGGTACGGGTCGGAGAAGCCCGGCGGCAGGCTGAAGGACATCACGAACCTGGACCCGTCGTGGGGATGGGCGGCCGGCCAGCTGATCGGCACCCCGAGCGACCTCAACCGCTTCATGACCGCGCTGATGGGCGGCAAGCTGCTCAAGCCGGAGCAGCTGGCGGCGATGAAGCACACGATGAAGGCGCCCGGGTTCCCGGCCGGTTGGGAGTACGGGCTGGGCCTGATGAAGATGCCGCTGAGCTGCGGCGGCGTCACCTGGGGCCACGGTGGCGACATCGACGGCTACGAGACCCGCAACGGGGTGACCGAGGACGGCCGCGCCGTCACCGTCGCCGTCACGGCGCTGCCCGCCACCGAGGAGGCCCACCAGCACGTGATCGAGGCCATGGACACCGCGCTGTGCGCCAAGCGGTAGCCGATCCCTGAGCCGGCCGCCCGGATCCCGGTCCGGGCGGCTTTCGTATGCCGGGATTTACCGGCGCCCAGTCATTCGTGTCAAATTCCTTGGCGAGTTTCGTCGGACGCTGATGAAAATTTCACGAGTGCGAAACTTTATGGCTGGGACGTTCGGGCAGGTTGTGCTTGTAAGGCGCATTTTGGACCGATCCTATGAGTAGTGCGACATTGACATATGTGGTTGATCTCAAGAATCTGTTTGGGAGCGCTCCCATATTTTTCAACAGCAGGAAAGGGCATTTGCCGTGGATCTGTTGGACAAGAATCAGGGGCTCTTCCTGGCCCTGTACCGGATCGTGCTGGGACTGCTGTTCGCCTGCCACGGCGCGGCGACGCTCTTCGACGTGCTGGGCGGGCCACAGGGCCAGGTACCCGGCTTCGGACAATGGCCCGGCTGGTGGGCCGCGGTCATCGAACTGGTCGGCGGCACCCTCGTGCTTCTCGGCCTGGGCGCCCGAGCCGCCGCCGTCCTCTGCTCGGGCACCATGGCCTACGCCTACTTCGTCGTCCACCAACCTCAGGCGTTGTTCCCGATCGAGAACGGCGGCGAGAAGGCCGCGCTCTTCTGCTGGGGCTTCCTGCTCATCGCCGTCCTCGGCCCCGGCCGCTGGGCGCTGTCCTCACTGTTGACGCCTTCGCGGCAGCTCGCACACGACAGGAGCTGAGGTCACTCGGCGAGGAACAGCTCGACGACGGGCACGGCGACGTCGGGACGCTGCACGGGCAGGTCGAGGGTCAGGACGTCCGGCGCCACGGCTCCCATCGTCGTGAGGCCGGCCTCCTGGCCGGGCTCGATGACCCGCGTACGGATCTCCGACGCGTCGTGCAGGAACTGGGCGTACTTGACGCGCCCGGCCAGCCCCGGCAGGTGGAGGTGGCCGAACGGCCAGGCGAACAGGTGCAGGTAGAGGCGGTCGCCCCGCTGGGTGAAGCGGCAGTCGGGAGGCGCCGTGAAGCCGCTGGGCCCGCAGCCGTAGATCGAGCGGGAGTTCAGCCGCATCCAGCCGCCGATGTCGGCGAGAGTCCGGCGCGCACGGGGGTCGATCTGGCCGCGCCCGTCCGGGCCCACGTTGAGCAGCAGGTTGCCGCCCTTGGCGACGCTGTCGACCAGCATCCGTACGAGCAGGTCCGGTGACTTGTAGTCGAGGTTGTCCCGGTCATATCCCCAGCTGCCGTTGAGCGTCTGGCACGCCTCCCACGGCACCTCGTGGCCGTCGACGATCATCGGCCCGGCGGGCTGGTACTGCTCCGGGGTGACGAAGTCGCCGGGGATGTCGAGCCGGTCGTTGACGATGATGCCCGGCTGGAGCTCTCTGACCATCGCGAGCAGCTCGTCCGAGCGCCAGTCGTCGGCGCCCTTGCCGCCCCAGTTCCCCGGCCTGCCCCGGTAGGAGAAGTCGAAGAACAGGTAGTCGATCTGGCCGTAATCGGTGAGCAGCTCGCGCACCTGGGCGTGCAGGTAGTCGGCATACTTGGAGACGTCGCGGCCCGCGGCGGCGGCCTTGTACGCCTCGTCGTCGCGCTGGGGATGCAGCGAGTCGACCGGGAACTCGGGATGGTGCCAGTCGATCAGCGAGTGGTAGAAGCCGACCTTCAGCCCTTCGGCGCGGACGGCCTCCACCAGCGGCGCGATCAGGTCCTTCCCCCAGGGCGTGCGCGTCGCCTTGTAGCCGGTCTGCGCCGAGTCCCACAGGCAGAAGCCATCGTGGTGCTTGGTCGTGACGACGATGTAGCGCATGCCGGCCTCCTTGGCCAGCCGCGCCCATTGCGCCGGGTCGTACAGGTCGGGGTCGAAGTGGTCGAAGTAGCGCTGGTAGTGCTCGTCGGTCAGGCGCTCGCGGTTCTTCACCCACTCGTGCCGGGCCGCCAGCGAGTACAGACCCCAGTGCACGAACATGCCGAACCGGGATTCGGCGAACCAGGCGTGGTGCTGCACGATGTTCCTCTTCTTCGAAGATGTTTACCGTCCGCCGAGACCGCTGGTCGCGATCCCGCGTACGAGATGTTTCTGCAGGATGATGAGCAGCGCCGTGGTGGGCGCCATGGAGATCACGGCCGCGGCCATGATGAGGTTCCACTGGGTGCCCTGCTGCCCGAAGAAGAGCTGCAGACCCAGCGGGACCGTGGCCTTCTCGTCCACCGAGTTGATGATGATCAGCGGCCACAGGAAGCTGTTCCAGTAGTTGATGAACGTGAAGACCGCCAGCACCGCGAGCGCGGGCCTGATCAGCGGCAGCATGATGCTGGTGAAGACGCGCACCGGTCCCGCGCCGTCGAGACGGGCGCTCTCGGCGAGCTCCTCGGGGATGGTCAGGAAGAACTGGCGCAGCATGAACGTCCCGAAGGCGGTGAACGCCCAGGGGAAGATCAGCGCCTGGAACGAGTCCACCCATCCGAACCAGCGCATCAGCATGAACATCGGCACGACCAGCACTTCCTGGGGGATCATCAAGGTGGCCAGGAAGACCAGGAAGACGCCGTCACGACCCCGCCAGCGCAGCCGCGAGAAAGCGTACGCCGACATGCTCGACGCCACCAGCACCACGACGGTGCCGCAGACGGCGACGGCGAGCCCGTTGACCACGAAACGCGCGAACGGCAGGAACTCGAACGCCTCGCTGTAGTTCTCCCACCGGATCACCGAGCCGAACAGGCTCGGCGGCGACCCGAACACCTCGTCGGCGCGCTTCAGCGACGTGGCCACCATGTACACCAGCGGCGACACGAAGGCGGCGGCCACCAGGTAGAGGGCGGCGTGCGAGACGACCAGCCTGACCCTGTGCGCCCATGGGGAGACCGGGGCGGCGTGCACGTGCTCAGACATCGTAGGTGACCCATCTGCGCTGGCCGGCGAACTGCATCGCGGTCACGCCCAGGATCAGCACGAACAGGATCCAGGCCGCGGCGGAGGCGAGTCCGAACTGGTAGACGGAGAAGCCCTGGTTGTAGACGAACATCATGAGGGTCTCGGTGTCGATGCCGGGCCCGCCGCCGGTCATCAGGAACGGCTGGGTGAAGACCTGGAACGACGTGATGAGCGTCATGGTCGTGGCGAAGAACATCGCCGGCGAGATCATCGGCAGCGTGATGCGGAAGAACAGCCGCCACGGCCCCGCCCCGTCGATCTGCGCCGCCTCCACGAGCTGCCGCGGGATGGCGTCCAGGGCGGCCGAGAAGACCAGCATGTTGTACCCGAACCCCTGCCACACGCTCATCGCGACGACGGCGAACATGGCCCAGCCCTGCTCGCCGAGGAAGTTCGGCGCGTGCACGCCGGTGGCGGCGTGCAGCGTGCCGTCGATGAACCCGTTGGGTTGGTAGATCATCCGCCAGACGATCGCGTTGGCCACCATGGGCGTGACCACGGGCAGGAAGAACACCACCCGCAGCGCCTGGCGGCCCTTGATGCGCGGCGAGATCCACACCGCCAACCCCACCGACACGATGAGGTTGAGCGGCAGGTAGAGCACCACGAACAGCAGCGTGTTGAACAGCGTCCGCCGGAACACGGGGTCGCCGAACAGCGTCGCGAAGTTCCCCAGCCCGGTGAAGACGTGCTCGCCCACCGCGGGCCATCGGAAGAAGGCGATCACCAGCGACATCACGATCGGGAAGAGCGTGAACAGCGTTAATCCGATCAGGCTGGGCGCGGTGAACAGGGCGGCGACCCTTCCGTCGCCGCGCAGGCGGCGGGCACGCTGTCCGCGTGCTACCGCCGCGCGCCGGGGTACGGCGTCGTTGTACACGTCACTCCCTGGGGATGGTTGCGCATGCTCGCTACGCCGGTGCCTGCTGCTGGACCTGCTTGAGGACGTCCGCCGCCGTGCCCTGCCCGTTGAAGACCGGCACGCCGTACTGGGCCAGCAGCTTGGACACCTGCTCCCAGCTGGAGGTCGTCCGGAACGGCTTCGCCGAGGCGTTGGCGGCGTCGAGGACCTCCTTGGCGCCCTCGAAGGCGTTCTCGTACCACTTGTTCTGGACGGACTTGCGCGCCGGGTACGCGCGCCCGATCGTGCCGAGCTGCCCGAGCACGTCGGCGCTGGTCATCACGCTGATCGCCTTGAACGCCTCGTCGGGGTACTGGCACGACTGGGAGATGCCGAAGCCGGATCCGGCCGAGTAGGTCTTGGACCCGCCGGGACCGGCGGGGATGGTGGCCAGGCCCACGTCGAACTTGGCCTGCTGCTTGAGCGACAGGACGGCCCAGGGCCCGTTCACCTGCATCGCCACGTTGCCGTTGAGGAACTGGGTGTCGGGGAAGTTGTTGTCCACGCCGGGCAGCTTGGGCGCGACCCCGGCCTTGGCGACCAGGTCCGCGTACCACTGGAAGCCGGTCGTCATCGGCTCGGAGGTGAGGGTGAGCTTGCCGGAGGCGTCCACCGGCTCCGCGCCGGTCTGAGACAGGATCATCGAGAACATCGGCAGGTCGATGGGGTAGGCCACGAAGCCGTACTTGCCGCCGGTGGTCAGCTTCTTGGCCGTCGCCTCGAAGTCCGCCATGCTCCAGCCGACCTTCGGCGCCGGCACGCCGGCAGCCTTGAACATGTCCTTGTTGTAGGTGACGATCAGCGAGCCGACGTCGTACGGCAGGGCGTACTGCTTACCGCCGGAGGCCAGCCCGGCCATGATCGAGGAGTCGAAGTCGCCGGTGTCCAGGGCGTTCTTCTTGATGAGCTCGTCCAGCGGAAGCATTCCGTTGACGTAGCCGCCGGTGCGCAGGCTCTGCATGGAGACGATGCACGGAGCGCTGCCGCCGGCCAGGCGGGTGCCGAGCTTGGTGAAGTAGTCGTTGAACGGAGAGGTCTCCAGCGTGATCTTGATGTTCGGGTATTTCTTGGTGACCTCGTCGGCCACCTTCTGCCAGGCGTCGCGGTCCTCCGTGCCGGAGGCCCACATCGACCAGGTGAGCGTCACCGCTCCGTTGCTCGCCTTGCTGCCGCCTGATGACTGCTGACCGCCGTTGTCCCCGCAACCGGCGGTTAATCCCCCCGCGATGACCACCGACACGACGACTGCCAATGATCGTCGTCCGCCATGCATCCGCCTGCCCATCGCAGCTCCACTCAATAAGCTCGGGGCCGAGTTAATAATTGTGAAACTTAGGCGTCGCGCTCTGTAGTGTCAATGAGATCGAGGTGGAAATATCCGATGACTGCTCGTCGAATCGCCCCGCGGGGTGATCTGACCCGCGTCGAGATCCTGGCGTTGCTCGGCACCGCGGGTGCCCTGGACCGCCGCCAGATCGCGGCTCGTCTGCGGCTCGGCGACGCGACCGTGCACGAGCACACGCGACGCCTGCTGGCCTGCGGTTATCTGCGCACACTCGCCCCGCAGGCCGGGGTCGTCGGCAGGCCCCGCATCCCGCTCCAGGTCGTGCCGGAGGCCGCCGCGACCATCGGCGTACGGGTCGCCACGGACCACGTCGTCACCGTCGTCGCAGGCCTGGACGGTCGTGTGATCACATCCGATGTATCACCCTTCGACTGCCGTTCCGACCCCATCCCTCAGCTGCTCGCGGTGATCAACCACCGGCTGGCCGACCCCACCCTGGGGCCCAGGTTGAAGGCCGTGGGAGTGGTCACTCCGTCCTCTGTCGATTCGGCCACCGGCTATATACGGGTATGTCCCCGATTCGGCTGGAGCGAACTTCCCCTCGGCGAACGGCTGCGCGCCGAGCTGCCGATCCCGGTGCTGGTCGACAACGATCTGAGGGCGAGCACCACCGCCGAGCTCCTGTACCGGACGGGCCGTGACCACGACGACTTCCTGGTGCTCGGCATCGGCGACGGGGTGGGGCTCGGTGCCGTCCTGCAGCGGCGGGTGCACCGCGGTCCGAGCGGGCTCTCCGGCGAGTTCGGTCACACGCCGGTCGCCACCACCGGACCGCGCTGCGCCTGCGGAGCCCGGGGCTGTCTGGAGACTCTCACCAGCGACGACGGCATCCTGCGCGCCGCCCGCCGCGCGGGCCTCGCCGACGCGGCCACCACCATCGAGGAACTCCGCGCGCGATGGGTCTCCGGTGGCGAGCCGGGGCTGGCGGATGTCCTCGCCGGGATCGGCACCATTCTCGGGCGGGCCGTCGCCGGCGTCGTCAACCTGCTCGGCACGCCCACCATCGCGGTCATCGGCGAGAACCACGTCCTCTGGCCGGGGCTGGAGCCGGGGTTCCTCGCCGCGATGCGGACCAGCCGGGTCACCGCCGCCTACCGCGTTCAGGTGATCGTCCGTCCTTGGAGCGACGCCCAGCACGCCCTGGGGGCCGCCGGCCTGGCCCTCGCGGCCCCGGAAACCCTCGCCTCTTGACGGCTTCCCTGTTTACGCCGACACTCGCGTGCGTCCCTCCTTGATTGGCAAGACCTCGGTTCAGGCAATTGTTAGCGCTAACAAGGAGCACCGTCATGCGTCGAAGAGCGTTCATCCTGCTCGCCGCGTTATGCACCGCCCTCGTGGTGCACACCCCTGCGGCGTCGGCCGCGAACACCGCCTACGTCTTCGCGTACTTCACCGAATCGCCGAACATGAACGGCGCCGACTACGGCCTGCACCTGGCGGTCAGCCAGGACGGCCTGAACTGGACGCCGCTCAACCAGAACAACCCCGTCGTCACCCCCACCGCCGGCACGACGGGCCTGCGCGACCCGTTCGTCCTGCGCAAGCAGGACGGCACGTTCGTCATCCTCGCCACCGACCTCAAGGGCACCGACTTCGGGCAGAACAACCAGTACCTGCACGTGTGGGACTCCACCGACCTGACCAGCTTCACCGGGTACCGCCGGATCCGGATGCACAACCTCGCCACCCACACCTGGGCGCCGACCGCCTTCTGGGACGCCTCCCGCGGCCAGTACGGCATCGTCTACTCGGCCAACAACGGCTCCACCGACGTGTTCATGGTCAACTACACCTCGGACTTCCGCACGGTCAGCGCCAACCAGGTGTACTTCAGCCCCGGGTTCCCCGTGCTGGACGGCGACATCGTGGTCGACGGCTCGACCTACTACCTGTACTACAAGAACCTCTCCACCGGCCTGCTCTACGGCGCCCGCTCCACCACCGGCGCCCCCAACAGCTACACCACCTACACCAGCGGCCTGCGCCAGGGCAACGCCATCGAGGCGCCGCTGCTGCTCAAGAACAACGCGGGCAGCGGCTGTGGCTGTGGGGCGACTCCTTCAGCCCGGTCAACAACGACTACTACGCCTGGTCCACGTCCAACGTCGGCGGCAACGCCTGGACGGCGCTCAACCAGCGCACCTACACGCCCCCGCTCAACGCCAAACACGGCTCGATCGCCGGGATCACCGCCGCCGAGTACAACGGCCTGGTCTCCCGGTGGGGCGTGCCGAACTGGGTGCGGCTGAAGTCCTCCAACTTCCCCGACCGGTACGTCCGCCACGCCGACTACCTCGGCCGCCTGGACGCCTACCCCTTCGACCCGTACCAGGACCAGCTGTGGCGGATGGTCCCGGGCCTGGCCGACTCCGCCGGCGTGTCGTTCCAGTCCGTGAACTTCCCCGACCGCTACCTGCGGCACTACGACTACGCGGTCCGGCTCGACGCCAACGACAACACCGCCGCGTTCCGCGCCGACGCGACGTTCTACCGGGTCGCGGGGCTGGCGGACTCGGCGTGGTCGTCGTTCCGGTCGTACAACTTCCCTGACCGCTACCTCCGGCACGCCGACTTCGCGCTCCGCATCGATCCGCTGAGCTCGAGTTCGAGCGCCACCGACCGGCAGGACGCGACGTTCCGCGTCACCGGCTAGCCGCAGGCGGAACCGGTGGCCGGACCGGTCAGGAATGAAGAAGCGCCGGTCACCGGACCGCAACTAGCGTCGTCGCCATGGACTTCACCATTCACCAGACCTTCCTCCCGCACAACGACCCGGAGGCCTCCCTGGCCTTCTACCGCGACAACCTCGGCTTCGAGGTCCGCAACGACGTCGGCGACGGCACGATGCGCTGGATCACGGTCGGCCCCGCCGGCCAGCCCGGCACGTCCGTCGTCCTGCACCCGCCGGCCGTCGCGCCCGGCATCACCGAGGGGGAACGCCGCACCATCATCGAGATGATGGCCAAGGGCACCTACGCCAGCATGATCGTGGCCACCGCCGACCTCGACGGCGCCTTCGCGCGGCTGCGGGACGGCGGCGCCGAGGTCGTCCAGGAGCCGACCGAGCAGCCGTGGGGGATCCGCGACTGCGCCTTCCGCGACCCCGCGGGCAACATGATCCGCGTCAACGAGCTGAGCTGAGGGTCACCGATGACACAGAAGCAGCAGCGCAAGAGCGGTACGCCGGGGCCGGTGTCACGGTGGATCCAGCGGAGGATGAACGCCCGGATGAGCCGCAAGATCCGGCGCGGCCAGGGCTCGTTCATGGGCATGGACGTACTGATCCTGAACACGGTGGGCCGCCGGAGCGGGCAGCCGCGGCAGTCGCCCTTGGCCTGGTTCGCCGACGGCGAGGAGTCCTGGCTGATCGTCGCGTCGGGCGGCGGGAGCGAGCACCCGGACTGGCACGCCAACCTGATGGCGCACCCCGAGCGGGCGTCGGTCGAGTTCCCCGGCCGCGACGCCCAGCCGGTGACGCCGCACCGGCTCGACGGCGCCGAACGCGAGGAGGCCTGGCAGCGCATCACCGCCGCCCAGCCCCGCTACGGCAAATACCAGGCCAAATCCGACCGGGAATACCCGGTGATCCGGCTCACCCCACGGTGACCGGACGTCTGATCACCCCTTGAGGCCGGTGGTCGAGATGCCCTCGGTGATGCGTCGCTGGAAGATCAGGAAGAAGCCCAGGATGGGGATCAGCGACAGCACCGCCATCGCGAGCATCAGCCCCCAGGTGGAGCCGCCGCTGGAGTCGAGGAACGCCCTGAGCGCCAGGGGCACCGTGTACGTGGACACGTCGCTCAGATAGACGAGCTGGCTGAAGAAGTCGTCCCAGGTCCAGATGAAGGTGAAGATGGCGGTCGTGATCAGCGCGGGCCGCGACAGCGGCAGGATGATCCGCCAGTACACCAGGACGGGCCCGCACCCGTCGATGCGGGCCGCGTCGTCCAGCTCGCGCGGCAGCGACCTGATGAACTGCACCATCCAGGCTGCCGCGCCTGGCGTACTCGCCCAGGTAGGAGTAGTCCATCTGGATCACGTCGGGGGCGTTGCCGCCGGCGGTCTGGGTGGCCAGCTTCTCCCAGTAGCCCTCCCATCCGGAGAACTGGGTCTTGACCTGGACGCCGGGCTTCTTCTTCTTGAACGCGTCGATGGCCTTCTGCGTCGCGGTGTGCCGCGTCGTACTGCCCCACCAGGCGAACTGGAGGCCGGCGCCCGAGCTTCCGCCTCCGGCGCAGCCGGTCAGGGCGAGGGCGGCCGCGGCGGCGCCGGTCTGGAGGAAGCCACGTCTGCTGAGATCTCTCATGCGGGGGGTGTCCATCCCGTATTTCAAATATTTAACTCGGGACGTTAATTGCCGCACCACAAGACGTCAACGCCTGGCGTCAACGATTGTGGCTTCGAGACGATCCGACCTCTAGAGGTCTTGACCTTGATGCCGTGCGGAAATACCGTTCATTGGTGCCCGATACATCCGATCTATCCGCGGCGAGCGAGCCGTCCAGGCGCGAGTTACTCGGCGCCGCGCTGGCCGCCCCCGCGCTCGGCGGAGGCGGCGGTCCGCTGCTCCATGACGAGATCGACTGGGAGCGCTTCCTGGCCGACGCCGACCTGGTGTGGAAGCGGATGCCCCAGACCTGGTACGAGGGGCCGTTCCTCGGCAACGGCTTCCTCGGCTCCGGCATCTACGCGCAGCAGGGCGCCAACGCCGTGCGCTTCAACCTGCAGCACAGCGAGGTCCAGGACCACCGCCCGGAGTACGGCGCGCTGTTCGGCCTGGCCCGGCTGCCCATCGGCCACCTCACGCTGGAGCCCGTCGGCGCGATCACCGGCGTCGACTGGCGGCTCGACCTGTGGAACGCCGAGCTGACCGGCGCCATCACCACCGCCTCCGGCAGCCTGGAGATCAGGGCGTTGATCCACAACGACCGCTCCGTGCTGGCCGTCGAGGTATCGCCCAGCGACGGCGAGCGCGACTTCCGGTGGACCTTCCACCCCGAGGAGGCCGTCAGCCCCCGTGCCGACCCGATCTTCAACCGGCCGGCTCCGCCCGGCTACACCGCCAACCCCGCCCCGTCCGTGACCCGCCACGACGACCTGGAGCTGATCACCCAGCCGCTCCTGTCCGGCGGCGCGCACGCGACGGCCTGGCAGGAGGTACGCCGCGGCGCACGGCGTACCCTCTACGCCGCGGTCGCCTGGTCGTTCCCGCAGGACACGGCCGGCGACGAGGCGGTCAGATCGGTACGCTCGGCGGCGCGGCTGCCCGTCGACGCGCTGGCCGCCGACCACCGGCGCTGGTGGCACGGCTACTACCGCAAGAGCTTCCTGTCGCTGCCCGACCAGCGGACGCAGGGCTTCTACTGGATCCAGCTCTACAAGGTCGCCGCCGCCGCGCGCAAGGACGCGCCGCCGATGGCGACCACCGGCCCGTGGCTGGAGCCGACGCCGTGGCCGGCGACCTGGTGGAACCTCAACGTGCAGCTCGAATACTGGCTGATCCACGGCTCGAACCACCTGGAGCTGGACGCGGTCACCAGGAGCCTGTCGCAGTACCGGCAGAACCTCATCGACCAGGTGACGTTTCCCGACGACTCCGCGGGCATCCCCCGCACCACGGACATGACGCTCGACAACGGGTCCGGCCTCGGCAACAGCGGCTACCCGGTGGGCGTCCCCGGCCAGGCCAACCCCGTGCCCGAGGTCGGCAACCTGACCTGGGCGCTGCACAACGTCTGGCTGTCCCACCGGCACACGATGGACACCCGGATCGTGCGGGACGTGCTGTTCCCGCTGCTGCGCCGGGCGATCAACTACTACCTGCACTTCCTGGAGCCGGGCTCCGACGGGAAGCTGCACCTGCCCGCCACGTTCTCCCCGGAGTACGGGGTCAACGCGCCGGACACGAACTACGACCTGGCGCTGATCCGCTGGGGCTGCCGGACGCTGGTCGAGTCGGCGCGGCTGCTGCGCGTGCGCGACCCGCTGCTGCCGAAGTGGCAGGAGGTCCTGGCGAACCTGGCCGCGTACCCGGTCGACGGAAACGGCTTCATGATCGGAGCGGGCGCGCCGTTCGCCAAGTCGCACCGGCACTACTCCCACCTCCTGATGATCTATCCCCTGTACCTGGTCACGTGGGAGCAGGAGGACCAGCGCGCGCTCATCGAGAGGTCGCTCAAGCACTGGATCAGCTTCGAGGGCGCCCTGCAGGGCTACAGCTTCACCGGCGCCGCCTCGATCTCCGCTCAGATGCTGCGCGGCGACGACGCCCGCTTCTACCTCGACGAGCTGCTGCGCCGCTTCGTCAAGCCCAACACGATGTACCAGGAGAGCGGCCCCGTCATCGAGACGCCGCTGTCCGCCGCCCAGTCCATGCACGACATGATCTGCCAGAGCTGGGACGGCGTCATCAGGGTCCTGCCCGCCATGCCGGCCGCCTGGCCCGACGTCACCGTGCACAACTTCCTGACGCAGGGGGCGTTCCTGCTGTCGGCCGCCCGCCGCGGCGGCCGCACCGATTTCGTCCGGCTGGTTTCGCTGGCCGGGGCGCCGTGCCGCGTCCGCACCGGCATCGACGGCCCCTTCACCGTACGGAGCATCGGCCGCAAGGTGCCGTGGCGGACGCTGCCCGGCGGGGACATCGAGCTCGACCTGCGCCGCGGCGAGGAGGTCCTGATCCAGGCCCGGGGCGACGCGGTGATCCGCCCGGTGACCCCGACAAGCCAGGCCCGCTGGGGTCTGCCGGCTTAGGGGCCGACCCGGCCGCATTCCGGAAGGTTCGCCCATACAATCCCCATCGGGGGTGGGCGATGGCGACACGTTCCAGGGGCACCACCGCGTTACTCGCCGTCGCGGCGGGAGGGGCTTGGCTGCTGGTCGCCGACGTTCTGGGGGCCGGTCAGGCCGCCATCTGGCGACACGGCCCGATCATGATGCTCGGCGCGCTGGTCGGCATGTCGTTTCTCGCGGCCGGGGTCGTGGCCTGGCGGGAGCATCCGCATAACCGGGTCGGCCCGCTCATGGCCGTGCTCGGGCTCGCCTGGATTCCCCAGCAGCTGCTGTTCCTCCCCGGCAGGGATCTGTGGGCGCTGGCGTTGTGCGGCGCGTGGGCGGGGGTCGCCTGCCATCTGTTCCTCGCCTTCCCCACCGGCAGGCTGGGCCTCGTGTCGTACCGGGTGGTGGCCGGCCTGGCGTACGCCGCCGCCCTCCTGCTGCCCTCGGCCCAGGCCCTCACCTACCTCCCGCTGCCCCCGCCGCTCTGGCATTTCGCCGCCGCGCTCGATGCCTCGTCCTGGCAGGTGACCGTCCTCTTCGCCGGCACGGTGCTCGCCCTCACGGTCAAGCGCTGGCGTCAGGCGAGCGTGGCGCAGCGGCGGGCGGTCGCGCCGGTCACCGGCGCGTCGATGCTCGCCACGGCCGCCTTCGCCGCGGACCGCCTGGCCAACCTGGTCGATCCGAACCCGCTGCAGCTCCCCCTCGCGCTCGTCATGCTGATCGCCTTCATGGCGGTCCCGCTGGCGTACCTGGCCGGCCTGATGCGCAGCCGGATGGACCACGGCCGCGTGGCCGACCTCGTGGTACGGCTGAGCAGGCGCGAACGGCCGGAAAAGCTGCGTGACGAGCTGGCCGCCACCCTGCGGGACCCGGGTCTGACCGTCGGCTACTGGACGGCCGAGCAGGGCGGATACGTGGATGCCGACGGCCGCCCGGTCGACCTCGACCCGGGGCCGAGCAGGGTCGTCACCCGCGTCGACCAGGGCGAGGCGCCGCTCGCCGTACTCGTGCACGACGTCGCCCTCCTCGAACAGCCCCTTCTCGTCGAGGCCGCGTGCGCCGCCGCGGCGCTCGCCCTGGAGAACGAGCGCCTCACCGCGGACCTGCGGGCCCGCCTGCGGCAGCTCGCGGCCTCGCGGCGGCGGATGTTGCAGTGGGGCGAGGCCGAGCGCCGCAGGCTCGAACGCGACCTGCACGACGGTGTGCAGCAGCGGCTGCTGTCGGTGGCGATGACGCTCGGGCTGGCCGAGGCCGGCACCGACCCCGGGCGGGTCGCGCCGCTGATCGGCGAGGCCAAGACGGCGGTGCTGGCCGCGCTGGACGACCTGCGCGCGGTCAGCCACGGCATCCACCCGCCGGTGCTGACCGAGCGCGGCCTGTCGGGCGCGGTCAAGGAGCTGGCCGCGGTCGCCCCCATGGCCGTCACCTGTGACCTGGCGCTGGACGAGCCGCTGCCGCAGGCCGTGGAGAGCGCGGCCTACTACATCGTCAACGAGGCCCTGGCCAACGTGACCAAGCACGCCGCCGCGTCGAAGGCGTGGGTACGGCTCGCCCAGGGCGGCCGCCGCCTCCTGGTCGAGGTGGGCGACGACGGCGTGGGCGGGGCCGATCCCGCGCTCGGCTCGGGGCTGGCCGGGCTCGCCGACCGCGCCGAGGCCAACGGCGGCAGGCTCACGATCGACAGCCCATCGGGGAAGGGAACCGTGCTGAAGGTGGTCCTGCCGTGCGCGTAGCGATCTGCGAGGACTCCACGCTGTTCCGCGAGGGCCTGGCCCGGCTGCTGACCGAGTCCGGGTTCGCGGTGGCGGCGTGCGTCGAGCACGCCGACGAGCTGCTCGCCCATGTGGCGAAGGACCCGCCCGACGTGGCCGTGCTCGACATCCGGCTGCCGCCCACGCACACCGATGAGGGGCTGCGCGCCGCGGTCACGTTGCGAGAGCGGCATCCGGAGGTGGGGGTGCTGGTGCTGTCGCAGTACGTACGGGTGAGCTACGCGGTCGAGCTGCTCGGCGGCCGCACGGAGGGCGTGGGCTACCTGCTGAAGGACCGGGTGTCGGACCTGGCCGAGTTCGCCGCGGCCATCCGCCGGGTGGGGTCGGGCGGGTCCGCGCTGGACCCGGTCGTGGTCGAGCAGCTCGTCGGCCGCCACCGGCAGCCCGGCGACCCGCTGCGCATGCTCACCGAGCGGGAGCGCACCGTGCTGCGGTTGATGGCCGAGGGGCGCACGAACATGGCGATCGCCGAGCTGCTGGTCATCGCCGAGCGCACCGTGGAGAAGCACTGCACCAGCATCTTCGCCAAGCTCGGCCTGGAGGCGAGCCCGCACGACCACCGGCGGGTGCTCGCGGTGCTGCGCTACCTGAACGCCTGAGGGGTGCGGGTAACCGTACCTTCCGGTGGGTGCCAGCCGGGTTCCGCTTCCGGCGGCCATCGCGAAGGATCGGATCAACGGAAGGAGCATGCTCATGGTGGCGGTGGACGCTGGGGTGCGGCGGCTGCTGGCGGACTCCGGGGAAGCACGCACATGGGTGAGCCCTCGGGCGGACCTGGTCATGGCGTTGCTCGGTGTCTGGTTCGGCGTCGGGCTGATGATCGACGCTTGGGCGCACAGCAACCTGGCCGAGCTGGAGACGTTCTTCACGCCGTGGCACGCGGCGTTCTACTCGGGGTTCGCGGCGGTGTCGGGGTGGATCATCTGGCAGGTCTACCGCAACGTGCGCGCCGGCCGGAGCGGGCCGGCCGCGGTGCCGAACGGGTACCTCGCGGGGTTGATCGCCATCCCGGGGTTCGCCGCGTTCGGGTTCGTCGACATGATGTGGCACACGTTCCTGGGCATCGAGCAGACCATCGACATCCTGTTCAGCCCGTCCCATCTGGGGCTGATCGTGACGATGATGCTCATCATCACGACCCCGCTCCGCTCGGCCTGGAACGCCCCGGACATCGGGGAGCGGCCCCGGCTGTCGCGGCTGCTGCCCGCGCTGATCGGGCTCGGCTTCGGCACCACGCTGGTGTCGCTCTTCGTGTCGTACGGCAACGCCATGCAGCGGAGCGCGAACGGCATCGTCCAGGACTTCTCCGCCCTGGAGGACGGCGGCGCCGGCATGCTGGCCGCATCGATGATCATCACGAACGTGGTGGTGCTCGCTCCCGTGCTGTTCCTCCAGCGGCGCTGGCAGCTGCCGTTCGGGAGCGTGACCGTGCTGTCCGCGGTGGGCATCCTGATGCCGGGCGCGCAGACAGCCTTCCGCAACCTGCCGATCCTGCTGACGTTCGTCGCCGCCGGGCTGGTCAGCGACCTGCTGATCCGGTGGCTGCGGCCCTCGCGGGAGCGCCGGGGGGCCTACTGGGCCTTCGCCGGCCTGTCGGCGTTCGCCACCTGGTCCCTGTACATCGCGGTCGCCTCCGTGGTCGCCGGGCGGCTGCCCGTCGTACCCGAGCTCTGGACCGGGGCCCCGATCGTGGCCGGTCTGGTCGGCCTGGCCCTCGGCGCCCTGTTTCTCCCGAACGCGATGCCCGCGGAGGCTGGCGAGTCCGGCGCCCGGCAGGCATGATCCGGCTTCTCTGCCTGGTCGGCCTGCTGGTGGTGGTGCTGGCGTCGCCGGCGGCGGCGCACGACGTCAAGGCGGGGGCGGACCTGCGGATCGCGCAGACGATCGCGGGCGCGGAGCTGACCCTGGTGGTCAAGGCGACGACCCGGGTGCCGGGGCCGCTGCGCGTCGAGGTGATCGGGTTCCCGTCCGCCCCGACGCTGGACCTGCGGCTCCGGTCGGTGACCGACGGGCGTGTCGTGACCGGCACGGTGGCGCCGGGCCGCCCCGCCCAGCTGCGGGTGGAGGAGACCGGGCCGCACGAGCTGACCGTCGGCGCCGGGGGCGAGACCGCGGTGATCCCGTTCCGGGTCCTGGTGGACCGCGGCTCCGGGTGGGAGTTCCTGATCTACGGCGGCCTGTTCGTGGCCGGTCTGCTGCTGGTGGGCGCGCTGCTCACCGGCGCGTTCAACCGGCGCGGCCGGTCGGCGTTCGTGGTGACCGCGGTCGCGGCCGCGGGGCTCGCGGTGGCCGCGTTGATCGTGGTGCTCGATCCCTGGCTGCCCGCCCGGTCGCCGGACGGCGCCGAGCCGCGTCCCACGGACTCGGTGATTGGCCGGCCGTACGTGCAGCGGGTCGTGACCACGGTCCCCGCCGGCCCGGCCGCGGGCGAGGAGTTCGTGGCGCGCGTGGAGCTGTTCGACGGGGCCACCGGGCGTCCCGTCGACGACCTCACCATCCACCACGAGGCCATGGCCCACCTGGTGGTCACCAGCGAGGACGGCAGCTACTTCCGCCATGTCCATCCGCTGCGGACCGCGCCCGGCCGCCTGGAGGTACGGCTGCGTGCCGACCGCCCCGGTCGCTATCTCACCTACGTCGAGCTCGAACGCACCGACTCCGGCGGCCAGCTCCTCACCGGCGCTTTCACGGTCACCGGGTCGGCGAAGCCCGCGGCCTCATCCGACCCGGCGATCCAGGACGCCGCCGCCGGGGCGGTCACGGTGACGCCCGCCGTACCGCAGGCGGGGCGGGCGGCCAGCATCGAGGTGGCCACCAGCGGCACGCCGCGGCCGTGGCTCGGGATGGCGGGTCACCTCATCGTGCGTGGCGCGGACGGCGAGTTCCTCGGCCACGTCCACGAGATGGGGACGCCCGGCAGCCGGTTGCGCTTCACGTTCAGCTTCCCCGCGCCGGGCCGCTACCTCGCCTGGGCGCAGTACGCGACGGACCGCGGCATCACCACCGTGCCCTTCACCGTGGAGGTCCCCCGATGAAGCAGGTCAAGGGCCTGAGGCTGCTGGTGCTCGCCGGGCTCGTGGCGGTCGTGGTGGCCGCGTTCGTCATCGCCCGCACCTCGGGCGCGGACCCGGTGACCACGACGGGAGCCCGCTACGCCGTCACCGTCACGGCCGACCGGAGCGCGGTCGACATACGGGTGGACCGGGGCGAGGCCGACGCGGTCACCGTCGCCGCCGTGATGCCCACCATGGGTCACGCGATGCCCGAGGCCACCGCCAGGAAGGCCGCCCCCGGCCACTTCGTCGTCGAGGGCGACCAGTTCTCCATGAACGGCGCGTGGGAATTGTCCATCCGCCTCGCCGGCGTCTCCGGCGAGGAAACCCTCACGCTCAACGCTCTCGTCACCGACTAGCCCTGCGGGACGTCCTTGACCCACACGATCCCGTCGTACCCGGACAGTTGGGCCGGGTCCAGCGAGGCGTAGCCGAACCAGGGGGAGACGCGGGGGGCGGGCGGCGCGTCGCCGAGGGTGGCGGCCAGCCGGCCGGTGTCGACGACGTAGCGGTCCTCCGGCAGCGCGTACAGGAGCCCTTCGAGGGTGTCCGGCGGCGGGGCGTCCACTCCCTGGTGCCGGATCGTGCCGAGGGCGGTGGCCAGGAAGGCGTAGTCCTTGCCCAGATGGGCGCTGACGATCGCGCCGGCGCTCCACCACTGCACCGGCCCTTGCCACATCTGCATCGTGGCCTTTTCCCGCTGAAGATGGAGGTTGTGGGAGCAGACCAGCGCCGGGCCCCGCTCGGTGGCGGCGAGGAGGTTGGCGGCGATCATCGAGTCCCGCACGCTGCACAGCCGCACCATGCGGCTCGGTGAGGTGTCGGCCATCGCGAAGTGGTAGCGCAGCAGGCCGGTGGCGGCGCGGCCGTACAGGCGCGCCCGGTCCCAGCCGTCCCGCGAGGTCGCCGCGATCAGGTGCGGTGTCTGCGCGTCGAGCAGCGCCACCAGGTCGTCGGCGAGCACCCGCAGCTCCTTGGCCTCGGCCGACTGCCCCACGGACTCGGCCGGATCCATCATCACGGCGGGATTGGTCCACCGGTCGTCTGCGCCGATCAGGCGGTCGAGCGTCTCCGCGGTGCAGGGGAGCAGGTCGGCGTCCACCCAGGCCGCGAGGTAGCCGTGGAGCGCGGTGAGAGCCTGCCGGGGGCTCGAGGCGGCGCTGATCTCCGTCGGGGCGTCGGCACCGGCGAAGCGCACCCGCTCGGACGCGGGCCGGCCTTCGTTGTACGCGCGCATCCAGCGCACGAGCTCGCGGTTGCCCGCGTCCGCGCCCCACTCGTGGCTGAAGCCACGCTCCATGACCTCGTCGAGGGTGCCCGTGCCCGAGGTGACGTAGTCGTCCACGACCAGGCCCATCAGGCAGTCGCTCTCGATCGCGATCGTCCGGTAGCCCTCCTGCTCGACGAGCTGCTGGAAGAGCTCGTTCCGCACCTTGAGCAGGAGGTCCGCGCGGTGGGTGGGCTCGCCCAGACCGAGCAGCCGCGGGCGGGTCGGGAGCAGCCCCAGGACGGTGGCGGCTTCGACGGCATGGGTGGTGTCCTTGATGTCGGTAACCATGCCTTAAACGGTATCGTTGAACCTCCGATATAAGCTTTTCGCGGAACTCCGAGGATTATGGGACAAAACCTTCAAACGGTGGCTGAGGCAGCCACTCGGAGGTAGTGGGCCCAGTAGCCCTGCCAGGGGCCGTAGCGCTCGGCCAGCGCGCGCAGCTCGGGCTCGCCGTACGCCCGGCCGTAGACCCGCTGGACGGACGACTTCAGCTCCTTGTCGATCGGCGCCTCGTCCATCCGGCCGAGACCGCGGATGAGGATGAAGTTCGCCGACCACGGCCCGATGCCGGGCAGGCCCAGGAGGAAGCCCTTGACCTCCTCGTACGGCCCGTCGCGCAGGAACGGCTCGGACACCTCGGCCCAGCCGCGCAGGGCGGCGTGCAGCCGTACGCCCTTGCGCGGGTCGCCCACCAGGGCGGTCAGCCGCTCCTCGGGGACGGCCAGGAGCTGGTCGAGGTCGGGGAAGGCGCCGTGCTCGTTGCCGACGTGCCCGACCAGGGCGGCCTTGGCCCGCGAGGCGACGGACATGGGTGTGCGCTGGCACAGGATGGCCCAGACCAGGTTCTCCAGGGGGGAGGGGAACTTGACCTGGTGGTAGCCGCGCAGCCGGGAGACGACCTGGGCGAAGCGTTCGTCGGCGCGGGCGTAGAAGGGCGACAGGTCGTCGTCGAGGCTGAGGTGGAAGCGGACCCGGTCGGCCAGCGCGTCGAGGCCGGGGGTGAGCTCCAGCCCGGCCTCGGTGGCGGTGACGCGGGCCAGGACCGTTTGCCCCGCCACCCGGAAGGCCTTGGTCAGGGTGCCGGCCGTGAGCCGCTGCTCGCCCGAGGTGGGCGGGAAGCGGCGCAAAAAGGCGAGCGAGGCGGCGAAGTCGAAGGGCTCGCGTGGGGTGAGGATCACGGTTGTCCTCCGGCAAGTTGTCGCAGGATGGTGACGAGGCCGGGCGCGTCGGGCACGGCCCGGAAGAACTCGGCGTCCGCCCGCTCCACCTCTTCGACGGCTCGCCGGGCCAGGTCGGCGCCCTGATCGGTGACGCGCAGCAGGCGGGCGCGGCTGTCGGCGGGGTCCGGCTCGCGGACGAGCAGGCCCTTTTCCTCCAGCCTACGCACGACCTGGGAGGTCATCTTGACGTCGGCGTCGGCGAACGTGGCGACGGCGAGCTGGTTGGGCAGCTCGCCGCGCCGGTTGAGCCACTCAGTGCTGGCCAGCAGCACGAACTGGACGTGCGTCAGATCGAAGGGCGCCAGCGCTGCGGCGATGGCCCGCTGCCAGCGCAACGTGGTCCGCCAGAGCAGCAATCCCGGGCTGTCGTCGGGCGCGAGCGCCATCTCAGGACGCCTCGGCCAGCTTGATCAGGGCGGACATGGCGTCGGGGACGTCGGAGGTGACCATCGGGCCGATCTCCTCGGCGCCCGGTCCGGTGATCTCGACGCGGTGGGTGACGCGGGTGCCGGTGCCGGTCTCCTCCAGCTTGTGGATGAAGCGCAGGGTCAGCTCCCCGACGACGGTCTCGTCGGTGAACAGCTCGTCGGTGACCAGCTCGACGATGCGGAAGCGGACGGTGTCCTGGCCTTCGGGGGTCATGGTGCCCTCGGTGCCCACCTCGAAGGGGCCCTCCAGGTTGATCTGGAGGAGGCTGGTGTCCCACGCGGTCCAGCCGTTGACGTCGGCGTAGAGGGCCCAGACGGCCGCGGCAGGGGCGGTGGTGTCCATCGTGTGCTCGTAGGCGTACATGTCGCGTTCCTCCGGGGGTTGATCCGTGCGCAGACTATCTACGCGTAGACTATATCTCCTGGAGTTGGCGGGTGATGGAGGGGTCGGTGATGGCGGTGTCGTTCGCCAGCAGGAAGGCCTTGCTGAGGATGAGCGCCAGCCGGCCGTCCTCCTCGAACGGCAGGAACAGCCCGGCCTGGGGGGCTCCCGCGGCAACGATGCACAGGTAGGCGTCGTCGGGTTCCATCAGGATGTTCGCCGACCCCAGGTGGATCTTGTAGGTGCGCAGATCACCCCGTACCACTAGGAAACGGTCGGTGATGGTGCAGCGGCCGGCGATGGCCGTACGCCCGATCAATCGCGACAGCGCGTCGCGGCGCACCTCGGCGGAGGGCGGCAGGGCCGCGAACGAGCCTGTGCGCCAGTAGTCCCGCAGGTGGTCCGGCCCCTGGTCGGCCCACTGGGGATCGCTCGTGATCGAGGCGACGGCCACGAACAGGTCCACGTCCCGCATGGCCTCGCTGAACACCAGCGCCGGGACCTCCGTCAACGGCGCCTGCTGCCACCTGCCCCCGGTCAGCCGTTGGAAGTGGACCTGGCCGGTGCTCGCGTGGTGCTCGTCGTACAGACCGTGATCCAGGATCACCCGCCACCGTCCGCTCGCCAGCACCCGGTGGGCCTCACCGTCATAGCCGCCGTCCCACTGCCCGAGGAAGGGCGACTGCCAGCCTCGCTGTTTGAACAGCGCCCGGAGCCTGCGGTAGTCCACCACGTGCCCGTCGAACCGACAGGAGTAGGTCCCGCTCTCCTCCTCGGCCGGGGTGAGCAGGTAGACCTCGCGGAAGGCCTGCTTGAACGGCTGGCGCAGCTCCTTGCCCTGCACCACCTCCCGCCAGGTGCGGACCTCCTCCACCGACGCGCGGGCCGGATGCCACAGCCGTACGGGTACGTCCGGCACGATCATCCCCAGCTCGCTGCGCCACACGCCGGGCGAGACCTCGAACTCCCAGATCAGCCGGTCGGTGACCGAGCGGCCCTCCAGCTGCCGGTAGGGCGCGGCCGTCTCGCCGGTGTATCCGGCCTCCAGCGCCCTGAACAGGGTCGCCTGCTGCTGCATGGTCTGCTTGGCCAGCTCGCGCAGCCGCTTGACCTCGTCGGGGTGCTCCCGCTTGACCGCCGCCGGGACCGCCTTCAGCTTCTTGTCGCCGTGCCACCACGACAGCTCGACCTCGCCGTCGGTCGAGATCACCGCCGTGTGCTCGCCGAACGCCTGCCGTACGCGCCCGTCGGGCAGCCTGAACGCCACCTCCAGCCGCTCGGCCAGGGCGGGCTCGATGCGCTTGAACATGCGATCCAGCTGCTTGGGCACCCCGGCGTGCCGGGTGACCTGGCGCGCGGCGCGCAGCGCGGAGATCGCCTCGGGCGTCGGGTGGTCCTTCACCGCGCGGCCGATCTCGAACAGCAGCGCCTGGGAGGGCGGGGTCTTGGCCTGGGTGGGCGCCACGGCGATCCCGCGCAGCAGCGTGTCCAGCAGCGCGGGCAGCCAGGGCTCGTCCCGGAAGAGCGCCAGCCGCACGGCCCGGCCGAGGGCCGACTTCTCCCCGTCGTCGAACGCCTTCTCCGCCTTGTAGGCAATCTCCCCGGCGTGGATCGCCGCGACGCGGGCCTCGGCCGTCTCCAGAGCCGTCCGGGCGAAGTCGAGGTAGCCGGGCAGGCCGTCGAGCCATTCGATCACGCCGCCGGGCGGCGAATCGTCCCACCGCACCCGCACCGCCTCGGCGAACAACGCCCGGCGCTCCACGTCCCAGCCGAGCAGCACGTCCATCTCGGCGACCGCGATCGGCCCGCACCCCTCGGCGAGCCGGTCACGCACTTCGGCGTCCATGCCCGCCAGCCCCGCCGCCACCAGCGCGGGGAAGCGTTCGTACGGCCGTGTCCCGTCCTCCGGCAGCAGGAACGCGACCAGCTCGCGAGCCGGCTCGACCAGCTGCTGCCTGGCGCGCTCGTCGATCGCGTACTGCCCAGCTGCCGAGCCGCCGACGCCGGTCAGCCCGACGTTCAGCTGGGATGCGTCGGGCCAGTACGTGGGGTCGTTCGCGGTGCCGGTGATCAGAGCCAGCAGGCGCTGCGCGAGGGGGGAGAGGTGCATGCCGGTGGGTCCTGTCAGAAGTCGATCTGGCGGATGATGGACGGGTCGGTGACGGCGGCGTCGGCGGCGTCGGCGGCGTCGGCGGCGTCGGCGGCCAGGAGGAACGCTTTTGGCAGCCCGGCCGGGGCGTCGCGCCGGACCTCGGCGCTCTCGGTCAGCGGGACCGGCGAGCCACCGGGCGGTTCCTCGGCGGCCACGTCAGCCTCCGACCAGCGGGACGAGCTTGACGAAGGAGACGACGGGGTCGGCGATCAGGTCGATCTCATCGTCCAGATCCAGGATCTGCCGGTCACCGACCAGCAGCAGGAAGCCGTTGCGGGCGAACGCGGCCTCGGCGGCGTCGGCCTGCCTCTCCCAGTCGAGCCTGCGCGCGGTCCGCATCCGGTAGCCGTTCAGCTCGGCCTCGGCGTCGGTCGGTCTGACCAGGCCGCGGAAGTGGTGGGAGGGGGAGGCGTTGTGGCGGGCCACCTCCTCGCGTACGCGCAGCCGTACCAGCTCCCGGGCCGAGATCCGCTCGGGCAGCTCGGGCACGGAAAACTCCTCCAGAGCCCGGCCGGTCGCGGTCTCGTCGCGAAACGTCACTGATGCCATCGAACATCCTGCTTCCATGAAGATCAGGTGGTGCGGCAATCTATAGCAGCGGCGAACGACAGAAACGCCGGTGGCGGCGGGCTTGCCTTGTCCTCGTGCGTCGCCCAGGCGATGACGGCCATTACCAAGAGGCCGGCGACCGCCGAAGCCGCCCCCCCACGACAGGAACCGCGATCGCAGATGGGCATGCCGGGCCGACCCCCACGCGAGGACCACAGAGCCGGACGCCAACGCCACAGGAATAGCCAGGACACAATAGAGCAGCATCAAGCCTATGATCACGGGGGGGATTGTACGCAGCGTCGCCCGGCGAATTAAGATACTTCTACCCTCCCCCGTGAAAGAGGTCGACTGTGCGCGTGTGGAGGCTGTTCGCGGACTGGTTCTGGCGCGTGGACAGATCTCTGGGCGGTGACGCGGAGCCGCACCGCGGCCAACGCTTTTCCGCGGCCCACCCCCTGCGCCTCGGCCTGATCATGGGGCCCGCTTTCGGTGCTCTGCTCGGCCTTATCCTGCTGGTCATCGCCATGGTCGGCTGGGGGCGCCCTCTCACCCCGACCACTCTGCTCCTCTCTCTCGGCCTCTCGCTTTTCGTCGGGTTGTTCTTCGTGGCCCTGGGCTACTTCGAACGCCGGCGCCAGCGCCATTACGGCCACTATCAGGAGTCATAGCTCCGGTCGCGACCCTCTTATGAAGTGTCAATTGTCAATCGAAGCTTCCGTGCCAAACTGGTTCTTTCGACTCTCGGGCTGGCCGGGCTCGCCATTCCGAGCGTGGCCGGAGTGATACTCGGACACCTGGCCTTCTGGCGTGCGAATCATCTCAACGGAAAGGGAAGGGCCGTTTCCATCACGGCGATGATCGTCGGCTACGTGGGCATCGCCATTTACGCCACGATCTTCGTCCTGTGGAACATCCTCCTGTGGAACTTCTGACCGAGTCGACCGGCCGGCGGAGCCACCCGTGCGCGGTGCCGACTGGTCGTCCGAGTCCGTGAATACGGCGGACGCCTCCGAGCCGTCCCCCGGTCCCGCACCCGGGGAACGCTGACAGCCTTAGCCACAGCAGGGGGTGCGGTTGTCGCCGGTGCCATGGGGGCCGCCGCCGACATCGCCACAGGGCTCGGCAGAGGCCGGCTGGCCTTGGCGGTCCTGATCGCAACGATCATTCTCGCCGTTGGCTGGGTAGCAGCCTCCTCGGGCTGGTCGTCGGCTTCCACTTCGACCTGCTCGCCTCATGACGCCCGCGTCACCTCAGCCCGCGACGGCCTTGGCGTAGTGGAACACCTCGGGTGGGAGCGGGTGGTCCAGGCGCCACACGAAACGGACGGGTCGCTCGCCCTCGTGGCTCACGTACCGCATGGGCCCCGCGTACGTGTACGGCGGAGCGCCCAGCCCGTCGTCGCGTTTGGACTGCCGGACCAGGAGATGGACCGTGGACTCACCCGTCAGATAGCGGCGGGCGGTGGCGGTGGAGGACCGCAGCGTGCTCTGCGACTCCCACTGGAACAGCTCTTCGCTGATCGCCCGATCGTGGTAGAGCGTGGTGGGGGAGTAATGGTCCTCGGATTTGTCGATGGTGACGAAGAACAGGTCCGCCCGGTGCTCAGGGACGTACTTGACCCCTTCCCGCATGTGCGCGGGCCGGTCGATGCCGAAGGCGGCCAGCACCTCGTTCTTGCTGTAGCGGGCATGGACGCGCAACGGTACGACAGGGTCCAGCGGCGGGGCGACGTGCCGGATTCCCGAGCGGAGCACGTCCGCCAGTTCCCCGAGCTCCGCGGCCCGAGCACCGGTGAGCCGCGCGAGGCGGGCTTCCATGCCGGAGACGGGCTCGGTGCCGCCCCACAACATCGCGTCGAGCATGGCCATGAGGCGTAGCCCGCGCGGCGACCGGGGAGCCCGGCCGGCCAGCACCTCGCTCACAAAGGTCAGCCGCTCGACGTCGTCGATGTGCAGCATGCGGCCGAAGGCGCGCCCGAGCCCCTCGTCCGGGGCGGCGGCGTCGAGCCCCGCGGTGTGCCGCAGGGAGGCCCAGCCCTGGCGGCGCCGGTAGAGGTCCTCCACGTCCAGCCCGGTCTCCCGCAGAAACCCGGACATACTGACGTCGCCCAGCTCGCGGAGCTCGCGCGCCAGATCCCGCCAGTTCAAGCTGAGCGCCTGCCGTACGTTCTCGAGAACCAGCCGGCGCACGTCGCGGTCCAGGTCGATCACGCACCCCGCCGGCAGCGTCGGGAACCCTTGCTCGACCTCCCGCGCGATCCCCGTACGGCTCGCCCCGGTGAGCGCCCGATAACGGCGATCGAACCGGAACTGCTTGTGCTGATGCCCGACGAAGTCGAGCACGGTCAGGCACGGCTTGTCATCGGCGAGCCGCAGCCCACGCCCGAGCTGCTGCAGGAAGACGGTGGCGCTGTCGGTGGGCCGCAGAAAGAGCACGGTGTCGATCTCCGGAACGTCGACGCCCTCGTTGAAGAGGTCAACGGTGAACACCGCGTTGATCCGGCGCTCCCTCAGGTCACGCAACGCCTGGTCACGCTCGTCGTTCCGGCTGTGCGCGGTGACGGCCACCGACGGGAGCCCCGCCCGGGTGAACCGGTCGGCCATGAACCGGGCGTGGTCGATGCTCACGCAGAACCCGAGGGCCCGCATCCGTCCGACATCGCCGACCTTCCGCTGCAGCGTCTCCAGCACCACGGCGGCGCGCCGGTCGTTGCCGGTGTAGACGTTCGAGAGCTGGCCGAGGTCGTACCCCTGACCCCGCCGCCAGCCGATCCGGCGCAGGTCGGTGCCGTCGTGGACGCCGAAATACTGGAACGGGGCCAGCAGCCCGCGCTCCAGCGCCTCCCACAACCGCAGCTCGGCGGCGATCCGGCCGTCGAACCAGTGCTTGATGTCCTGCCCGTCGGCGCGTTCCGGCGTCGCGGTCAGCCCCAGCAGCACTTTGGGCCGCACTGTGGACAGCAGGCGCTGGTACGTGGCGGCCTCGGCATGGTGGAACTCGTCCACCACCACCATGTCGAACCGGTCCGGCTCCGGCAGCGGATTGGCGTGCAACGTCTGGACCGAGGCGAACACGTGCCGCCACTGCTCCGGCCGGGCGCCGTCGACGTACAGCTCGCCGAAGGTCTCGTCCCGCATCACCTGCCGGAACGTGAGCAGGCTCTGCCGCAGGATCTCCTTGCGGTGGGCGACGAACAGCAGCGACTGCGCCTGCCCGGCCGCCCGCAGCCGCCGGTAGTCGAGCGCGGAGACCACGGTCTTGCCGGTGCCGGTGGCCATGACGACCAGGTTCCGCCACCGGTCGTGGATCTGCCGCTCGGCGGCGAGCTCGTCCAGAATCTCCCGCTGGTAGGAGTACGGGCGGACGTCGACGTGCGCGAAGTCGAGCACGACCGCCCGGCCCCCGGCCCGCTCGGCGGACAGGGCGCGGTCGAGCCGCTCGGCGTCCTGCGCCGGATCGTAGGGCTCGAACGACGGATCGCCCCAATAGTCGTCGAACGTGGCCGCGAACGTGTCGATCAGGTGCGGCTGCTCGGCCTGAGCGAGGCGTACGTTCCACTCCAGCCCATGGCTGAGGGCGGTGCGCGACAGGTTGGAAGAGCCCACGTAGGCCGTGGACAGGCCGTTGTCCCGATGGAACAACCACGCCTTCGCGTGCAGCCTGGTCATCCGCGTGTCGTAGGAGACGCGGATCTCGCCGCCCATGGCCGCCAGCCGGTCGAGGGCCAGGCGGTCGGTGGCGCCGATGTACGTGGTGGTCACCACCCTCAGCCGGCCGCCCCGCGCCACGAACTCCTCGATCGCCTCGGCCAGCACCCGCACGCCGTTCCACTTCACGAACGCGCACAGCAGGTCCACCCGATCGGCCGAAGCCAGCTCGCGCCTGAGCTCATGGCCGATCTCCGGCTGTCCGCGGCCGTTGACCAGCAACGCGCTGCCGGTGAGGGGGATCACGGGCCGCGCGGGGAACCGTACCCGACCGGCCGCGTCCCGATCCCGGCTCCTGGCGACGCCCAGCAGCTCCTCAGCGGCCTCCAGGAGTTCCTCGGGCGAGGCGGCCTCGGGCACCAGGTCGCCGATGAGGTCGGCGACCCGGTTGACGATCTCCACCTGCCGCGCCAGCCGTACCGCATCGTTCTCGCCCCGTACGGAGCGCAGCGCCCGGCGGGTGAGCGCGGCCAGATGCCGGGCCAGCGTCTCGTGGGAGTCGGCGATGTCCAACGACCGCCGGTCGATCAGATCGCGATCAGGAACGGCACGCAGCAGCCCGTCCAGCTCACGGGTGATCAGATGCTGGTAAACGCCCGGCTGAAGATCGCTCACCTCGGCGACTATAAGCCGCGGCCGGCCACCGCGACATACGGAAAATCGCTTTACACTGGCCGATCGTGGACTGGATCGAGCGGGTCGCCGAGATCCGGCGCTGGACCAGAGGCGGCGAGCGCGCACCGCACAAGCCGCTCCTCCTCCTGTACGCCCTGGGCCATTTCCAACGGCACGGCAACCGGCCCATCCCGTTCAGCGCCGCCGAGGCCGAGCTCAAGAAACTGCTCAAGGAGTACGGCCCGCCCCGCGACACCAGCCCCGGCTACCCCTTCCACCATTTGACGAACGACGGCCTCTGGCTGGTCGACACCCGCCACGGCCCGGGCAGCCCGGGCCCGGAGCTGGGCCGCCTCCGCGACAGCCAGGCCGCCGGCCGCCTCCACCCCGACCTGGCCCGCGCCCTGTCGGAGGAGCCCGGCCTGCTGGGACGGATCGCCCGCCACCTCCTGGACGCCAACTTCGCCCCATCCCTCCACAAGGACCTGTGCCTGCTGACCGGCCTCGACCTGGAACCGGGCGAGGCGCTCAGGACACCGCCGGTCGCACGCCGCGACCCGGGCTTCCGCGACCGGGTGCTCATGGCGTACGAGTACTGCTGCGCGTTCTGCTCCTACGACGGCTGGCTGGACGGCGCGGCGGTGGGCCTGGACGCCGCGCACGTACGCTGGTGGGCCTTCGACGGGCCCGACGACGTGGCGAACGGCCTGTGCCTGTGCGCAATCCACCACAAACTATTCGACAAGGGCGTCCTCGGCCGGACCATCGCCGTCTCGGCCAGGTTCGTGGGCCGGTCGGAGTCGTCCCGCGACATGGTGCTCTCCCTGTCCGGCCGCCCCGCCCGAAACCCCCAGCCGGGCCTGGCCGCGGTCGAACGGGACCACATCAGCTGGCACAGCCGCCAGGTCTTCCGCACCCCCGCCCGCGGCTGACACCACCAGGCCGCCCTCCGATGCGTATCAGCTCCGGTCTTGCAACCGGGGAGCCCAGGGCGACGTCGTGATGCCCTTCGGCCCGATCGATCCCGCGGAACACGCTCACCTGTGACCGTCCCTTCCTTCCTCCCCCGAGACGACTCCGGCTGTGTTGCCGCAGCCCCTGGCCGGGCGGCGCGGCGCCCACACGCCTGACGACCCGATCCGTCTCCACGCACCGACGTCGTGGGTGTCTTCACCAAGCCCGAAGCGGCCGTCCTGGTCGCAGCCCACGACGACCCAGCAGAGCCTCACGCGAGAACTGTGAGGCTAACGCTTGCTCTTGCGCGTCCGATGTACGCATGGAAGGGGCGCCGCTATGCCTGATTACCCTGTGCAAGGTTATGAACTGACTGTCTGGGTCAACGACCTCACCAAAGTGCCGGCGACGACCGGGATGGTCGCCGAGATGGAGCTCATATCTTGGAGCTACCCGGGTGCCGGCCCGGCGCCCTTCAAGCTCCAGTTGCAGTTCTACGCCGAAGGAGTCCCTCTTTCTCCGCCGGGGCTCGAAGGAGCGGGCTACCCCTTCGCCGTCGCGGCGATGCCGGCGTCGCATCTGAGTACGATGCTCCAGCTGTTGTCCGCTCCTGGCCTGGTGGTTCGGCTGAGTGAAGACGCCTTGGCGCCCGAGCCGGCTCCCGTGAATGTGCAGTTCTACGTGCCGCCGCACGACATTTGAAGGCGCGAGGGTACGGCGCCCCTGACGCGGTGCAGCCGTACGGGGCCCGGAGCGAATCCTGCTTGCCAGACAGACCGTTGACAGCCGAACATGACGACCAAACGCATGGTTCGGAGCGCGTGACCGTGATCCCCCAAGGGCAGCAGGAAGGTCTGCGATGACCGTTCTCGACTTCCACGTGGAGATCAGCGGCGAGCACGGCGGCTATCAGGTCGTCGTACGGGCGCCTGACGGCAGCGAGGCGGCGACGCCCCTGCGCCTGCCTCCGCAGGGTGAACTGGAGCAGCTCCTGGCGCGTATCCCTGACGCCGTCATCGCCTCCTCGGCCCGTGTGCGTCGCAGCGCGGTTGGTGAAGAGATCCCCGTGCAGCGACTCGGACGCCTGCTGTTCGACGCGTTGCTGTCCCGCGACGGCGACGGGAGAGCGCTGCTGCTGGCCAGCCGACAGCGCGCGGCCCGTGAGGATCGAAGGCTGCGCATGGTCCTGCACGTCAACGCGCCGACGCTGGCCAGGCTGCCCTGGGAGTTCTTGTACGACGCCGGCGAAGAGACGTACCTGTGCTTGGCGTCCCCGCTGGTGCGCTACCCCCAGGTGCTCGCCCCGCGTCGCCCGCTGCAGGTGGTTGGCCCCCTGCGGATTCTGTGCATGATCGCCCGCCCGGACGACCAGCAACCAGTCGCGGTGGAGGAAGAGCGCCGCCGCATGCATCAAGCCATGGCCGACCTCCAGGCGCGTGGCCGGATCGAGTTGGGCTGGGTGGCCGGGCAGACCTGGCGCGACCTGCGCCGCGCACTGCGTCCGGCGATTGGCGGCCCCTGGCACGTCTTCCACTTCATCGGCCACGGAAGCTTCGACGGCGCCACGCAGCAGGGCACGTTGGCTTTGGCCGACGAGTATGGCGGCACTCGCGGGCTGGGCGCGGACGACCTGGCCATGGTGCTCAACGGGCATCCCAGCCTGCGCCTGGTGGTGCTGAACGCCTGTGAGACCGCCCGCACCAGTCAGGACAACGCCTTCTCCAGCGTCGCGGGCTCGCTGATGCGTACCGGCATGCCGGCGGTGCTGGCCATGCAACACCCCATTTCCGACCCAGCCGCTGTCGAGTTCGGCCACGCGTTCTACGAGGGCCTCGCCGAACACCTGCCCGTGGACGTCGCGGTGATGGAGGCCCGCCAGGCCATCAGGCTTGCCTTGCCCGGCACGCTGGAATGGGGTACGCCAGTGCTCTACCTGCGATCGCTCGACTCCTCCACCGCCCACCTGTTCGACCTCACCGTTCCCTCTCGGCCTCCGGCGACCGTGCCCCGTTTGGTGCAGCCGCCACCCCCGAGGCAGGCGCCCCCGCGAATCGACGCCGGCCGTGACCCGTTCCCGGCGCCTTCGACGCCCGTGCCTGCCGGCGATCGGCGGGTGAGCTTGGGGCCGGACATGGGACGGGGCAAGCTGCGCTTGTCAAGGTGGATTCTCGCTGTGATCGCGCTCGCCATGATCGCCATCGCCGGGGTCTTCTACACCTACACCTGGATCACCAACCAATACTTCGTGGGAGCCCGCGGCGATGAGATCGTGGTGTACCGCGGCGTCGACGCCACCATCGGGCCGCTCGAGCTGAAGAGCGTCGAATACGCCAGCGGCCGTTCCCTGTCCTCACTCTCGAAGGCCGACCGGACTCTGGTGCTGGCCGGCATCATTGTCACCAGCCGGGACGACGGGTTGAACAAGATCGCGAACTTGCCATTCCGGAAGGGGAGTTGATGACCGAGATCCCGGCCCTGCAGGCCGACATCTTCGTCGCCTCACACGCCACGTCGGCGCAGGAACAGCCGATCGTAGCCGCCTTGACCGCACTGGGACTGTCCACCCGGGTCAGAATGCTGCCCCCGCGCAGAGGCCCTGAGCAGCTGGAGTGGCTGATCCTGGCCGCTCTGCCGCTGCAGGCGTTCCTGAGCGGCCTGGGCACCAAGGTCGCCGAAGACGGCTACCGCGGACTCCAGAAGGCCGTGCGTGCGGTCATAGGTGGGCGCGGCTCCGTGCCCGACTCCGTCCCCGGCCGCCCAGTCGTGCTTCAGGACCCTGCCACCGGGCTGCAGATCGTTCTGGACACCGACCTTCCTGAAGAGGGCTACCAGCAACTCGTCACGCTCGATCTCACCCAGTTCGAGCTCGGGCCCGTCCGGTACGACCGCGTCCAGCGTCGCTGGCGTTCCGACCTCGACGAAGCTCGACCGCGCTGAAGGCAGGGGAGAGTTCGAACCCCGTTTATGGGCCGATCCCGTCAGATGATGCTGTCGAGTGCTCGAGGGTGCCGTCCCGGTTCCCGAAACGATGTGTATGCCTGCCTGGACTGCGCGGGGTCATCGAGCGGCTGATCCCCGCCGGCGTGGCGGTTGGTCTCGGCGATCACGTGGAGGAGGACGCGGTGGAGGGAGACGGGGTTGCGGTCGGCCGGCCACCAGGTGACCTGACCGGTGGCTTCCAGGGGTAGCTCCTCGATCGTGGCGTCCGCGTGGGCCCATGCGCGGTGGTAGAGGGCGATGACCTGCTCGCGGGACTCGTCGGGCGTCGCCCACATGTCCGCGTTCGCCTCGGCACCCTCCTCGAACCAGGGCAGCGGCTCGCCGTGCGGGCGGCCGAAGGTGTCGCCGAAATAGCCGAGCTCGATGCTGGCCAGGTGTTTGACCAGGCCGAGGAGGTTGGTGCCGGTCGGGGTCAGGGGGCGGCGGACGTCGTAGTCGGACAGGCCGTGGAGTTTCCACAGGAGGGATGCGCGGACGGCCTTGAGATAGTGATGGAGGTCCACTTACGGGTCCGATGTCTGCATGCCGGGCATTGTGCCAGGCAGTCGGGCAAGGAGGTCATGCGGCGGCGAGGCGCTGACGATCTCGCCGCCGGTGTTCGTGCCGTGCGGTCATGCCCTGTCGCGGTCGACCGGCAGGACCACTGCCTGCGCCTTTAGGCAGTGTCCGGGGCGTAGAGCGCGGCGATGTCCTTGGAGGCGGCCCACCGGCTGTAGGTGGGCGACTGCGGCCAGCCGTCGGGCGAGTCCTGCCACTCCTCCTGCCGCCCGTACGGCAGCAGGTCGATCAGCGCGAAGGTGTGGGTGAGCTGCTCGGTGCCCCGGCCGTTGGTGTGCCAGGTGCGGTACACGGTATCGCCATCGCGCAGGAACACGTTGACGGCGAAACCTTCGCCGGGCGGTGCGCCGACGTCGGTGCCGAACGGGCTGTTCGCGGTGGAGTACCAGGCCATCTTGTTCCCGACCCGCCGCTTGTAGGCGAGTGCCTCGTCGATCGGGCCCTGGGTGACGATGACGAACCGGGCATCGTAGTTGTCCAGGAACTCCAGCCGGGTGAACTGCGAGGTGAACCCCGTGCATCCCGGGCACTGCCACTCCTTGCCCGGGAACCACATGTGGTTGTAGACGATCAGCTGCCTCTTGCCTTCGAAGACGTCCGCCAGCCGAACCGGCCCGTCCTCGCCTTCGAGGGTGTAGTCCGGCATCTGCACCATGGGCAGGCGGCGGCGCTGGGCGGCGATGGCGTCGAGTTCCCGGGTCGCGGCCTTTTCGCGGGCGCGCAGTGCGTCGAGCTGTCGCTGCCAGGTGTGGGCGTCGACGACGGGCGGTAGTGCGTTCATGCTCATGGTCCCTCACTGATCAGGCGCTTGGCTTGCCGTGTACAGGGATAGACCCAGCCGGTTCGCCGAATTCATCGGTGGCCGGCCAATCCGATTGGAAAAGTCATGGAACGAGAGGCTCTGAGGCTTCACCTACGTCAAGGACACCACTTTCACCTTGACTGGCAAGCTCGAGACCCGCTTGCTGGGCGGCAACGGCCAGATCAAACGCCTCCTCGAACGCGATCCCAACACTGACTGGCTCTCCCGCGTCGCCACCCAGACCAAGGCGGACACCTCCACACCGAACACCGTGCAAGACGACCGCTACAGCTACAACGTCGCCGGCAACATCACCCGCGTCCTGGACGCCGCCTCGGCCATCCCCGGCAGCACCGACGGCCAGTCCGAATGCTTCACCTACGACGGCCTGCTCCGCCTCAAGACCGCCTACACCACAACCACCAGCTCCTGCACCGGCACCGGCGACGCCAAGGGCATCGACCCCTACAGCCAGGCCTACGCCTACGACAAGGTCGGCAACATCACCACCCTGACCGACAACGGCCAGACCGCCACCTACACCTACCCCGCCCCCGGCCCCACCGCCGTCCGCCCGAACGCCGTCACCAGCATCACCCGGCCCAGCGGCACCGACACCTACGCCTACGACAACAACGGCCAACTCGCCGCACGCACCGTCGCCGGCAAGCAAGCCACCTTCGACTGGAGCCAACTCGGCGAACTCACCCAGGCCACCGTGGACGCCCAGCAAACCAGCATGGTCTACGACGCCGACGGCGAACGGCTGATCCGGCGCGACCCCGACGGCAGCACCACCCTCTACCTCGGCGCCATGGAACTGCGCCTGGCCGGCGGCCAGGTCACCGCCAAGCGGTACTACACCGCCGATGACGGCCTGGTGGCCATGCGCGACACAGGCGGCGTCACCTGGATGCTCGCCGGTAAGCACGGCAGCACCCAACTCGCCGTCAACGACGCCACCGGCACCGTCAGCCGCGAACGCTACCTGCCCTTCGGCCAACGCCGCGGCAGCGACGACCTACCCTTCACCGACCGCGGCTTCCTCGGCAAGACCGAAGACGCCTCCACCGGCCTGACCTACCTGGGCGCCCGCTACTACGACCCGGCCATCGCCAAGTTCATCTCCACCGACCCCGAACTCGACCTGCGCACCCCCGAGTGGGCCAACCCCTACTCCTACGCCGCCAACAACCCCATCGACCAATCGGACCCCGACGGCCGCCGCGTCGACGCCGGGGGCGGCAGCTCCGACAAAAGCTACGGCTACTCCCGCGACAAGAACCGCCCCAACGCCAACCAGAACTTCGCCCAAACCCACAACCCCAACGGGTCAAAGAAGACCGCCCGCGAGCGGAAGATCCATAAGAAGCGGCACCAGCAGTACGAGAAGAATAGCAAGAAAGAATGGACCAAGAACAATCTTCGGGACTCCCGCCGGGACGCGCTTAGAAAGCAAACGGACCTCGACCTCAGATCGGCTCGCGATACGCTGCCTGCCGGTGATGACCGAAATGGCGTCCCAGGGGTCAACATGCCCATCCGAAACATTCCGATGGGCAGCATCAAACTGCCCAATCTCAAAATTCCGCCATATGTGTCGAAGGCGAAGCCCTGCAACAGTTTTGCAGTTGGCACCAAGGTGCTGATGGCGGATGGCGCGTCCAAGGCGATCGAAAAGGTTGTGATCGGTGATGCCGTCATGGCGACGGATCCCGAAGCCGGAACTACGTCAGCGAAAACTGTGACGGCGGTCATCGTCGGAGCAGGAGGCAAGAAGCTCGTTGAGCTGACCATCCAGGAAAGCAACGAGAGCGGCAAGAGAGCAGACGGGGGCGACAAGAGCGCCGGCACGGTGATCGCCACCGATGAGCACCCGTTCTGGGTTCCCGATCTGCGGAAATGGGTCAACGCCGGCGATCTCCAGCCCGGCATGTGGCTGCGAACGTCCGCTGGAACTCACATCCAGGTCACAGCCGTCAAAAAGTGGACTGCCGCCCAGCGTGTGTACAACATAACCGTCGCCGATCTCCACACGTACTATGTGGCAGCCGGATCGGCGCAGGTTCTGGTACACAACGCCGAACCGTGCAGCGGAGTCGCCCTGGGCTACCGGGCGCACGGCACACGCAAATTCGCCGAAGACATGCGAGCCAAGCACTTCTTGGACGAGGGCCCCGACACCTGGCGAGCTCCCGCCCAGAAGGCGATAGCTGACGGAGACGTACCACTGCACGTCAACATGAAGGGTTTCTCGGGAAGCTTCGAGGATATGGCCAAGAGAGGCCTCGGTCGAGGCGGCGTTGCTCCACACGCTACAGAAGAGGAAATGGGCTGGATCGCGAGAGCAGTCAGGAACGGACGAAGATCGTGGAGTTCGATCAAGTTCTACAACGAAGCTGGAAACGTTGTGGACATTCCAGAACCTGACTGGTCGACATTCGGCCGGCTGAGGGACTTCCCCTTCTGACGATCCGGCAGGGAGCGGTCAGCCATCCGCTCGGGCCGCCATCGGGTCCGAGCGGATTACCATGGCTGTGGCCGACCAGCATGGCCCGTATGGAAGGATGTCCGTCGTATGAGCGACAGAGGAACAAATGCAAAGCCGACGCGATCGGCTGAGATGGTGATCAACGCAGGCCTGTACCCTGATCTTCTGCGCGCTGGCGGGCTCGCCCCCGCTCTGAGGGAAACCGCTCATGCGATGAAAATCGATCTCGGTCCCGTGAATGGGCAGAGCGGAGACGGGCGGCATATTACCGCAAAAATCGAGTCTAGCCGCGGGACGATCTCCATCCTGCTCGGGGTCGAAATGCGGCAGTTCTCTATAAATATCTATGGCAGCACGTTCTCCTGGGCTTACGGCTTTACCGATTCTCTTGTGGACGTGGCCAGAGTGGCGGACGCCTGGCGCGCCAATGTGACGCTGCGAGAGCTGATCCGAAGGTTTCCTTTCATGGATTACGACGAGGTGGCGGCCTCGTACGAGAACGGCACTCCTATTGAGGGGCAGTGGGAGCGACTGTTCGCCGATTCCGATCTGATCGAGATGCAGGGATTGCTGCGCTCGGCGCATGCGAGACGAGAACTTGCAACACTTTTCCCTTATGTCAGCCATATGACGCTACGTTTCGTCGCGGACCCTCACGCGAGATCGGGTGCGACCATGTCCATCACGCCGAGCGCCACGGGGGTCATGAGGGTGGAGATTCTAGGCAGAAGTGAGACGCGAAGAGAAGTACCCTCAATCGATGATGCGGTCGAATTGGCGGTCTTGTATTCGGCCATGCTCGCCCCGCCTGTAGGCGAATGAGGGCAACGGGCATCGTGTGGATTCGAATATTCAGTCGTTGATCGTGCCAAATATGTGCGTAAAATCTGATCGTCCTTGCCGATGGGTTCGTCGCGAGCCACCGCAGCCGTGGACGGTGGCGAGGTAGTTCAGGCTCTTGCGGGGCAGATCCACGTCGACGATCAGGTCAGCCCGGCCCTCACCGTTGAGGAGTGTCGGGGTGGCAGGTGAGCAGTGTGCTGGTCCGCGGCGGGGTCCGAGGTCAGTTCGCCGTACATGCCTGCGGGAAGGGTGGCGGTCCAGGCCGGATGCAGTGGCCGCAGGTTCGGCCGGGACCACAAGCCCAGCGCCGCCCGGATCGTCGTGGATTCGTTCGTGATCGACATGACAGCTTGGGCCGCCTGGGGCGCAGTGGCGGCGTCCATTCCGACGGCCTCCTGCAGTTCCCTGCGCCCCCATCCTTCGGCGGCCGATGCCAGGTGGGCCAGCAGTGGCCAGGCGCCTGCGCTGGCCATCACGACCGATCCGCCCGAACAGGTCTTCACCCATCGGGCGGTCAATGCGTTCACCGCGGTCACCGAGTCGTGCTGGTGTTGGCGGTTCATGCGGGTGACCGTACAACGGCCAAAAGTCTTGGGCGTAGAGATTTCTGGCCTTGGGGTGCACCAGGGTGGTGCGTGCTCGCTGCGGATGGTGAGCGGCTGAGGGGAGATTTGATCAATCGGCCGCCGCTCAGGGCGGGCAACGGTGATCTTTGCAGGTTGGCCATTCTGGTGGGGTTGGCGTTGATGATGTCGATCTGGCGGGCGTGGCAGTGACGGTCGTGGTTCTATAGCCGGGTGGGCGTGGGCATTCTGGAGCCCTGGGTAATCCCTAAATCGGCACCTGATCTGGGGAAACGCAGCCAAGATCATCCCGGCCATATCCCCGGATCATGGTCCTACGGCTGCATACGGGCGCCCCCAGCTGCCTATCAAGATCTGCCAAGCAAAAGACCTGCGGCGGGAAAACCGCAGGTCAGGGGCTGAAATGCCTGATCAGAAGCGTGCCCCCGGCAGGATTCGAACCTGCGGCACCCGCTTTAGGAGTCAGGCGAGCATTCCTGATGTTTTCCCAGGTCAGAAGGGTAGGGAGGGGACCAGTGGAACGAGATTGCGCACGTATTTGGCACAGCCAAATCTGCTCGGGCTGTTGCTGCACTCTTATGCAGCCACTGGTTGTCCAAAGGAACCGTCCCTTGCGTGAGTGATATGCGATCACCGCGCCGACCCGGAGCGGCAAGACGAGACCATCCCCGCGTGCGCGGGGAGCACACCGGGCCCATGCCGCGGTACGGGTCGAGCGGGGGACCATCCCGCGTGCGCGAGGAGCACCTGGCCAGGACGTAGGCGTCGGCCTCGTTGTCAGGACCATCCCCGCGCGCGAGGAGCACACCAGGCCGTGCCAGTCGTCGCCGCTGTAGAAGGGACCATCCCCGCGTGCGGGGAGCACTCCCGCCAGTCGGGCGAGGACGCCGGCCGCGAGGGACCATCCCCGCGTGCGTGGGGAGCACCCGCCCCGACACCTCGCCCCCATCTACCAGCAGGGACCATCCCCGCGTGCGCGGGGAGCACGGCCGGATGAAGCCACTGCCGGCCCACGGGAGGGGACCATCCCCGCGTGCGTGGGGAGCACAAGGCCAAAAAGCACCAGCTAGAAGGCGCTCGGGGACCATCCCCGCGTGCGCGGGGAGCACTGGGCCAGCATCACCAGCTCGATCTGGCCGTAGGGACCATCCCCACGTGCGCGGGGAGCATGCGATTCCGGGCCGCTCAAACCAGCCGATGACGGGACCATCCCCGCGTGTGCGGGGAGCACGTCTGCGCTGAGTACCGGATCCCGCACTCGGAGGGACCATCCCCGCGTGCGCGGGGAGCACAACATCGACCGGGCCGTCACCCACCTGCTCACGGGAGCATCCCCGCGTGCGCGGAGAGCACGTGCCTCGATCACGAGATGTTGCCACAAGCTCGGGACCATCCCCGCGTGCGCGGGGAGCACTGCGCATCCGCCAGGTCCTCACGCAGATCCGCGGGATCACCCCCGCGTGCGCGGGGAGCACCGCGTGTCCGACCAGTCCGAGCTCGACTACCTGGGACCATCCCCGCGTGCGGGGAGCACGGAGAGGAGAAGATCCTCGGCGTGCAGGTCTGGGGACCATCCCCGCGTGCGCGGGGAGCACTAGAGGGCGCGCACGGTCTCGATCACTGGCCAGGGACCATCCCCACCTGCGCGGGGAGCATATCCGCGGAAACATCTACGGCAACGCTGACCTGGGACTACCCCCGCGTTGTCCGTGTGCGGGGAGCACTTTCGTTGACCTGCGGCGTTGTCCATGGCTGGGCTCGGAATTGAGCACTTCCATAGAAAAGTGCATAGCGGATATTTTGGTTATCAAGCTGCTGATTCAGTCGTTCCAGGCTGCATCATCGGCGGGGTGGCGGGCAACTTGGCTCGACTCCCCGCAAGATGTGGCCGTCCCCGTGTGCACGGGGAACTCCCCTGGACTCTCCGTGACGGATTCTCCGGCGAAACCCATCCCCGCGTGCGTGGGGAGCACGCCGTCCAGTCGATCACGCCGTACATCGCGCAGGGACCATCCCCGCACGCGGGGAGCACGCCGAGTTGTTCGGCTGCACGATCGACGACCTGGGACCATCCCCGCGTGCCGCGGGGAGCACACGGCGACCGAGACTCCGGACGGGTCGTCGTAGGGACCATCCCCACGTGCGCCGGGAGCACATGGCGGAGGCCACGGAGGAGATGGCCGTCCTGGGGCCATCCCCGCGTGCGCGGGGAGCACCTGCTCAGCGTAGTCCTCACCCTGGGGCTGTGGGGACTATCCCCGCGTGCGCGGGGAGCACTGGGAGGTCCCCGAGTATCGCAGCAAGGCGCAGGGACCCATTCCCGCGTGCGCGGGGGAGGACTCGGGCAGGGCGATCGTGTCACCCATCGTCAGGGGATCATCTCCGCGTGTGCGGGGAGTACTCAGTGGCGTTCCACGCACCGTTGGCCACCTCGGGACCATCCCCGCGTGCGCGGGGAGCACTCGCGCTGCGACCGGAGCGCGTCGCTCCACTCGGGACCATCCCCGCGTGCGCCGGGAGCACGACGGCGAGGCTTTCCGGCAGGCGCTCACCACGGGACCATCCCCGCGTGTGTGGGGAGCACATCGTGCTCTTCATCGACGAACAGCGGATGGTGGGACCATCCCCGCGTGCGCGGGGAGCACTGCAGGGGTTCGAGGGTTGACACGGGATCTCCGGGACCTTCTCCGCGTGCGAGGGGAGCACCCCAGGGCCGCGGTCAGACCGTTGCCCGTGGCGGGGACCATCCCCGCGTGCCCGGGGAGCACCCTCGACGACCTGCATATTTATCGGCCGTCGAGGCCGTTTTGGAGCACTTTCGTGGAATCGGACATTGCGGACCTCTTCCGTGGGCTGGTACATGACGGCAAGGTATGTGGGTGGCTGGTGCCGAGACAAGCGCGAGCGTTGCCTGCAAGCCGCCGTGTGCGTGTCGTTGGCACGATCATCCGCCAACGATCGGCTACAGCTGTGCATCATCGGATACCCAGAAAGCTGCGCTGCTCGCTGGACGCCGGCCTGTATCCGTTGGCATGGCTGGCACGCTCGGGCAGAAGGCTAACGAGGGCGGCCGGATTGCCAATGTGCCGGTGGCCTGGCGCTAAGTCTGACGTGCGATGCGAGATCCCTCACCTGGAGCTGGCCATTGCCGAGGACGGCGCCGATTTCGTCTGCTGGTGCTGAGACGCGGGCACGGGTCTTTAGGGAAAGCACCCAACTGATCGACGTCGCTGGTTCGAGCAGGGGGCTCATCGCGGACGGAATGTGCGAGTCTCGGAACGGGACGCAAGGCCATCCGTCTTCTCTTGTTGCTTCGAAGGTGATACACGATAAGACATGGTCGATATCGGCAGACTGGAAAACGTTCCGTTACGGGCGATTTGGCCGAATGAAGCCAAGGACTTCACCCCATGGCTGGCTGACAATCTCGACGTCCTTGGTCAGGCTGTCGGGCTCGCACTGGATTTCCGGCATCGGGAGTACGCCGTGGGCCGTTATGCCCTGGACCTTCTGTTGGAAGATGCTCAGGGACGGATCGTTGTGGTGGAGAATCAGCTCGAGTCTACAGATCACGGACACTTGGGACAGCTCCTCACGTATTGCGCCGGCACTCAAGCTAAGGTGGTGATCTGGGTCGCCCAGAGCGTGACCGAAGAGCATGCCGCTGCGCTGGAGTGGCTTAACAACAACACCGTCAGCGGAATCGGGTTCTTCGGCGTCGAGGTTGAGGTGCTCCGCATCGGCGATTCCGTTCCCGCGCCGAACTTCAAGGTGGTGGTCAGGCCCAACGACTTCACCAAGGACACTCAGCGCAACCGTACGCAGGCCACCTCGTGGACCTGGGACGCATATGTCGAAGATCTGCGGGTTCCCCGGGAAAGGGCCGCGGTTGGCAAGCGTCTCCTTGAGGCGATAACAGATGAGATCGAGAAACGTGAACTCGCCTGGCAGCCGGTCATGAGAAAGGGCTACGCCGCCATCCAGCGGTCCGGCGGCTACAACGTGTTCGTGATCGACGTATTTTGGAACCGGGCACCGCGCTTGGCGGTGAAACTGCCCGCCCCTCCGGCCGAGCTCGGTCTCGCTAGTCCCTATCCTCACCTACAGGATGTGTGGACCTCCGCCGAGCGTGAGTGGGGGTGGACAGTCCCGCCAGGCACCGAGCTCCCCGCCCTTGAACCGCTGTTCGAACTCGTGCTGCCCTTCCATCCCACTGCCGGTCCGACGCAAGTCCCCTCTCCGGCTTACCGACCCGGCGCGCAACCATGAGAGCGCCATCAACCACACCGCAACCCTGGACGATTACAAGCGGAATCGGGTCCATCTACACGTGCGCGGAGAGCGCGACGTCTCGCCCTTGGAGAAGCCTTCGTGGCTGTGGACCATCCCCGCGTGCATGGGGAGCACGTCGTCCTGCTGGCGGTGCACTTCCTGCCGCCGCTGGGACCATCCCGCGTAGGCAGGAAGCACTGACTGCTGCCTCTGACGCGCACGCCGCAGACGGGACCATCCCCGCCTGCGCGGGGAGCACGTGGGCTCGGCCTGTGCCTCGGTTGTAGAACGACACTCCGTTTGAGCACGTAGATGACGTGCGGCGACATGGCCGTTGTCCATGATCTTGAGTGTGATTGAGTCAATCGTCGCTGTTC
>NZ_JBITHZ010000017.1:0-233485 GCF_044458585.1 Nonomuraea sp. NPDC050451
GGCCCCTATCGGGACACGCCCCATCGCTCCGGCGGTAGCAAGCACCGCTCCGGACAGCAGTCGACAGATCAAACTCAAGGCACGGAGCCAGTCGGGCTTCGGGTCAAACTGCGGTCCGAGGCGGCACCCGTTGATTCTCACAGTCGGTCTTGGCCCGGCCCGGCAGGTTCTTCACATCCCGCGGATTGACCAGCCACACCTCGAACTCCTCGGCCTCCAGCAGGTAGTAGACGCCCTTCCAGTACGACGAGGTCGCCTCCATCACCACCCGGGCGACTGCGTGCTCACGCAACCACTCGATCATCGACCGCAGCTGCGCGGTCGTGCTCTCATACGAGCGGACCTCCTGCAACCGCCGTCCGGCCCGCGACGGGTGCGGAATCCGCACACACGCCTCCAGCATGCTCTTGCCCAGGTCCAGCGCCGCGATCCGTTCCACGTGCAGCTCGACCTCGTCGACTTCCTCCACGCCAGCTTCTCCTCCGGCTCAAGGGGGACGGGGACGGTCGCCCGCAGGAGCCGACGGGGACGGGTAAGAATCGGACCCTCGGGCTCATGGCACCAATGCGCAGCCCCAAGACACGGCTCCCAGCGATCAAACTGACCTACGGACTCACCTGCGCCAAAGAGCAATCGACGTCGGCGGGCAACCAGCCCCGATTTTCCCGCATGCGCCGCGGCCCCGCAGGGGCCCCACGAAACTGACCTGGGATGCAAGGGATCGCTAAGCCGCGCGCCGATACTGATTGATCAAGCCTCCGACAGCACTGGTCCGTTGAACCGGCACCCTCATATCGATCACTTGGCCGGGTACGCCCAATGGCGGCATCTGATCTCGAGACTGATATGGACGATGATCGTTATAGTGCCGCTCAAATTCGGCGAGCACCCCGCGCAGATGCCGCTCACCATAGACCAGCACGTGGTCCAGACAGTCACGCCGTAGCGTCCCGGCAAATCGCTCCGCATAGCAATTCGCTTGAGGGGCCGGGGGCGGAATCTTGAGGATCCGTACGCCGGAGCTGGTGAACACCCGGTCGAAGACCCGGGAGAACTTGCCATCGCGGTCTCTGATGAGGAACTTGAACCGGCCGACACGCTCCCCCAGACCCATCAGCAGATTCCGAGTCTGCTGAGCGGTCCACGCCCCCGTCGGATAAGCGGTCACGCCCAGGATGTGGATACGCCGTGTTTCGATCTCCATCACGAAGAAGATGTACAACCGCTTGAGGAACACGGTGTCGGCATGGATGAAGTCACAGGCCAGCAGGCCAGCGGCCTGGGAGCTCAGGAATTGCCGCCAACTCGGTGACACTTTACGTGGCACCGGGCCGAGCCCGGGGTGTTGGATCAAACGACCGTAGCCTCAGTCGGCCTGCCAGCCTGGTGCATAGGAATCAGAGACTCACGCCTCAGCATGGCATCGAGAGGGGAGCATGCAGTGGATCCTGGGCCGACGTCCAGAACCCACCGCAGTTCGATGTCGTAGAGATCAGAAGTCGAATTCGCCCTTTTTGGCGCCGTCAATGAACGCGCACCAGACCGAAGACGATACGACGTATGCGGGCAGGTCGGGGCGTTCTGAGTCGCGCAGGCCCACGCGCCCGTCAGGCAAGGGCGCCACTTCGATGCAGTCGCCGCTGTCGCCAGAGCGGGTCGCCTTGCGCCATTCGGCGTTCTTGAGGAGCTCTTTGGTCAGTTCGTCCATTTCTCTGCCATCTCCCTAATCAGCTGCAGCGAGGCACGACGAGGTAGGGCCTCGTTGTGCAACATCTCGTACTTCAACCTGATTTCCCGGACCCGCCCACTGTCAGCGGTTATCTGGCCCATGGTGATCGACTCCAGATAGGCCATATCCGGCATCCCCGGCCCACCAGCGAGGATGAATGCTCCCTGCAGGCCGGTAGTCAGCCAGGAGTTTCGCGGGAGCACGCGGACGTTGATACGGGGATGTTCGTCCAGTGCGGCCAGCTGTGCCATCTGTTCGGCCATCACCGCCTCACTGCCGGTCGGTCGAGTTAGGACGCCCTCGTCCAGTATTGCCCATAGCGTAGGCCCAACTTCCCGATGCAGAACATGCTGGCGCTCCATGCGTGCAGCGACGTTCTGCTCGACCTCCTCCTCCGTGATGGCGGGCTTGCCGCGGAAGATGGCTTGCGCGTATGCCGGGGTCTGAAGCAAACCGGGAACGATCAGCGGCTGCCAGGTGCGCAGGATGTCAGCTTGCTGTTCGATCTCCGCTAGCTGAGCCAGCCAGACCGGCCAATGCGAGGCATGTTCGACGGTCTCGCGCCAGCGCGCCAGCAGTCCCCCGTCCGCCCCCAGCGCGGTGTCGGCGGCGTGGGCGAAGTCTTCGTCGGCCGGGCGTTCTCCGCGTTCGACCATGCTGATCTTCGAGACTGACCAGCCGAGCATGGCGGCGAGTTCTTTTTGCCGCTTGCCTGCCGCTATGCGGTATTCGCGAAGATATACGCCGAATTCTGCTCTGGGCGCTTTTAGCGCGGATTCTGGCTCCGTGTCTTCCAACGCAGAATGCCTCCCTCCCATTGGCACACGAGAAACGCACGCGACATGTGTATTAGCACACTTGGTTCGTGCCTGGGAAGTGCTTTGCAATACATCCCGTAGACAGGGGTTTTCTGGGATGGTCTCTTCAGGCCAGCTCGACGTATCGCAGCCAGCCACACAAAGAGATGATCGTGCGTGTACGCGCCATTCTCATTCTTCCCGTATACGGCATGGCTGATGATCTAGATAAGCGAGGCGGATGCAATGATCTACGACATTTCCCCCTCCGAACTTCAGACCATCGGGACCATCCGGCTAGCGCGCAGCGGCCGGGCCCCATATCGGGCTCGGCAAACTGTCAGCGTTTGGCTGGAGTCTGAGCATCCCGCCCGGGAGATCGCGGTCTTGGCAGCGTCGGAGCTGGTGACCAACGCGGTGAGGTACGCCGACGCCTCCAGTTCCAGCGCCGGTCCTGGTGGCAGTCCGGGGGCGATCACGCTCGAGCTGTATCAGGGGCGCGACTACCTGCGACTAGCGGTGACCGATCCCGGATCGTCCTGCTCCAAGCCGTCGCGTATCCCGCTCCAGGCGCCGAGCCTGGACGCCGAGCGGGGCCGGGGACTGGCGATCGTGGAGGCCCTGTCACGCAACCGGTGGGGTAGCTACCGAGTGCCCCCGGACGGGCTGCGCCTGGTGTGGTGCCACCTCGACCTCAACCCGACACCAGCGCAGGTCGAGGAGTTGTTCCGCTCCCCCATATAGCGATCACGGTACTCATTGGCAGGCCGAGCCCTCATCTCTGTCTAGCTCGGGCACTGCGAGCGGGTCCGCTGTCGGGTTGCTCATGGCCGGCGCCAGCTCGTCCGGGCCCCCCGAGCTTTCCTCGGTTCTGTCTCCCTCGTGAATGGAGTCTCTGGTCATGTCTCGCCAGAAGACGATCATCGTGTTGGCTGTGTTGCTGACCGCCGGCGACATCGTCTTCGCCTTACTGGCCCCTGCCAGCATGACCAAGCCGGTGTCTCTGGTCCTGGTCATTGCCCTGCTGATCGGCTACCTCTCCGCCGCTCTGCGGTCGATCTACCGCGCCAGGCGAGCCGCTGGCCGCAACCAGGCCCAGCCGGAACACCCCCAGCCGCCGTACCCACCCGCCCCGTGAACAGCAGGCCATCCCTCTCCCCACCACCTGTCCATCCCTTGGAGCCAGCCATGCCCGAGCCTGTTACCCCCGCCATAGCCGCGCAAGCCCTCACCCACCTCACCAACCTGCAGGAACTCCTGCACGACCTCGGCTTGCACGCCCGCCTGCTCACCCCGGACGAACGGCTACCGTGCCTACGGGTGATCAACCCTCAAGCCACCACCCTGTCGGAGATCATCTCCGCCGCACCGATGGACGACCAATGGCTGTTTTGGTGGTCATGGCCCGAACCCATCAACGACGTCACCGACCCCGCCACAGCCGCCAAACGCATCTGCCACGTCCTGGCCACAACACCGGCGGGCGCCGCATAACCACGGTCAGCGCCACACAACCAACCCTCACATCGACGCCCGATGCCGACCGCCCGGCGTCCCAAGGAAGCCCGTCAGTAACGGGGTCCTTTCGGGTCGTCTACGTGCCCGTCGCGATGGCCCCCGGCACCCCACGGTCATCCCTACAAGGGGGTCGAACGCATGTGGGTGGCAGCACCCCGTGACGTTTTTCGCGCTAACGCTGAGCGGTAGCGCAGTCGCGCTCACCGCATTCTTAAGACGAGTGGCAGACCCGTTCCTCAAAGGCCCCGGTCAGTCACCCCCTCGGCGACGATCATCGCGACCCGCCGTTCGCAGGAACGTCACCGGAAGGCGATTCCTCGTCTTCTGAGATCGCCGCCGCCGTACCCCTGCGACGCGACGCAACGCGATGGGCCGTCCAAAAAACGTCCGGCAGCAACGCCCCCTCTTTTGCGTGTGCTGCTGTCGGGCTCAGGCCCTGCGGGTAAGACGCGGATGCACCACATCCCTGGGGTCGCATCATCCCTCCCTTATCCGCAGGGCCCCTACCTGTGAGGAGGCCAGGTGCGGAAGATCACGGAAGCAGATCGACCGAACCAACCACGGCCGACCTGTCTCCCCGACCACGTCTACTTTCCGAGGGTCAACGTGCCTCTCCCGGACGTCACTGTGGCCGCCTTGCCGGTGGCAGGTGGATCACCGAGCCGCCAACCTTCCCAGACGTGTCGTTCGCCCTCGGCTTGTGGTCTGTTCCGGGCCGGGCGGTGCGGCGTCCCGTCGAGGCCGACGGTGGTGCCGGGGAAGGTTGCGCGGCGAGCAGTGCGGCGGTCGCTTCTGCTGCCGCGGCGGCGGCTTCGGGGTAGACGCTGGTGTAGGTGTCGCGGGTGAACGCCGACGAGGTGTGCCCGAGCGTCTCCTGCACAATCTTGATGTCCACCCCGGCGGCGAGCATGGCGGTGGCCGCTCCGTGGCGCAGGTCATGCAACCGGATCGGCGGCAGACCAGCTTCGTAGCACAGCCAGTAGAAGCGGTCGGTCACGTGCTGTGGGTGCAGCGGCCGGCCCAGCTCATCGGTGAACACGAATCCGGACTCGGCCCAGTCTCCGCCGGCCGCCAGCCGTTCCCGGGCCTGACGCTTCTTGTGCTCTTTCAGGATGGCCATCGTCTCGGCATCCACCGCGATCTCACGGTCACTGGCATCGGTCTTCGGGGTGCCCTGGATCGGGGCCCAGCCGAGCTGGGTGATCTGCCAGTGCACGCCGATCCGTGCCTTCTCGAAGATGACGTCCGGCCAGCGCACCCCGACCCCCTCACCACGCCGCAGGCCGCGTACCGCGATCAGCCGATACAACGCGAACAGCCGATCCCGGCGGGCGTATGCCAGAAACGCCGACGTCTGTTCGGGGGTCCACACCATCACCGGCGATGGACGCGGAGCACCGATGTAGGCGGCGATCGGGTCGACCCGCTTGCCTTCGCGAGCTCGCTTGAGCCGGTCGGCGTGCTTGGCGTGGTGCTCACGCCAGCCCGCCCGCCGGGCTGACTGGCAGCTGCAAGCTTGCCCATGTGCTCCCTACATCTCCAACATGAGGGCCTTTCGCTCACCTCTCGCATGACGTGCAGGGATCGGAGCTCGGCAGCCCCTGGACCGTCTGATCAGAACACGAAGTGGTCCGAGACACCGTGCGCTCGCGGCATCATTTGTTGTACGGGGGTTTAGCGGGTTACAACGGGGCTACTGCCATGGATGGGAGCATAGCGACAGATGCTTCTCAAGCGAGTTACGGTGAGTGGATTTCGGGCAAGCGCCACGAGCCCCATCGAGTGTGAATTCCCCGGGCGGTTCAGCGTCCTCGCGGGCCCCAACAACGCGGGGAAGAGCACGGTCAGCGAGGCCATCTACCTCGCGCATCGCGAGGTCTTTCCCTGGATCGGCCGGTTCCCGGGGTCTCTGCTTGGGGCCACACCCCGCCAGGTTTCCGTCACGTACGAGCAGGCGGGGTCCTCCAGCCCAGGCGCAGGTCCTCTTGACGCACTGCTGGGCGCCCAGGGCGTGGGGACGAGCGGCGCCTCGATCACCTGGTCTCGGCGACTCTTTCGTCGCATGGGACAGGTCGGCAGAGAGTTTGATCATGTTCTTCCGCAAGGAGAGAACTACATCCGGTTGGTTTACCTGCCCGCCGATCGCAACCCCGTCGACGAACTAGCGAGGCGCGAAGCGCGAGTGCTCATCGAACTCCTCCGCGCTCACCAGCAGCGAATCAGCGGACGACGCAGTCTCTACGGCTTGAGGCGCCGGGCTGAGTACCTGCTGGAGGAGCTCTCAAAGGACCCTTTGATCCAAGAAGTTGAGGACAGGATCGGGGAGTATCTCGCGGATCTGTCTGATGGGATCAACCCGCACGTTCCCTTCGTGCGTGGCCAGCAGATAGATGATGCGTACCTGGCTCGCGTGCTGGAGTTGCTGCTCGCCGCCACGGACGATCGTATGGAAGCCCACCGGCTGGAGATCAGCAGTCTGGGCTATGTGAACCTGCTCCATATCGCGGTGACGCTGGCAGCCATCCCCGATCTCACTGCTCCGTCAGGCCAGTTGGCAGCATGTGCCGGCGAGGACGGCGATCGCAAAGACACGCCCGAGGATCGAGAGGCGGAACTGGACCCCGAAGCGGAACTTCGGATCGTGGACGAAGAGCGCGAACTGGAGGAGGACGCCTTCTTCCCAACGCCCGCTTTTCACGCGACTGTGGTAATCGAGGAACCTGAGGCACATTTGCACCCCCAACTGCAACACGGGCTTGTCCGCTACCTACGCGGCATGGTTAAGACTCGTCCTGAGCTCCAGGTTATCCTGACGACCAGCGCGTCCGACATCATCTCCGCCTGTGCACCCACAGAGCTGATCATTATGCGCCAGCTCCGGAACGGCGGACGAGCAACGCGTACTGTGGCCAGTTTGCCCATCGTGGATCGCAACACGGTATTGACGAAGGCGCGCCTCCATATGGACGCGATGCGGTCATCGGCTCTATTTGCCGAGCGCCTCGTCCTTGTTGAGGGCGTCACAGATGTCACGATCCTGCGCCAGTTCGGCAGGTCATGGGCGGGCATGGATCGAAAGAAGCAGTCGTTCGTTAATGCCCTAGGAATCATTCCAATGGGTCACAAAGTCGGCTCATGGGCCGTTCGACTACTGGCGGCCCAAGGCCAGGAAATCTGCGACCGTCTCGCGATCATGCGGGACAGCGATCAGCCCATGGGGCAGGTACCCACACGCCCTAAGTGGCTCGCAGATCACTCTCCCGACGTTGTTGGATACTTCCCAAGCCATCCAACACTGGAACCCGCCATCGTCAAGGGAAACGAGATGGCCGTGGCTGAGGCACTGACCGCCATCGGTGTCCCCCACCCGGACCCCATCTCCCCCATCACGATTCACGAGCTTTTTCGCAGCGGTGTGGCAGCGAGTAGGAATAACGGAGCTGCCCTCCCACCAGGTGCCGCCGCGAAAGACAAAGGGGAGTTCGCTCTTCACCTTGCGGCAGAACTTGAGGATCGCATCAACCATGCTCCCCAATCAGTTCAAGTGCCGAAACACATGGCCGACCTCTTCGACTTCCTCTATGACCCGAATGTCGCACCAGCGACTGCGGCCAACCCTGAGCAGGACGGCGGTATCCCGCCGGAAGAGTTCGATCAGCAGCCCCTTGACGACTTCATCTGGACTGGCCTTGTCCAGGATTAGCAACACGCACCTGACTCGTGAGCAGCTCTCCGCCGTAACATCCAGGAACTCACGTCTTTACATCGAGGCGTCGCCGGGATCAGGTAAGACAGCGGTCGCTGCGGAACGCTTCGGCACGCTGCGCTACACGACACAACCCGATACGCGCGCGGTGGTCGCCCTTAGCTTCACGCGGGCAGCGGTCGCCGAGCTCAAGCAACGCATCAAGCACCGGTGGGGTGGGACCGCACTAGCCTGGCCCCACCGCGTCGACACGTTCGACGCCTTCCTGCGCGACCTAGTCACGCACCTACTTCGGCGCGGGCTCCTCCAGTGGCCTGGCGGACACCAAGTTCTAACAGTCAGCGACAAGTGGGAGATCTGGGGTATCAAGATCAATCCAAAGAAACCCATCTATCCATATCTCACGATCACCAATGGCCGGGTCAGCTACCGAGAGACCAGTATCTTCGCCGAGGCCCTTGCAGATGGACACTGCACACATGAGGAGGTTCGAGCACTTATAACCGCGATCCTTGAAGAGGGAGCGTTATCCAGGGCGATCGCGGACTACATGCTCGACGCCGTTCGGGCGCTCGTAGTCGATGAGGTCTTCGACGGTAACGAACTCGACCTTCAGATCATCCGTCTCGCCTGCAATCTGGGGATCCCAGTGACGCTCATCGGCGACCCGTGGCAGGCTCTGTATGCCTTCCGCGGCGCAACGCCTGCAGAAGTACCAAAGCTAATCGCAGACTTTGGGTTCCTCTCCCACTCGCTGACGAGATCGTTCCGCTTCCGCAGTGCCGCCACCCAAAGCTTGTCCGCCGCAATGCGGTCCGGTATACCGGCGAACGTTTCCTTTATGGAACCAGAACAGCAGGTCGATGTGATATTGGCCAGCCGGTGGGACGACCTATGGGAGACCGGGCCACACGTGCTGCCGCTTTCCTTCGGCCAACCCACGACCAATGGGATGGCCGCCGCGACATTGCTGCTAAACCACATCACACGGAAGGTCCTCAATACGTCAGCGGTCTATGTGCACGAGGCTCTAAACCGTCTCGGGCTAGCGCCAGAAACGAATCTGTCTGATGCGATGGACCAAGCGCTAAGTGTGCTGCAACGACCGAATGAAGCAACCGAGGCTGCGTCAGAAGAGATGATTGCCATACTTCGACGCAGCAACGCCCGCCTTCGTTTGCAACGCCCTCATCTTGCGGCGTACATCGAACGTATCCGGCTCCGTACGGCTGCAGATGCTCTCAGCTACATCCCAGGGCTGACGGTCCACCAAGCCAAGGGACAAGAGTGGAATGTCGTCGGCTACAAGGCGGCTGAGGACGACCATCGAGCACTCGCCAACGGCCTCCGAAACAACGTCAACGCGCACCGTCGCCTCTACGTCGCGCTCACCAGGGCAAGGTATGCAACGGTGCTAGTGCCGTGATCCTCTGGAACGAGATCTGCATCGCGATGCCGCCGATGGGAGTCCACGCGGTCCGGAGTAAGGCGAGTACTGACCGGCTTCCGAGCCCGACCAGGCCGACGGACTGACCCGGTTGTGGGGTTGACCGGAGCATCGATTCGCGCGGAGCCTGACCGGAAGGCTGGACGGCAACTGGCCGGAGAGCCTGAAGGGCAGGTGGTCGCCGCCGTGGCATGGCCGTCGAACACGGCGCCGAGCGCCACTTCGAGGCACCGGTCCGACGCCTCCGCGACCTCGCCATCCAGTAGCTGAGCGGCGAGCATCGCTTGCAAACGGCTGCTCGGTGGTTGCTCGTAGGCATTCGATCTGCTGGGAACGCGAGCTCATCACGCAAGCCCAGCCCTACGCAGCCAGGCCGAGATAGCGGACAAACAGCACATAATGCCGATGGTCAAGAACACACGGTTGCTCGGTGGTTGCTCGCGTGTACGCAATACAGCACGGCATCCATCATCACTTTCCGACACGACGGCGAGGAGAATTCCGTCTACAACGACACAAAATGTCACTCCGCGACACTGAGCAACACCGAGGGAACCGACTCATAATCCGTGGGTCGTGGGTTCAAGTCCCACCCGCCCTACTCTTCAATACCGCGTTCAACCTGGGGTTTCTCGGTTCTCGCCGGCCTTCGATCGCGTTGTTGATCATGATTGGTTGCTCGGTGGTTGCTCTTGTGTACGGACCGAGTATCGCGGTAGATCGTTTAGGCGGCCACCGTCAGACCCCAGAGATGGGCATCAGAAGATCAAGCCATAAGGCCTGCACGGCGTCGCTGGTCAGCGGTCCCCGAATGGGCGGTCAAGTCTTGTCCAAGTCGAACTCGTCTTACCCTCTGGCCGCTGGTGATCAGCAGATAAAAGATCCGCTGCTTCTCGCGGCGATCCTCTCGGCCCCTTTCACAGGACGGGCTAGGGATCGATCGGCTGCATCCCCTGCACGTCAGCGCTGAGGACAAGGACGCACCGCCGAAGAAAGCTTGGGCAGCATCCGCCGGTAGTAGCTCGAATACGAGCTCTTCAGCACCATGCGGACCCGGGCCTTTAGGCCTTGGCGTCCGCCTTGGCCTCGGCGACCAGCGCCCAAAGCGTGCTCTCCCCGCCCGGCACCGCGGGGAACACCACCTGCCGCACCGCGCTGGCACATCCCCGACCTGGGCCGGCTGAAGGCCCCCGACAACCTGCGGACGCTGCACGCCGAGGTCGCCGCCCGCTGGGGTGTCATCGACCTGCTGAACTTCCTGAAGGAGACGCATACCGCCGTTCGCCGCCGCCCCAGGCGCCCACTGAATGGCGGGCCTCCTCAGGGAGTGTGCAGCGCCAAGTTCGAGGCCGGCGGTGCCCAATGAAACACCCCCGCCCCGCATGGAGCTCTGGATGCTGCGCCTGGCACTCTGCGAGCTCTGGCTCCAGTCCCGCCAAATCATCTCAAGTAGGATAAATGGTCAGCTTTAGGGTAATCGTCGTGCTCGCCGATTGGCAGGCGTAGGCCTCGGGCGCCCGCAGTGGCTGCCGAACCGATCCATCCGCCCGCGGGGCCAGGATAGCCAGGCAAACTAGAATGGCGCCGCTGAGCAGCCACCACCTGTGGCGATGACTGGTTGTTGCCGCAGGGCGTTGACAGCGCCGGGTCTCCGCTCATAGAAGGTGCCGGCCCCGATGCGGTCGTGCCCGCTCTGGCCTTCGTGACCACGAGGAGGTACTTCTCCGGCGCTGATTCTCCGTGTCAGTGGGCCGTGCGGGCCGGCAGGATGATGGCGGAGGGATGGTCGGGTCCGTGGTGCACCTGCTGGTCCGCGATACGCATCTCGGTGGCGGTCAGGCGAGGTTTCCCGGCGCCGAGGTTGCGGTTGTAGAGCGGGAAGGCGCCGCTGGAGACCTGGATGCGGATCCGGTGACTGCGCCGGAAAAGGTAGGCGGTCGGTGTCAGGGTGACGTTGACGCAGGTGAGGTCGTCGGCATGGGTGAGTCCGGCAATGCCGTCGCAGATGTTGGTCGACCGGCCGCGGGGGTCGACATCGCACAGTCGCACGAACACATCGGCGTGGGCCAGGCTGGAGCGGAACCAGATCTGCGCGCCAACCTCTCCGATGATCTCCAGGTCCTCGGTGAGGGGTTCGCTGCTGTAGGTCAGCACGTCGGGGCGGGCTTCGAGGCGAGTGTTGTCGACGGGGCCTGCCTTGATGCCGGGGAGCAGCCGCGCTCCGCCGACGATGGGAGTGGGGTCGGCGGGATCGTAGCGGTAGCCATCCGAAGCGGGCGAGATGGGCGGGTCGATCACCAGGCAGCCACCGGGGGCCAGGTGGTAGCGGCGGGTCTGGTATCCGGGGGGCGGCCAGGAGGGCAGGTCTCGCCACTGGCCGGCGCCCATGACGAACACCCGCACCGGTGCCCGGTCTGCGGGTGTACGGCTGTGCGCGTGGGCCAGGCCGAAGTCGAGGGCTTCGTGCAGCATGGCCGAGATGACCCCGGAGGAGCTGTGCGACCAGGGGCCGACGGTGAGTCGTGGCCGGCGGCCGGCCGCTTGCAGGAGGGCATAGTCGCGCAGTTGGCCGGGCAGGAACACGTCGTACCAGCCGGCGACCAGGCTCGCTGGGACCTCGACGTGCTGGAGGTGCCCGCCACGGTCGACTCCGGACCAGAACGGGGACTCGTCGTCGTGGACGAGGAAGTTGTGAATGACATCCGAGTGGCGGCCGAGCGCGACGCGGCCGGCCTCGGCCAGCGGCAGAGTGGCCTCGGCGCGACGGCGGCGGCGCGCTGCCAGCAGGAACCGGATCGACGAGGCGGGCCGTCGCTGAAGGTCGACGAGCATGCCCCAGCCCAAGGCAGACTCCAGATTGAAGGCGTCCCTGCGCATCCAGGCCATCGCGATCGCGGACTCGGTCACCGCCGGGATGATCGCTTTGACTTGAGTGGGCAACTGGTCGGCGATCGCCCACTGGGTGTAGCCGAGGTAGCTGGGGCCGTACAGGACCAGCGCGTCGCCGAACCACGGCTGCTTGCACACCCACTCGACGGTGTCGATCCCGTCGAGCCGTTCATTGTGCGGCGGCTCGAAGGCCCCGCTCGATCCGCCGGTGCCGCGCGCGCTCTGCAGCAGCACCTGGAACCCGCGCTCGGCGAGCGGCCGTACCAACTGCGTCGCGACCGGCCCGCCCCGGCCGTACGGGCCACGCATCAGCACGGTCGGCAGCCCTTCCCCGCCGACGCGTGGCGCCCACCGGTCGGCCAGCAGCACGGCGCCGTCGCGCATCGGCACTTCCAGGTCACGGTCGATGCGCAGATCGCGGGTCGCCGGGGGCGGCAACCTCAGCATGCGCTGGATCAGCCGGCTAGCCACGGACGGTCGTCTCATGATGTCCCTCCGCTTGGGTGGTGTCGGCGGGTGCGCCAGTGAGAACGGATTGAATGCGATGCAAGCGCTCGGCGAACTCCTCCGGATCCAGCTGCGCCGGGCCGTCGACCAGCCAGCCGGTCACGGCCGTCACCGTGGCTCCGGTGAAGTAGTCCGCCACCTCGGTGGCGGCCTGGTCGTCGAGGTCACCGAAGAGTTCCCGGGCGCTGGCCATGCTGAAAGGGCGGAACAGCCCGCTCATGGTCTTGGTCGCGGCGTAGGCACACGATCCGGTCAGCAGCGCGCGATAGAACGGCCGGTGATCGGCGATGTGACTGACGATCTCCACGGTGGCGGCCTCGGTCTGCAAGGGTTGCGGAAGTCTGGGGAGCAGCTCCCGTGTCACCAGGTCTATTGCGGCCGCGATCAGCAATCCGTCGCGGTCACCGAAGTGCTGGTACAGAACCCGGCGGCTCACGTCCGCCGCTTCGGCGAGCTCTGTCACCGAGACCTCGCTCGTTCCACGTTCGGTGAGCAGGTGTACTGCTGCCAACAGCAACGCCGACCGTGATCGGCGCATCCTTCGATCCAGCACCTCGGGCACTTTGGGCAACTCGATGTCCACAAGCGCGATAGTAGTCATATGTTCCTAAATATACGAGTGTTACTTTTCTGTGCTCCTCATGATCGGCAGCAAATGGGCGGCCTGTGCGAACCTCGCCGCCCTGAGCTGCGGTTAAGCCGCGTGGTGGTATTCGCTGATCGCGCCTGCCACGACGTGTTTTCGGCGGATGGATCGCAGGTCGTTGAGGTCGGTCACGTCCCGGGTGGACTGCCTTGCGATGTCCGGGGGACGTTGGTGCGGCCGGTGCCCGTTCTAGTGGATCAGATACTCCTGGAGCACGCGGGCCAGGTGGTGTTCACTGAGGATCAGGATCCGGTCCAGGAGTTCGCGGCGCAGGGTGCCGATGACCCGCTCGCAGATGGCGTTCATCCCTGGTGTCCGCGGCAGGGTGGTGATGATCCGCAGCCCTGCAGCTTTGAAGACCTCCCGGAAGGCGGAGGTGAAGAGCGAATCGCGATCGTGGATCACGAACCGTAGCCCGGCGATGCGCCCCAGGTCCATCACCAGGATGCGGGCCTGCTGCACCATCCACGCCCCGGTCGGATGCGCGGTCACTCCGGCCAGGTGCAGTCGCCGGGCGCCGTGCTCGAAGACCAGGACGTACAGCCGTTTGAGCGACATCGTCTCAACCGCCCAGAAACTGCCGCCAGGTCGGCCCGGCCCGGCGGGGCGCCGGATCGATACCGGCGGCGTGCGGAATCTCCCACATTGTGGAGGCTGCGGTCCTGTAGCCCAGGCGGGCCGACTCGCCTTGGATCCGCCGATGGCCCCAGGTCGGATTCTTCCGCGCCATCCGCACGATCAGTGCCTTGACCGGCCGGCGGGTGCCGGGCCGTCCTGGGCCGCCTGTCAGTGAAGGTCCACTTACGTGCTGCAGCCCATTGTGCCAGCGCAAGATCGTCGCCGGGGTGCCCGGGAACACCTCCTTGGACAGATCACTGCGGACCATCCAGCACCATCAGCAGGCGGAACAAGCCCCTCACCACCCAGTGGACAACTGACAACACCACCTCGCGATGGTCGCAGCCACAGCCCTGATCACGCGGCAAAACCCCAGCTCACAGCACGAAACCGAATTTCCGAGCGGGACAGGATCTACGGCTTCGACGGCCTGACGCTCATGTACGTGACCTGGTCGAACACGGCGGTGGCCAGGACGTCCTGGCTCCCGGACGTCACGGCGAGGCCCGCGTAGTACGGGGCGTCGCCGAAGCCCGCCAAGCTGCCCTGCCCCACCGTCGTCCAGGTCTCGCCGTCGCCCGACACGGAGGCGGTGAAGACCAGGCCGGCGCGCCGCAGCCGCAGCCACAGCGGAGCTCCGGAGAACGAGGGGCCGCTCAGCGCTGCCGCGCCGCCGGCCACCTTGGCCCGCCGGATCAACTGGCACACGCCACTCCCCCCGGTGTTCACCACTGTGCCGGCCATCAGATCGAAGGGATTGAGGGACTTCGCCATCACCACCCCGACGCGCCCGGGTGCGCCGGTCGGCCGGGTCAGCCGGGCCGTGATCTCCGCGTCCCCGGTGAGCGGCACGTACGCCAGCTGGGCGCTCGCGCCCTGCCCGTTGACGTTGAGGTCGGCGCCCGCGCCGCGCACGGTGAAGACCCCGTTGTCGTGGTGGGTGATCCCTGGTGTGCGGACGGTCACCACGCCGAACGCGCCGAGGAGCCGCTCGTCGTGGACCACGTCGCCGAGATCGCGGTACGCCCAGGGGTCGGGCGGGGCGGCGGCGACGGTCAGCGCGAGTGCCGCCGTGCCCGAGCCTTTCGCGTTCTCCGCCGTCAGCCGGACGGAGTACTCCCCCGCCGTGGCCGGGGTCCCGGAGAGAAGACCGGTTCGGAGATCGAGGCTCAGCCCGTCGGGCAGCCCCGTCGCCGTGAACCGTACGGGGTCGCCCGTAGCGCGCACGACGAGGCGGAACGGCCGTGCGACGTTGCCGTACGCGGAGTTCGGGACGGACAACGTGGGCAGCACGGACGGCTGGGGCATCTGGGCGCTGACCGGGCGCGAACGCGGCCCCGTCCCTGCCACGTTCGTGCGCGCGACGACGTAGTGGTACGTGTTCCCCGGCACGCCGGTGGCGTCCCTGAACCGGGTCCTGGCTCCGAAGCCGACCGGCGCGACGCCGGTGGCCAGCACCCGGTACGGGCCGCGTTCGGTGTCGCCGCGCCACACCGTGTACCGCCCGGACAGGTCGTCGTCCCGCCACCCGAGCCGGACCGCGGAGTCGTCCCCCACCGCCTGTACATCGCGCACGCCGCTCTGCGGCTCCGAGACCGACCAGCTGGTGCCGGGGGCCTCCACCGTGACGTCGTCGAAGCACGCCGTACCGGTCTCCGCGTAGTCCTCCGCGGCCCCCAGGCACGAGGTGAAGGCGAGGCCCACCAGGGCGTGCACGCCCAGCGGCAGTTCGTCCGAACCCACCTTCGTCCACTCGTGCCCGTCCGGTGAGATCTCTCCCGTGAGGATCGCTCCCTTGCGGGTTATCCGCACCCAGTAGGGCATGCGAAGCCGGTAGCCGTCGCCCGCGGCCTCCACGTACGGGCATTCCAACGGCGTCGCCGACTCGGGCAGCGGCCCGAGCTCGGAGATCGGGAAGGCGGCGTTGACGGTGATCGACGGGCTTTGTGACGGCGGAACGGGTGTGGAGCCGGTGGCCCGCGTGGTGTCGCCGCGCTTGGCCCGTACGGTCCACACCCCGCTCCAGGCATGCAGCGGCAGCCCTTGCAACAGCATTGCCGCGTGCGGTGCGCCGGCCTCCAGCGAGCCGCGCACCATGACTCCCACCTGGGAGTACTGCGAGCTGAGCGGGAACACGACCCGGGCCGTGACGACACCGTCCCCCGGCAGCGGCAACCAGGCGAAGCGGAAGGAGTCGGCGTCCCCAGCGATTCCGGTGCCGCCCGCCTCCATGGTGATGCGTTCACCGTCGTAATCGGTCGAGCCTTTCGGCCGGGCCTCGCCGATGTCGTCGGTGCGCCATGGAGCGGGCAGCCCACGGGCGGCGACGACGGGCAGGGACCGAGGCCCGGCGCCTTGTCCGCCCGCGGCCGCGACCGTGTAAGCGTACGCACGGCCGACGGTCGTGGTGCGGTCGGTGTACGAGGTCGCGGTGAGCCCGTCCACGAGCCGTTTGTACGCGTCGTCGCCCGGCTCCTTCCGCCACACGGTGTAGGCCTGTGCCCCGACGACCGGCGGCCACACCAGGTCGATGCCCGATTTCCCGGACGCCGCCGTCACACCCACGGGAGCAGTGGGTGCCCCCGCCGGCACGCCGGAGCCGCGCTCCGTACGGGCGAAGGTGAGGGTGCCCCACGACGGGTGGTCGTCGTCGTAGCCCTCCACCATGCGTGGCCCGCCCGCACCCCGGAAGATCACCTTCTCGGTGTAGGGGGCGGGCTTGCCGAGGCGTCCCACGTAGTGCGCGTACGCCATCTCCCACAGGGGCCGGAACACCCCGCGCTGCCGGTCGGAGACGGCCGTCTTGATGTATTTGCCGGTGCGGTCGAGGTCGGCTGTGAACGGCACGGAGTCGTCGCCGAGGTTGTAGCGGGCGAAGTACTCGAAATTGGCGAGGATCCGGTCGCCGGCGAAGCCGAAGAGGTCCACGCCGTGCTGCCAGGCGACCTGGGCCGCGTCCGCGAGCAGGCCGACCGCGAGCTGCTCGTGGGGCTGGTCGCGACCGGACTCCTGGCCCTGGCCGGCGGCGGTGACGATGCGGTGGAGCACGGAGCCGTTGCCGGCCCCGGCCGTCGCGAACCGCATGGCGTCCTCGAACATCACCCGGTCGTCGCAGAACACCGCGATGGCGAGGATCGTGCGGAGCGCGGCGAGGTCCCAGTTGCCGTTGGCGTACAGGCAGTAGCCGGACACCGACGGGTACCAGACGTCGGTGAAGGAGTGGACGCAGCGCCGCACCGACGCCTCGGGCCAGCCGTCGTAGCCGCTGTGCCGGAGGATCTCGGCGGCGTTGACGAGCTTGAAGCCCTGGAGTCCGGCGCCGAGCTACCCGTCGGCGCCGGTGATCCCGGTGAGGGAGGCGGCCCAGGCATCGAGGATGTCCCTGGCCTTGTCGGCGTGGCGCACGTCTCCGATGATCGCCCACATCAGGGCGTTCTGGTACGCGGCGGCCGCGTCGGCGGCGGCCTGGTTCGCGAAGTTCGTGGGACCGCGGCCCCAGGTCGTGATCTGTCCGGTGTTCTGGACGGTGTAGGTGTGCTGGGAGCGGGCGTGAGCGGCCATCGTGGCGAAGCCCGCGGCGATCGGATCGCGTCCGGCCGCGACCGCGGACTTCATCCGGTCCAGGTCTTCGCGGGAGTGGAGCAGACCTGGGTGGGCGAAGGCGAACGCCTCGTCCGCGTCCAGGGCCCACGCGGGCGTGGCGGAAGCGGGCAACAGGCCGCTTGCCGCCACGCCCGCGAGCCCCGCCGTGCCGAGGAACGACCGTCGGCTGAGGGGATGCACGGGTGACTCCTTGCTCAGGCGGGGTGCCCGACGGTGACGGTGAGGGACTTCGTCGCCGTGCCTACGCTGTTGGTGGCCGAGACGGTCACCGTGTACGTGCCGGGGACCTGAGGCGTTCCGGAGATCAGACCGGTGTTCTGGTCGACCGTGAGGCCCTTCGGCAGGCCGTCGGCGTTGAACGACGTCGGCAGCCCCGCGGCGGTGATGAGGTGGTTGAAGACCTGACGCGCGGTGGCCGTGGCCTCGCCCGCGCTGGTGATCTCCGGCGCGACGGTGGACGCGGGCGCGGCGGAGTCCAGGAAGCGCAGGTCCTTGACGTGCTCGTTGACGAACATCGGCACGAAGTCCGTCTCCAGGAACCAGCCGGGCTTCTTCATGGTCTTCGCGATGACCGTGCCGTTGATCGTCAGGTTCTGGAAGGTGACGTTCTTGATGGCGTGGTCCGCGTCGTAGCCGACGATCAGTGACATGTTGGCGTGGGTGCCGTCGTACTTCAGGTTCCGGACGTACACGTCCTCGATGCCCCGGCCGACCGACGTGTTGTACTTGGTGTTGTACATCACCTTCATGTTGATGAGCTGGCCCCAGCGGAAGTCCTCCACGCGCACGTCCTGGATGCGGACGTTGCGGAGCAGGTTGCTGTCGCCCGGGTTGAGGGAGAAGCAGCCCTGGTAACCGATCTGCGGCTCGCGGTGGTCGAGGACGTCGATGTTGCTGAAGACCAGATTCTCGAGGACCTCCGGCTTGTCGGTGTTGCCGTGCGTGGCGATGTTCACCGGATGCGCGACATCCGCCCAGAGCGTGGAGTTGCGGACGACGACGTTCCGCACGTCGCCGTAAAAGTTCGAGCGGTGGCCGTAGATGGCGATGCAGTCGTCGGACGTCCGCAGGTAGACGCCCTCGATCAGCACGTCCTCGCTGCAGAATATGTCAATGCCGTCGCCCCACTGGCCGGCGCTGTAGTGGTGAAGGTTGCGGATGACGACCTGCTTGGACTGGCCGACCGTGACTGAGTAGCCCGCGCGCGGATTGAGCACCATGATGCCGTCGATCTCGATGTTGTGGGAGAACGCCACCAGAACGCCGGCGTAGTCCGAGTTCCACAGCACGCCCCGGCCGAGCAGCCGGGCGTTCTCGACCCCGTCGAACTCCACCCGGGCCTTCAGCACCGCGCCGCCGGCCAGGTACACCGTCTTGCCGCTGGGCACCGTCACCACGCCGCCATTGACGGTGTGGAGGCCGGGGCCGAAGTAGATGACATCGGGGTCATCGGGTTCGGGCCGCCGCCACTCGATCGGGTTGGCGTGCAGCTGCAGGTTGTCGAAGATGTCGCCGTCGATCTCGATGGAGAGGTTGCGCGATTCGGTGAGGGTGAAGGTGACGGTGTCGCCGTCCACCGTGCACTGGGTGCCGTACGACAGCGGGCGAATCCGCGCCTTGCCGATGGCGCCCTTGGCCGAGGTGACCGCGACCTCCACGGTGCCGTTGAAGTCGAAGGTGGCGACCGAGGAGTTCTTGACGACGCCGCCGCCCGTCGTCTCGTTGATGATCTTCGCCTGGGCGCGGTAGACCGGTACCGGTGTCCACTGGCCGTTCGGCGTACGGGCCTTGACGGAGAAACTCGCGTTGGTCGGCACCCCGGCCGGGATGGGGTACACCACCAGCCGGTCGGCGGCCTCCAGCCTGTCGTCCGCACTCGCGGTGCCGGTCATCGTGCCGATCAACGAGTACGCGGCGGCGGTGGCGCCCGCGGCCTGGAATAACGTGCGCCGGGTCAGTCCGGTGCCTTGTGGGTCGGTCATGGAGAGGCTCCTTCGGGGGGTGGGTCGGTCACTTGAGGCCAGGGGTGAAGCGCCCCTCGGGGTTGTCGAGCCGCTCAGGCGCGGGCCGTGTAACGACGCTTGAGCGTGCCGTTCCATGACAGGCGGAGGCGTCCGGGAATCGCTCCGCCGGCCGCGGCAAGAGGCACTCTGGTGCCGTTTTCGTCGACGAGGTTCAGGGGCGGGGTGTCGCCGGGTATCTCGATCACCACTTGTCCGGGCCGGCCGACCGTGATGTCCGCGCTCACCAATGTTCCCGCTCGCCAGGTGAGGTCGATCTGGTGCCCGCCGCGGCAGCGGACGCCTCGTACGGATCCGTTGCGCCAGCCAGAAGGAAGGGCTTTGAGCAGGCTGATGGCGCCCTCGTGGCTCTGTACGAGCAGCTCGGTCATTCCGGCGACCGCGCCCAGATTGCCGTCTATCTGGAAGATGTTGCCGCCCGGCCAGTCGTCGTGCGGGTGCAGATCGAGCAGGGACTGCGAGCTCAGCTCGCCGAGCAGGACCGCGATCGCCTGCTCGGCGAGCTCGGCGTCACGCAGGCGCGCGGCCAGGCAGAGGATCCACGCCTGGCTCCATCCGGTGTAGCCGCTGCCGTGCTCCAGCCGGTGACGCAGCGCCCGGCGTGCCGCCTCGAAGTAGGCGGGCGTGGCGGCTTCGGTGATGCGGGTGCCCGGATACAGGCCGTACAGGTGGGACAGGTGGCGATGGCCGGGCTCGCGCGGTGGCCGCTCGTCGTACCATTCGAGCAGCTCGCCGGTTGATCCGATGGCGACGTTGCGCAGGTTCGCCAGCGCTGCCCGCGCCCGCACGGCCAGCTCGGCGTCGTCCTCCTCCGAGGCGTATCGCTGAGCCAGGCTGACGTACCGCGACAGCGTCTCCCAGGCCAGCTCCTGATCCATCGCCGACCCCTCGGACACGGCCGCGTGGCCCGACGCGCCGACGAGGAAGTGGTGCTCGGGTGAGGTCGAGGGGCTCATCACGAGCTCGCCTTGCTCGTCCGGAACGAGCATGTCCAGCGCGAATCGCGCCATTGACCCGAAGACGGGCAGAGCGAACTCGACGGCGAACGCGTCGCCGGCCCCGTAGTCGAGGTGGTCCCAGAGGTGAGCCGACAACCACAGGAGCCCCGACGGCCAGTTGGCCCACTGGGGATCGCCGTGCACCGGCGTCGAGAACCGCCAGATGTCGGTGTTGTGGTGAACCACCGAACCGCCGGCCGCATAGTGCCGGGTGGCCGTCAGCGCTCCGCTCTCGACGAGCTCGCGCGTCAGCTCGAACAGCGGCTCGTGCAGTTCGGGGAGGCCGGAGGACTCCGCCGCCCAGTAGTTCATCTGAAGGTTGATGTTGGTGGTGTAGTTGCAGCTCCAGCCGGGACGGACGTCGAGGTTCCAGATGCCCTGGAGGTTGGCCGCCTGGGTGCCCGGACGGGAGCTCGAGATCAGCAGGTACCGGCCGAGGTGGAAGAAGAGCTCGGCCCCGGCCGCCTCGAGCCCCGAGGCCGACAGGTCCAGATCGGCCCGGTCGAAGTAGTCGCGGTAATCCTCGCGATGCCGCGCCCGCAGCTTCGACGTCTCGGTGGACAGGGCTCGCGCGACGTGCTCTTCGGCTTCGGCGGCGATCGACCGGCGGTCCGCGCTCGGCTGCCGGTGGAAGCCGCGGAACCCGCTTGCCGCGGCCGCGATGAGCCGAACCTCGCCGGGAGCGGCTCGGTGCACCGCTACGACGACGGCGAATCCCATGCCGGCCGGAACGCTGCCCGTCGCGCCGGGTTCATCGGCCGCGTGGACGACGGCGGGCTCCCGGTCCACGTAGTTCGGCAGCACGTGCGCGGGCGCGCGCCCGGTGGCCACCAGCCACTGGACGCCATCCGCCTCCCGCTGCGCGACCTCCACGGCCGGATGCTCGGAACGGAACGTGGGCAGCCTGACCTCGTCGCCGCCCGTGACCGACATCACGAGAACCCCGTCGGGTGCCGAGACGAAGCTCTCCATCCGCACTGGCCCGTAGGCCGTGCTCGCGACCGCCCCGGCCAGATCGAGCTCGCGGATGTAGCCCTCGACCTGCTGGTCAGGGGCGTATGTCCACTCCAGCCACCCGATCGGCTGATAGGACTGGGTGTAGCCGGGACCCTGCAGCGAGCGGGCGAGTTCGTCCGCGCGCAGGTGATCGCGCTCGCGGATCGCCTTGCGCAGATCGGGGAGCAGCCGGGCGGCCGGAGGGCCGGTCTCCGGACTCGTCGGACCGCCCGACCAGACGGTGTCGAGGTTGAGGTCGACGCGCTCAGTCCCGGCTCGCCCGTACACCGTGGCTCCCAGGCTGCCGTTCCCCAGGAGGAAGGTGTCATGAAAGGCGGTGGCGGGGGTGGCCAGCCGGATGCGGTGGCGTTCGGTCATGTCGGATCTCACTGGGCGTCGTAGGCCTGCTGCTGGATCTGCAGGTATCGCTGGAGGCCGAGGCCGTTGAGGCCCTCCAGGTAGGCGGTCCAGTCCTGGTCGCTGTCGATGTTCTTCTTGCCGGTCACGAACTCCAGGTTGGACTGGGTCACGTAGTTCTGGAGGTTGGTCTGCAGCGTCGCCGTCTCGCCGGCCACGTCGGTGCCGAGCCACAGGTTCCAGTAGGGGAAGATCTGCTCTTTCGGCTCCTTGCCCTCATACAGCTTGGTGGCCTCGAACAGCCTGCGCTCGTAGCCTTCTGGTTCATAGATGTCGGTCGGCTGGACCTGCGCCTCACGGAACGCCCTGGTGCTGTTGTACTGCGCGAGCGCACCCCAGGCGGTGTTGGACGGCGGCGCGTCCGGGGCGGCGGGGATCACCTTGAAGAGGGGCTTCAGGTTCTTGTCGAGGGCCACGTCGCCCTTCTCGGGCTTCTTCCAGTTCACGCCCTCCTTACCGAACTCCCCCTGCAGGTGGCCCTCGTCGCTGAAGATGTAGTCGAGCATCTTGATGGCGGCGATCTGGTCCTGTTCGGCGGCCTTGTTCGTCAGGACGAACGTGGCGCCGGGGGTGCTGGCCGGACGGTAGGAGGTGTAGGCGACCCCGTCGGGGCCGGTGAGCGGCGACACCGCGTTGTAGTCCTCGTCCCGCCCATCCTTCTGGCCGAGGGTGACCAGGATCGCCGGGTGCAGCATGGTCGCCGCTCCGACGATCACCTCGTCGGCGTTGTCGCCCTTGGCCTTGAGCGCGTCCCGGTTCTGGGTGAAGGCGCCCGGGTCGATGAGCCCTTCCTTGTACAGCGAGGCGACGTAGCGCAGACCCTCACGCCACTTCTCCTGCATGGGCTGGAACTGGACCTTGCCGCTGTTCAACGCCAGCGTGGGGACGGTGGCCTCGCTGCTTTCCGGGTCGTAGATGAAGGAATTCATGAAGTACGGCAGAACCATGTCCACGGTGGAGGAACTGAGCGGGATCTCGTCAGCCTTGCCGTTCCCGTTGGGATCCTTGGTCTTGAAGGCCCGCAGGACTGCGCGCATCTCCTCGGTCGTCTTCGGCATGGACAGTCCGAGCTCCTTCAGCCAGGCCGAGTTTATCCACAGCTTGCCCTGGTAGGAGCAGTGGAAGCAGTCGTTCCACTGCGGAAGGCCGTAGATCTTGCCGTCAGGCGCGGTGGCCAGGGCCTTGTAGGCGGGGTTCGTCTCCAGCGCCTTCTGGATGTTGGGCGCGTACTTGGCGATCAGATCGTTGAGCGGCAGGATCACGCCCTGCTTGGAAAGCTTGAGCAGCTCCGCCCGATTGAACTGGTCCACCCACGAAATGAGCAGATACAGGTCGGGATAGTCGCCGCTGGCCAGCGAGATCTGCCGCTTCTCCGCGGCCGGACCGGCGTCGAAGCTCGTCGTCTGGAATTTGAAATCAATCTTGAACTTTTCGCTGAGCAGCTTGGTGAAGTCGGACGCCTGCAAATCCTGATTGGCGTTCTGCGGGGCGAAGACCGTGAGCTCGGTGGCTCCTCCCCGTCCCGCCGATGCGGCCGGCTTCTCATCGGACGAGCAGGCAGCGATGGACAGGACGGCCAGCGACAGCGCGGCCAGCAGCGCCGCTTGCTTCCTGGGAAGGGTGGACATGGGTGGTGCCTTTCGTGGGATTGGGGGGTGACAGGGGCCGGCCGACGGACTATCCCTTGATCGCGCCGACCATGATGCCCTTGGTGAAATAGCGGGCAACGAACGGATAGATCAGCAGCACGGGGACCGTGGAAATGACGATGAGGGAGTATTTGAGCAGGTCGGCGAGCTGCTGACGTTCCAGCACGCTGGTGATGTTCTGTGGGCCGCTCTGCGTGTTGAGGATGACCACGTTCCGCAGCACGAGCTGGAGCGGGTAGAGGTCATCGCTCTTGAGATAGAGCAGGGCGTCGAAGTACGAGTTCCACTGCTGGATCGCGTACATCAGGGCTATGACCGCGATCATGGGCTTGGCCAGAGGCAGCACCATCGACCACAGCACCCGCAGGCTGCCCGCCCCGTCGATCTCGGCAGCCTCGTAGAGCGACTCGGGAATGCTGTGCCGCAGGTAGGCGCGGGCGATGATGACCTGCCAGACGCCGATCGCCCCCGGCACGATCAGCGCCCAGCGCGTGTCGAGCAGGCCCAGTTTCTGCACCACCAGGTACGTGGGGATGAGCCCGCCCGCGAAGATCATCGTGAAGACGATGAACCCGGTGATGACGTTGCGTCCGAAGAAATCCTTACGGGAGAGCGGATAGGCGATGGCGATCGTGAGCACGACGTTGACGATCGTTCCCGCGACGGTGTAGAAGAGCGAATTGGCGAACCCCTTCACGATCTGCGGATTGCCCAGCGCCACCTCGTAGCCCCGGATCGAGAAATCGACCGGCCACAGCCACACCCGGCCGGACGAGACGGCGTTGGGGCTGCTGAAGGAGCTGGCCACGATGTAGATCAACGGCAGGAGCACGACCGCGAGGAAGGTGACGAGCAGAAGATAGACGCACACCATGAAGAGGCGGTCGACCCCGGAGTCCCTGACCCGCTTCGGACGGCGGCGGGCTCTGTGCGCCGGACCGCTCTTCTGCGCGATCTGCAACATCGTGTCGGTCACCACAGACCACTCCCGGAAACACGCTTGGCGACGAAGTTGACCCCGATGAGCAGCAGCAGATTGATCGCCGAGTTGAACAGGCCCACTGCGGTGGCCTGGCTGAAGTCGGCGTTCAGCAACCCGACCTTGTAGACGTAGGTGGCGATGATCTCGGACTTGCCGAGGTTGAGCGGGTTCTGCAGGAGAAACGCCTTTTCGAAGCCGATCGCCATGATGTTGCCGACACCGAGGATCAGGATGATGATCGCGGTCGGCATGATGCCGGGGATGTCGACGTGGATGATCTTCTGCAGGCGCGTCGCTCCGTCGACTCGGGCCGCCTCGTACAGGCTGGGGTCGATGCCTGACAGCGCGGCCATGTAGACGACGGCTGAATATCCCGCCGTCTGCCAGATGTCACTCCACACATAGATGTGCCGGAAGTAGTCGGCATCGCCCAGCAGGTTAGGCGCGTTGACGCCGAAGAATCCGAAGGCCTTGTCCATGAGCCCGATCCGTGGCGAGAGGATCAGGATCACCATGGAGACGACGACCACGGTGGAGATGAAGTAGGGCGCATAGGTGACCATCTGGACCGTGCGTTTGAAGGAACGCAGCCGGACCTCGTTGAGCGCAAGGGCCAGGATGATCGGGATGGGAAAGCCTGCCAGGAGGAAGTACACCGACAGCAGGAAGGTGTTCTCGACCAGCTTCCAGAAAACGGGATTGGAGAAAAACGCGGAGAAGTGCTTGAGGCCGACCCATTCGCTGCCCCAGATCCCGTCGACGACGTTGTAATCCTTGAACGCGATGACGGCGTTCGTCATGGGGATGTACTTGAAGATCACGAAGTAGGCCAACGGCACCACGAGCAGCAGGTAGAGCTGCCAATAGCGGCGGAAGCTCCGTCTGGCGGCACGCCATCCCATCGCGGTTCTCCTTTCGGGATTCGTGCGTCACCGCACCTGGGCAAGGCGGACCAGGAGGGAGCAGGTGTGGGGGTACAACCGGTGGGCCGGCCATGCGTCGGGGCCGCAGGACGCCGAGCCCAGCCCGTAGTGGGCGAGGTCGAGGTTGAGCCAGAGCCGTCCGTCCGGGACCAGGTCGGTGGTGTGCCGCGCCGCGTCCAGTGCTCCGCTGGTCCAGGGCCGCAGCGTCACGTCGACGCCCGAGGGTGCGGTGACGCGCAGCCGTTCGCCCGTCGACCAGGAGATCTCCGCGAATCGGACGGCACTGCGGTTGCCGTTCTCCTGGGGGCGCAGGTAGGGGGTTTGCAGCTCGGACACGGTGGCCCGGTGGCGGGCGAGCCGGGCCGACAGCCGGCTGTCGCGGTAGTTCTCGCCCGGGCCGAGGCCGTACCAGTCGAGAGTCGCATCGCCGCCCGGAAGCCCGAGGCGTATGCCCAGGCGCGGTACGGTGCCTCGCCTCACGCGGCGGGAATCGTGGATGAGGGCGGCGAGATCGGTGTCGAACCTGCCGACCGGGCTCAGGTGAACGCGCAGCTCGAGCTCGCCGTCCGGGCACGCGGACCAGATCATTTGCGTCCGCATCCCGGCTTCCCGCCCGGCGGCCATGCTGACCGTTTCGACGACGAGTTCGTCATCGATTGCCTGCACCCGCGCGGTGCGGTGCTCCAGCCGGTCCAGGCCGAGATCACGCCAGGCTTTCGCCTGTCCCAGCCCGGCCAGGTCGTTGTCCGTGGGCGCACGCCAGAGATCCAGAAGAGGGCTGAGCACAGGCAACTCGCCCAGCATGACAAGTCGCCCGTCGGAGCGGAATTCGGCGTTCCCGAGGCGGTACCCGTCCTGGGACACCGTGACCGGAGGGCCCTCGACTCGGCTGTGCGCGTGCTGCCGGGCACCGGCCAGGATCCGTTGCGCGAAGGCGATCTCGTGGCCTGCGGGCACCCCATCGCGCTCCTTGGCCTGCGACGCATGAACGGTGAGGACGATCTCGCCTGAAGCGTCGGCGGCCGGCTCGGCGATGGCGTCGTCGAGCCGGACCCGGATCGTGCCACGCGGAGGGACGGGAGGGACCTCGACGGTGCCGTGGACCAGCTCGGCGCCGTCCTCTTCGAGCAGCCACCGGAAGACCAGGCCGGAGGTGTCAATGTGATCGAACCTGCTCCGGACGGTCAGCGTGATCCCGTCGCTGTCATCGATGGACAGGACGACCGGCGCGATCGCCGCTTTGTACTCCACCAGCCCGGGAGACGGGGTCCGGTCGGGGAAGACGAGGCCGTCCGCGATGAAGTTGCCGTCGTGCACGACCTCCCCGAAATCCCCGCCGTAGGCGTGGAACAGCTGCCCGGCGTTTGGACCTTCTGCCGCGCGCTGCAGGATGCCGTGGTCGATCCACTCCCAGACGAATCCACCGTGCAGCCGCGGGTACCGGTCGAACAGCTCCTCGTACTCCGCCAGGCCACCGGGGCCGTTGCCCATGGCATGGGCGTACTCGCAGAGGATGACCGGAAGCGCGCGACGATGGGCATCGGCCCCGGCATCCACCGTGCGCTCGTCGGCACCCAAGCCGATCAGTTCGAGTTCATTCAGCTCCACATACATCCTGCTGTAGACGTCGGCGTAGGAGCTGTCGTAGTCGCCCTCGTAGTGAATGAGCCGAGTGCTGTCACGGCGGCGCGCCCATTCGGCCATCGCGCGGAGGTTGTCGCCGACGCCGCACTCGTTGCCCATCGACCACATGATCACGGAAGGGTGATTCTTGTCGCGCTCGACCATGCGCGCGACCCGGTCCAGGTAGGCAGATCGCCAACGTGGGTCCGCCGAAGGGTTGCGATCCCAGCCGACCTGACCGAACCCGTGGGTCTCGAGATCGCACTCGTCGATCACCCACAGGCCGTACTCGTCGCACAGGTCGAGGAAACGGCTGTCCGGCGGATAGTGGCTGGTCCGCACCGCGTTGACGTTGTGCTGCTTCATCAGCAGGACATCGGCCAGCATCGTCTCCGGGTCCAGCGTGCGGCCTGTCTCCGGGTGCCACTCGTGCCGGTTGACGCCGCGGAAGCGCACCGGCGAACCGTTGACGGTGACGAGCCCGTCCACGACCCGAACGGTCCGGAACCCGATCCGGAGCTCGATGGACTCCCCCTCGCTCCTGAGCACTCCCGTGTACAACCTCGGTGTCTCGGCGCTCCATGGGCTGACCCCGGGTATGCGGAGGCTCTCGCCCACCGGCAGGTCAGTGATGCCCAGCTCCGGGATGTCGACGACGGCCAGGACGTCGGTCTCGACCCGGAGGATGCCCTCGCCTGTCTCGTGATCGAAGTCGGCGTTCACGAAGTGGTCACCGATGGCGCCGGCCGGTCGTTCGGCCAGGGAGACCGAGCGAAAGATCCCGGAGATCCACCACATGTCCTGGTCTTCCAGGTAGCTCGCCGCCGACCACTGATGCACCCGGACGGCCAGGAGATTCGGTCCCTCCCGCAGGGCGTGCGTCACGTCGAATTCGGTCGGCAGCCTGCTGCCGGTGCCCCAGCCGAGCTCCACCCCGTTGAGCCACACCGTGAAGTGGGAGTCCACACCTTCGAACCGCAACACCCAGCTCGCGACTCCAAGCCTGTCCATTTTGAAGGCCCGGCGGTACTCCCCCGTCGGGTTGGCGTCCGGAGGGTGAGGCGGGTCGATCGGGAACGGGTAGATCTGATTGGTGTACGCGGGCCTTCCGAACCGCGCCTTCCCGTGCTCCAGCAGGGTGCCGTCGGGAGCACGGAGACCTTCCATCTGCCACGAGCCAGGCACTCGCAGCACCGCCCAGGCGCAATCGTCGAAGTCAGGGCTCTCGAAGCCGTCGCTCATTTCCCGAAGGCTGGGAGCCAGGTGAAACGTCCAATTACCGTCGAGGGAGATGGAGCGGGCGCTACTGGCCGAGCTGGCCCGGGGCTTAAGCCGGCCTGCGCCTGGCTCGAAGGATGAGACGTTACGGACTGCTTCGCTGAAAAACAATGTTCTACCGGCCCATGGAAGATGATGGATGGGATCCGCACGCTCGCCCGCTACCTGGTAAAACGACCCTTCAGACAGGGAGAGCTCTGGGGCGCAGTCTCGCCTTGATGCCGTGGCACAGGTTGCAGGGGCGGGGACCAGTGTCGTGAACGTTCACGGAGCAGGTACCGTGAACGTTCACGACACTGGCGTGAAACACAACCTAAACATCGGTGGTTTGGCTGTCAATAGTGGTGATTCAGGCAGACTCCGCAGGTCGTCATGAACGACGGCGGCTTGTGACCCTGCTCCGTCAGTACGATCGATTCAGGCAACAAACCTAGGACGGCGATGGCGAAACGTGTGACGATCAACGACGTGGCCCAGGCCGCCGGGGTCTCCCGGCAGACCGTGACCCGGGCCATCAACGACATGGGAGAGATCAACGAACAGACCAAGCAGCGCGTGCTGGAAGCCTGCCAGCGGCTCGGATACCGGCCGAGCCGGTTCGCCCGCAACCTGGTGGTGCGGAAGAAGACGCGCGCGATGGGCTATTTAGTGGCCTCCTTCCGGAACCCGTACTTCACCGAGATCGCCGGCGACCTGCTCAACACCGCGGCCGAGCGCGACTGGCACGTGGTGATGGCCTCGACCGAGACGGAGGACGAGGCCAGCGCGCTCGACATGCTGTCAGGTCAGGTGGACCTGTTCGTCGGGCACTTCGCCCAGGACGACGACGACCTCCTCAAGGCCAGCCGCGGCATCCCGCTCGTGATGTTGGAGCGGACCAGCAGGCTCCCTGGCATGCACTCCGTCGAAGTCGACATCCGCGAAGGCGTGCGCCAAGCGATCGAGGCCCTGCGCGGCAAGGGCGCGCGGCGCATCGGCATGATCGATTCCGCCTACTCCCTGCGCACCTTGCCCACCTACGTGCCGTCCCCGCGGCGTGGGTACTTCGAGGAGTTCGCCGGGACCGGGTCGGCGGAGATGGTCGTCGTGGGCGAGGAAACGATGGCGGGTGGCGGACGGGCGTTCGCCGAACTCGTCGGCGCTCATCCGGATATGGACGCGGTGCTGGTCTTCAACGACCTCATGGCGATCGGCGCGGTGCAGACCTCGCACGCGCTCGGCATCGACGTGCCCGGCCAGGTGAGGATCTGCGGCCTCGACGGTCTCACTCTGGGCGAGGCCGTGCATCCGAGGTTGACGACGGTATCCATCGATCGCCACGCGCTGGTGAGCAACGCGCTGGACATCGCCGACGCGCTGGCCGCAGCCGACTTCGGCGAACTGCCATCCATGCGGCGTACGGTGCGCCCGCACATGCTGTGGCGCGAATCCGCTTGACACACACTGATTGACACAAGAGCACCCGCTCTTTACGGTGAGGTTTCACAGAGCGCCGTGAACGTTCACGACCCATGGCGTGAACGTTCACGGCATCCTCAAATCCCTTCCCGAGAGCTGCTCATCGTGCCCTTGCCCTCCACCACAACGATGCGCGTGTCATGACCCGTCGCAAAGAGCTCATCAACAGGGCGTGGAAGTTCTCCTATGGCGACCCCGTCGGCGCGGTCGCCGAGGACTTCGACGACGGAGACTTCTACGACGTCGGCCTGCCACACTCCTTCGGCATCCCATATTTCCTGGAAACCGGCTTCTACGTCGGCCGCGGCGTCTACCGGCGTGTCCTCGACGTACGCCCCGAGGACCTCGGCAAGTATCTCGCGCTGGAGTTCCAGGGCGTGTTCCAGGACGCCGAGGTGTACGTCAACGGAAGGCGGGTCGGCCGGCACCTCGGCGGCTACACGGCCTTCCCGATCGACATCTCCACCGCCGTGCGCGCCGGGGCCAACCAGCTCGCCGTACGGGTCAGCAACGAATGGAATCCGCGGCTGGCGCCCCGCGCCGGAGAGCACACCTTCAACGGCGGCATCTACCGTGACGTCGCGCTGATCGTGGCCGAACGCGCCCGCATCGCCTGGTACGGCACCTTCGTCACCACCCGGCGGCTGCTGGACGGCGACGCCGTCATCGAGGTGACCACCGAGCTCGTCAACGACGGCGACGCGGACTTCGAGGGCGACCTGACCGCCGAGATCCGCCTGGCCGGGGAGCCGGTCCTGCGGTTGAGCCGGAGCGCGTCGGTGCGGGCCGGAGCCACGAGCACGTGCCATCAGGAGTTCACCCTGCCCCGGGCGCGGCTGTGGCATCCCGACACGCCACACCTCTACACGCTGCAGCAGCGCCTGGTCCAGGACGAGCACTGCCTGGACGAGGCCGTCACCACCTTCGGGGTGCGCACCGTCGAGTTCACCGCCGACCAGGGCTTCTTCCTGAACGGTGAGCACCTGCCCATCCACGGGGCCAACGTGCACCAGGATCGAGCCGGATGGTGCGACGCGGCCACCCACAGCGGCATCCGCCGCGATGTGGCGCTCATCCGCGAGAGCGGCATGAACTTCATCCGCGGAGCACACTACCCCCACCACGAGCAGTTCGCCGCAGAGTGTGACCGCCAGGGCGTGCTGTTCTGGTCGGAGCTGTGCTTCTGGGGCATCGGCGGGGAGAACGCCGAAGGCTTCTGGACCGCCAGCGCCTACCCACCGAACGAAGCCGACCGCGCGGAGTTCGAGGACAGCTGCCTTCGCGCGATGGCGGAGATGATCCGCGTCAACCGCAACCACCCGAGCATCATCACGTGGAGCACCGGCAACGAGGTCTTCTTCAGCGACGACGAGGTGATCCCGCAGGCCAAGGACCTGACCCGGCGCCTGGTCGAGCTGGTCCACGAGCTCGACCCCACCCGGCCGGCCGCGGTGGGCGGCGCGCAGCGCCGCGGCTTCGACGAGCTCGGGGATGTGGCCGGCTACAACGGCGACGGAGCGTCGCTCTACCACAAGCCGCCGTGGCCCAACCTGGTCTCCGAGTACGGCAGCGTCATCGAGGACCGTCCCGGCAGTTACGGCCCGCGGTACGCCTACGGCGTCGACACCCCGCACGCGTGGCGGTCAGGCATCGCCCTGTGGTGCGGCATCCACCACGGCAGCATCGTGCCCGACATGGGCCGCATGGGGTTCATCGACTACTTCCGCCTCCCCCTGAGGTCCTGGTACTGGTACCGCCGCGAGCTTCGGGGCATCGAACCGCCCCCGTGGCCCCTCCCGGGCACCGCGACCGCCCTGCGGCTGAGCGCGGACCGCATGACGATCACCACCGACGGCACCGACGACGCGCTGATCATGGTGGAACTGGTCGACGCGTCGGGCCACGTCGTCGCCGACGAGCGCCCCGTACGCATCGAGGTCGCCGAGGGCGGCGGCATCTTCCCCACGGGAACCTCGATCACGCTGTCCCCCGAGAACCACGGCCTGCTCGACGGGGTCGGCGCGATCGAGTTCCGCTCCTACTTCGCCGGCCCCAACACGCTGCGGGCCAGCGCGGACGAACTGACGCCGGCGGAGCTGACCATCGAGGCCCTCGGCGGGGAACGGTGGCGTGGCCGGCCTCGCCGCCTGCCCCCCGGGCCGCCCTCGCTCTCTTTCGCGCCCTCCTCCGACACCCCGCGCCTGCTGTCGGCCAAGCGGCCAGTCTTCAGCAGCGGCTCACCGGCCGACCGCCCGGCGCACCTGATCACGGACTACTCCACCGACGCGGGCTGGATCAGCGCCACGAACCAGCCGGGCGCCTGGATCCGCATCGACCTCGAGGGCCTGTGGCGAGTGGACACCGTCACGGTGCTCCTCGGCGAGCCGGACGCCGTGCCGTACCGGCTGGAGGTTTCCGACGGCCACGCCGACGAGGAGGTGGCCACCGGCACCACCGAGCGGCGGATGTCATTCGACCTGCAAGGACGCCCCCTCCACGCGGTGAAACTCGTGTTCCCGGAGATTCCAGCCGAGATCAAGGAGGTGCGAGTCCTCGGTCGCTGACATGAAAGGAGGTCAATCGCAGTCGTTCCGGCATCTCTCTGGTTCATACAGCCTCTGAAGAATTGAGGGGAATTTCTGCATGAAGAGAAACTTAGACCTGACAAGCCGCCGAGGATTCCTCAAGACGGCGGGCGCGCTCACTGCCGCTGGAGCGACAGGCGCGCTCGGGCTCGCGTCGATCCCCGGGCGGGCGAACGCGGCACCGGCCACGTTCAGCCACCCGGGCGGCCTGCACAACGCCGGTGACATCAACCGTGCGAAGGTCAAGGTGGCCGCGGGCGAAGATCCGTGGCGGTCCGGCTGGAACCGGCTGATCGCCAACTCGCACTCGCAACCCTCGTGGACGCCCAGACCACAGGCGACGGTCTACCGCGGCGGCAGCGACCCCCAGAACTACGGCATCCTCTACAACGACATCGCGGCCGCGTACCAGAACGCGCTGCGCTGGCACATCCAGGGCGTCGCCGCGCACGGCGACTGCGCCCGCGACATCCTCAACGCCTGGTCGTCCACACTCACCAGTATCAAGGGCAACGCCGACCGGTTCCTGGCCGTGGGCATCTACGGCTGGCAGTTCGCCAACGTCGGTGAGCTGATGCGCGGGTACCCGGGCTTCGACCTGGGGCGCTTCCAGAACATGATGCGCACGGTCTTCTACCCGATGAACGACGACTTCCTGTACGGCGGCGACGACGGGGTCAGCCACAACGGCGCCTGCATCACCAACTACTGGGCGAACTGGGACCTGTGCAACATGGCGTCCGTCATGGCCATCGGGATCCTGTGCGACGACGGCCCCATGTTCGACCGGGCCGTGAACTACTTCCGCAACGGAGCCGGCAACGGTTCCATTCGTAACGCGGTTCCATTCGTCTACGACTCCCAGGGGCTCGCCCAATGGCAGGAGTCCGGTCGCGACCAGGGCCACACCATGATGGGCATGGGCCAGATGGGCGCGATCTGCGAGATGGCCTGGAACCAGGGTGTCGACCTCTACGGCGCCGACAGCAACCGGTTCATGAAGGCAGCGCAGTACGTCGCCAAGTACAACCTCGGCGAGGACGTGCCGTTCACGAAGTACACCTGGGGCAGCGGCACGAACTGCGCCTACAACGAGCAAACCACCATCTCCTCCAGCTCGCGCGGGCAACTCCGGCCGGTGTGGGCCATGCTCGACTCCCACTACCGGCGGCGCCGCAACCTGTCCGTCCCGTACATCCAGCGCATGGCCCAGGCAGTCCACCCGGAGGGCGGCGGCGGTGACTACGGCTCCACCAGCGGCGGCTTCGACCAGCTCGGCTTCGGCACCTTGATGTACTCGAAGTGAGCTGACGCCTTGTTCCACCAGCGGTGCGGCCGACTTCAACGGTCGCATCGCCGGACGGCCCGGCCGCCGTGTCCTACGGCTTCTTCGCCCTGGCCATGGGGCGACCGTCGCCGCAGGCTACGTAGCGCACCCGCCGAGCGCAGCGCAGGCGGCCGAAAGCAGGACCGTGGAGTTGCCCCGGTTCGATGGACACATCAGGGCTTGCGACTACGCGGCAGCATGGTCGAGGTCTTGGGTGTTCTTGAGCGCGTGTCGGCGTTCGTATTCGGCGGGGCTGAGCTGGCCGTTGGCAGTGGCGGCGGCGCGGGTTATAGAAGCCCTCGATGTAGCCGGGGTTCGAGGCGCAGCTGGACTACGGGCTGCTGGGCTCACCGACAGGCCCACCTTGAAGTATCGCGGGAGCTGCTGTCCCCACGCCGGCAGGTCCACGCCCACGCCGTTCACGTGCAACGCCGTCGACGTCAAGTCGGGACGTCCTCCGTCCCTTTCCAGCGACGGCGACACCGCCAGCCGCTGGTGGGCCGCGGCCGACTACGGCGACTTCGGTGAGAGCTCGGGCAGCTTCCTGTCCGACTCGGCGCTGTTCCCGACGAGCGCCGGGTCGGGGGCCGGCTCCGGCGGGGTGCCTGTGTCGGTGCCAGCGCCTCGGCCAGGATCCACCTGACGGCGGCGACGGACGGCGTGACCGACAACACGCACTTCTCCGCTTACGGGGCGAACGAGATGGCCGAGCTCGTCCTGCAGAGCATGCGTGAACTGAACCTCTATCTGAGATACGGCAGAACTCATACGCCGTCGCAAGGCCTTGACGGGGAATTGTTAACGTTCATAGCCTTCGATCGATTAGATCGTTTCAACCACAACCTCGCCCCCGAGGAGCATCGCCATGCGCCACATGCGGTTAGCCCTCCTGATCCTGGCCACCCTCGTGTGCGCCCTCCCGGCCACTCCCGCCGTCGCGGACGTCCGCATCAAAATGGAGCGTCTCGATCGCGGTCTGGTCGCCGCCACCGCCCCCAACGGTGTCTTCCTGAGCTGGCGTCTTCTCGGCACCGAGGTGACTGGAAGCGGCAGCGGCGGCATGGTCGGCGCGAATTTCCGCGTCTATCGCGAGGGCCGCCCGATCGCCACGGTCACCGACAGCACGAATTACCTCGATCCCACGGGAACCGCCACTTCCCGCTACAGCGTGGCGCCGATAGTACGCGGCCGGGAAGGCCGTCCGAGTGCCGCAGTCCGGCCTTGGGGTGAATCGTTTTATAACGTACCGCTCCGCAAACCCGCCGGTGGCGTCACACCGGTGGGCGAGGCCTACACCTATGCCGCCAACGATATGAGCGTCGGCGACGTGGACGGCGACGGCCGGTACGAGCTCGTTGTCAAGTGGGAGCCCTCCAACGCCAAGGACGTCTCCCAGCGCGGCTACACCGGAGCCACCTACCTGGACACCTACACGCTCGAGGGCAGGCTGCTGTGGCGGCTGGACCTGGGCGTCAACATCAGGTCGGGCGCTCACTACACGCAGTTCCTCGTCTACGACTTCGACGGTGACGGCCGTTCGGAACTGATGGTCAAGACGGCGCCGGGCACCAGGCAGATCCGCTACGACGCCGCCGGGAACGTGGTCAGCGAGCGCTACATCACCATGCCGGAGCAGGACGTCAAGGCGGGCTACTCGCACACCGACGACTACCGGCTGAGCGCCGCCGGCTATTTCGAGCATGTCGTCGAGATGTTCATGAAGTGGCACGAGCACCCCGAGGTGGTCGCCGGGCGCTGGCCCGCCACGCTGGAGCAGGCCTTCGGCATCGCGCCCACGCACAGCTATCCGCTCTCCCGCGAGTCCGCGATCGAGCTCGCCACCTACTTCATCGACGTCTACGCGCCCGCCCGCAGCGGCAACAACCGCCTGCGGGAGTTCGCCGGGTTCGTCCTAACCGGCCCCGAGTACCTGTCGGTGTTCGACGGCGCCACCGGCAGGGAGCTCCAGACGATCCCCTACAAGCCGGGACGCGGCGACGACGGCCTCCTGTGGGGCGACTACGCCATGGCCCGCATCGAGCCGGGCAACCGGGTCGACCGGTTCCTGTCCTCGGTGGCCTACCTGGACGGCAAACACCCGTCAGCGGTCTTCGCCCGCGGCTACTACACCCGCACCACCCTGGCCGCCTACACCTGGAACGGCCACAAGCTGAAGCAGGTCTGGTACGTCGACAGCGGCCACGCCCCGATGGCCAACCCCTTCAACGCCGGCCCGCACGGCGTCGACGGCAGCAACCCCGCCTACGCCACCCTCACCACCCAGGGCTTCCACTCGATGAGTGTCGCCGACGTGGACGGCGACGGCAAGCAGGAGATCGTGTACGGCGGGGCCACCATCGACGACGACGGCAGCCTGCTGTACTCCTCCTTCGACGTGGCCCCACCGGAGAGCAGCGTCCCGGGCCAGAACGTCCGGCTCGGCCACGGCGACGCCATACACGTCGGCGACCTCGACCCCGACCGGCCCGGCCTGGAGATCTGGACCGTGCACGAGGGCGGAGCCTGGGCGCCGTACGGCTGGGCCATGCGGGACGCCGCCACCGGCAAGGTGCTCTTCGGCGGCTACAGCGGCCGGGACACCGGGCGCGGGATGGTCGGCGACATCGACCCCGCGATCCGCGGCCTTGAGGCATGGTCCTCGATGCCCCCCAACCAGGAGATCGTCTCCGGCCTCTGGTCGGTCCGCGGCGACCATCTGGGCCGCATCACACCCGGCACGAACCAGAGCATCCGCTGGGCGGCCGACATGACCACCCAGCTCATCAACGGCACAGCCACCACCGAGCTCCAGACCCCCACCATCGACGACTGGAAGCGCGGCACGCTACTCACCGCCACCGGCACACTCACCAACAACTGGACCAAGGGCAACCCCGGCCTGGTCGCCGACCTCTTCGGCGACTGGCGCGAAGAGTTGATCGTCCGCACCGCCGACAGCGGCGCGGCCCGCATCTACCTCAGCACCGAGGTGACCGACCGCAAGCTCTACACCCTGATGCACGATCCGCAATACCGCGTCGAGGTGGCCAGGCAGCAGACCGGCTACAACCAGCCCGCCTACCCCGGCTTCTACCTCGCCTCCGACCTCGACTGGTCCAAGGTCCCGATCCCCAAGATCCGCTGACCTGGACGGTTCCCCACCCTTGTCACCGGCCCGAAGCGGGCATGGGCGTCGAACAGGAAACCCGAGTTCGGATCTACCGAGCTCGGGTTTCTCGCTGGCGCCGCCAGCGGCTCGAACCTGCGCCTGCCGATAATCACATCCGCCCAGGTCATGACCATGTGAGGGCTTCGCGTGGCGGCGCGAACTCCAGCCACCCAGGAGACGAACCAAGTGCGGCGCGATAATCGGCCGTGCTCCTTCGTCTGGCCTACCTCACGGTCACGAACACGTTCGCCGCACTGCGGTTACTGCCCATGGGCGATCGGGACAAGGACGTGGAGATACTTGCTCTGCGTCACCAGATCACCCTCCTTGAACGCCAACTCGGTGCCGACACCAGAGTGAGATGCGCACCCGAGGACCGAGCCTTTCTTGCCGCCCTCCTCACCTCGCTGCCGCGCGAGGTCCTGCGCCGACTGCGACTCCTCGCCCGCCCGGACACCGTCCTGCGCTGGCACCGCGATCTGATGAAACGACGTCACCCGCGTACCTGCCGGCCGAAGCGGCCCGGGGGCCCACCCACCGTCCACTCCATCCGCGCCCTCATCCTGCGCCTGGTCCGAGAGAAACCGGCGGATCCACGGGGAGCTCACCACGCTCGGCATCAAGGTCGCACCGTCCACGGTATGGGAGATCCTCAACCAGGCGGGTCTTGATCCGGCACCAGATCGAACGTCCACCACCTGGGCCGACTTCCTGCGCTCCCAAGCCGACGTCCTGCTGGCCTGTGACTTCATCGAAACCGTCACCTCGAACGGGCAACGCCAATACATCCTGGCCGTCATCGAGCACGCCACCAGGCGCATCCGCGTGCTCGGCACCACCGCGCACCCCACCGCGAACTGGGTCACCCAGGCGATCAAGAATCTGGTCATGGACCTGGACGAGGCAGGCTGCCGGACGCGCTTTCTCCTCCGAGATCGGGATGGAAGGTTCCCTGCCCTCATGGACGAAGTCCTCACCGAGGCCGGCATCAAGACGGTACTCACCGGTATCCGGATACCACGGATGAACTCGATCATGGAGCGGTGGGTGCAGTCGTGCCGTCACGAGCTTCTCGACCGCTGCCTCCTGTGGAACGAACACCACCTGCGGTACGCCCTGCGCGAGTACGAACACTTCTACAACCAGCACCGCGCCCACCAAGGTCTGAACCAAGCCGCCCCGCTGCGCCCCGTACCGGACCCGATCACAGATCCTAAGCGCATCACCGACCTGAACATACGCCGACGAGACCGACTCGGCGGCGTCCTCCACGAGTACTCACATGCCGCTTGACCTGCATGGATGTAATTTTCGGCAGGCGCACCTGCCAGTGTGGCATCCCAACTGAGCTTTCCTGCGGCCTGCCAAGCCGCTTCCCTGACAGGCCCGAACACCACGGTGGGGTGGCCCGGAGGTGAGGGCCTTCGGGCCACCCGGTTCGGGCTCAGGAGGTGGGATCGTCGGGTGCCTCTTCGACCGAAGGCGCCTCGGCCGAGGGCTCCAGGGTCTCAGTGCCGTCCGGCGCTATGGCGACCCGGGGTGAGCCGGTGAGGTTCCAGACGTAGTCGCCCTTGCCGTCGTTGTTGATGTTGTAGATGATCCTCCCGTCGGCGGTCCACCCGCCGTTGAGAGACGAGTTGTAGTACGCATAGCAGTCCCACATCACGCCCTCGGAGTCGGAGATGCTGTTGAGATCGCTCGTCCAGTCGCACTGCTCGTTCCCGTAGATGATGTCGTTGCGCTCGACGCGTGCCTCCGCGATGAACTTGTCGAACCGCTTGCCGCCCAGGAACGACCCTGACCAGTTGATGCTGAGCATGGCCGTTTTCTGATTGTTGCCCGTACCCCTGGTGTAGATGCACATTTCGGCGCCCACCCACACGTCCGGCTTTCCGGGCAGCGAGAAGGTCTTCTCCTGCGGCGAGGAGCAGGCGGACGCCGCCCACGCGCCGGTCGTGGGTGTGATGGTGAGGCTGGCGATGAAGAGTGTGCCGATAGCGGCAATCCGCGCAATCGTCCGGACCATGGAGCCCTACCCTTCTCGCGGGTCGCGCGTCGGGCGACCACGTTGATCATTTGCCCGAAAGGTAGATCACAAAGAGAAACCACGCCAGACCCTATTCTTTAGTGGAACGAACTATTTCCAGATGGACTTCTTGGGAACGGTGCAGAGGCCCGAACGGCGCTCCGGTGCCGCTGTTGCCGTGGTTCCGCGGGGGTGGCCCACAGCGCGGGGAGACCGGGGCTCACTGAACCGCTCCGACGTTCATGGAGACCGGTCGAGCCGGTACAAGGCCCGTTCTGGGTCGGTTCGGCGAGTTTGCGGGGCTTCGGGGGTGCGGCGCACCGTCGGCAGGCGCAATCTTCCAGGAAGCTCATGAGTCGCCATGGCAGTTGAAGCTTGACGGCGAGCACGGCAAGCACGATGGCGCTGACCAGCCAGGCATGGTGCTTCCCAGCGCCGAACCCGCGGAGGAAGTCGGCGACCTTGCCCGGCATGTCGAGGGTGACTGGCAGCTCCGGGGACGGGCTGTCCTCGTCGGCGGGGGATGTGCCCCGGGCATGAGGTCGGCGAGGGCGGTGCGGATGGTGCCGCGGCTGACGCCGTGTTCGCGGATGAGGACGGCGATGGAGCGGTCTTCCAGGTACGCGGTGCGGACGGCGTCGGCCTTCCCGGCCGCCCTTGCGGCCCTCGGCCTGGGCGGCGGGCCCGGACCAGGCGATCCTCGCGGACGGCTTCTCCTGCCGCACCCAGATCGCCGCCTCCCGCACCGGCCGCCAGGCCCGCCACCTGGCCGAGCTCCTCGCCACGTCGCTGTCCCGCCCCGGCCCCGGCCCCGGCCGAGTAAAATAACAGAGCGCGTGCTCCAAAACTGTGTATCTTTGTCAACGTGTCTCGACTGTTCAGATCCTTACGCCGGGCGCCAGTCCGTACCAGAACGCTGGCGGCGCTGGCTCTGCTCACCGTCCTGGGCTCGCTGCTCACCGCGCCCGCCGCGTCCGCCACCGCGGCGGGCTCGCCGATGCTGCCCCTGTTCGTACGCAGGGCGAGCGACGGCCACCTGCTCGCCTACGAGCCCAAGGGCACCGGCGGCCTCCAGACCCCCGTCGACCTCGGCGGCGGCTACTCCGCGGCGACCGCGATCCTGCGCGCCACCACCTCAGCGAACGGCACCGGCAACGACCTGTTCTTTCGCCTGGGCGGCGAGCTCTACTACACCGCCGAACGCGGCACCTCGACCATGCCGGTCGCCTCGACCATGGACCAGTACAACCTGATCATGACCCCGGGCAACATGGGCAGCAGCGCCTCGCCCGAGATCATCGCACGCGACACCACCGGCGCCCTGTGGCTCTACCCGGGCCGCTCCGACGGAGGTCTCGCGGCCCGGGTCCAGGCCGGGACCGCCGGCTGGAACGGCATGGACGCCCTGGCCGGATACGGCGACTACACCGGCGACGGCAAGAACGACCTGCTGGCCAGGACCACCGCCGGCACCCTCTACATCTATCCGGGAACGGGTGGCATCACCGCCAACCAAATCCTGGGCGCCCGCGTCAGCGCGGGCACCGGCTGGGACGCCTACATCGCCCTGGTCTCGACCGGCGACAACAACGGGGACGGCAAGGCCGACCTGATCGCCCGCGACTCCGCCGGCGCGCTCTGGCTCTTCAAGGGCACCAGTGTCTCCTCGGCGCCCTTCGCCGCCAAGGAGAAGATCGGCAACGCTGGCTGGAACGCCTTCAACGCCTTCTTCTGAGCGCCCTTCCCCAAACGACGGCTGAAAGCTGACCATGCTCACCAACGCCTCTTCCTCGCGCCGTGCCCGGCGCCCTCTTTTAGGACGGCTGCGCGCCACCGCCGCGGCCTTCACCTCCACCGCCGTCGTGATCGCCGGCGTGCAGTTCGCGCCTCTGCCCGGCGCCGGCCCGTCGGCCGCCCACGCCGCCGACTACGACCTCGCGCACGCGGCGTCGGTCCGCGCGGCCCAGTGCCTGCTCACCACCGTGCAGCGCAAGGGCGGCCAGGACCTGAGGGCCGTCGCCCGCGCCGGGCTGGGCGGCAGCGACGACGTCCTGCTGCGCAACGCCGCCGACGAGTACTGGGCCGACCCACCCCGGCTCTGGGCCGGGTGTACGTGGCCGCGCGGGCCGCCCAGTCGGCGCAGCGGCACGCCACCGCCGCCGTGACCGAGCAGCAGGCCGCGTACGCGATCGCCGACGCCGCCGGGCTGCCCCGGGGGCGCGGCCTGCTCTACGGACAGCAGGCGGTGCAGGTAGCCCGCGCCTCGGCCGCGGCCACGCAGGCCGTTTCCAAGGCGACCGAGACGGCGGGCAATGCCACCCGGGCGTCGGCCGCTGACAGCAAGACGCTGATGGCCCTGGCCGAGACCCAGGCGCACGCCTCACGGGCGGAGTTCCGGCGGATGGCCGCCGAGGAGGCCGCCGCGCAGGCCAAGGCCGCCGCCGACGGCGCCGCTGCGCAAGCGGCTCTCGCGGCCGAGAACGCGACCAAGGCCAAGAACGCCCAGGCCAGGGTCGAGGCCGCCGAGCAGACGGCGAAGGCGGCCGCGGCCGACGCCCGCGCCAAGCGGCAGATCGCCGAGTCCGAGCGCGACAACGCGGAGCGGCAGAAGAACATCGCCGCCGAGCAGCGCGCCAACGCCGCCGCCGCGGAACAGCGAGCCCAGTCCGAACGGCAGACGGCCGCCACCGCGCTCAGCGACGCCCAGGCGGCGGGCAACGCCGCGGCCGGGAAGAAGAACGAGGCGCTGGAGGCCGAACGCAAGGCCGTTACGGCGCGCAACGACGCCCTTCAGGCCGAGGACCAGCGCGACGCCGCGCTGGCCGAGGCTGCGGCGGCGGAGGCGCACGCCGCGGCCGCGGAGGGCACCGACGCCGCCGAGGGCGCCAGGACCGAGGCAACCCAGGCCCGCTCGGCCGCCGATCGGGCTACGGCCGCCGCGATCAATGCCCGCCGCGCCGCCGCCGAGGCGACCGCCGCCGCGACCGCGGCCCGCGAGGCGGCGACCAAGGCGGAAGCCTCCGCGGCCCGGGCACGCTCGGCCTCCGACGCGGCCCAGCGGGACGTGGCGATCACCAACGCGGCGGTCGCGAAGGCCCACGCCGCGGCAGCCGACGCCATCCAGGCCTCGTGGGACGCCTTCATCAACGTCCGCGACGCCGAGGAGTACGTGAAGACCGCCAAGGCCAACGCGGTCCAGGCCAAGATCGACGCGGTCATCGCGCGCAAGGAGGCCGACGCCGCGCACGTCAGCGCGGTCAAGACCGCCGGGTTCGCCTACGCCACCGCCCAGGCGGCGCTCGCCGCCCGCGACTCCGCCTCCCAGGTCATCAAACCGGCCAACGACGCCATCGAGCTCGGCTCCCCGTACAAGGAGACCGACGCCTCGGCGGGCCTGGCCGTACTGACCGCCCAGGCGTCCAAGACGCTCGCCGCCCAGCAGGCCGCCGTCGCCCAGGCCAAGGCCACCCAGGCGGACAAGGCAGCCAAGGAGGCCGCGGCACTGGCCGACCAGGCCGACGCCGACGCCAAGGCGGCTGCCACCGCATCCGCGCAGGCCGCGCAGTCCGCAGCCAGAGCCGTGGCCTCCCTCGCCCAGGCGCGGGCCTCGGCGGCCAAGGCGGCAGCGGCGGCCAAGGCGGCGGTGAAGGCCGAAGCCAACACGGTCGAGTACGACCGCCAGGCCACCGCCGACGCCGACGCCGACGCCGCAGCCTCCGCGGCCGACGCCGCCGAGGACTACGCCAGCGATGCCCGCGACTCGGCCGACGAGGCCGAACGGGACGCCGCCTCAGCGCGGGAGGCCGCCACCGCGGCCGAGCACGACGCCGCCAAGGCCCGCGACGTGGCCACCCAGGCCGAGAAGGACGCGACGACCGCCGAGGCCGCGGCCGCCCGCGCACGCGAGGCCGCGCAAGAGGCCCAGGAAACCGCCCGGCGCGCGGAAGAGGCGGCGGACCGGCAACGCGAGTCCGAACGGGCCTCCGAGCAGGGTCCCACGGGCCTGGCCGGCGTGATCGCCACGGCGTACGAGCCCTGGTACGAGATCAATCCCAAGAGCGACTGCGAGAGCAGCGGGTGGTCGGGCGGCTGTGACATCGACCTCGAGCACCACATGTGGGGAACGCAGAAATACTACCTGCTGACCTGCACCTCGCCCGGCCACGGGATCGCCGACTGCCCCGGGCCCCTGGAGCTCGACTATCTCGGCAGCGGACCGTTCGACGTGCGTTTCACCAAGCGCGAGCACATCGACGGCAAGGAGCTGAGCCAGGCCGTCATCCAGGGCTTCTTCAACGCGTTGGTTCACGACTACGTGGGCTGCTGGCGCAAGGTGAGCGGCACGGGCGGATCGGCCGCCAACTGCGCCTGGGCCATCGGCGGAATCGTCGTCCCGCCGATGATCTCGGCCGGATACCGGTATGCGGTGGACGTGCGCAACGCCCTGCGCGGCGGCGCGTCGATCGGCGCGGCCCTGTACCAGCTGCGGTACTCGTCGGGGCTGTCCGCGCAGGCGATCTCCGGCCTTGAGCAGTCCGTGGGCAGGGCCCTGGCCTTCGGCCAGTGCTTCCCGGCCGGGACGCTGGTGGACACCGAGGACGGCCCGCGCAGGATCGAGGACATACGCGTCGGGGACCGGGTGTGGTCGGCCGATCCGGCGACCGGCGGGCGGACCCTGCGCAAGGTCGCCCGGTTGTTCCACCGGTCGGTGGACTCGCTGGTGCGGATCACCACGGCCGGCGAGACACTGTCGGCGACCGACGGTCACCGGTTCTGGGTTCAGGGCAGGGGATGGACCCCGGCGAAGGACCTCCGTCCAGGGGACGCGCTCCAGAACCCGTCCGGCGCGGCCGAGCGCGTCCTGGCCGTGTCGGCGGCCGGCGGGCCGGTGGACGTGTACAACTTCGAGGTCGAGACCGACCACACGTACTACGTGTACGCGGGCTCGACGCCGGTCCTGGTGCACAACGACTGCCTCACCAACATCGTCAAGGCAGGTGACCACGTGGTGCTGGGCATCAACCCGTACTCCGACGACCTGGCCAAGGGAATGTCGGGTGCTTTCACCTTCAACAACCGGGCGCTGGGGACGGCGTTCGCGAACGGGGATGGCAGACCAACCTGGATGGTCGCAGCCACCGAGGCGGTGAGTAATCCCAACGTCCGGCTGTCGGTCAGTCTGGACGGCGTCCCCGGCGCGTCGAACGCCGACGAGGCACTGACGGCCCTGCTGGCGCGGGGCGACACGGTGCCAGCCGGGAACTGGCAGATGGTGGCCGAGGTGAACAGCGGTCTCGGCACCGCTTGGGAGATGACGGAGCTGCGGCGGGCGTACCGGCTGGAGAAGCGCACGTGGAACTCGGTCGAGTTCTACATGACCCAGGGCGGGAAGGTCACCAGGGTATACCCCAAGCCGCCGCCGCCTCCGGAGTCGTGAGATGGAGTTCACCAGAGAAGAACGCCTCTTCCGGGTCGTCCGCTTCGATCCCTCACACCGGCAGTTGCTGCTACGCAGCGAGGCCGTGGCGGTTGACTCGACCACCACAGTGGTCGAGGTCCACATCGGCCACGTGGAGCTGATGCTGCTCAAGCCCATCTACCGGGACGGGCTGCACATCCGACGCACTTCCCCCGCCGAGTTCGCCGAGCTGCGTGAACGGCATGGGCTCAAGGCCGACGCCGCGAGATGGACCTGGATGATCGAACGGCACGGCGGCAGCTTCGTCGTCGGCTCCAAGCCAGCGTGGCGCGAAACGGAGTATCCGCCGGCCGACCGCGAGTGGCTGTTCGACTTCACCAAGCCTTGGCCGCCGGACTATCCGGCGGAATGGGGCATCGTCGAGTGATCGCTGCCGGGTCCGGATCGCACCGGGCCCGGCACCGTCCAAGCACTGCGCCCAACTGGTACGGCGACCAGGCCTCCCACAACGGCCTGCTCGAGGCGCTCACCCAAGGGACTAGATCATCCACTACCCCCTTGACCTGCACGGATGAATATTCGGCACCCGCAGGCTGGCCGTGGTCCACGAGGCGAACCTGACCGGCGGCTTCGGTGCGGAGGTCATCGCGCGGGTGGTGGAGCGTGGCGTGCCGTTGTCGGCGCCGCCGCTCCGGATCGCCACCGATGACCTGCGGATCCCCGCTGCTCCAGGGTTGCAACAGGCCGCGATTCCCGGCCGTGACGCGGTGGTCCGGCAACTGCTGTCGGTGTGTGCGCCCGGGGTCGCCGCATGACCGGCGGCGCCCGGTGGCCGTCGTCACCGGCGGCGCCAACGGCATCGGGCTGGCGTGCGTGCGACGGCTCTCCGATGACGGGTTCACCGTCGTCGTGGCCGACACGGACGCCGAGGCCGGGGTCAGGGTGGCGGCGGAGATCCCGCGTGCCGAGTTCGTCGCCTGTGACGTGCGCGTACGCCAGGACATCGATCGAGTCGCCGGCACAGCCCTGGAGATCGGCAGGGGACGGCTCCACGCTCTGGTGAACAACGCCGGCCAGACCGCCCGGGTACGGTTCGCCGACAGCGACGAGACGACCTGGCGGCGGCTCCACGACGTCAACCTGCACAGCGTCTTCTCCTTCACGCACGCCTGCCTGGCCGGGCTCACGGCCGGGCGTGGCTCGGTGGTGAGCGTGGCCTCCGTGGCCGGTCTCGTCGGGGCCGAGGACCTGTCGGCCTACAGCTCGACCAAGGCCGGAATCATCGCTTTGACCAGGTCGCTCGCCCTGGAGCACGGCGAGGTGATCCGCTTCAATGCCGTGTGCCCCGGACAGATCGCCACCCGGATGATGTCGAGGGTGCAGACCGACGACGACCTGCGCGCGGCCGTCACGGCGCAGATTCCCGCGGGGCGGCTCGGCCGGCCGGAAGAGGTCGCCGACGTGGTCGCCTGGCTGCTGAGTGACGGGGCCGGCTACGTCAACGGCGTGGCCATCGCGGTGGACGGCGGAGAAAGCGCCGGTTTCCGCCGGCTGAAGCCGGGCGTGGCCGTACATGACCATACGCCGGCGCGGTAGCCGATCAGTCGCGGCCGGGCACGGCGGGGTGATGACCGCGCAGGAGGTTCGTCGCGATGGCGGCGGCCTCCTGTACCGCGGCGATCAGCTCACGTTGAGTGGTTCTGAACCGCGTGACGGGCACCGACACCGTGTACGAGCCCGCCGGGGCACCATCATGATCGAAATAGGCCGCGGAGGCGCAGCAGATTCCTTCGCTGAACTCCTCCAGGTCCAGTGCGAAGCCCTGCCGACGGATGTTGCTGAGCTCGACGGTCAGGCTGTCGACGTCGCCGTGGGTGTGCGCGGTCAACCGCCGGAGTTCGACCCCGCGGAACATGATGTCGATCTGCTCGCGCGGCAGGTGCGCCAGCACCGCCTTGCAGGAGGCGCGGGCGTGCAGGTCGCCGGTGTAGCCGACGTCGAGGCCGCCCACGCCGAGCGCCTGCTCACCGGCGATGAACTGCAACAGGGTGATGACGCCGTGATGCCAGCCACTGACGTAGGAGGTCTCCCGCGTCCGGGCGTGCAGCCTGGCCAGGACGGCGAACAACTCGGGAAGTGGCTCGAACCTGGCACCGAGTTGCCGGCCGAGGGAGGCGCCGTGCGGGCCGACGTCGACTCGCCCACCGGGCAGTCGCACGATGTAACCGCCCGCCTTGAGCGTGCGCAGGATGTGGTAGCAGCGGCCGAGGCTGAGGTCGAGCTGTCGGCTGAGGCTCTTGGCCGTGGCCTGGCCGCCCAGGTGGGCGACGGCCTGCAACACGTCCAGACCGCGCAGCAAGGTCTGCAGGCTGCCGTCCTCGTTGTCCTCGATCGCGGGCCGGGGTGGGGCTGTGTGGGTCATGCTGGGCTCCCAGGACTGGTGACGCGGAGGGCGCCAGGAGGCCCCTGTCGACGGGTCCTCGCGGTCGGCGCCCATGACCGTACGCTATGCAGCGAATCGGCAGGTCACGGGACTATCCGAAGCAAGTTTTCGACTATAGCGAAAAGTGCGAGCGTTTCCCTGAGCCGATGCGCTCGGCGGGGGTCATGCTGCCGACCACCGACACATCTGCCGAGGAAGGATCACATGCTCAGCTCCGAGCAGTTCCGGTCACACTTCCCCGCTTTGCAACGCCACGTCTGGCTCGACACGCCGGCGAGTCCGCCCGCCGCTCTCGGCGTCGCGCACGCGCTGCAGACGGCCCTGGACTCGTGGCTCTACGGCGAGCTCGACTGGCGGGAATGGGATCACGCCCCCGTCGCGAGCAAGACGGCTGTGGCCCGGTTGCTGGGCATCGCCGAGGAACAGGCCGGGGAACGGATCGCCGTGATGGGCTCGACCGCCGAGGCCGCCGCGACCGTCGCCGGGTCGTTGCCGCCCGGACGGATCGTGGTGCCCGCCCAGGAGTTCCGGAGCAACCTCTTCCCCTGGTTGCAACTGGAGGCCGCGGGGCACGAGGTGGTGCTGGTGCCGCCCAGGGACGGCCACACCCGTACCGAGGACCTCGTGGCCGCGCTCGACACGCGCACCGTCCTGCTCGCCATCAGCGACGTGCTGTCGATCGACGGCCACCGCGCCGACCTGCCGGCGCTGCGCCAGGCCACCGACGGCGTGGGCGCCCGCCTGTTCGTCGACGCGACCCAGTCGCTCGGCGCGCTCCACCTCGACATGGAGCGGGTACGTCCGGACTACCTCGCCGTGCACGGCTACAAGTGGATGTTGTGCCCGCGCGGGGCCGCCTGGCTGGTTACGGCGCCCGAGCGCATCGACGAACTGGTGCCCCTGCTACCGAACTGGAAGTCCACCGCGCCACCCCACGCGTTCTTCGGCGGGCCGTACGTCCGCGCCGACAGTGCGGCACGCTGCGACACCTCGCCCGCCTGGCTTTCCTGGGTCGGCGCGCTGCCCGCGCTGAACCTCCTGCTCGACCTCGACGCCGAGCAGGTCGAGCGCCATTGCCTAAGGCTGGCCGCCGACTTCCGGGCTCACGTGGCCGAGACGAAGGCCGGCATCCCCCTGCCCAGTTCCCAGAGCCATATCGCGGTGGTTCGCGTCACCGATCCGGACGCGGTCCGGGTCCGCCTGGCACGAGACGGCGTCCGCGCGACCCTGCTCGGTGACCGGCTGCGGGTGGGTTTCCACTATTTCAACAACAGCTCCGACGTCGAACGAGCCGCGAACGCGCTGGAAGGTGCGAGGACCCCATGACAGAAGACCTCATGACAGCGGCCTTCACCCCCGGAACCATTGACGACACCGCGGTGGTGGCGAGCACCGCCAGACGCACCCAACTGCGGGAGCACCTCCTTCGGCTGGATGTCCAGGGGGCGCTCGTGTACTCCCGCAGACGGTCGGCCGTCACCTGGCTGACCGGCTACGCGCCGGGCTTCATCTCCAACAGCGCCGCCCTGTGGCTGCCCGTGGACGGCCCGCCCGCCCTGGGCGTGGAGTTCCCCTTCGAGGTCGAGCGCACCCGCCGGTACGGCCTGAACACCTTGCCGATGTCGTCCCCGCTCGACCTGGTGCCCGACGGGATCGACCGGATCGGCCTGCTGGCCGGCGACCTCGTCATCGACGAGCGGACCCCCGCCCTCCTGGACGGGCTGGCGAGCAGGCTGATCCGGCATGTCGACCTGGCGGCGTGGGCGATGGAGACCCGCGAGCGCAAGACCGAGCCGGAGCTGCGGCTGCTCACCCACGCCGCCCGTATCGGAGACCTGGCGCTGCGCGCCGCAGGAGACACGGCGGTCGTCGGCGAACGGGACTACGAGATCGCCGCGCGAGTCGAGGCGGCGGCCCGCGCCGCGGGAGCGCTGCGCTGCCTGTGCCTGGTCGGCATCGGCGACGGTGCTGTCATCACCGAGGCGTCCAGTGTCACGGTCGGCCGGGACCAGCAGGTCGGCCTGGAGGTCAGTCTGTATGCCTCCGGCGCGTTCATGCACGTCAACACCACCCTCCTGCCTGCCATGCCGCGCCCCGTGGACCTCCGGGCGGTCGGCGCCGTACGTGCGGCACGCGCGGCACTGATCGACGCGCTGCGTCCCGGCCGCGCCGTCACGGCGGTGGTCGCGGCGGGCGACGCCGTCCTCGACGAGCACGGGCTGCTCGAGTTCAAGGAGTACGACTTCGGCCACGGCCTGGGCTGCGACACCCCCGAGCATCCGCGCCTGCTCCACGAGACGGACCGCACCATCGCCGCGGGCGCCGTCGTCGCCGTCCACGTGGCGGTCCGCCGACCCGGCGGCGAGTCGGCGATGATCGGCGGCCCGGTCGTCATCGCCGAGGACGGAGCGCACGAGCTCGTCCCCGACGCGGTGTGGGCATGAACCTGAGCACAGATCAAATGAGGTGAGTGAAATGCCCAAGCGCTGGAACCCTGCCGGAGTGCCGGCACCCATCGGCAGCTATAGCCACGTGGCCACGGTGCCCGCGAACACCACGCTGGTGTTCGTCTCAGGGCAGGTGGGGAATCTGCGGGACGGCTCGCTCGCGGGCCCGGACGCCCTGTCGCAGACCCGGCAGGTGTTCGCCAACCTGCGGTCCGTACTCGACGAGTTCGGGGCGACGCCGGACGATGTGGTGAAACTGCTGACCTTCGTATCGGGCACCGAGCATCTGCCCGGCTTCCGCGCCGCCAGGGACGAGGTTTTCGCCGAGTGGTATCCCGGCGGCGACGTCCCGGCGCACTCCCTGGCCGTCGTCGCCGCGCTCGCCGCCCCGGACCTCACCGTGGAGATCGAGGCCGTCATCGCTGTACGTGACATGCCCGGGGCACGCCGGGATCCTTGAGACGCCGCGGAGGACAGCTCAGGAGCTCGCGGGCCAGCACGTCGCCCCACCACTGCTCGACCCGGTCGGGTGACCAGCCGCGTTCGGTGGTGAGGGTGGTGTAGACGTCGATGTTGCACAGACCCGCGTAGATGTCGCCGGCGGTGGGCACGTCCAGGCCCCGGCGCAGGGTGCCCGGCGGCCAGGAGGAGAACACCGCGACTCGGGTCCCGTCGGCGCGGGCGCGGGCCTCACGATAGAGGGACGCCAGCTCGGGGTTCGTACGGCCGGCTTCGCGCAGTGGCACGATGACGTCTCCGGCATGTTCGAACAGCCGCCGGTCGAAGGCCGCCATGGCCGCGAGCTGCCGCCGGGGCGTCGCGTCCGCCGCCTCCAGTTCGGACAGTTGCCGCGCGGGGTCGGCCGACAAGCCTGCGGCATCGGCCAGGGCACGGGTCAGGCCGACCTTGTTGCCGTACACCGAGTAGACCGTCGGCACGGAAACGCCCGCCTCACGTGCCACATCGCGTACGGTCGTCGCCGCTCACCCCTGGGCGACGACGAGGCGGCGCGCGGCCTGGGCGATCTCGGCCCGGGTCTCCATCGCCTGCGCCGTACGGCGCAGCGAGTCGTAGCGGCGCCGGCTCCCCTCTGCACTCATGCCCCGTACCGTATCTACAGGAGCAGCAGGGTGACGCTGTAGGTCGCGATCCAGGTGATCCAGCCGAGCCAGCCGATCAGGCCGACCGGTCCGAGGCGGTTGGCGCCTTCCGCGTTGTAGGGGCTGACCAGGGACGAGACGAACAGCAGCGCGGCGCTCACGTACCCGAGCCACGCGTGCCAGGCGGGGATGAGACCCGCGCCGGCGCCGGCGGCGGAGAAGCCGAGCAGCGCCATCGCCAGGTAGACCGGGTTGAACCCGAACAGCACGTTGCTCAGGCTCCACAGGCCCGCCACCGAGCCGGGGTCGTGGCGGGCGGCGGTGCCCATGCCGAACCGGAGCGCCTCGACGCAGGTGAACGTGGCGTTCTGCAGGAGCACCCCCGCGAAGCCCACCAGGGCCCACGCCCCCTGATCGGTGCCGCCCCTCCCAGCGCCGCCAGAACGGTGAACCCCATGCTTGCCCCATCCATTTGAGTTTACGCATCTTATATTTAATATACAGATGGATAGGCCGCGCGGGAACACGGGGATCGGCCCGGAGTCAGAACCGATAGCGGAGAATGCGCGCCCCTTGCCGCGACAAGGCCGCACTGGGGGCGGTGAGACGCGTCAGCGCGCGAAGCGGTTGCGGGAACTGTGCCACTTCCGGCGCGTGGGTGAGGATCTGCTCCTCAACCAGTTCGAGGCCGGCACCCCAGGACTCCGGCTCGTGCGGATCGTCGAACCCCTGGGCGGCCTTGATGCCGAGTGCCTTGATGGTCGGGTGATACTTCATGGCCCAGGCGGCGAATCGCGTGTAGCCGTTGAGCGCGAGCTCACCCGAAGGGAATCGGCCGGCCAGTTCGCGGGTCATCCGCTGGAAGGAGTCCCCGGGCATGAACGGGAGCAGCCCCTCGGCGACGATCATCGCGGGCCGGTCGCCGGGGACGGCCTTCAGCCAGCCGGCGGTGGTGAGGTCGGCTCCGACCAGGCGGGAGCCGTCGGGCAGGCATTCGGACCGCAGCTTCACCACTTCCGGGAAGTCGACGTCGTACCAGTCGACGCCCGGCGGAAGGTCGCAGCGAAGCATCCTGGTGTCCAGGCCGCAGCCCAGGTCGAGCACCACGCAGCCGGGATGAGCGGCGGTGAAGGCCCGGACGACGTCGTCCAGCTTCTTGGCGCGCAATGCCGTGGTGAGGACGAGGTTGGGCTTGAGCTTCAGCTTGCCGAAGTCGTAGTCGATCCTGTCGGCCAGGTCGGCGGAGAGCGTGTCACCCAGAATCGGGCTGGGCAGCCTGGCGTCCAGAGCTCTGGCGTAGAGGGTGAGTAGCAGCGTTTCCTGGATCAGCCCGAGACGGGGTTGCCAACGGGACATGGAGTCTTCCTTAGTGGCGTAGCGGATGGCGGGCTGCGAGGTCCTGCAGCCACGCAAGGGAGTCGTGGGCGGCCTTGATGCGTTCGGCGCGGTGCCCCTCGCCGCCCGCGATGTCGAGCCCTTCGTCGGCGATCTCGCCGAACGCGCTCAGGCTTTCGAGCTTGCGCTGGATGACCTTCTGCCAGGCGTCGTCCTCGATGCGGTAGTACCCGGTGCGGTCACCGGGCCTTCTCACCTTCCTGACCAGGCCGATGGTCGTGAGGAACCGCATGTTCGAGGTGAGCGAGGCCCGGCTGGCCTGGATCGACTCCGCGATCTGGCCGGCGGACTGCTCGGCCGGATCGCAGATCATGAGCCACCCGAGGATGCGTCCGGTGATGGGAGGCAGCCCCCACTCCTCGACGCAGAAGGCGGCCACCCGCTCCACCCATCGAAGCAGGCGGTCCCGCTGCTCCTCAGTGCTCATCGTCGTGTCCTTCCGTGGTTGATCGTGCGCCGGTTCACTGTGTCATGGCGGCGACCGACTCGTAGGTGGGGGGCGGGGTGACGTCCGCGAGCCGGGTCTCCCGCAGGTGGAGGTCGAACCAGTCGATCGCGAGCGCCATCGCCTCTTCCAGGCCTGGGCCGGTGTAGAGGCCGAGCACGTCGTAGGGCAGCACCGCGAGCCGCTTGGGCTCGCCCGCCTTGGCGAAGGCGCTCTGCGCCTCCTCAAGCATGTGGTACGGGTCCCAGCCGCCGTTGGCGATCATCAGCAGCGGCGTCGGGGCGAGCCGGTGGATGATGTCTTCCGGCGCGAAGGTGAGCAGGTGCTCGGCCGAGTCAAGGGTCTTCTCGTTGCGGTAAGTGGGAAACAGGCGGGTCGACATGTCCGGGGTGTCCTTCACGGTGTCGTGGTCCAGCGTCAGATGCGGTACGCGGGCGCTCTGCCCACCTTCGTAACGCTGCTGCCAGTCCTGCTGGAGCCGCTCGCGGAGCGCGTGGACAGCGGCGCGGCCCTGGAGCCGCTCCAGGTAGCGCCATCCGTTCCACACGCTGGGACTCTGCACCACCACGCACTTGATGCGCCGGTCGAGCACGGCGGCCTGGGCGGCCACCGAGCCGCCGATGCTGACGCCCCACACCCCGATGCGATCGGGCTGGATCTCGGGGCGGGTCTGCAGATAGGACACGGCGCTGCGGAAGTCCTCCGCCTGCCGCTCCGGGTAGTCCTGGCCGCGCGGCTCGCCCTCGCTGGAGCCGACCGTGCGGTAGTCGATGGCCAGCACCGCGAACCCGGCTTCGACGAAGTACGGCGCGAAGAACGCCAGCGCTTCCTTGACCATCACCCCGCTGTGCCCGAGCACCAGCCCGGGAACGGGCTCGCTCGTTTCGGGGAGGTACAGATCGCCCGCGCAGCGGGTGCCGAGGCTGTTGAAGGTCACGTGTTCCATGGTTCACTCCATGGCTAGATGGCTAGTTATTTCAATCATGACTGAAACAACTGGCAGCGTCAATTCTGGACACCACGCCAAGGAGGGGGAGGCGGAAGCGCGATGACGTTCGCGGCTGGGGCAGCTACTCGGCGAGTCCCAGCTTCCGCAGTTCTTCCAGGTCCTCGAAAATGTTGGAAAACAATGCCGCCCGCTTGGGCGCGACCGCCACCATCGAGTCGAACAGGCTTTCGGCCAGCGCCGCCAGAAAACCCCGCGCGTGCACGCCGAAGCGCTCCGGGTTCAAGCCGTCGAGCGCCTCTTTCCGCAGCAGGAACTGCGTCTCCGGGTCCCGCCTGACGAGATGGCCGGGCACATGACGGAGATCGACGTCGAGGAACTCGGCGCCGGAGACGTCGAGCGCCCAATCGACCTCTTGGTACGCGTCCGCGATCGTCTCATTCAGCCGGGCCTGGCGCTCGGCATCCCACCACCTGCCGGGCGGGAAGACACACAGCGTCCCGGGGATCTTGCCACTGAGCGTGACATGGCGGAGCACGCACGCGAAGAGCCGGCCCCAACCGCGGATCTTGAGGTTGCTGATGGCGACCTCATCGAAGTAGACGCCCTTCACGTCACATCCGTTGAAGACGCACCGGGATACGGTGACGTTGCGGACGACCCGGCTGAGGTCCGGATCATCCATCCCCAGCTCGCACATGACGAACGAGCAGCGGTCGAGGTGCAGGTCCTCGACGACCATCCCCTGGCCGTCGACCTTCACCTCGACGAATTCCTGACGTGTCACTTGAGTGGTGTGCACGCGTCGCCTCCAGCAGATCATGGTTCGAGGCGGGCACACTACACCCCCACGATCATCGGCAGGCGTCGTCGTCGCGTCGGGTGATCGGCTCGGTCTCGATGGTGACCGGCCGCTCGAAGAGGGTGCGCAGGACGACCGTGGAGCTGGTGTGTGAGATGGCCGGGATCGCGCGGATGCGGTCGAGCGCGTCGGCCAGCTCGACGGTGGTACCCACCCTGACCTTGATCAGGTAGCAGTCCTCGCCCGCCACCTCGTGCACCTCCAGAACGCACGGCTCCCGCTCCAAGGCCGCGTTGACCTCCGCCTTGGCTCCGGGCTCGGAGCTGAAGCGGAGGGCGACGAACGCGGCCGTGCCCGCGCGGACCTCCGCCGGCTCGACGATCGCGCGGTAGCCGGTGATCACCCCATCCCGGGAGAGCTTGTCCAGCCGGTCGCGTACGGAAGGCTCGGACAGCCCGACGAGCGCGGCGAGCGCGCGGACCGTCTTGCGTCCATCGCGCGACAGCTCCGCCAGCAGGACGCGGTTGATGGCGTCCAGGGACTGCACAGACATAGAATCCCCCGCTAGCCTTTGCATATAAGAAATCTCTCTAAAAAGACCTTATTTATTAAGGAGCTCTGTGTGCAACCACCTCCAGCTGATCTTCCGTACCAGCCCCGCAGCGTGCGTTTCCTGCGTTTGGCCGAGCTGGGCGACTGGCTGGTCAAGCTGTACACGATCGCGCCGCACGGTCGCCCCGCCCGCGCGGAAGTCGCCGAAGCCGCGTTGAGCGCCGCCGGCGAGGCGCTACCCGCACCCGCCGTCGCGCCCGGCCGGTACGGGGTCGGGTTCGTCATCGCCCACGACGCACCCCGGCTCAGCTATGCGCTGGCCTGCTGGTGGGCCGAGAGAAACGAGGTCCACCAGCAGGTCCTGTCCGCACCGGCCGACCAGCCCGAGCGCCTGGCGCCACACCCGAGTCAAGCGGCCGGGTGCGTATGGGAGCTGGGCATCACCGACTTCGAGCGCCGCGCCTGGATCACGCATGTCCTCGCCAACCCCGGCGGCCCGGACCTGGACGCCTACCTCGCACAGGAGTACAACGACGATGTCTGAGACGAGCCCGCGTGAATGCCTGGAACTCTTCGCCGACGCCTGGGCCAGGCGCGACGTCGGCGGACTGCTGGAACTGATGACCGAGGACGCGGTCTACGCCGCGTCGGTCGGTCCCGAGCCGGGCCACACCTTCCGCGGCCATGGCGAGTTGGCCGACGGCTTCCGCGCCATGTTCGAGCACGATGCCGGCGCGGTCATCGAGCAGGGCGAGCCGCTCGTCAACGGCGAATGGGCGGTGTGCACCTGGACCTACCACCTCGTCTCCGACAGCGGCTCGCCGTACTGCGAGTACGGAATCGACCTGTGGCGCTTCCGCGACGGGAAGATATGCCTCAAGGACGCCTACAGAAAGACCCGGTAGCGCGCCGAAACTCGGATCAGGTGGTGACGGTCGCGGGTGGGAACGAGTCGCGGGCCGGCTCGAACTCGGCGCTGCGGTACCGCTCGACCTCCGACCACGCCGCTGACATACCCGCGAGGCATCGGTCGAACGCCTGCCCTTGCCGTACGTATGCCTGCCTGGCGGGTCCTGGCCATACGCACAGGTCATCGCTAGCGCCCACACCGCCCGCTGACCCCAGGTTCACCCCACCATCGGACTCACCGACAACCCCGCTAGGAGAAGAAGATGCTCAACCCCGACGTACGCCGCGTCCTCGACGGCACTTCGCTGGCCCACCTCGCCACCGTCCTGCCTGACGGCTCGCCTCACAGCGTCCCGCTCTGGGTCGGCACCCACGGCGACCACGTCGTCTTCCTCACCGGCCCCAACTCACGCAAGGCCCGCAACCTGCGCCGCGACCCGCGGGTGGCGCTCTCCATTACGCCCGCCGACAACCCATTCGAGCCCGTCATCATCCGCGGCCGGGTCATCGAATGGCTCGAAGGCGACACGGCCTGGGAGATCATCGACCAGATCTCAAGGAAGTACATCGGCAGGCCCTATACCCGAGAAGAGGAACGCGTCGTCGCCGTCATCGAGCCCGAGCGGCAGACCGTCGGCCTCGGCTGAGCCCGTCTGATCAGGTGAATGAGCAGGGCGACCTGCAGCACCCGCCGCTCGCCCCGCGCCCGAGGCGGCGTCGACCACCTCGAACTGAGCGGCCCCACCGGAGTGGTGCGCTTCGAATCCGCATCCCCTCAGTCCCTCAACGTCCGGCCCTCGCGATGCGGTGGGCGGGCGCCCTGCGAGGACACCGTTGCCGCCGCCCGGATCGGACCGGCCGACGACCGTCGGCGGCCTGCCCAACAGCTCCTCGCCCGAAGACGCCGCGCTGCGTCGCCGTTACCGCAGTCACCTCGTGGACATGGCACACAGGACGCTCCGCCCCGCCGGCCTGCGAAAGGCCGGGGTGTTCTCCGCCGTGCGGTCGCGGACCACGGCCTCGAGGCTCAGTCCCCGACCTGCCCGGTCAGAGTCGTGCCGTCCAGTCCGGTGAGCAGTTCGCGCAGCAGGTCGGCGAGCTGGTCGCGGCGCTCGGGCGCGAGGTGGCCGATGAGGCGGTCCTCGGTCGCGAGCAGGTCGGCGACGACGCGGTCGAGCAGGGCGTTGCCCGCGTCGGTGAGGGTGACCGCGCGCGCGTGGTAGCCCGACCCGGCGGTGGTCCGTTCGACCAGCCCGGCCCTAGCCGCCCGCTCCACGCGCTGGGTGATCGCGCCGCGCGTCACCATGCACGCCTCGGCCAGCTCCCCCGGGCTCATCCGGTACGGCGGGCCGAAGCGCCGCAGCGTGGACAGCAGATCCAGCGTCGCGACGTCCACGCCCAGCTTCGCCAGGAGGCGGCGGCGCTCGTCGCCGAAGACCTTGGCGGCCCACCAGATCCGGGTGATGACCCCGATCGACTCCACCGGGGCGCCCGGCAGCTCGCGCCGCCAGGCGTCCTGGATGGCGTCGGCGCCGTCGCGCGGGGGGTCAGCGGCCACGTTCGGCGCCGCCGTTCACCTGGATGATCTGCGCGGTGACGTGCGCGGCGTCGGGTGAGGCGAGCCAGTGCACGGTGTCGGCGATGTCCCGCGGCGTGCCGGCGCGGCCGGTGTGGGTCTGCGCGACGAGCGTCGCGCGGCGTTCGTCGTCCAGGGTGCCGCTGAAGAACTCGGTGTCCTCGATGAACCCCGGGGCGACCACGTTCACCGTGATGCCGCGCGGTCCGAGGGCGGCGGCCAGGTCGAACGCGTACGGGTGCAGGGCCGCCTTCATCGGGCCGTACGAGCTGCCGCCCGAGCCCCGCAAGGCCGCGATCGAGCTGATGAACACGATCCGCCCGGACGGGTTCAGCAGATCGCGGAACGCCTCGGTCGGCAGCACCGACGTCAGCACGTTGGCCCGGAAGTTGCCCGTCCACCGCTCCGCGAGGCCGCCGGAACCGCCGTGCGTCTCGACGTTGCCGCCCGCGTTGTTGACCAGCACGTCGATCGTGCCGAAGCGGTCGGCCAGGTCGGCGCGCAGGCGCTCGACCTCCGTCGCCTCGCTCAGGTCGGCCGGCAGTGCGGTGCCGCCGATCTCCTTGGCCGCCTGCTCCAGCGTGTCGGCGCGGCGGCCGATGATCACGACTCGGTCTCCGCCGGCCGCGAAGCGCGCTGCCACCGCCTTGCCGATGCCGGTGCCGCCGCCGGTGACCACTGTCGTGCGCGTCATGCTCATCCCTCCTTGGAGTTTAGACCTAAAGTCAGCTTAGCAGAGGGAGCCGGGTGACCCCGAGGGCGACAACCGCCGCGACGAGTCCGGACGACTTGCCATCGGTGGAAACGTTCCTGGCGCGGAGGTTCCGCGGTTCAGGCGGCGTAGGCCGCGGTGAACCGTTCGGCGGCGTCCCAGAGCTCGCCTTCGCGCCGCGGGTCGTACGACTCCTGCGACGACCGGGCCACCCGGCCCCGGTCGACGTAGGACCCGGTCGGCGCCTCGATCGTGCCGAGGACGACGTCGGCGAGGTGACGTCCCGCCGCGCCACGGCTGGTCTCGAACGGTGTGAGGGTCATCACGGGCAGGATTCGGCGCATGGCGAATCGGGAGACGGGGTCCGCGTTGCGGGCGAGGCCGGTGCCGGGGACGAATCCCGGGTTGTAGGCGACGACGCCGATCCCGGCCGGCAGGCAGCGGGCGTGCTCGTGGACGAGGTAGATGGTGGCCAGCTTCCTCGTCGAGTACGCGGTCCGCCCGCCGGCCACGGTGTCCGGCCTGGGAAAGGCTCCCGGACGGGCAAGGACCTCCGGGGACCGCCAGACCGGGCCGGGGACCATGCCCATGTTGTGCTTGAAGTCACCGAAATGGGTGTCGCTGGCGGTGATGACGATCCGAACGGGAACGGCGAAGCGGTCCTCGAGCAGGCGGACGAACAGATGGTTGGCGAGCACGTTGACCGTCAGGCCCCTCGGTAAGGGCGTTCGCGTACTGGATGCCGGCGTTGCCCATGAAACCGCGCAGCGGCGGCAGCTCGCCGCGGTCGAGCCGGTCCCGGATCTCGACGGCCGCCGAACGGACGCTCGCGAGGGAGCCGCGGTCCGCTTCGACGTACGAGACCACCTGCCCACCCGCGCCGAGCACCGGCAGATTTGCGGACGATGAGGACGAGCCGCACGTCCGGTGATTCGCGCAGGATGTGCTCGGCGGCGACCCGGCCGATCCCACGGCCGGCTCCCGTCATGACGACGGTGGACTGCATGGGATGCTCCTTCACTGGTCAAGCCGATGGGCGCCCGACCGCGTTCATCGCGCTCAGGATCGGCAGTACCCAGGCTCGTTCCGGCACCCGGCTGTGAGAATGAGCCCATGGCTGTCTCCCGCCCCGGCTTCGGTGCGCTCCTGCACGCCTGGCGCGACCGGCTCTCGCCGGCCGACGCCGGTTTTGCCGACGCGCCCGGCCGTCGTTGCGCCGGGACTGCGCCGGGAGGAGCTTGCGCAACCGGCCGGGCTGTCGGTCAGCACACATGTGCCCCCGGGCATCCAACGGCTCGCCTCGCGGCTCGGCGATGTGCCGATCGGGGTGTTCACCGGCAGCGGCCGGAAGCAGCGACGCGGGCAAGCTCGACCTGCTTCGCGTCACAGGCGGCCGCGCCGGCCCCGCGCTCCCCTAGTGACCGGGACTGGCGGGTCCGTGCGCTGCAACCGTCCGGCTGGGTATCACCTTTGGGATGTCAGGCATTGGTTCCGGGACGTTCCAAGGTGTCGAGGAATTCCCGTACGGCGCGGGCGAACGCGGTGGGGTCCTCGTCGTGCACCCAATGGCCGCAGCCGGGAAGTTCTCGCAGCACGGTGTTCGGCCGTCGTTCGGCCATCTGCCTGGCCATGGCGGTGGGCAGGACGAAGCTGTCCAGGCCGTGCACCAGCAGGGCGGGACAGGCGGAGCCGAGCCACTGCGCCCACCAGTCGCCGACCAGCGCCTGCTGCGAGGCCATCATGTCGTCGTAGTCGAACAGCAGTCCCCAGCCGTCGGGGTGTTCCACGGCGCTCTCCAGGAAGTAGCCCGCGTCAGGAATGCCGTACGCCTCGATCCGGCCGCGCAGCTCGGCCAGTGTCGCCGTCCGGCGCGGCCAGTCGCTGACATCGAGCACCGGGTGCGGTATGTGCGGCGGCCGGTTGTCGGCGCCGCCCTCCTCGACGATGAGCGCGCGGACCAGCTCGGGGTGCCGTGCGGCGAGGTGGAAGGCGGTCACGCCGCCCATCGAGTGTCCAAGGACGATCAGCGGGCCGAGGCCGAGCCGGCGGACGAACTCCGCGGCGTCGGCGACGTAGGCGTCCTGGCTGAGGTCGCCGTCGCCGCGCCCGCTGTGGCCGTGAGCCCGCTGCTCCAATGCGATCACCCGGTAGTCGGGGGCGAGATCGGCGGCCAGCGTGGCGAAGGTCCGCGCACGGCCGAAATGGCCGTGCAGCGCCAGGATCGGCGTGCCCGCGCCACCGAAGTCGATCCAGGCCAGACGCAGGCCGCGTACGTGGATGAAGGTCTGCACGGTCGTCATCTTGAGTCCTCCCGAGTGAGATGGTCAGGCTCGCGCAGGGCGAGCGCCGTCAGCGCCGCGGCGATCGCGCCCACCGGGAGCAGCAGCGCAACCAGCCCGGCACCATCGGTGAGGTGGTGGTGGCGCGCAGGTCCGCCGCGATGGACGGAGCGCGACGGTGACCGCCATCACGCTGACGCTCATGACGAGCAGCGCGGCGCACGGATCACCCCCGTGGTGGTGTCCCGCCACCGGCTCGGATTCGGGCGGGTGGGAGCCGGGCTGCGGCATGGACGACCTCCAGAGTGCGGCGACAGGCCGTTAACATAACGAACGTCATGCCAACCTGCAAAACAGTCGTTATGTGAATATGCTGGGCTCCGGCCGACCGACAGAGCACTCGGAAAGGAGCTCACGTGCCCAGGCCGCGTGATCCCCGGCGCCGCGCCGAACTCCTCGACCAGATCGTCGGCTACCTGGCCGAGCACGGGCTCGCGCAGTTGTCACTGCGCCCGCTCGCCAAGGCGCTCGGCCACAGCACCTACGTGCTCACCCACCACTTCGTTGACAAGGACGAGCTGATCAGCGCGGTGCTGGCCCACCTCGACCAGCGACAGAAGGGCCGGTTGCGGGCATTGCCGGGATGGGAGGAGGGCCGCGGCCTCGGCGACATCGTGCGTGCCTCCTGGGACTGGCACATGACGGAGGACCTGCCGATGGTCCGGCTGCTCCACGAGATCGAAGGGTTGTCCGCGGCCGGCCGCCTCCGGGGGCCGTACGTTCCGCGGATGCTGGGCGACCGCGCCGAGTTCGTGGCCGAGGTGCTGCGTTCCTTCGGCGTCCCCGAGGCTGCCGCCCTGCGTAACGCCACACTGCTCAACGCGGCCTATGCGGGCCTGCAGACCGACTACCTGACCACCGGCGACAAGGAGCGGGTCGAGGCGGCGGTCGCGGAGCTGGCCGCCCTCGCCGACGAGTGGACTTCGCCCGGTCCTGGAATCGGCGAGTGAGCCGGACCGCGGAAGGCCACGAGTCCGCTCGCAGCCGTACCTGTTCGCGGCTCGGCTTGGGCAGACGAGTCAGGTGAGGTCATCGCGTGCCTGCTTTCTCGGCTCGCAGGTCGGCGCCATCGAGGAGTAGTCGCCGGTCGGTCGCCCAGACGGCCAGCGCGCAGGCCGCGAGTCCAGCCCCGAGGAGACTGGAGCCCGCCCAGCCGTGGGCGGTGAAGACGGCGGTGGTCGCGGCTGCGCCGAGGGCGGAGCCGAGCGAGTAGAAGACCATGTAGCCGCCGATGACGCTGCTGGTGCGATCCGGATGTGCGGCGGTGAGCAGGTGCTGGTTGCTCACATGTACGGCCTGGACCGCGAAGTCGAGAACCACGATTCCGACGATGAGGAGCCAAAGCGACCACGGCAGTTGGGCGATCGCCGCCCACGAGAGGATGAGCAGGGTGAGCGCGAGACCGGTGACCGGGGCCGCCCGTCCTGCATCCGCCCACCGTCCCGCGCGTGCCGCGCCGAGTGCGCCGGCGAGCCCGGCGATGCCGAACAGTCCGATCTGGCTCTCGCTCAGCTGCCACGGCGTGTCCGCCAGCGGCAGGGACAGTCCGCTCCACAGGGTCCCGAACGACGCGAACAAGAAGAACGCGATGAGCCCGCGCGTCAGGAAGACGCGCTGGCCGAACAGTCCGCCGAGCGAGACGACGGCCCGCCTGTACCCCACGGGTCGGTTGGGGCGCTCCTCTGACGGCAGTACGACGAGGACGAGGGCCGCGAGCCCGAGTGACAGCACCGCGAGCACGGCATAGACGCTCCGCCAGCCCCACACCTCGGCGAGCGTGCCGGTGACGACCCGCGCGCCCAGGATGCCGACCACAACGCCGGAGGTCACGACACCGATGTTCCGTCCGCGTTCGGCAGGCGGCGAGACCGACGCGGTGTAGGCCACCGTGGTCTGCACCACGACCGCGAACACGCCGGCCGCCGCGAGCCCCACGAACGCCGCCCATGCGGCTGACGCCGAGGCTGTCAGGATCATGCCCACTGCGGTGAGCGCCAGGTGTACGGCGATGAGTCGGCGCCTGTCGACCACATCGCCAAGCGGCACCAGCAGCACCAGCCCTGCCAGATAGCCGACCTGGCCGGTCGCGACGATCCACCCTGTCAGTTCGGCCGACACACCGAGATCGCGTCCCATCGGCTCCAGAACCGGCTGCGCGGCATAGATGCTCGCCACAGCGACACCACATACCACCGCGAGCAGCAACCGCCGCCACACGTCCATCGCACTCCAACCCCAATCAGTAGCAGATTGCAACCAATTTCGTTGTACTGCATGATGGTTTCAATCCGCAACTCATCGGGAGGTGTCATGTCGCGCACCACCATGCGCGCCCCGAACCCCGCCTGGACCGACCCCGAATGCCCCGTCGCCCGCACCCTCGACCTCGTCGGCGACAGGTGGAGCCTTCTGGTCATCCGCGACGCGATGGACGGGGCACGATCGTTCACCGAGTTCCAGCGACGCACCGGCATCGCCCGCAACATCCTCACCGACCGCCTGCGCAAGCTCACCGCTCACGGGCTCCTCGCCCAGCGCAGCGCACCATCGGGGCGCCGCCAGGAATACGTGCTCACCGACGCCGGCCGCGACCTCTTCCCCGTCATCCTCACCCTGCGGCAGTGGGGAGAACGCCACGCCTTCGCCCCCGGCGAGACCCACTCCACCCTTGTCGACCAGCACGGCATCCCTGTGCCGGAAATCGCGCCGACCAGCACCGATGGCACCCTCCTCGGCGCCGACACCACTCACGTGCAGAAGGCCTCACAGGAAGCAGGGGCGTAGGCACGATCAGGCCGCGCGCTCGTTGTGGTCGCGCCCTGCGACCAGGGTGCTGGAGCGGCGCGAATCAGATGTCGGCGAGAAGCGGGGCGAAGTAGCCGCCGTCTCCCTCGGCGAAGGCCGTGAGCATGGCAGCGGCGTTGGCGCGGTCGGTTTCGTCGGGGTCGTCTGCTGCCAGCTCGTGCTCCAGCACCCACATCTCGAGCATGATGGAGTAGCCGACGAGCGCATCGGGGCCGCCTGCCGCCTCCAGCGCCGATGCGGCAATGCGGCGGACCACGGGCTGCAGCGGCGCGCGTTCGGCGGGATCGCCGGGGCCGTAGGCCATCTTGACGAGTTCGTTGAGGTCGATCGCGATGGGGGGCGACGACGGCGAATTCGAAGTCGAGCAGCGCGACGACACGGCCGTCGTGCCAGAGCGTGTTCGGCGTGCAGAAGTCGCCGTGGTTCAGCGACCTGGGCGCCTCGGGCAGCACGGCCCAGAATCGGTCGAGCGCCCGGCCGAGCCCCTTGGCCTGGGAGTCGGACAGCCCTCCCCACGAGACCAGCCGGTCGAGGGCGGCTGTCGCCTCCCCCGGGCTCTGCGGGAAGAACGGCGATCGCGGTCGAGCGTGCTCCGCGACGGCGGCCATTCGTGACCTCGCCGGACGCCCGCGTCGACGACGGGAGGACAACCGACTTCCGCGGGAAGGAGCCTCACCAGCCGCTCCTCGCGGAGCAAGTCGGCGGCCCCCGGCCTGGTCGCCACCCGCACGACGAGCTCGTCGGTCAGCCACGTGGCATTGGTCCAGCCCCGCCCGCGTTCGGCGGTGGCGGGATCGACGCCGTGTTCGCGCAGGACCGCCTCGGCCACGTGCTGGGGAGCAGAGGCGCTGATGTCGCCATGCGTCACGGCGGCACGCTACCAGGGCCCCGAATCGGCGATCGAATCCTTTGATCGGGAGGTGGCTCCCCTGCGCAAAGCGCTTGTGGCCTTGGCCGTACCAAGATCTCTCTGTCGAACGTCAGGCTGTCGCGATGAGGCGTCGCAGTGTGGCCTGGGCGGGTGGGCCCCATGTGGGCTTGCCGCCTGGGCGGCCGCGGACGCCGGCCTCGCCGATGAGGATGCCGGCGAGGGCCCGTCCCGCCGCCCATCCGCGGGCGCGGCGCAGGGTCGCGGCGTCCGGGGCCAGCTGGTAGACGGCATGGAAGAGGTCGGCGGCGCCGTCCGGCAGCAGGCTCCAGGCGGCGGCGAGGTCGCCGGCCGGATCGCCGGCGCAGAGGTCGCCGAAGTCGATCACGCCGCAGATGGTGCCGTCCGCGGTGAGGACGTTGGCCGGATGCAGGTCGCCGTGGAGCCAGAGCGCCGGGCCTGCCCAGTCGGGCGCGGCGGCGGCGTCTTCCCAGACCGCGCGGACGGCGTCCGGGTCGGGGATCAGCCCCATCTCAGTGGCCTCGGCGAGCTGCTTGGTAAGCCCCTCAGAGCAGTCGGCCAGCGATCCTCCACGGCCGAAGCGGCCGGCGGGCGCCTCGTCGGGGGCGGGTTGGTGCAGAGCCGTCAGGAAAGAGGCCAGGACCCCGGCGGCCTCCGCGGCGCGCGTGACGGGGGCGCGGTCGGCAGGCTCGCCCGGCACCCAGGTGGTGACGATCCAGGGTCGCGGAAACAGAGTGGAGGGCTCGCCGAGGCGCTGCGGGACGGGAACCGGCAGCGGAAGGCGCGGGGCGAGGGCGGGCAGCCAGGTGTGCTCCTTGCGCAGCAGGTCGTCCGCGGACTCCGTCGCCCAGGGCAACCGGACGGCGAGGTCGTCGCCGAGCCGCCACAGCTGGTTGTCCCAGCCCCGCGCGCCGAGCCGCAACGGGTAATCGGCCAGGTCCGGGTGCTGGTCGCGCAGCAGATCCCGCACCAACTCCGCGGTGACCTCGACCTCGGTGTGAGTCATGCGGAGCAACAGTAGCCGGATGGCGGCCCGGCCGTTCCGGCTGCCGGCCGCAGCGCTGCGCTGGCCCTAGGTTCCCCAAGAGGAAAGGCGTTACCAGATCAAGGGCTGGGCCTGGGCGGTGGCGTGGTTGATGTGGTCGGGGCCGGTGAGCGAGTCCAGGTTCCACGCGTCCGGCGGTTTTCGGTGAGCCGCGGCCGATCGCTCCCTTCGGCGTAGTCCCTACGCCTACCCGCCGGGCCGGATCAGGCCGCTCTCGTACGCCAGGATGACCAGTTGGACCCTGTCGCGCACGTCCAGCTTGGCGATGGCCCTGGTGATGTGGGTCTTGGCGGTGAGCGGACTGATGACGAGGCGCTCGGCGATCTCGTTGTTGGAGAGGCCGAGCGCCACGAGCTTGACCGCCTCCAGTTCCCGGGCGGTGAGGGCGGCCAGCCGCTGCCCCGCGCCGGGCGAGAGGTCCTGCCGGTGGGCGAACTGCTCGATGACGCGGCGCGTCACCCCCGGAGACAGCAGCGCGTCTCCGGCGGCGACGGCGGCAACGGCCCTGCGGAGTTCGGCGGGTTCGACCTCCTTGGTGAGAAAGCCGCTGGCCCCGGCGCGCAGGGCGGCGAAGACGTGTTCGTCGGTGTCGAACGTGGTGAGGATGATGACACGACAGCCCGGAGTGGTCGGATCGGTGACGATGCGGCGCGTGGCGGTGATCCCATCGGTGCCCGGCATGCGGATGTCCATGAGGATCACATCGGGGTGGGTGCTCGCGGCCAGCCGTACGGCTTCGTCGCCGTCCTGGGCTTCGCCGACGACCGTGATGTCCCGGGAGCGGGCCAGCAGGCTGCGGAAGCCCGCCCGTACGAGTGCTTGGTCGTCGGCGAGGAGCACCTTGATCGTCATGCTGTCGAGCCTGCCACAGGGATGTCGGCCCGCACGGCGAAGCCGCCGGGGATCGGCCCCGCGGTGAGTGCGCCCCCGAGTGCGCTCAGCCGTTCGCGCATGCCGGCCAGGCCATGGCCTTCGGTGACGTCGGCGTCGGCTGGGGCGCCGCGGCCGTTGTCGGCGATCTCGACGGTGATCGAGCGCGGCCCGTACTTGATCGTCACGTCGGCCCTGCTCGCCCCCGCGTGCTTGAGCGTGTTGGCGAGGGACTCCTGTACGACACGGTAAACGGCGATGGCGGGAATGGCGGGGACGGCCGCCGGGTCGCCGTGCTCATCGAGGGTCACCTCAAGCCCGGCGGCGCGGGCGTCGGCGACGAGAGTCCCCAAGGAGGCCAGATCGGGCTGGGGCGCGGTGTCGCCGGGATTGTCGCGCAAAATCGCGATGAGGGAGCGAAGATCGGCCATCGCCCGGTTCCTGACGTCCTTCGCCAGGCGTAGCGCGGCGGCGGCCGCGGCCGGGTCCTCCTCGAGGGCGTCGGCGGCGACATTGAGCTGAACGCCGACGACGGCGAGCGTGTGGGCGACGACGTCGTGAACCTCGTGCGAGACGCGCAACCGCTCCTCGGCGGCGTGCGCACGGCTGTCGGTTTCGCGCAGCCGCTCGCGCCAGCGCATCGCGGCGGCGTACGTGAGGCCCGCCGCGATGAGAACCGCCAGGAGCAGTCCTTCCCCCGCGACGTGGATCACGTAGCGGGCCGGGTTCCGCTCCAGAACCCAGCGGAAGTCGATCGCGGAGTAGACCAGCTGGGCCAGGCCAATGGCGGCCACCCAGCGCACCCGGGGCGTGGTGGCGGCGGTGAAGTACGCGACCGCGGCCGGCCAGATCCAGCCGGCTGGAGTTCCATCTCCGGTGAGGTGATAGACGAGGATCCCGACGATCGACAGCAGCAGTACGGTCATCGGCCGGCGACGTCTGACCAGCAGGAGCGCTCCGAGGAACAGCGCGAGGGGGATCGTGCCCCGCCAGGGGCTGTGTATGCCGGTGGCGAGGGCGACTGCGACGAAGAAGACCACGGTGACGACGGCGAGCGCGACATCGGTGATCCGGGCGAGGTGCCGGACGGGAGCGGGTTCGCGTCGTGGTGGCGGTTCGGCCATGCGGAGGCTCTCTCTCGAGGGGTGACGGGTGCTCCTGCCACCGGGCCGGGTCGTACCGGATCGCGTTCGTCGTATGAGCCCCCGCCACCGGCAGGCTTCCGCGGCGGCCCACCTTGTTTACCAGCCCGGGTAGGGAAAGTTCGGGTCAGACGTGGGTGACCAGGAGGGTCACGCCGGCCTCGCCGCCACAGTCGACGAAAACAGGGCCGACGCCGTTGCCGATCGTGGGCGCGAGGGTCGCCTTGGCCACGAATCCCTTCGGATCGTCCTTGATGATGCGGATGTTCCGCAGCACCGGGTGCTTCCTGTCGATCCCGGCCAGCACGGCCTTGAGTCCTTCGCCGCCTCCGCAGTGGCCGGTGATCGTCACCTCCTGGCCTCGCTTGGTGGTGGGGTTGGGACTGACCTGAACCACTGCCCTGGCGCCCTTCGGCGGCTTCTGCGTGGCGGTCGTAGTAGTGCTCTCACTGGCTGTGCCGGCCTGGGCACCGGCCGGCGCGCCGGCCAACCCCAGCACTCCGGCCGTCAAGCTCAACCCGGCGATCGCAGCGATCACTCTCTTGCTCATGGCGATTCCTCCAGTTCCCTGTCTGGTTGGCTCGCTGGGAAACGCTAGGCCGGGACGCAGCGGGAGCGCGTCATCCGTTGATCGTCACTTGACATTGCGCCATTCGCGGTACGCGCTACACCGAAAGGTGTAGTGCATGGCGTGGGAGGCCGGCCTCGTTCATCGCCTCGGCAGCTGCGCAGAGAGGCTCCTCCTGGGCCTGGCGGTCGCATCAGATTCACGTCCGCAGCCAGCGGGCGCAGCGGCCCGTACGGTAGTGCGCCGTGACGCCTTTGATCACGCCGCGCGGGGGTGTGGGACGAGGACGGCGAGGTCTGCCTCAAGCGGTCGTTCTGGTCGCGGGACGGGTTGTGGATCTACGGCGACATGGGCGACGGGCGCTGGGCGGTCTCGATCGACGTCGCGGCGGGACACCCGGCAGGGATCCTCCGGGCCGGGGAGGACAACGGCGGTTCCGTCCCCGATACGACCTGGACGTCGTCGTGGTGGTCGGCCCGCACGCGCTGCGCTTTGCCCGGGCCGACACCGGCGACTACGTGTTCCAGCGCGAGCCGATAGCGCCCCGCCAGTCTCCCCTGAGTTGTACTGATCACCGCAGGTGCCTTCTGGCGGCGCGGGCGGTCATCGGGCAGTCGTGGGCCTCCACGCGCGAGCGCGGCGCTCCTCAGGCACGAGGGCCGGGGTGTAGGACGACGAACAGGCCCCGCGCGCGGGTGCCGTCCGGCGTGTGCCAGGAGCCGGCGACGTGGCCAGTCGCTTCCGGCGGGAGGAGAGGCGCGTCCGGGGCGGGGCGGAGGACCCGATGCAAACGCAGGGTCGTACCATCCGGTGCGGGCAGCTCGGTGCCCTCGTGGTCGTCGATGGCAGTGGCGGAGAAGTCCGTGGGGGCGGGGTTGCCACCGACGTAGGAGCGGGTGACCTCCCGGTCGGGGGTGTCGCTGGTGTTCTGGTCCTGGGCCTGGACCCGGCCCTCGACCAGGGCCAGCAGCTGGGCGACCAGCACCGGGTCGTGGCAGCCGTCGTAGGCCCAGCGCCGCCCCAGCACCCCGTGCTCCATGGTGCCGACCAGGGCGTGCTCCGCCCCTTCGAGCGGGGCACCGCGATAGGTGAGCGGTACCAGGTAGCTGATCGGTTGAGTGCCCGAGGTGTCCGTGACCACCATGAACTCGATCCCGACCTCACCCTGGGGGTCGTCCAGCCGGAAGCCGCCGGCCTTGGCCAGTTCCGGTTCGCCCGCGCCGCCCTGATACCAGGGCCGGGAGGGTAGCCAGGAGGTGAGCAGCTCCAGCTTGGTCGGTTTGAGGGCGGTGTGGTGGATTACGGCCATGCCGAGGATTCTCTTCCGTTGAGGGGCGACGACCTTCACATCTTCCCATTCGCGCGGGCCGCCGGTGCAGGAGCCGATGACCCTGTCCGGTCCCCCGTTGGAGAGCGCCGGACCTATGCCGATCGATAGAGATCATCCGACGAGTGCGCTGGAGGATGGCATGGTGCTGACCGAGGCGGTCCCGGAGGCGTTACCTAAGCAGTGTGGCGGAACGACGAGAAGCCGGCCGGGCTGGAGGAGCGGGTGAGCATGCTCCCGCTTCCGCCCGACACGGAGCGAGATGATCGCGGTGTGCGGGGCGCGGTGGGTATTCAGTCAGGCAACACACCGACGTGTCTGTGGCGCGATGAGGGCCGGTGGAGCCTGGACGGCCGGGATGGCGAGATCGAGGTGGAAGGGTCCGGTTTCCTCGGCGCCATCGCCGCCCGCGACCAGGCCGGCGCGCAGGAGGCAGTGGCCACGGCCGTCGCGGAGTCGGGCTGGCCGGACGGTGACTGGCCGGACGGTGACTGGCCGGACGGTGACTGGCCGGACGGTGACAATCGCGACGCCGGCACGCCTGCGACGGTTCGAGCTGGACATGAGCACCTACCTCGATCTCGGTATCGACGCAGGAGTGCGCTCGGGCCGGACGTAGGGTTGCGCCATGATCGAATCAATGGGGTTTGATGCCGCTGTCGAGGCGGGCATCGCCGCGTTCTGCGCGGGTGAGGAGCCGCCGCGTGATGAGGAGGTCTGGGAACGGCTGACGGGGGCCGGCGTCGAGCCGTGGCTGGCCGAGCGGCTGCTGATCTTCCTGCCGATGGCGTACACGCGGCGGTTGCTGCCGGAGGTCTCGTTCCCGGACGGGCTGCTGACGCCCGGCGGCCGGGTGCGCCTCTCGGCCGAGCCGGTGTTCGTGGCAGCGTTGGGCCGCGCGCAGCGGGCCGGCCGTGACGAGGTCGGGCGGATCGCGATGCGCAGCAGCGAGTTCAACCTGATCAACAACGCGCTGTACGCCGGGTCGCAGCTGTCGGACCTGATGCTCAGCGAGGCCACTCTGGTCAAGGACCTCGAACCGGTCGAGCAGGGCGACGGCGGCGTGCCCTCGCCGCGAGCCGCGTTCGAGGACTTCCTTCGCGGGCACGGCATACCGCTCGACGGCGCGACGAAGACCAGCGCGGAGGTGTTCGTCCGCCCCGCCCCGGCCGGCGTGGTGATGGCTCAGGTCGACTTCGCCGTGTCGCACCCGGCGCTGGCCAGGCCATGGCTGGTGGAGAGCTTCGCCGGGTACGGCACCACCTGGCGCGAGGCGATCGGCGGGGCGGTGAACAAGTTCAGGTTCGGCGCCCTGCACCCGATCGTCGACGGCCTCCTGCGCCCCGGCGCGGCCCCCGACCAGGTCGAGCGGGAGCGTTACGAGCACCCGAGCGGCGCGTTCGAACTGGTGCTGGGCGCCCAGCTCAATCTCCTCACCGACCGGCCGGTCCCGTCGGTCGGGCCCCTGCTCGACCGGCTGCTGGAGGTGCTGCGCGCCGAGCCGCTCACGCGGAAGGTGCACGCGCTGCGCCTGTTCACGGCCTACCACGACGGCCGGTTGCAGACCAACGAGGTGCTGCTGGACAGCGAGCCGTGGTCCCCTGGCGAGGCGGTGGTCGCGGACAGCCGGGCACCACTCCCCGCCGGGAGGGTCGCGGTGCGGATCTTCGGCCTGCTCGTGCCTGCCGGAAACGCGTAGCGTTCCGGTGATCGAAATCCCGGCCGCACTCATGCCGCCCTTCCGGGCGAGGCGAAGGCGGTCCGCGATCCCGTTCGGCGGGCAGCCGGCCGAGGAGGGCGGCCTGTACGAGGCCGTGCCGCCCCCCTCCGCCGGCACGCACGGTCACGTGGAGCGGGCGGACGACGGTCAGAAGTCCGGCACCGTGTCGGTCCACTCGGCGACCTCGTACGTCTCGTACCCGGCCACCTCCCCTGGCTTGTGGAACCGATCAGGCTGATCAGCGACCGTCAGACGGCGAGGCTTGCCATCGTCTCCGGAGGGAAGCTCCCGCGAGCCGTGCGGAGGCGTCGCCACGAGGTCCTGCACGGCCAGCAGCGTCCCCTTGCCGGGATCGATGATCCACTGGCGCCGGTACGTGCCGAGCTGCCGGGGGGCGGTGGAGAGACCGAGGGGGATCGTGGTCTCCAAGGGCAGGGAGACCACGACGCCGCTGCGGCCCAGCGGGTCGGTCGTCTCGCCCTCGGCCTTGACGCCGGGCAGCGTGGCGAGCATCCGGAACGCGGCCGCCCGGACCTCCGGAGGCACGATCGCCTCAGCCAGCAGAGTGCCGGCCACATCGCTCAGCGCCCGGACGCGCTTGTCACCCTGCAGCGCCCGTATCGGCTGCCTCGCGACCTTCGGGGCATAGGCCTCCCAATTGCCCTCGATGTCCAACAGGGCATCCTTCAACTGTTCGGGCTGGGTCGGCAGCTCGGCCAGCTGCCGCGGTGTCATGCCGAAGAACCGCCGATCGCCGACGCTGCGGCACGTCAGCTTCCGCTTCACGCTTTCCGTGAACAGATAGCCCGGCCCGTCCTCGGTCGCGACCCGCACCCTCTTGGGGGCACCCGCCGCCACCCACTTCTGCCTGTCGCGGTCCGTCCACGGGCGGGCAGGCAGGTCCTGGTGGGCGGAGCACGCCTTGCCGGTGCGGTCGGTCCAGTCGTCGTACTGCATTCTCGACTCGAACTTGTAGTGCCCGGCCGCGCTCTCGCCGACCGCGTAGATCTTTCCGGCGATGCGGGTGGTGTGCCAGTACGTGCCGGTCGGTCCCTTCTGTACGTTGGTAGCGGCCACCAGCAGGGCGTTGCCCGGCATCCGAGGGCTCACGCCCCCATGGATGGTTCTGGTCTGATCCCCGTCCGAGGTCAGCGAGACGGCGACCAGGGTCCCCGCGGCCAGGGCGGCCGTCGCCGCGATGCTCACCAGCGGCACCCTGAAGGTGCGACGGGCGCGTGGCCGAGCTGCGGACCGGCGCCAGTCGGTACGCAGGGTGAGCCGGTCCGGGCTCTCCTCACGCGCCAGTGTCGTACGCATCTGCCGCAGCGCGTCGAGTTCATCCATCGTTCTTCTCCCCGGGAAGGGCTTTGCGGAGCTTCATCCGAGCCCGGTGAATCTTGGCCTTGACGGTGCCGAGGGGCAGATCCAAGATCGCCGCGATCTCGGCGTACGACAGTTCGCCCCACGCCAGCAGCAGAACGGCGTTGCGGTCCTGGGAGCTGAGCGAGGCCAGGGCCTTGGCCAGCCGGGGCGCGTGCGCCGCGGCGGCCACCCGATCGCTGACCAGCTCGGCGACACCGTCCTCCGCGGGGTCCACGCCCGTTCGGGCGAAGGCCCGGTACATACGGGTCTCCTGGCGATGGTGCTTGGCGATCAGATTGCTGGCGATCCCCCAGAGCCACGCCGAGAACTCCGCTTGCCCGTCGAACCGACCCCGCTGGCGGAACGCGGTGGCGAATGCCTCCGCCACCACGTCATCGGCCAGAGTGAGCCCGAGGCGACGCTTGATATAGGCATGGAGTCGTGGCGAGTGGCGGCGGAACAGCTCGCCGAATGTCTCGGGGTCTTCCAAAGAGGCGGCGACGATCTGCGAATCGTCGAGCTTCTCCGTGGGCCGACTCACCGCTCTCGCCGTAGCCATGGTGCGGTGCGTCCCTTCATGAGCGATTCCTCCGTGTCCAAGGTGCTTGACTACCACCTCTATCCCGAAGGTCCCTCGCTGGTTGCATCCTGATTTGCCGGACGCCCGCGAACCGACGCCCGCTCCGACGGACCGAGGGAACGCCGCAGGGTGGCCGGCGCCGACGCCGGCATGGCGCGGGGCGGCACACTCGCCGCATTAGGGGCACATGTCATGATTTCGTCATGCCAATCGACCAGCACCTGCTGATTCTTTTCACCATGACCACGATCGTCGCCATGATCACTCCAGGGCCGGACATGCTGTTCGTCCTGGGTTGCGGCATGCGCGGTGGTCCGCGCGCCGGCTTGCTCGCCACCGTGGGGGTGGCCACGAGCGAGGCCATCCATGTCGCCGTGGCGGCCGCCGGACTGGCCGCGCTGTTCCAGGCGGTGCCGGTGGCCTTCGCGGTGGTGCGGATCGTCGGAGCCGCTTACTTGATCTATCTCGGCGTGCAGATGATTCGCAACCGCAAGGGAATCGAGAGTGAGATCCCCATGGACGGCCAGGGAGCGATGTCAGGGCGCCGGGCATTCACCAGCGGCCTGCTGACCAACCTGCTGAACCCGAAGATGGTCACCTTCACCATCGCCTTCCTCCCCCAGTTCATCAACCCGCAACTGGGCCAGGTCTGGCTGCAGTTCGCGATCCTCGGCGCCATCCTGATCGTGCTGGAGTTCATGGTGGACGGCACCGTCGGCGTGCTCGCGGGGCGGATCGGTGAATGGTTGCGCCGCAGGCGCACTGCTCGCCGCCGGGTCGACGTCGCGACCGGAGGAATCTTCATCGGGCTCGGAGTCCGGCTGGCAGTCGAGCGATGATCCCCCGCAACGGCCGCAGGACGTCGAAGGACAGGCGACCTCTCCACGTGAGGTGTCCGGCAGGATGATCGCATGGCAGGCAAGAACGGCAGGCGATGGAACCACAACATCCATTACCACCCCCGCATCCTGAGCGCGATCCCTGACGGCGCCGAGCGCGCCCTCGACGTCGGCTGCGGTGAGGGCATGCTCGCCCGCGAACTCCGGCGGACCGTGCCGAGCGTCACCGGCATCGACCTCGACGCGCCCAGCATCGACCAGGCCCGCGAGCACCCGGACGACGTCGACTACATCCTCGGCGATTTCCTCACCCACCCCTTCGAGCCGGCCTCGTTCGACGTCATCGCGTCCGTGGCCACCCTGCACCACCTGGACGCCGCCACCGGGCTGGCCCGCATGCGCGACCTGCTGCGGCCCGGCGGCGTCCTGGCCGTCGTCGGCCTCGCCCGCGCCACCATGCCCGACGATCTGCCGCGGGTCCTCGCCGGCGTCGCCGTCGGCACCTTGCATCGCGCCGTGAAGGGGCTCTGGCATCACCCGTCCCCCACGGTGTGGCCGCCGCCGGTGACGTACGCGCAGATGCGGGCGCTGGCCGCCGAGCTCCTGCCCGGCTCCCAGTACCGCCGCCACCTCCTGCTGCGCTACAGCATCACCTGGCGCAAGCCGCAGGAAGCACGGTACGGCGGCAGGTAGCATCGGCGCGATGAACTCCTACTGGCACGTCGTTCTGCCCCCTCTGCGCGCCTGATCGGGCGCACCACCGGGACGGCCAGTTCTCTCGCTCCGGACGGGGCACCGGCGGCGGCCGAAGGTTCCGCCGGTCTGGTGCTCGGCGGCCCGCTGATGTTCCTCTCGACACGAGGTGCCCGCTCGCTCGCCGAGCGATGCACGCGCGACGAGCGACTGGTGCTCCTCCTGGTCGCCACGTTCCTCGCCTGCCGGCTCTTCGGGTACGGCCTGCGGCAGACGTCCGCGCGGGCGGAGCCCGCCGTCGCGGCGGTGCTGGGTGTCGTGGTCGCGGGCGTGCGGTTGCCGGCGCTGTCCTGGTGCGGGCCGGCCGTACTCGCCGGGGGTCTGGCCGTCCTCGCCTTCCCCGCCGGCGTCCGGCGATGAGGTGGCCGGACACTGGGGCCTAAGTCCGACAAATCAGCCTTGACATCTACCCGTCCCACCCTCACTCTGTTGCGTATAGCGCTAGACGTTTCTCTTTACGAAACCGGGGTGACAGGATGATCCCAGCGTGCCCACTGGCGTCACTCCCTCGAGGCGAGGCCCTTCGCGTCGAGGCCGACCCGCCGATTGCGGTGTTCCACACCGAGGACGGCGAGATCTTCGCCATCGATGACACCTGTACTCACCAGGACGCCTCGCTCGCCGACGGCTGGCTGGAGGGGTGCGAGATCGAGTGCCCGCTGCACGCCTCGCGTTTCGACCTGCGCACCGGCCAGGTGGACGCGCCGCCGGCCAAGCTCCCCGTGCGCACGCACGAGGTGGTGGTCGACGACGGCGTCATCTATGTCAAGCAGTCCGAGGCGCCACCCAACCTGCCGCCGGGCGTCACCGTCAAGGGGCAGGCGTGAACACGATCTGCGTCGTCGGCGCCTCCCTGGCCGGGCTGCTGACCGCCAGGGCGCTGCGCGCCCAGGGATACCGGGGCAGGCTGGTGCTGGTCGGGGACGAGCGGCACCGCCCCTATGACCGCCCGCCGCTGTCCAAGGACTTCCTGCGCGGCGACCTGACCGAGGCCGACCTGGCCCTGGAGGGCGAGGGCGAGGAGCTGGACGCGGAGTGGCGGCTCGGCGTGGCCGCCGTGGCCCTGGACCCCGGGGAGCGCCGCGTCGAGCTGAGCGACGGCACCTCGGTGCGGGCCGACGGCATCGTCATCGCCACCGGCGCCACCGCCCGCAGGCTTCCCGGCGCCGGCCACCTGGCCGGCGTGCACACGCTACGCACCCTGGACGACGCCCGCTCCCTGCGCGCCGACCTGGAGGCGGGCCGGCGGCTGGTGGTGATCGGCGGCGGCTTCGTCGGCGCCGAGGTCGCCGCCACCGCCCGCGACCTCGGCCTGGACGTGACGCTGGTCGAGTCCGGCCCCGCGCCGCTGGCCCGCGTCGTCGGCGTGCCGATGGCCGAGGCGCTGGCCGCGCTGCACGAGCGGCGCGGGGTGCGGCTGCTGTCCGGCATGGTCGTGTCCGCCCTCACCGGCGAGGACCGGGTGGACGGGGTACGGCTGGCGGACGGCACCCACCTGCCCGTGGACGTCGTGGTCGTCGGGATCGGCGCCGTGCCCGCGATCGACTGGCTCCGGGGCAGCGGCCTCGACCTGGGCGACGGCGTACTGTGTGACGAGGCGGGCGGCACCTCCGTCCCCGGCATCGTGGCCGTGGGCGACTGCGCCGCCTGGTTCGACCCCGTCCAGGGCAGGCACCACAGGATCGAGCACTGGACGGGAGCCCGGCAACGGGCCTCGGTCGCGGCGGCCACGCTGCTGTCCGGCGGCACCGCCCGCACCGAGGCGCGGCGGCCCACCTACATCTGGTCCGACCAGTTCGATGTGAAGATCCAGTTCATCGGGCACGCCGCGGACGCGGACACGGTCAGCGTGGAGGAGGGCGACCCGGCCGGGCACAGCTTCCTCGCGGTCTACCGGCAGGGCGACCGCCCGGTCGCGGTCCTCGGGGTCAACCAGGTACGGCTGTTCACCCGATGGCGGCGGCAGCTCGAAACGGCGCCGGTTCAGGTCGGCTGAGACAGGAGTGAATCATGGCTCATGAAGTACGCGGGGTCGTCGCGACCGGCAAGGGCAAGCCGGTCAGTCTGGAGACCATCCTGGTGCCGGACCCGGGACCCGGCGAGGCGCTGGTCCGGGTGCAGGCCTGCGGGGTCTGCCACACGGACCTGCACTATCGCGAGGGCGGCATCAGCGACGACTTCCCGTTCCTGCTCGGCCACGAGGCGGCCGGCGTGGTGGAGTCCGTCGGCGAGGGCGTCACCGACGTCGCGCCCGGCGACTTCGTGATCCTCAACTGGCGGGCCGTGTGCGGCTCGTGCCGGGCCTGCCTGCGCGGCCGCCCGCAGTACTGCTTCGCCACCCACAACGCCACCCAGAAGATGACCCTGGCCGACGGCACGCCGCTCAGCCCCGCGCTGGGCATCGGCGCGTTCGCCGAGAAGACGCTCGTGGCCGCGGGCCAGTGCACCAAGGTCGACCCGGCCGCCTCCCCCGCCGCGGCGGGGCTGCTCGGCTGCGGCGTGATGGCCGGTCTCGGCGCCGCCGTGAACACCGGCGGCGTCAGCAGGGGCGACTCGGTGGCGGTCATCGGCTGCGGCGGCGTCGGCAACGCGGCCATCGCGGGCGCGCGGCTGGTCGGCGCGACCACGATCGTCGCGGTCGACGTGGACGAGCGGAAGCTGGAGTGGGCCCGCGGCCTCGGCGCGACGCACACGGTCAACGCCAAGGACGGCGACCCGGTCGAGGCGATCAGGGAGCTGACCGGCGGCTTCGGCGCGGACGTCGTGATCGACGCGGTCGGCCGGCCGGAGACCTACAAGCAGGCCTTCTACGCCCGCGACCTGGCGGGGACCGTGGTCCTCGTCGGCGTGCCCACGCCGGAGATGACGCTCGAGCTGCCGCTGCTCGACGTGTTCGGCCGCGGCGGCGCGCTGAAGTCGAGCTGGTACGGCGACTGCCTGCCGAGCCGCGACTTCCCCATGCTGATCTCCCTCTACCTGCAGGGACGTCTCGACCTCGACGCGTTCGTCAGCGAGACCATCGCCCTGGACGAGGTCGAGGACGCCTTCGCCAAGATGCACCGCGGCGAGGTGCTCCGCTCGGTGGTGGTGCTCTGATGCGGGTCGAGCGCGTGGTCACGTCGGGCACGTTCAGCCTGGACGGCGGGACGTGGGAGGTCGACAACAACGTGTGGCTGGTGGGCGACGACCAGGAGGTCCTGGTCATCGACGCCGCCCACGACGCCTCCGCCATCGCCGAGGCCGTGGGCGAGCGCCGGGTGAGCGCGATCGTGTGCACGCACGCGCACGACGACCACGTCAACGCCGCGCCCGAGCTGGCCGCGCTGACCGGCGCGCCCGTGCTGCTGCATCCCGACGACGAGGTGCTGTGGAAGCTGGCCCACCAGTCGGCCACGCCCGGCGGGCGGCTGGCCAACGGCCAGCTCCTGCGGGTGGCCGGCTCCGCCGTGCACGTGCTGCACACGCCGGGGCACGCGCCGGGCGCGGTGTGCCTGTACGTGCCGGAGCTGGGCGTGCTGTTCTCCGGGGACACCCTGTTCAAGGGCGGCCCCGGCGCGACGGGCAGGTCGTACAGCGACTTCCCGACGATCATCTCGTCGATCAGCCGGACGCTGCTGACGCTGCCCGGCGAGACCGTGGTGCACACCGGACACGGTGAGGACACCAGCATCGGAGCCGAGGCTCCGCAACTCGAGGACTGGATCCGCCGAGGGCACTGACCCTGCCGTTACATTGGGCCTGTTTCAGAGGAGTACTGCCCGTGACCACCACCACGTCAAGCGTGATCCCCACCCTCCCCGGTCGCTACTACGTGGACCCCGAGATCTTCGCCGCGGAGCAGCGGAACATCTTCGAGGCGATGTGGTTCTGCGTGGTGCGCTCGGCCGACCTGCCCAAGCCGGGCGCGTTCAAGACCGTTCAGGTCGGCTCCGAGAGCATCCTCGTCACCCGGGCGCGCGACATGTCGGTGCGCGCGTTCTTCAACGTCTGCCGCCACCGCGGCGCGACGCTGCGCACGGAGGAGTCGGGCGAGGTCAAGCGGGCCTTCCAGTGCCCGTACCACGCCTGGACCTACGACCTGGACGGCAAGCTGATCGCCGCGCCCAACCTGACCAAGATGGCCGACCTGGACCGGGTGGGGTACGGCCTGGTGAAGGTGCACGTGCGCGAGTGGCTCGGCTACGTGTGGGTGTGCCTGGCCGACGAGCCGCCCTCCTTCGAGGAGGACGTGCTGGGCGCGGTGACCGAGCGGCTCGGCTCGCTGGAGCTGATCGACAACTACGACGTGGCCAACCTGGAGGTGGGCCGCAGGATCGTCTACGACGTGAAGGCGAACTGGAAGCTCATCATCGAGAACTTCATGGAGTGCTACCACTGCGCCACGATCCATCCGGAGCTGACCGAGGTGCTGCCGGAGTTCGCCGACGGCTACGCGGCTCAATACTTCGTGGGCCACGGCGCCGAGTTCGGTGAGGAGATCCAGGGCTTCACCGTCGACGGGTCCGAAGGGCTCGACCGCATCCCGGGCGTCAGCGACGAGCAGGATCGCCGCTACTACGCGATCACCGTCAAGCCGCAGGTGTTCGTCAACCTGGTGCCCGACCACGTGATCGTGCACCGGATGTTCCCGCTGGCGGTGGACCGCACGGTGGTGGAGTGCGACTGGCTCTACCTGCCCGGCGTCGTGGCGAGCGGCAAGGACCTGGACAAGTCGGTGGAGCTGTTCCACCGGGTCAACGAGCAGGACTTCGAGGCGTGCGAGCGGTGCCAGCCGCAGATGGGCTCGCGTACGTACGCCAAGGGCGGCGTGCTGGTGCCCAGCGAGCACCACATCGGCGCCTTCCACGACTGGGTCCAGGACCGCATCGGGTGAACGAGCACGAAGACGAGGGGCTGACGGTCGGCCCGCCCAAGGACTGGGCGGGCGGCCTGCCCGCGGTGGGCCACGCCCTGCGCATCGCCCACCGGCAGATGGGGGCCGGCCGCACCGCGCTGACGCTGCTGCGCGTCAACCAGAAGAGCGGCTTCGACTGCCCCGGCTGCGCCTGGCCGGAGGGCGAGCACCGCAGCCCGGCCGAGTTCTGCGAGAACGGCGCCAAGGCGGTGGCCGAGGAGGCCACCACCCGGCGCGTCACCCGCGAGTTCTTCGCCGCCCATCCGGTGAGCGAGCTGGCCGGGATGAGCGACTACTGGCTGGGGCAGCAGGGCCGGCTGACCGAGCCGATGTACAAGCCCGCGGGCGCCGAGCACTACGAGCCCGTCGGCTGGGCGGAGGCGTTCGGCATGATCGCGGCCGAGCTGCGCGCGCTGGACAGCCCCGACCAGGCGGTCTTCTACACCTCGGGCCGCACCTCCAACGAGGCGGCCTTCGCCTACCAGCTGCTGGTGCGCCGGTTCGGCACCAACAACCTGCCCGACTGCTCCAACATGTGCCACGAGTCCAGCGGCGCCGCGCTCACCGAGACGATCGGCATCGGCAAGGGCACCGTGTCGCTCGACGACCTGCACCGGGCCGACCTGATCTTCGTGGTGGGCCAGAACCCGGGCACCAACCATCCCCGCATGCTCACCGCCCTGGAGAAGGCCAAGCGCGGCGGTGCCCGGATCGTCGCGGTCAATCCGCTGCCCGAGGCCGGGTTGCTGCGCTTCAAGAACCCGCAGCGGCCCTCCGGGCTGGCCGGAGGCACTTCGCTGGCCGACCGGTTCCTGCAGATCCGGCTCAACGGCGACATGGCGCTGTTCCAGGCGCTGTCGCTGCTGCTGCTCGACACCGCCGACGAGGCGTTCATCGCCGAGCACACCAGCGGCTTCGAGGAGTGGAAGGCGCACCTGACCGGCCTGGACTGGGCGGAGGTGCTGGAGGCGACCGGCCTGACCCGGCAGGAGCTGGAGGAGACGGCCCGCGACGTCAGGAACGCCAAGTCGGTCGTCGTGTGCTGGGCCATGGGGCTCACCCAGCACCGCAACTCCGTGGCCACCATCCGCGAGGTGGTCAACTTCCAGCTGCTGCGCGGCAACGTGGGCCTGTGCCCGGTGCGCGGCCACTCCAACGTCCAGGGCGACCGGACCATGGGCATCTACGAGAAGCCCTCGAAGGACTTCCTGGACGCGCTGGCCGGGGAGTTCGGCTTCGAGCCGCCCCGTCACCACGGGCTGGACACGGTGGAGGCCATCCGGGCCATGCGCGACGGCGAGGCGAAGGTCTTCGTCGGCATGGGCGGCAACTTCGTCCGGGCCACGCCCGACAGCCGCGTCACCGAGGCGGCGCTGCGCCGTACCAGGCTGACCGTGCAGGTCTCCACCAAGCTCAACCGCTCGCACGCCGTGTGCGGCGAGCGGGCGCTCATCCTGCCGACGCTGGGCCGCACCGAGCGCGACCCCGCCGGGTTCGTCACCGTCGAGGACTCGATGGGGCTGGTGCACGCCTCGCGCGGCCGGCTCGCGCCCGCCTCCCCCGACCTGCTGTCGGAGGTGGCGATCGTCGCCCGGCTGGGCCGCGAGCTGTTCGGCGAGGAGCCGTGGGCGGACTTCGAGCGGGACTACGCCACGATCCGCGACCGGATCGCGCGGGTGATCCCCGGCTTCGAGGACTTCAACGGCCGCGCCGAGGCCGGCTTCGCGCTGCCCAACGCGCCGAGGGACGAGCGCCGCTTCCCCACCGCCACCGGCAGGGCGGGCTTCACCGTCAACCGGCTGGAGGTCCTGCGGGTGCCGCCGGGGCGGCTGCTGCTGCAGACCGTACGCAGCCACGACCAGTACAACACGACCGTCTACGGCCTCGACGACCGCTACCGCGGCGTCAAGAACGGCCGGAAGGTGGTCTTCGTCCACCCCGACGACCTCGCGGAGCGCGACCTGGCCGACGGCGACGTGGTGGACCTGATCAGCGAGTGGCCCGACGGCGAGCGCACCGCCGAGGGCTTCAGAGTCATCGCCTATCCGACCGCCCGCGGCTGCTGCGCCGCCTACTTCCCGGAGACCAACGTGCTGGTACCGCTCGACTCGGTGGCCGAGACCTCCAACACCCCGACCTCCAAGAGCATCGTGGTACGGCTCAGCCGGCGTACCCGAGGCGGCGGCTGATCTCGTCGGCCCCGCTGATCAGGACGGGAGCGAGCTCGTGCATGCGCTCGGCCGTGAAACGGTAGGCGGGGCCGGAGGCGCTCACCGCGGCGACGACGTCGCCGTGGTAGGAGCGGATGGGCGCCGCCATGGCGTTCAGCCCCTCCTCCAGCTCCTCCAGGCAGTAGCCGTAGCCCGCCTGCTTGATCTCGGCCAGCTGCTCCTCGAGCCGGGCGACGTCGGTGACGGTGCGGGGCGTGAAGGACTCCAGGGCCCCGTCGGACAGCACCCGCTCGCGCTGGCGCTCGTCCAGATGGGCCATCAGCACTTTCCCGCTGGAGGTGGCGTGCAACGGCGTGATCTGGCCGACCCAGTTGTAGGCGGTGACCGCCGAGGCGCCGCGCACCTGATCGAGGTTGACCGCGTAGCTGGAGCGGAGCACGGCGATGTTGACCGTCTCGCCGATCTCCTCCGCCAGGCGCTGGCAGACCGGGCGCCCCCGCTGGGTGACGTCGAGCTGGGTGTTGACCCCGCCGGCCAGGCGGATGATGCCGAAGCCGAGCCGGTATTTGCCGCGCTCCTCGGCCTGCTCGACCAGGCCGCGCGCCTCGAGCGCGCCGAGCAGCCGGAACGCGGTCGACTTGTGCACGTCGATCTCCGCGGCGACCTCGCTGACTCCTGCCTCGCCCCGCCGGGAGAGGATCTCCAGCACGCTGATCGCCCGATCGACGGACTGCACGCCCCCACTGCCCGAATCGTTGCCCATAGCGAAACTCTAAGTGCTAGAGGGAACTCCGTCTAACGCAAGACCCAAAAGATCTCCTGTTGCGAGTAGTGAAACGCAATGCGTATAGCGCTACGATTTGGCGAAACGCGCGAGCGAGACGAGGCACCATGACGTCACATCAATACGACTTCGTCATCGTCGGAGGCGGCTCGGCCGGCAGCGCGCTGGCGAACCGGCTCTCCGCGGACCCTGCCACGCGGGTGCTCGTCCTGGAGGCGGGCCGATCGGACTACCCGTGGGACGTGTTCATCCACATGCCCGCGGCCCTGCCGTTCCCCATCGGCAACCGCTTCTACGACTGGCGCTACGAGTCGGAGCCCGAACCCCACATGCACGGCCGGCGGATCTATCACGCTCGCGGCAAGGTGCTCGGCGGCTCCAGCAGCATCAACGGCATGATATTCCAGCGCGGCAACCCGCTGGACTACGAGCGGTGGGGCGCCGATCCCGGGATGAAGAACTGGGACTACGCCCACTGCCTGCCGTACTTCAAGCGGATGGAGAACTGCCTGGCCGACCCCGACACCCCGTGGCGCGGCCACGGCGGGCCGCTGGTGCTGGAGCGCGGGGCGGCCGGCACGCCGCTGTACGACGCGTTCTTCCAGGCGGTGCAGCAGGCCGGCTATCCCCTGACCGACGACGTGAACGGCTACCGGCAGGAGGGCTTCGCCCGCTTCGACCGCAACATCCGGCGCGGGCGCCGGCTCAGCGCGGCCAGGGCGTACCTGCACCCGGTCATGAAGCGGCCCAACCTGACCGTCAAGACGCGCGCGCTGGTGACGAAGGTCATCTTCGAGGGCACCAGGGCCGTCGGCGTCGAGTTCGACGGCGGCCGGGTCCGCGCGGGCGAGGTCATCCTGTGCGGCGGCGCGATCAACTCGCCGCAGGTGCTGCAGCTGTCCGGGATCGGCAACGCCGGCGAGCTGCGCAAGCTCGGCATCGACGTCGTCCACGACCTGCCGGGCGTGGGCGAGAACCTGCAGGACCACCTGGAGGTCTACATCCAGCACGGCTGCCGAGAGCCGGTCTCCATGCAGCCGAACCTGCAGAAGTGGCGGCACCCCTGGATCGGCGCGCAGTGGCTGTTCCTGCGCGGCGGGCCGGGCGCGACCAACCACTTCGAGGCGGGCGGCTTCGTCCGCAGCAACGACGACGTCGACTATCCCAACCTGATGTTCCACTTCCTGCCGCTGGCCGTGCGCTACGACGGCTCGGCGCCGGCGGGCGGGCACGGCTACCAGGTGCACGTCGGGCCCATGTACTCCGACGCCCGCGGCTCGGTGAAGATCAAGAGCACCGATCCGCGACAGCATCCCGCGCTGCGCTTCAACTACCTGTCCACCGAGCAGGACAAGCGTGAGTGGGTGGAGGCCGTCCGGGTGGCCCGCAGGATCCTCGGGGCGCCGGCGCTGGCCGCGCTCAGCACGGGCGAGGTGTCGCCCGGGCCGTCCGTGGAGAGCGACGAGGAGATCCTGGACTGGGTGGCCAAGGACGGCGAGACCGCCCTGCACCCCTCGTGCACGGCCAGGATGGGCGTGGACGCGATGTCGGTGCTCGACCCGGACACGATGCGGGTGCACGGCGTCGACGGGCTGCGCGTGGTGGACGCCTCGGCCATGCCGTACGTGACGAACGGCAACATCTACGCGCCGGTCATGATGCTGGCGGAGAAGGCGGCCGACCTCATCCTGGGCAACACGCCGCTGGCGCCGCAGCCGACCGAGTTCTACCGTCACCGGGCATGACACAAGGGCGGTGGGGGTACTCCCCCACCGCCCTTGCGGTACTCCGTCAGCGGAAGACCACGGTGCGGTTGCCGTTGAGCAGGAGGCGCTGCTCGCTGTGCCACTTCACGGCCCTGGCCAGCACCTGCGCCTCCACGTCCCGGCCGGCCGCGACCAGGTCCTCGGCGTCGAGCTCGTGGTCCACCCTGGCCACGTCCTGCTCGATGATGGGCCCTTCGTCCAGGTCCGCCGTGACGTAGTGCGCGGTCGCCCCGATGAGCTTCACGCCACGCTCGTGCGCCTGGTGGTACGGCTTGGCGCCCTTGAAGCCCGGCAGGAAGGAGTGGTGGATGTTGATGGCCCTCCCCTCCAGCTGCTTGCACAGGTCGTCGGAGAGGATCTGCATGTAGCGCGCCAGGACCACCAGCTCCGCGTCGTACTCCTCGACCAGCTCCAGGATCCGCGCCTCGGCCTCGCCCTTGGTGGCGGCCGTGACGGGCACGTGGTGGTACGGCACGCCGTACGAGGCGGCGAGCGACTCGAGGTCGGGGTGGTTGGAGACGATCGCGGGGATCTCGATGTTGAGCGCGCCCACCTGTCGGCGATACAGCAGGTCGTTCACGCAGTGACCGAACTTGGACGCCATGACCAGCGTGCGGGTGGGCGTGGCCGCGTCCTTCAACTGCCAGTTCATCTGGAAGGACTCGGCGACATAGGTGAACCCCTCGCGCAACCGCTCGATCTCGTCATGCGCGGCGAAGTGCACGCGCATGAAGAAACCGCCACCCTCGCGGTCGTTGAACTGCTTGCTCTGCAGCATGTTCCCGCCGTGCTGGACGAGGAAGCTGCTGACCGCGTACACGATGCCCGGCTTGTCGGAGCAGGACACCGTGAGGATGAACTCGCGGCCAGGGTCGGGACGTGGAGACATCACACCCTCCCAGTGTTGCGTATGACGCAAAGAAGAGATTTATACGCAACAGACTGAGGGCACGGGCCTACCACGTCAAGGGGCAAGAAGGTCAAACCTCATCACAACGTATGTATTTGGCCAGTGATTCCGGCAAACCCTTGACGAACGCTCGAAGACAAGTCAATCCTGTTCCTCATTAAGCAGCGCCTTGCGCGATACGCAACCATCGAAGGTGTGCCGATGACCGAGCTCTACATCGCAGGCGAGTGGACCAAGCCACTCGCCGGTGGTCAGCGGCGCATCCACTCGCCCGCCGACGGAAGCCTCGTGGCCACCGTGGCCGAGGGAACCGCCGCGGACACCGAGGCGGCGATCGCCGCGGCCAGGCGCGCCTTCGACAGCGGCCCCTGGCCCACGACGCCGGCCCGCGAGCGCGGCGCGCTGCTGTACAAGGTAGCCGACCTGCTGGAACGCGACCGCCACGCCTTCGCCCAAGCCGAGTCGGGCGACACCGGCAAGCGCCTGGTGGAGAGCGAGTACGACATCGACGACTGCGCGGCCAGCCTGCGCTACTTCGCCGGCGTCGCGGGCACCGACGCGGGCCGGGTCGTCGACACCGGCCGCGACGACGCGATCAGCCGCATCGTCCACGAGCCGATCGGCGTCTGCGGCCTCATCACGCCGTGGAACTACCCCCTGCTCCAGACCACGTGGAAGGTCGCCCCGGCGCTCGCCGCGGGCAACACGTTCGTGCTCAAGCCGAGCGAGCTGACCCCCAGCACGGCCATCCTGCTGATGCGGGCGCTGGCCGAGGCCGGGCTGCCGGACGGGGTGGCCAACCTCGTGCTCGGCACCGGCCCGGAGGTCGGCGCGCCGCTGGCCGAGCACCCGGACGTGGACATGGTCTCCTTCACCGGCGGCCTGGCCACCGGGCGGCGCGTCATGGCCGCCGCCGCGGCCACCGTGAAGCGGGTGGCGCTGGAGCTGGGCGGCAAGAACCCCAACATCGTCTTCGCCGACGCCGACTTCGACACGGCCGTCGACTTCGCGCTCACCGCGGTGTTCCTGCACTCCGGCCAGGTCTGCTCGGCCGGCGCGCGGCTGCTGGTGGAGGACTCCCTGCATGACGCGTTCGTCGACGAGGTCGTACGGCGGGCCGAGCTGATCCGCCTGGGCGGCCCCTTCGACCCGCACGCCGACACCGGCCCGCTCATCTCCGCCGCGCACCTGGCCAAGGTCGAGGAGTACGTGGCGGCGGGCCTGGCCGAGGGGGCCGTGCTGCGCTGCGGCGGCCGCCGCCTCGACGGGCCCGGATACTTCTACCGGCCGACCGTCCTGGACGAGTGCAAGCAGGACATGCGCGTGGTGCGCGAGGAGTCCTTCGGCCCCGTCCTGACCGTCGAGCGCTTCACGACCGAGGACGAGGCGGTCCGCCTCGCCAACGACACCGAGTACGGCCTGGCCGGCGCGGTCTGGACCCAGGACGCCGGCAAGGCGCAGCGGGTCGCGGGCCGGCTGCGGCACGGCACGGTGTGGATCAACGACTACCACCCCTACGTGCCGCAGGCCGAGTGGGGTGGTTTCAAGCAGTCCGGCAACGGCCGCGAGCTCGGCCCGACCGGCCTGGACGAGTACCGCGAGATCAAGCACGTCTGGCAGAACATCCGACCGCGCCCACAGCGGTGGTTCCCAGAGAACTGACGCTCCGACGACGAAGAGGTGGTCATGACCGTCCCGTCACTGACCGAAAGCACACCGCTCAACACCGAGGCACCCCCCATTCTCGACGTCCGAGGCCTGTGGAAGGTGTTCGGCCCCAAGGCCGGCCGCGTGGTCGGCAGCACCCTGAGCCGCACGGAGCTCAAGGAGCAGACCGGCTGCGTCGCCGCGGTCCGCGACGTCTCCTTCTCGGTCCGGCGGGGCGAGGTTTTCGTCGTCATGGGCCTGTCGGGCTCGGGCAAGTCCACCCTGGTGCGCTGCCTGACCCGGCTGATCGAACCCACGGCGGGCGAGATCGTGCTCGACGGCGAGGACATCCGCACGGCCGACGACCGCAAGCTGCGCGAGCTGCGCAGGCACCGGATGGCGATGGTCTTCCAGCACTTCGGGCTGCTGCCGCACCGGTGCGTGCTGGAGAACGTGGCCTTCGGGCTGGAGATCCGCGGCACCCCCAAGAAGGAGCGCTACGAGCGGGCCCGCGAGGTGCTCGGGCTGGTCGGGCTGACCGGCTTCGAGAACTCCTACCCCGACCAGCTGTCCGGCGGCATGCAGCAGCGCGTCGGCCTGGCCCGCGCGCTCGCGGCCGACCCCGAGGTGCTGCTGTTCGACGAGCCGTTCTCCGCGCTCGACCCGCTGATCAGGCGCGAGATGCAGAACGAGGTCATCCGCCTGCACCACGAGGTGGGCAAGACGATGATCTTCATCACCCACGACCTGAGCGAGGCGCTCAAGCTGGGCGACCGGATCCTCATCATGCGCGACGGCGAGCTGGTCCAGGTCGGCACCCCCGACGAGGTCGTGGGCGCGCCCGCCGACGAGTACGTGGCCAACTTCGTCAGCGACGTCCCGCGCTCGCACGTGCTGACGCTGTCGTGGATCATGCGCCCGCCGCTGGACGGCGAGCCGCTCGACGGCCCGGAGCTCGGGCCCGACGTGGTCATCCGCGACGCCGTGCACACCGTGCTGTCGGCCGACCGCCCGGTGCGCGTGGTCGGGGACGGCGGCCTGCTCGGCGTGGTCACCAGCGCGGAGATCCTCGAAGTGATCGCCGGAGGGCAGCACTGATGGCGGCCGTCACGGCTGTCGCCGCGAAGCTGCACAAGCTGCCCGACCGCAGGCTGCTGCTGGCCCTGGTCATCGCGGCCTGGGTGGTGGGCTGGGCGGTGCTCGGCGGGCGCGACACCCAGCAGCTGGGCGGCGCCGAGCTGACGCCGCTGCACCGTGACCTCAGCCAGGCCATGGACGTCATCGACGACAGCCGCAACAGCAACCCGTTCTTCCTCTACTTCATCAACTACATCCGGCTCTTCCTGGACGACGCGGTGACCTTCGTCCAGGCGCTGATCAGCCAGCCGTCCTTCGGCCGCCCCCTGCCAGTGCTGGGCTGGCTCGGCGTGGTGGCGGTCGCCACGGCCGTCGCCCTGCTGTACGGCAACAGGAAGGTGGCGGTGCTGACGGCCGCGGGCTTCCTGTCCTTCGGCCTGCTCGGCCTGTGGCAGGAGAGCATGGACACCCTCGCCCTCACGCTGACGGCGGTCGCGCTGTCGCTGGCCGTGGGCATCCCGCTCGGGATCTGGGCGGGGCTGAGCGACCGGTTCCTGCGGGTGGTCACGCCGGTGCTCGACTTCATGCAGACGATGCCGACGTTCGTCTACCTGGCGCCGCTGACGCTGTTCTTCCTCATCGGCCCGGCCAGCGCGACCGTGGCCACGATGATCTACGCGGTGCCGCCGGCCATCCGCATCACCGCGCACGGCATCCGGCAGGTCTCGCCCGAGACGATGGAGGCGGGCACGTCGCTCGGCGCCACGCCCATGCAGGCGCTCAGGCACGTGCGGCTGCCGATGGCCAAGCAGACGATCATCGTGGGGGTCAACCAGACCATCATGGCCGCGCTGTCCATGGCCACCATCGCGGCCCTGATCGACGCGCCCGGCCTGGGCAAGACCGTGCTCAAGGCGCTGCAGACGCTGGACGTCGGGACCGCCTTCAACGCCGGCCTGGCGATCGTGATCATGGCCGTGGTGCTCGACCGGGTGACCTCGGCCGCCAGCCGGCGGGTGGAGGACGAGCGCCGCGCGGGCCGGCTGCGTTCCGCGCGCCGGCGCCGCATCGAGGTGACGGGCGTGCTCGGGATCGCGGCCGTGCTGGCGTTCCAGTCCTACACCTACCTCTGGGCCGCGGACTTCCCCATCGAGGCCAACATCGGCTCCTACGTGCGCAACGCCGCGGACACCGCCAGCGCCTGGGTGCAGGACAGCCTGGTGACCTACACCAACGCGCTGAAGAACGCGCTCACCAACGGGCTGCTCAACCCGTTCGAGGCCCTGCTGACCGGCTCGCCCTGGTGGCTGGTCGGCCTGGTGGCCGTCGCCGTGGCCCTGCTGGTGGGCAGCGCGCGCGCCGCGCTGGTCACCGCCATCGGGCTGCTGATGGTGCTGGCACTCGGGCTCTGGCAGGACAGCATGGTGACGCTGGCCTCCACGCTGGTCGCGACCATCCTGGTGATGGTGCTCGGAGTGGTCGTCGGGGTGTGGATGGGCCGCAGCGACCGGGCCGACACCCTGCTGCGTCCCGTCCTCGACGCGGGGCAGACCATGCCCGCCTTCGTCTACCTCGTGCCCATCCTCGGCCTGTTCGGCCCGACGCGGTTCACCGCGATCATCGCCGCCGTGGTCTTCGCCGCGCCGGTGGCGATCAAGCTGGTGGCCGAGGGCATCAGGCGGGTCTCGCCCACCACGGTGGAGGCGGCGACCTCGGCGGGGGCGGGCACCTGGCAGCTGATCTCCAAGGTGCAGCTGCCGATGGCGCGCAGCGGCGTGACGCTGGCCGCGAGCCAGGGACTCATCTACGTGCTCTCGATGGTCGTCGTGGGCGGCCTGGTGGGCGCGGGGGCGCTCGGCTACGACGTGGTGGCCGGGTTCTCCCAGCACGAGCTCCGCGGGAAGGGGCTGGCCGCCGGGATCGCGATCGTCGTGCTCGGCATCGTGCTCGACCGTGTCATGCGCGCCGCCACGCAGCGGGCCGACGCCGCCGTCCGCGGAGGGCTTCCGCACACAAGTAAGTAACAGGAAACACAGGAGGACCAGGTGGCGATTTCGAGAAGCGGCAGGATCAGGGCGCTCGCGCTCGTGACCGGCGGCGGCCTCCTGCTCAGCGCGTGCAGCGGAGCGAAGGTCGGCGAAACCCAGCAGGCAGCCGCGGGAGGCGGCGCGACGTGCGGCACGTTCAACCTCGCGGTCAACCCTTGGGTGGGCTACGAGGCCAACGCCGCGGTGATCGCGCTCGTCGCGGAGAAGAACCTCGGCTGCAAGGTGGTGAAGAAGGACCTGAAGGAGGAGGTGTCCTGGCAGGGCTTCGCCACCGGAGAGGTCGACGCGGTCGTGGAGAACTGGGCCCACGACGACCTGAAGAAGAAGTACATCGACGAGCAGAAGGTCGCCGTCTCGGCGGGGCCGACCGGCAACAAGGGCGTCATCGGCTGGTTCGTGCCGCCGTGGATGGCCAAGAAGTACCCCGACATCACCGACTGGAAGAACCTCAACAAGTACGCCTCGCTGTTCAAGACCTCCGAGTCCGAGGGCAAGGGCCAGCTGCTCGACGGCGACCCGTCCTTCGTCACCAACGACGCGGCGCTGGTCAAGAACCTCGATCTGGACTACAAGGTCGTCTACGCGGGCAGCGAGACCGCGCTCATCCAGGCCTTCCGGCAGGCGGAGAAGCAGCAGACGCCGCTCATCGGCTACTTCTACGACCCGCAGTGGTTCCTGTCCGAGGTGAAGCTGGTCAAGGTCAACCTGCCCGCCTACACCAAGGGGTGCGACGCCGACGCAGCCAAGGTGGACTGCGACTATCCGCCGTACGAGCTGGACAAGATCGTGAGCAAGAAGTTCGCCGACTCGGGCAGCCCTGCCTACACCCTGGTCAAGAACTTCACCTGGACGAATGACGACCAGAACCTGGTGGCCAAGTACATCGCCGAGGACAAGATGACGCCGGAGGAGGCGGCCGCCAAGTGGGTCGCCGCCAACCCCGACAAGGTCAAGGCCTGGCTCCCCGCGACCTGACCCTCCCCCGCACACGCCCGGCCCGATCGTCCTGCCGCGATCGGGCCGGGCGTACGTGTGCGCTCAATGGCCTAAAGCCGTACGGAATAAGACAGAACACCCCTTGACACCCGGAATGCGGCGAGCGACGCTTGTTGCGGAAAGCGCGTTTGGTTGCGTATACCGCAACAACGGAGGTGGCTATGACGGGCCCGAGCGTGGTCATCATCGGCGCGGGCGTGGTCGGCGCGGCCTTGGCCGACGAGCTGTCCGCCCGAGGCTGGACCGACGTCACCGTCGTCGACCAGGGAGATGTGCCCGCCACCGGCGGCTCCTCCTCGCACGCCCCCGGCCTGGTCTTCCAGGTCAACGGGTCGAAGACGATGACCGAGATGGCCCGCTACACCGCGGAGAAGTTCGTCGAGCTCGACAGCTTCCTGCAGGTCGGCGGGCTCGAGGTGGCCACCAGCCCGGAGCGGCTGGCCGAGCTGCACCGCAGGCACGGCTGGGCGGTCGCGTGGGGGCTCGAGGCCCACCTGCTCACGCCGCAGGAATGCGTCGCCAAGCACTCGCTGCTGGACGAGGCCAAGGTGCTCGGCGGGCTCTTCATCCCGACGGACGGGCTGGCCAAGGCGGTCAAGGCGGTCGACGCCCAGCTGGCCAGGGCCAAGGAGCGCGGCGTGCGGGTGCTACCCAGGCACGAGGTGCTCGACATCAGGACCCAGGACGGCAAGGTGTGCGCGGTGGTGACCGACTACGGCGACCTGCCCGCCCAGGTGGTCGTGTGCTGCGCCGGGATCTGGGGCCCGAAGGTGGCCCGCATGGCCGGCATGGAGCTGCCGCTCACCCCGCTGGCCCACCAGCTCGCCTGGACCGGGCAGGTGCCGGGGCTGGCCGGCCAGACCGAGGAGGCCACCCGGCCGATCCTCCGCCACCAGGACGCCGACCTGTACTACCGCGAGCGCTTCGACACGCTCGGCATCGGCTACTACGGCCACCGGCCGATGCCGATCACCGCCGACGAGATCCTCTCGGTGGACGAGGCGGAGGTGATGCCGTCGGTGCTCACCTTCACCCCTGACGACTTCGCCGTGGCCTGGGAGGAGACCCAGGCGCTGCTGCCCGACACGCAGAAGGCGGAGGTCGAGTCCGGCATCAACGGGCTGTTCTCCTTCACCACCGACCACCTGCCGCTGATGGGCCAGTCCCGGGACGTCGAGGGGTTCTGGGTGGCCGAGGGGGTCTGGGTCACCCACTCCGCGGGCGTCGGCCGGGCGATGGCCGAGTGGCTGGTCGACGGCCACTGCTCGTCGTTCGACCTGCACGAGTGCGACGTCAACCGGTTCGAGCCGCACCAGCTGGCGCCCGACTACGTGCGCGAGCGCGGCTGCCAGAACTACGTCGAGGTCTACGACATCATCCACCCGCTGCAGCCGATGGAGCACCCGCGCCCGCTGCGGGTGAGCCCCTTCCACCCGCGCCAGCAGGACCTGGACGCCGTCTTCCTGGAGGCCTCGGGCTGGGAGCGCCCGCAGTGGTACGGCGCCAACGCGCCGCTGCTGAACGGGCGCGACATCCCCACGCCCGGCCCGTGGGCCGCGCAGTACTGGTCGCCGATCGTCGGCGCCGAGGCCCAGGCGACCCGCGAGGCGGTCGCGCTGTACGACATGAGCGCGCTCAAGCGGCTGGAGGTCAGCGGCCCCGGCGCGCTGGCGTTCCTGCAGCGGATCACCACCGGCGACGTGTACAAGTCGGTCGGCTCGGTGACGTACTGCCTGCTACTCGACACCGACGGCGGCATCCGCAGCGACGTCACCGTGGCCCGGCTCGGCCCCGACCGCTTCCAGCTCGGCGCCAACGGCAACCTGGACCTGGACTGGTTGGAGCGGCACCGCCCGGCCGACGTGTTCATCCGCGACATCACCGCCGGCACCTGCTGCCTGGGCGTGTGGGGACCGAGGGCCCGCGACCTGGTCCAGCCGCTGACCGGCATCGACCTGACCGCGCTGAAGTACTTCCGCGGCGCCCGCGGCTTCATCGGCAACGTGCCCGTCACCATGCTGCGCCTGTCCTACGTCGGCGAGCTCGGCTGGGAGATCTACACCACCGCCGACATGGGGCTCAAGCTCTGGGACACGCTCTGGTCCGCGGGCCAGGAGCACGGCGTGCTGGCCGGCGGCCGCGGCGCCTTCACCAGCCTGCGCCTGGAGAAGGGCTACCGCTCCTTCGGCACCGACATGACCTTCGAGCACGACCCGTACGAGGCCGGCCTCGGCTTCGCCGTCAAGCTGGACAAGGGCGACTTCGTCGGCCGCCGGGCGCTGCTGGAGCGCAAGGAGTCGGTCCGCAGGAAGCTCACCTGCCTGCTGACCGACGAGGTGGTCATGGGCAAGGAGCCGGTCCACGACGGCGACCGGGCCGTCGGCTACGTCACCAGCGCCGCCTACGGCTACACCGTCGGCCGCGGCATCGCCTACGCCTGGCTGCCCGCCTCGCTCGCGAGCCCCGGCCAGGCCCTGCACATCGGCTACTTCGACCAGCGCGTCCCGGCCGTCGTGGCCGAGGAGCCGCTCTTCGACCCGGCGATGACCCGGCTGCGCGGTTAGGGAAAGGACCTCATATGATCGACACCCCGCTGTACGTGGTGGACCCCGAGGTCCACGCCCTGATCGGCGCCGAGCTGGCCAGGCAGCGCTCGACGCTGGAGATGATCGCCTCGGAGAACTTCGCGCCCGCCGCCGTGATGGCGGCCCAGGGCTCGGTGCTCACCAACAAGTACGCCGAGGGCTACCCCGGCCGCCGCTACTACGGCGGCTGCGAGCACGTGGACGTGATCGAGCAGATCGCCATCGACCGGATCAAGGCGCTGTTCGGCGCCGAGGCGGCCAACGTGCAGCCGCACTCCGGCGCCCAGGCCAACGCCGCGGCGATGGCGGCGCTGCTGGAGCCCGGCGACACCATCCTCGGCCTCGACCTGGCCCACGGCGGCCACCTGACGCACGGGATGCGCATCAACTTCTCCGGCCGCCTGTACAACGTGGTCGCCTACCACGTGCGCGAGAGCGACCACCTGGTGGACATGGACGAGGTCGAGCGCCTGGCCCGCGAGCACCGCCCCAGGCTCATCATCGCCGGCTGGTCGGCCTACCCGCGGCACCTGGACTTCGCGGCCTTCCGCCGGATCGCCGACGAGGTGGGCGCGTACCTGATGGTGGACATGGCGCACTTCGCCGGGCTGGTGGCCGCCGGGCTGCACCCCTCCCCCGTGCCGCACGCGCACATCACGACCACGACCACGCACAAGACGCTCGGCGGCCCGCGCGGCGGGGTGATCCTGTCGACCGAGGAGCTCGCCAAGAAGATCAACTCCTCGGTCTTCCCCGGCCAGCAGGGCGGCCCGCTGGAGCACGTGATCGCGGCCAAGGCGGTCTCCTTCAAGATCGCCGCCGAAGAGGCGTTCAGGGAGCGGCAGCACCGCACGCTGGAGGGCGCCCGCATCCTGGCCGACCGGCTGCTGGCGCCCGACGCGGCGGCCGCGGGCGTGAAGGTGCTGACCGGCGGCACCGACGTGCACCTGGTCCTGGTCGACCTGCGCGAGTCCGAGCTGGACGGCAAGCAGGCCGAGGACCGGCTGCACGCGGCCGGGATCACGGTCAACCGCAACGCCGTGCCGTTCGACCCGCGACCGCCCATGGTCACCTCGGGCCTGCGGATCGGCACCCCGGCGCTGGCCACACGCGGCTTCGAGGCGGCCGACTTCGCGGAGGTCTCCGACATCATCGCCACCGCGCTGACGCCGCAGGCCGACCTGTCGTTCCTGCGCGACAGGGTCGAGGTCCTGGCCGGCAAGCACCCGCTGTACGGAGAGGCGCGATGAACCTGCCCGAGCACCCCGAGTGGCTGTGGGGCTCCGCCGAGCCCAGGCGCTCCTACGACGTGGTCATCGTCGGAGCCGGCGGGCACGGCCTGGCCACCGCCTACTACCTGGCCAAGAACCACGGCATCACGAACATCGCGGTCCTGGAGCGCGGGTGGCTGGCCGGCGGGAACATGGCGCGCAACACCACGATCATCCGCTCCAACTACCTGTGGGACGAGAGCGCCGGCATCTACGAGCACGCGCTCAAGCTGTGGGAGGGCCTGGAGGAGGAGCTCGGCTACGACCTGCTGTTCAGCCAGCGCGGCGTGCTCAACCTCGCGCATAGCCTGCAGGACGTACGCGACAGCGTGCGCCGCGTCGAGGCCAACCGGCTCAACGGCGTCGACGCCGAGTGGCTGGACCCCGAGCAGGTCCGCGAGGTGTGCCCGATCGTGAACATCTCGCCCGACGTGCGCTACCCCGTGCTCGGCGCCACCTTCCAGCCCCGCGCCGGCATCGCCAAGCACGACCACGTGGCCTGGGGGTACGCCCGCGCCGCGGCGGCACTCGGCGTGGACTTCATCGAGCACTGCGAGGTCACCGGCCTGCGGGTGAGCGACGGCCGGGTCACCGGCGTGGAGACCACCCGGGGCACGATCGGGGCCGGCCGGGTCGCGCTGTGCGCGGCGGGCCACACCTCGGTCGTGGCCAAGACCGCGGGCATCGACCTGCCGCTGCAGAGCCACCCGCTCCAGGCGCTGGTGTCCGAGCTGCTCGAGCCCGTGCACCCGACGGTCGTCATGTCCAACGCGGTGCACGTCTACGTCAGCCAGGCGCACAAGGGCGAGCTGGTCATGGGCGCCGGCATCGACGCGGCCAACTCCTACCGGCAGCGCGGCGCCTTCCACATCATCGAGCGGCAGATGGCCGCCGCGCTGGAGCTGTTCCCGATCTTCGCCCGCGCGCACGTGCTGCGTACCTGGGGCGGCGTGGTGGACGTCTCGCCCGACGCCTCGCCGATCGTCGGCCTGACCCCGGTCGAGAACCTCTACCTCAACTGCGGCTGGGGCACCGGCGGCTTCAAGGCGACGCCCGGCGTGGGCTGGTGCTTCGCGCACACGGTGGCCAACGACGAGCCGCACCCGCTCAACGCCCCCTTCTCCCTTGACCGATTCACCACCGGGGCGCTCGTGGACGAGCACGGCGCCGCCGCGGTCGCGCACTGAGGAACCGCCGATGCTGCAGATCCCATGCCCCTGGTGCGGCCCTCGCGACGAGGCCGAGTTCCACTACGGCGGGCAGGCCCACGTCGCCTACCCCGCCGACCCGGCCGCGCTGTCGGACGAGGAGTGGGCGCGCTACCTGTTCTTCCGCGACAACCCCAAGGGCCCCTTCGCCGAGCGGTGGAGCCATTCGGCGGGCTGCCGCCGCTGGTTCAACCTGGTCCGCGACACCGCCACCAACGAGATCCTGGAGGCCCGATGAGGCTGTCCACCGGCGGGCTGATCGACCGCGGCGGCACGCTGCGCTTCCGCTTCGACGGCCGCGAGCTGACCGGTCACCCCGGCGACACCCTGGCCTCCGCGCTGCTGGCCAACGGCGTACGGCAGGCAGCGACCAGCGTCAAGCTGGGCCGCCCGCGCGGCGTCTTCGCCGCGGGCAGCGAGGAGCCCAACGCGGTCGTCCAGATCGAGCACCCCTTCCCGGAGCCGATGCGGCCGGCCACCGTGGTCGAGCTGTACGACGGGCTCGTGGCGAGCAGCCTGCCCGGCCGGGGCCGCCTGGCGGCCGAACCCGACCCGGCCCGCTACGACGCCGTGCACGCCCACTGCGACGTGCTGGTGGTCGGCGCCGGCCCGGCGGGGCTGGCCGCCGCCAGGGCCGCGGCCAGGGACGGCGCCCGGGTGATCCTGGCCGACGAGCAGCCCCGGCCGGGCGGCAGCCTGCTGGGCACCACCGAGCGGTTGCCCACCGGAGAGGGCCCCGTCAGCGGCCACGAGTGGGCGGCGGCGGTCGCGGCCGACCTGGAGCGCCTGCCGGACGTCACGGTGCTGCGCCGCACCACGGTCTTCGGCTACTACGACGACAACTACCTCATGGCCGTCGAGCGCCGCACCGACCATCTCGGCGCGGCCGCCCCCGCCCACGTGGCCAGGCAGCGGGTCTGGCGCATCCGGGCGGGCCGGGTCGTGCTGGCCACCGGCGCGCACGAGCGGCCCATCGCCTTCGCAGGCAACGACCTGCCCGGCGTGATGCTGGCCGGGGCCGCGCGCACGTACGCCGTCAGGTACGGCGTGCTGCCCGGGCGCCGGGCCGTGGTCTTCACCACGAACGACAGCGCCTACGAGGCCGCCTTCGACCTGGCGGACGCGGGCCTGGAGGTGGCCGCGATCGTGGACGTGCGCCCCTCCCCCGGCCCGCTGGACGAGGCCCGGCGGCGCGGCATCGAAGTGCTGGCCGGGCAGGCGGTCGAGGCCGCCAGGGGCGCGGGCGAGGTCTCGTCCGTCCTGGCCGGCGGGACCGAGATCGAGGCCGACCTGGTGCTGGTGTCCGGCGGGTGGAACCCGGTGGTGCACCTGTTCAGCCAGGCGGGCGGGACGCTGCGCTACGACGAGCACCTGGCCGCGCTGGTGCCCGGGGTCTCGCGGCAGAAGGTCCGCGTGGCCGGGGCCGCCAGGGGCGTGTTCACGCTGGAGGGCTGCCTGATCGACGGTGCTGCCGACGGCGCCGGGGACGGCGAGCCGGTGCCCCCGGGGCCCGGGGGGACGCCGTACTGGCTGGTGCCGGCGGACGACCTCGGCGGGCACTTCGTCGACCTGCAGCGGGACGTGACCGCGGCCGACGTGCTGCGCGCCACCGGCGCGGGGCTGCGCTCGGTCGAGCACGTCAAGCGCTACACCACCGCCGGGACCGCGCACGACCAGGGCAAGACGTCGGGGCTGCTGACCTCGGCCGTGGTGGCCCACGCGCTGGGCGTGCCGGTGGGCGAGGTCGGGATCACCTCCTACCGGGCGCCGTACACGCCGGTGAGCTTCGCGGCGCTGGCCGGACGCGACCGCGGGTCCCTGCACGACCCCGTCAGGGTGACGGCGCTGCACGAGTGGCACGTCGAGCACGGGGCGCTGTTCGAGAACGTCGGGCAGTGGCAGCGGCCCTGGTACTACCCGCGCGCGGGTGAGGACGGCCTGGAGGACATGGAGGCGGCCGTGCTGCGCGAGTGCCGGGCCGCGCGCGAGAACGTGGCGGCGATGGACGCCTCCACGCTCGGCAAGATCGACGTGATCGGCCCGGACGCGGGCGAGTTCCTCGACAGGCTCTACACCAACCTGATGAGCTCGCTGGCCGTCGGCTCGATCCGGTACGGCGTGATGTGCCGGCCCGACGGCATGGTCTTCGACGACGGCACCGTCATCCGCCTGGCCCCCGACCACTTCCTGGTCACCACCACGACCGGCAACGCCGCGGCGGTGCTGGACTGGATGGAGGAGTGGCTGCAGACAGAGTGGCCGTCGTTGCGGGTCCACCTCACCTCGGTGACCGAGCAGTGGGCGACGGTCGCGCTGGTCGGGCCGCGCTCGCGCGAGGTGCTCGCGTCGCTGGCGCCCGAGCTGGCGGTCTCGGCGGCCGACTTCCCGTTCATGACCTGGCGCGAGGCCGAGGTGGCGGGGATCCCCGCCCGGGTGTGCCGCATCAGCTTCTCCGGCGAGCTGGCCTACGAGATCAACGTGACCTCCTGGGACGGGCTCCGCCTGTGGACCGCGATCATGGACACCGGACTGGTCACGCCGTACGGCACGGAGACCATGCACGTGCTGCGGGCCGAGAAGGGCTACCCGATCGTCGGCCAGGACACCGACGGCACCGTCACGCCGCAGGATCTGGGTATGTCGTGGGTCGTGTCGAAGAAGAAGCCCGACTTCGTCGGCAAGCGCTCCTACGCCAGGGCCGACACCTCGCGTCCCGACCGCAAGCAGCTCGTCGGGCTGCTGCCGGACGACCACGGCTTCCTGCTGCCGGAGGGCGCCCACCTGGTCGCCTCCGCCGAGCTGCCCGAGCCGCCGGTGCCCATGCTGGGCCACGTCACCTCCAGCTACCGCAGCGCGGCGCTCGGCCGTACGTTCGCGCTGGCCCTGCTCAAGGGCGGGCAGTCGCGCCACGGCGAGCGGCTCTACGCGCCCGTGGGCGACGCCATGGTGCCGGTGACCGTCACGTCCCACGTCCTGTACGACCCGGAAGGAGCGCGTCGCGATGGTTGAGCGCAGGAGTCCGGCCGCGGCGTTCGCCGGCCGTTTCGAGGCGGCCTCGCGCAGCGGCGCGTTGACGCTGCGGGAGATCCCCTTCCTCACCCACGTCAACGTGCGGGTGGACCCCGGGACCGATCTCGGCCTCCCGCTGCCGGTCGAGCCGAACACCGCGGTGACCTCCGGCGAGGTCACCGTGGCCTGGCTGGGGCCGGACGAGTGGCTGGTGATCGCCCCGCCCGGATACCGGCCCGAGCTGCTGCGCAAGGAGCTCGGCGAGCGGCACGGCTCGATCGTGGACGTCTCGGCGCAGCGCACCACCCTGTTCGTGGGCGGGCCGAGGGCGCGCGACCTGCTCGCCCACGGCTGCGCGCTCGACCTGCATCCGCGCGGGTTCGGGCCGGGCCGGTGCGCGCAGACCATGCTGGCGCGGGCGCAGGTCGTGCTCGTGCCGCAGGAGGACGGGTTCCTGGTGCTGGTGCGCTCGTCCTTCGCCGCCTACCTGGCGGAGTGGCTGCTGGACGCGGCGGCGGAGTACGTGTCGTGAGCATCGGGGTCTTCGACCTGTTCAAGATCGGCATCGGGCCGTCCAGTTCGCACACGGGCGGGCCAATGGCGGCCGCGCACCGGTTCGTCCGGGGCCTGCGCCAGGACGGGCTGCTGGAGTCCGTCGCCCGGGTCGAGGTGATCCTGTACGGCTCGCTCGGGCTGACCGGCAAGGGACACGGCAGCGACAAGGCCGTGCTGCTCGGCCTGTCCGGCGAGAAGCCGGAGCTGGTCGACGTGGACTCCGTCGGCGCCCGGCTGCTCGCCATGCGGGAGTCGGGCACCGTATCGCTGGCCGGCACGCACCCGGTGCCGTTCGTGGTCGGCGAGGACCTGGTCTTCGAACGCAAGATCTCGCTGCCCGGGCACCCCAACGGCATGCGCTTCACCGCCTTCGGGGCCGACGGCGGGGTGCTGCGGGAGAAGGTGTACTTCTCGGTCGGCGGCGGCTTCGTCGTCGACGAGACGGCCGCCGGGGCGGACCGCATCAAGGCGGACGACACGGTCCTGCCGTACCCGTTCACGACCGCTGAGGAGCTGCTCAAGCACTGCTCCAACACCGGGCTGTCGATCTCCGGGCTGATGCTGGAGAACGAGAAGGCCTTCGGCCGCACCGAGCAGGAGATCCGCGCGGGCATCCTGGAGCTGTGGCGGGTGATGACCGAGTGTGTCCGCCGCGGCATCGCCTCCGAGGGCGTGCTGCCCGGCGGGCTCCGGGTGCGCCGCCGCGCCCACGGGCTGCACCGGCGCCTGCTGGCGGAGGCGCCGGATAAGGACCCGCTGCACGCGATGGACTGGGTGTCGCTGTTCGCCCTGGCGGTCAACGAGGAGAACGCCGCCGGGGGTCGCATCGTCACCGCGCCCACCAACGGCGCCGCGGGCATCATCCCGGCGGTGCTCACCTACTACATGCGGTTCGTGCCCGGCGCCGACGACGACGGCGTGGTGCGCTTCCTGCTGACGGCGGCGGCCATCGGCGTGCTGTTCAAGGAGAACGCCTCGATCTCGGGCGCCGAGGTGGGCTGCCAGGGCGAGGTGGGTTCGGCCTGCTCGATGGCCTCGGCCGGGCTGACCGAGGTGCTGGGCGGCACGCCGGAGCAGGTGGAGAACTCCGCCGAGATCGGCATCGAGCACAACCTGGGCCTGACCTGCGACCCGATCGGTGGCCTGGTCCAGATCCCGTGCATCGAGCGCAACGCGGTGGCCTCCATCAAGGCGATCACCGCCGCCCGCATCGCCCTGCGCGGCGACGGCCGCCACTTCGTCTCGCTGGACAAGGCCATCAAGACCATGCGCGACACCGGCCGCGACATGCTCGACAAGTACAAGGAGACCTCGCGGGGCGGCCTGGCCGTCAACGTCATCGAGTGCTGACGGACGCGTCCCGGCCGGCCAGCAGGCGCAGGCTCTCCGCCGCGGCGGAGCCGGGCGGGGCGTGGTAGACGGTCAGGGACTGCTCGGGGTCGTCGGGCAGCCGCAACGACTCGAAGGAGAGCGTGAGCTCGCCCACCAGCGGGTGGCGCAGGCGCCGGGTGCCGTGGTTGCTCTCCTTCACGTCGTGCCCGGCCCACAGGTGGCGGAACGTCTCGCTCCTCACCGACAGCTCGCCCACGAGTTTCAGCAGCCGCGGATCGTCGGGATAGCAGCCGGCGTACAGGCGCAGATCGCCGACGACGTCGGCGGCCTTCGTCTCCCAGTCCGCGAACAGCCGCCGATGGCCGGGATCGAGGAACACCAGGCGTGCCCAGTTGCGCTCCTGGGGCGGCAGCCGGTCCCAGTCGCCGAACAGGGCCGCCGCCATCGGGTTCCAGCCCAGGATGTCCGAGCGGGGCCCCGTCACGTACGCCGGGACCCCCTCCAGGGAGGCCAGCATCTGGCCGAGCGCGGTGCGCACCTGCTGCAGCCGCGGCGGCGGCGCGTACTTCTTGCGGTCCTGGCACTTGACCAGGCGGGTGAGGTGGTCGTGCTCGGTGTCGCTCAGCCGCAGCGCGCGGGTGATCGCCCCGATCACCTCGGGCGACACGTTGTTGCCCTTGCCCTGCTCCAGCCGGGTGAGGTAGGCGACGGACACGCCGGCGAGCTGGGCCAGCTCCTCGCGGCGCAGGCCCGGCACGCGCCGGTGCCGGTTGAAGATCGGCAGCCCGACGTCCTCCGGCCTCAGCCGTGCCCGCCGGCTGCGTAGGAACTCCCCGATCTCGCTCATAATCCCTGATAGTACGCACACGACGACAAACAAGGCTGACCCTGTCAGTAGTAGGACCAGCCGTCGTATGCAGAGCAAGGAGCTGGGTGATCCCTCCGGGCTGCGGCAGGCTCGATTCCCCTGACCGCCACTTAAAGGGGGATCTTTCCATGTTCGCAGCTCAGCGCAACGGCCGGCCTGTGACCGCCGAGGAGTTGGTGCCGCTCGCCTTCGCGGGCTATGCGCATTTCACCGCCATGCAGGTGCGCGGCGGCCTGGTCCGCGGCCTCGACCTTCATCTTGAACGGCTGCGGAGCGCCTCGGTGGAGTTGTTCGGCCGGGCGCTGCCCGACGATCACGTGCGCTCCTATCTGCGGGCGGCACTGCGGGCCGGCCCGGCCGACGTCTCGCTGACGGCCACTGTGTATTCACCGGCGGGCGAGTTCACCGTGGCCGGGACCGAGGTGGAGCCCGAGGTGCTGGTCCGTACGGGGCCCGCCGCCTCCGGCCCGGCGGGCCCGCTGATGCTGGCGGCGGTCGAGCACGAACGCGTCCTGCCCGCCGTGAAGCACGTCGGCGAGGTGGCCAAGACGTACTTCCTGCGCCAGGCCGCCGGCCAGGGGTTCGACGACGCCGCCTTCGTCGACCGCCGCGGCCGGCTCAGCGAGGGCTCGATCTGGAACCTGGCCTTCTGGGACGGCACCGCCGTGGTGTGGCCCGTGGCCGGCATGCTGACCGGGACCACGATGGCCGTCGTCCGCCGGCAGCTCGACCGCCTCGGCGTCCCCCAGCGCGCCCAGGAGATCACCCTCGCCGGCCTGCCCGCCCTGGCCGGGGCCGTGGTCATGAACTCGTGGACGCCGGGCGTGCCCGTCCACCGGATCGGCTCCGTGCCCCTGCCGCAGGCGGAGCCCTTCGTACAGTTGCTGCACCGCGCCTATCAGGCCGAACCGCTGACCGCCCCCTGATCCCGGGGGATGTTCAGGACGTCGAGGAACGCGGCGGCGGCCGGTGAGGGGCGCGGGCGGGTCCAGATCAGGTGCTCCACCCGGGTGGGCGGATCGCGGAGCTCGACGACGTGCACGCCGGGGAGTTCGGGCACGAAGGCGGCGGGCATCATGGCGATGCCCAGGCCCAGCCGGACCAGCCGCGCCATGAGGTCGGCGTTCGTGATCTCGAAGGCGACCTCACGGCTGACGCCGGCGGCGGCGAACGCCTCGTCCGACTGGGCGCGTGCGGCCGTGCCGGCGGGGAAGTCGACGAACACCTCGTCCGCCAGCCGGCGCAGATCCACGCCGGCGGCGTCAGCCAGCGGGTGGCCGGGCGCCACCACCGCGACCAGCTCGCCCCGCGCCAGGACGAGCCCCCGGACGTCCTTCGGCCGCACGCTCGGCGGCAGCCCGAGGAACGCGATGTCCAGGGCGCCCTGCCGCACCTGTTCGGCCAGCTCGTCACTCGCCCCCACGCGCAGCGTGATCCGCACCTGCGGATGGCGCACGTGAAAGCTCTTCAGCGCGCTCGGCAGGTCGACCGCCGTGACGGTGGGGATGGCGCCGATGGCGAGCCGGCCGCGAAGCTCCCCGGAGGCCGCCGCCACCTCGGCGCGAGCCCGCTCGGCGGCGTCCAGGGCCTGCCGGGCGGCGGGCAGGAACGCCTCGCCGGCGGGAGTCAGCGTGACCCGGCGGCTGGTGCGCTCGAAGAGCCGGGCGCCCAGCTCTCGTTCCAGCCGGGCGATCTGGTGGCTCAGCGCGGACTGGACGACCCGGCAGCGCTCGGCGGCACGGGTGAAGTTCGCCGTCTCCGCCACCGCGACCACATAGCGCATCTGTTGTAGTTCCACGGATCAATCGTGGATCACGATCGCTGGCGTGACAAAGATGCGTTGGACTCATTGATCGTCCAGGTCCGACGCTAGAGGGCATGACGAACACGACTCCGCGCCGTACGGCGCACCACCAGGCGACCGAGGCGCCGGACGGCGGCCCGCCGCTGAGCCGCGGGCTGCTGCTCCTGATGGCCACGGCCACGGGGCTTTCGGTTGCGAACAACTACTTCGCCCAGCCGCTGCTGGACCTCCTCGGCCGGGAGCTGCGGCTGAGCACCACGATGGCCGGGCTGATCGTGACGGCCGCGCAGGTCGGCTACGGGCTGGGGCTGATCCTGCTCGTGCCGCTCGGCGACCTGGTGGAGCGCCGCAGGCTCGCCGTCGTGCTGTACGCGGCCACCGCGGCGTCCCTGCTGGTCTCGGCGACCGCGCCCAACGGAGCCCTGCTGCTGGCCGGCACCGTGCTCACCGCGTTCGCCTCGGTGGCGGCCCAGGTCGTGGTCCCGTACGCCGCCACGCTCGCGGCGCCGGGGCAGCGCGGCCGGGTGATCGGCACGGTGACGAGCGGGCTGATGCTGGGCGCGTTGTTGTCCCGTACGGTCTCGGGAGGGCTCGCCGAGCTCGGCGGCTGGCGGACGGTCTACTGGGTGAGCGCGGTCCTCGTCGCCGGGGTGACCGTGCTGCTGTGGCGCTTCCTGCCGCCTCTGCACACCCCGATCGGGCTGTCGTACCCGGCGCTGCTGCGCTCGACGATCGCGCTGTTCCGCCACGAGCCCGTGTTGCGGTGGCGGGCCGGCATCGCCGCCCTGTCGCTCGCCTCGTTCAACGTGCTGTGGACGGCGGTGACCTTCCTGCTGGCCGGCCCGCGGTACGGCTGGTCCGAGGCGGCCATCGGGCTGCTCGGGCTGGTGGGAGCGGTGGGCACGGTGGCGACGACGGTGGCCGGGCGGCTGGCCGACCGCGGCTACGTGCAGCGGGTCACCGCGATCGGCAGCGCCGCGCTGGCCGCGTCCTGGTTGCTGATCGGCGGGGGCGAGAGCTCGCTCTGGTGGCTCCTCGCCGGGGTGGTCGTCCTCAACGTGGCGCACCAGGCGGTGCTCAACAGCAACCAGAACGTCATCTACGCGCTGCGCCCGGAGATCCGGAATCGCCTCAACTCCGCGTTGATGACGGCCTTCTTCGCCGGCGGCGCCGCGGGCTCGGCGCTGGCCGCGGTGGCGTGGGTGCGCGGCGGCTGGACGGCGGTCAGCGTCCTGGGCGGCTTGCTGGGCTGCGGGATGTTCGTGCTGTGGGTGCTGGAACGCCGGGCGAGGGCCGGCGCGTGATGACACATGGGAAGGATCTCGCAGTGTCGAACGACAAGATTGTCCTGGTCACCGGCGCGACCGGCGGCCAGGGTGGCGCCGTTGCCCGCAGGCTGCTCCACGACGGTTGGGCTGTGCGCGCCCTCGTCCGCGACCCGGGCAGGCAGGGGGCCAAGGACCTCCAGGCGCTCGGCGCGGAACTGGTCACCGGCGACCTCGACGACCCGGGGTCGCTGCGCGCGGCGGCGCGGGGCGCGTACGGCGTCTTCAGCGTGCAGCCCGCCGACCTGGCCGACCCACGCCCGGAAGCCGAGGTGCGGCAGGGCAGGAACGTCGCGGACGCCGCCCGGGCCGCGGGCGTCGCGCACCTGGTCTACAGCTCCGTCGGGGCCGTCGGGCGCGAGTCGGGCGTCGCGCACTTCGAGACCAAGGCGGAGATCGAGGCGTACATCGAGGCCATCGGCGTGCCCGCGACGGTGCTGCGGCCGGTGTTCTTCATGGAGAACTGGACGTACATGGTGCCGGAGGCGGACAACGGTGAGCGGGTCGCCTCGATCGCGCTGGACGCGGACACCTCGCTGCAGATGATCGCGCTGGCCGACATCGGCCGGATCGCCGCGGACGCGTTCGGCAAGCCGGCCGAGTTCATCGGTAGGAAGATCGAGATCGCCGGCGACGAGCTGACCGTGCGGCGGATCGCCGAGGTGTTCACCAAGGTCGGCGGCGTCCCGACCCGTTTCGAGCGGCAGCCGATCGAGGAGCTGCGGGCCCAGGCCGAGGAGGTGGCGGACATGTTCGGCTGGTTCGACGAGAAGGGATACCAGGCCGACATCGCCGCGCTCCGCGCGCGGTACCCGGGCCTGCTGACCCTCGAGGCGTGGCTGAGCGACAACCGGTAAGAGGCGCTCAGTAGGTGGCGCGGCCGCCGCTGATGTCGTAGACGGCGCCGGTGGAGAAGCTGACCTTGTCGGAGGTGAGCCAGGCGATCAGTTCGGCGACCTCCTCGGGCCGGCCGATGCGGCCCATCGGGATGAGGCTGGTGATGTGGGCCAGCGCCTCGGGGCCGGTGGTGGCGTTCATCGGAGTGGCGATGACGGCCGGGGTGATGGCGTTGGCCAGCACGCCGCTGGTGGCCAGCTCCTTGCCGAGTGACTTGGTCAGCGCGATGACGGCGGCCTTCGAGGCGGAGTACGGCGCCATGTTCGGATTGCCGTCCTTGCCGGCCATGCTGGCGATGTTGACGATGCGTCCCCAGCCGCGCTCGCGCATGCCCGGGACGAAGGCGCGGCAGGTGTTGAAGGTGCCGTGCACGTTCACCTCGAAGGTGCGCCGCCAGCCGTCCAGCGGGATCTCCCACAAGGGGGCGTTGGGGCCGACGATCCCGGCGGAGTTGACCAGGATGTCGACCGGCCCCACCTCGACGGCGGCGGCCTGTACGGCGGCGGCGTCGCTGACGTCGAGGACGAGGTCGGCGCCGTCGGCGATGTCGACGGTGATGATCGAGACGCCGTCCTTCTCCAGACGGAGGGCGGCGGCCTTGCCCAGGCCGCTGACGCCTCCGGTGATGAGGGCGGTACGGGTCGTCGCCATAATCAACCAATCTTCCAATAATTGGAACAGGAATTTATTTTCTGGAAGTTGTTTGTGAGATTAGCCGATACTCACTTACCGGAGGAAGCTCCCATCGAGCAGAACTTCCACTTTTCGGAACAGTGGTCTAGCGTTCGGAACATGTTCGAGCTGATATCCGCGCACGGCGCCGAGCAACCCGTCCACCACGCCGACGTCAGCGCCCGGTGCCCGCAGACCGTGGGGGCCCGGTAGTGCGCGCGCTGGTCCTGACCGGCCCGGGCAAGGCCGAGGTCCAGGAGGTCGAGCCGCCCGTCGCCGCGCCCGGGCAGGTGATCGTGGACGTCGAGCGGGCCGGGGTGTGCGGCACCGACGTGGAGCTGTTCACCGGCGAGATGAGCTACCTGCACACCGGACGGTCGTGGTACCCGCTGCGCCCCGGCCACGAGTGGTGCGGTCGCGTCACCGGCGTGGGTGAAGGCGTGGACACCGGCTGGCTGGGCCGCCGCGTCACCGGTGACACCATGCTCGGCTGCGGGCACTGTGAGCGGTGCCGCGCCGGGCGCCACCACGTCTGCGCCGAGCTGTCGGAGATCGGCATCAGCCTCGGCCGCTCCGGAGCGCTGGCCGAGCGGCTCGCCGTACCGGCGACGGCGCTGCACGCGCTGCCGGACACCATGAACCTCACGCTGGGCGCGCTGGTCGAGCCCGGCGGCAACGCGCTGCGCGCCGTCCACGGCGCCGGCCTGCGGCCCGGCGAGCGGCTGCTGATCCTGGGCACGGGCACGATCGGCCTGCTGGCAGCGCTGTTCGCCCGCTCCCAGGGGATCGAGGTCCACCTGCTGGGCCGCGACCTCGAAGGGCTGCGGCTGGCCCGATCCCTGGGCTTCACGGGCACGTGGACCCGGCCGTCGCTGCCGGAGCTGCGGTGGGACGCCGTCATCGACGCCTCCAACGCGCCCGAGCTGCCCGCGCTCGCGCTCGACCTCGTCGAACCGGCCGGGCGCGTGGTCTACATCGGCCTGGCCGGCACCCCGAGCACCCTCGACAGCCGCGCGCTGCTCCTCAAGGACGTCACCGCCGTCGGCATCCTGGGCGGCTCGGCCGGCCTGGCCGGGACCATCGCCGCCTACGCCGACGGCTCGGTCGACGCCCGCCCGCTCGTGGCCGCCACGGTCGGCCTGGCCGAAACCGCCGACGTCCTGGCCGGCCGCCGCCCGGTCGGCGCCGGACCCGGCCCGAAGATCCACATCGATCCGCGACGATGAGGTCCTCCCGGAGAGCCCCCGGCGGACACAGAGGGAGATGCAGGCGCCCCCAACCTGAGTAGGGGCTACTCATGCGCGGGCGGGACCAGAAGCCGGACGATCCTCCGCAAGGCGAACTCTTCTGGAGGAAACGACCGTGAGCTTCAAACATGGAGCGAGAGCGTGGCGCCGGCGGCTCGCGTTCGGGGCGATCGGCGCGCTGCTCGCCGCATCGATCCCGGCCCTGACCACGCCCGCCGCGGCGGCGCCGGCCCCGAACCTCTCTCTGACCTTCTCCATCGACTATCTCTTTCAGATCGAGAACCCGGACGGCGGGGGCCTGAAAGACGGGGACTACTACCCGAAAGTCCAGATCGCCGACGGGCCTATCGAAGTGGGCCCGCGGATCGAGGACGACGAGTTCTCGCCCAAGGGCCTGCCCGAGGCGCCCAACGGCTGGGTTTTCACCAAGTCGGACCTGCCCGGCGACAAGCCGACCGTGGACATCACCGTCGCCATGTGGGACTGGGACGACGGCCTCAACACCAATGACGACAGGATGGACATCAGCCCTCAACCCCAGGACATCGAACTGAACCTCGTCTACGACTTCCGCTCCCGGTCCCTGTCGGGGGACGGCATCGTCTTCAACACGCCGTGCATCGATTCCACCGGCGGCTTCAAGGGCCAGAGCTGCGTCGAGGGCAACGGCGACCACGGCTTCCCCAAGGACAACGACGGCAGGAGGACCAGGCTCGGCATCACGGTCAGCACCGATCTTCCCGACACCGACCAGGACGGCATCCCGGATATCGTCGAACTCTCGGGGATACGCGACCGCAGCGGCGCGGTCCTCGCCGACCTGCCGGCGCTGGGCGCCGATCCGTGCCGTAAGACGATCATCCTGCAGGTCGACTACATGGCCGACGCCAGGCACTCCCACCGGCCCAAGGACGCGGCGATCACCCTGGTCAGGAACGCCTTCAAGAACGCTCCGGTCCGAGCGGCGAATCCGTGCCCGTACGGAGCACGCCCTGACGGGGTCGACTTCGTCTACATCCCGGGCGCGCAACTCGGCGAACAACCGGCCATCGGGCTGGTCAACGACACCGAGTTCGTCTCCGCTCGCAACGACCACCTCCGCCACGAGCTGTCCCTGTACGCGCACTATGCGATCTTCGCGCACGACCTCATCATCACCCGCGCGAACGGGAACTCGACCTCTCTGGGGACCTCAGGCGAGTGCTGCGAACCGCAGAGGGACAACAACAAGGACTTCCTCGTCACCCTCGGCTCGTGGCGGACCATATGCGTGGCGGACTTCGGCGTCGACTACGGCGGCGACGGCGTCCTCCAGACGAAGCCGGCGGGCGACGACAAGGTGGTCGGCACAGCGATCCAGGTGGGCGGCGACCGCACCTGCGACACCACCAGCGCGCATCGCACCGACCTGCAGGTGCTCGATATCGGAACGGGCAGGGCCGACGCCGAGGTCGGCACCGTGCAGGACCAGGCCGGCACCCTCATGCACGAGCTCGGGCACGCGCTCGGCCTGGCCCACGGCGGCGACACCAACAAGGACAACTTCAAGCCCAACTACCTCAGCGTCATGAACTACTTCTTCCAGTCGGGCATCCCCAACAGCCCGCCGCCCCTGCTCGTCGCGGACACGGGGACCTGGAAAACCGGGGCGACCCGCATCGGGTATTCGACCGGGAAGCTTCCCCCGCTGGTCGAGAGCTCACTCGTGGAGAGCAACGGGATAGGCGACGGCGCCGACTACACGTTCTGGACGACCGACAACCTCGCCCACCCGGGCAGCTCCGTCCGGCCCTGGCGAGCGGGGATAGGCAACGGACCGCTCAACTGGAACGACAGCGCCACCCCGGGCACCGGCGCCCCGATCATCGACTCGACCCCGGTGAGCGTGGACATCAACGGCATGGATGGCAAGACCACCCTCAAGGATCACGACGACTGGGCGGCCATCAGGTTCCGGGTCGGCGACTCACCCGACAGCACGGGGCAGGCCTGCAGCAGCTACCCGGTGAGCGCGCCATGCACCGGCACCGGCAGTGGTCCGGAGAGTGAGCTCGACTTCGCCACCGTGCTGCGGCAGGAGATCTCCTTCTTCAACCAGTACGACCCCGACGTCGCCACGACCAAGAGCGTCGACAAGCGCGACGCCGAACCCGGTGACACCCTCACGTACCAGGTGAAACTCGACAACGTCGGCACCGGCGCGGCGACGGCAATCGGCCTGACCGACACCCCGCCCGGCGGCGCGGCCCAGACGCGCCAGGTGCCCTACCTCGGCCCCGGAGTGTCCACGACCGAGACGTTCACCTACGCGATCCCCTGCGACACCGCCAACGGGACCGTCCTGACCAACACGGCCACGGCGACCGCCAAGGACACCGGCGGCGGAGCCGAGGCAAACACGGCCAACAACACCGCCAAGGCCGAGACCACCGCGCACGCCCCGAAGCTCACCCTGGCCAAGACCGCGCCGCGGACGGTCAACGCGGGCGAGGCCATGACGATCGACCTGAAGGTCACCAACACGGGCAGCGGCACCGCCACCGATGTGACCCTCACCGACACCCTCCCGGCCGAGGTCGCCTACAGCCGGGCGCTCGACCAGGGCACCGGGCCCAAGCCCTCGTCGGTGACCGCCAACCCGGACGGCACGACCACGCTCACCTGGTCGATCGGGTCGATCGAGGGCGGCGCGACCTCCGGTGTCCAGTTCACGGCCCGGCCCAGCCTGCTGTTCGTCGCCGGGGACGAGCTGCCCGACTCCGCCTCGGTCTCGTACCGGAACGGGAACGGGTGCGTCTACGAGCCGGTGACGGCGACGGCCTCGACCGGCGTCACCGAGGTGGCGCCCACCCGTAACCCGTGGCCGCAGCTGTCCTGGCAGCTGCACCCCGACCGGCAGAGCGCCGAACTGCTGGCCCGGATCCAGGCGACCGACTCCCGCTTCGACGGCGCCGACGGCTCGGCCCCGGACGGCGCCCTCACCCGGGCCGAGGTGAACGCCGTCTTCGCCCTCTCGATCAGTCAGCCGGATCTCCTGCGGGCCCAGCTGCTGACGACCTACCTCAACCTCGCCGACCGGCGGATCAACGCGGCGACGAAGATCTCCTCGCTGGTCGCCGCCGCGCTGGAGCTGAAGTCGGTGGGCCAGGCCGCCCGCCACGCCCAGGCCACGCTCCTGCTGCCGGACGACCTCGCAAACCTGCTCAAGTACACCAAGGCGACGACCGTACTGACCGAGATCAACCTCAACCTCAGCGAACGCTACTGAGCCGGGCGGCCCGCCGCGGCGACCCCGCGGCGGGCCAGGTCTCAGTCCCGGCCGCGCCACCAGGTGACCAGCACGCCGCCGGCCAGGACCACGGCCGCCACGACGCGGTAGCCGGCGCTCATCCCGTACGTGGCCATCACCGTGCCCATGACGGCGACCCCGACCGCGCTGCCGAGCTCGCGGGTGGCGCTGTTGAGCCCCGAGCCGAGTCCGGCCCGCTCGCGCGGCAGCGCCGCCATGATCTCGTGCGAGAGCACCGGCAGGCACACCCCCATGGCCGCCCCCATGACGACCAGGCCGACCGCGTACACCGGGTACGGCATGGCCGCGTCCGCGAACGACAGCAGCACCAGCCCCGCCACGATCCCCGCCAGCCCGGCCGGGACGGCCGGCCGCGCGGGGAGCCGACCCGACAGCCGCGACAGGACGATCATGGGGACGACGAGTGGCAGGATGGCGACTCCGGTGACCAGCGGCGAGAAGCCCTTGGCCTCCTGCAGGAAGCGGGCGTTGACGAAGAACATCGCGAACAGCCCGAAGAACGTCACCGCCACGCCCAGCGTCCCCGCCCGCAGCCGCGGCAGCGCGAACAGCCGGGGGTCGAGCAGCGGCCGCGGCGCGCGGAGCTGGTGCGCGACGAAGACGCAGAACAGCACGGCCGCCACGCCGAACGCCGACAGCACGAACCCGCTCCCCCATCCGTCCTCGGGCCCCTCGATGACCCCCGCCAGCAGCGCCACGGACGCGGCCGTGAGCAGCACTGCCCCCGGCAGGTCCAGCGGGGTCGACGCCAGGCGGGGCGCCCGCGGCACCAGCACGGCGACCAGCACGGCCAGCACCCCGGCCAGCAGCACCGGCACGCCGAACAGGGCCCGCCACGGCAGGTACTCCATGACCGCGCCGCCGCCCACGTTGCCGACCACCCCGGCGGCGCCGGTGGCGGCGGTCCACGCGGCGACGGCTTGCCCGCGTTCGGCGGCCGGGTAGACGCCGACCGTCAGGGCCAGGGAGGCGGGCATCACCAGGGCCGCGCCCGCGCCGCTGACCGCCCTGGCGGCGATCAGCGTGCCGACGTCCGGTGCGAGCGCGGCCAGCAGGCAGCCCGCCGCGAACACGCCCAGTCCCGCCAGCAGCACCCCCTTGCGGCCGAACCGGTCGCCGGCCGCTCCGGCCGGGATGAGCAGGCAGGCGAAGACGATGACGTACGCGTCCACGATCCAGAGGATCTGGGACTGAGACGGGCGCAGCTCGCTCGCGGCGAGCGTGGGGATGGCGAGGTTGACGGCGGCGACCAGGGCGACCGTGAGGATCACGGAGGCGGCCATCAGGGCCATGATCCGTGTCCGGGCGGGATGACCGGTTTCTAACGTCATTGCGGGCATGCGAAACCCCCGGATTGTGGAGATGGGTGATGAGTCGAGCGGAGGCCTCCCGCGGAATTCACCGTAAACTCGGTCCTGACTTGACCTCAAATGCATCTTTTTCAGGTGATATATGCGTCAGACGCAACCCAGCCTGGACCTGCTGATCGCGCTGGACGTCCTGCTGGAGGAGGGCAGCGTCTCGGCCGCCGCGCACCGGCTGCACCTGTCGGAGCCGGCCATGAGCCGGACGCTCGGCCGCATCCGCAAGGCGATGGGCGATCCCGTGCTCGTGCGCTCGGGGCGGCAGATGGTGCCCACTCCGCGGGCGCTGGCCGTGCAGGGCGAGGTACGGGCGCTGGTCGAGGCGGCCAGGAAGGTGTTCACGCCGCCGGGGCGGCTGGACCCGGCCACACTCGTACGGCGCTTCACGATCCTGGCCTCGGACGCGGTGATCACGGCCATGAGCGTGGCGCTGCTGACAGAGGCGGCCGCATCTGCCCCCGGGGTGCGCTTCCACTTCATCCCCGAGGGGTACGGCGACGCGCAGGCGCTGCGTGACGGGAGCGCGGACCTGGAGGTGACCGTGATCTCGGACCCGGCGCCGGAGACGCGGGTCGAGCCGATCATGGCGGACCGGGCGGTGGGCGTCGTCCGTCCCGGGCACCCGCTGCTCGACGGGCCGGTCACGGCGGAGCGGCTGGCGGCGGCCGAGCACGTGATCGCCACCCGGCGGGGCCGCGACGAGGGCCCGGTGGACGAGATCCTGGCCGGCATGGGGCTGACGCGCCGGATCGCGGGCTCGGTGCCGACGTTCGAGGCGTCGCTGCTGGTGGTGCGGCGGTCCGACCTGGTCGGGATGACGCCGGAGCGGCTGACCCGGCCGCTGGTGGAGGCTTTGGGGCTGGCGACGTTCCCGATCCCGTTCGCGTTGCCGGAGATGACGCTGTCTCAGGCGTGGCATCCCCGCTACGACGTGGACCCCGCGCACGTGTGGCTGCGCGAGCTCGTACGCGAGATCCTCAGCCGGCACGGCTGATAAGTGCTCAATTGATGAGCACTTTGACTGGGAGCATGGACTCCATGATGATCCTCGCGGACGCCGCCGCATGGCGAAGCTGGCTGGACGGCCACCACGACTCCATGACCGAGGCCTGGCTCGTGCTGGCCAAGAAGGGCACGGACGACCCCACCAGCCTCACCTACGAGCAGGCCCTGCAGGAGGCGCTGTGCTACGGGTGGATCGACGGCCTGGCCCGCCGCCGCGACGAGTCCACCTACTGCCAGCGCTTCAGCCCGCGCCGGAGGCGTAGCCCCTGGTCGCAGCGGAACATCGCACGGGTCGAGCGGCTGCGGCGCGAGGGCCGCATGCACCGGGCCGGCCTCGCGGCGTTCGAGCGCGCCGAGGCCGGCGGCCGCTTCCCGACCCCGCTCGACGGCTGACGGCCACCGCCCCGGGGCGGTGGCCGGCGATCCGGTTCAGGCGACCTTGGAAGAGCTCGCCGTCCAGGTGTTACAGGCGCCCGGCTTGCCGGACTTGTAGCCCTTCTCGAGCCAGGCGAGCCGGTTGGCGGTCTTGCCCTGGAACCGGTTCTTCCAGAACGTCGGGACCTTGGCGACGGGCTTCCAGTCCTTGACCTGCCGCCCCACGGCCTTCGCCGACACGCCCACGAAGCAGTCGATCTGCAGGTAGTAGCGGCGGTTCTGCTCGTTCATGATGGCTTCGTCCGCATCGTTCTCGAGCCCCCACCAGGCCTTCCCGATGCCGGTCTGCCCGGTCACGACCCCGCCCCATGTCCTGGTGATGGACGTGAACACCGCGAGGTCGTTCTTGGCCTTGATCCAGTCGTCGGCCAGCCGGACCTGGATGGTCGTGGCGCAGATCTCGGAGAACGAGCCGGAGACGTCCATGCCGGTGGAGCAGGACTCCTTGTCGTCCGCGGCCTTGAACTCCACCTTCACCGGGGTGAAGTCCTTGATGGCCGGCTTCCAGGCCGTGTTCAGGCAGGCGACGAGCTTGGTGACGTACTTCTTGGTCGACGCGGCGCTCGTGCCCTTGTCCAGCTTGCAGGCGGCCTTGGGCAGCGCGGCCGCCTTGTAGAGATCGTTGTGGGTGAGCTCGGGAGCGCCCTTGACCGGCGCGGCGAGCGCCGTACCGGAGAACAGCGCCAGGCCGGCGGCCGTCCCGGCTAATAGACGGATGATCATAAATGTGGATATTAGGGGGTGAGATCATCGAGGGTCTCCGCTTTGACGAAGGGCGCGCTTGATGAGCGAAGTCACCCCCCAACTGGTGGTGGACGGTGCCGTGCCACGGCCGACGGGAGCTCGGCGCCCAGGAAGCTGACCGCCGGCACGGCGAAGGACTTCCTCCCGCGCTGGGCCCCGGACTCGGCCTCGCTCTTCTTCGTATCGGACCGGATCCGGCGCGGCACCACCCAGCTGCACCGGATCCCGCTCGACAGTGGTGACACCGAGACCCTGACCGCCTGGGAGGGCGGGATCTCCGGCTACCTCCCGCTCGCCTGCGGCCGGCTGGTCGCGGTGGTGGTCACGGACCGCCCGGTCGGCGAGGGCGTCATGGTGTGGGGAGAGCGGGTGCCGTACGGGCGGTTACGGCTGCTCGACCTGGACACCGGCACCCTCGAGGCGGGGCTCGGCGGCAGCTGCGGCGGTTCGGGGTCGAGCACCAGTTCGTCGTCTATCCGGGGGAAGGTCACTCCATCCAAGACCGCGACCACCAGCTCGACCTGCTCAGGCGCACCCGCGCGTGGTTCGACCGATGGCTCGCCGGCTGAACCAGGCGGCGATCATGCACCCGGTGGTGGGGCGGTGCTGCCGCGGACGGCGAGCTCCGGTGTCGGAGCCTGGACCGCGCGGGGCTCCGGGCGTTCGGCCATCGTGTGGAGCAGCTCGGTCGCCGTCAGCATGCCCAGCGCGTACGTGTCGCGGGTCAGGGCGGTGATCGGGGGATGCGGCAGATGGGTGAGGATGGAGTCGTCGAAGGACACGATGGACACCTCGCCGGGGACCGGCACCGCCATCTCGGTGGCCACGCCGAGCCCCGCGGCGGCCATGACGTCGCTGTCGTAGATGATCGCCGTGCACCGCGGGCTCGCTTCCAGGAGGCGGCGGGTGGCCGAGGCGCCCTGGGTGTCGGAGTAGTCGGTGGCCACGCTGGCGATGTCGATGCCGAGTGCCTCGCGGGCGTCACCGATGGCCTGGAGGCGGCGGCGCGTGTGCTGGTAGGACGGTATGCCGCTGACGTGGCCGATGAACCGGTGGCCGAGCGCGGCGAGATATTCGAGGATGCGGGTCATCGCCGCGTGGTCGTCGACCCAGACGCTGGTCAGCGGCAGCGGCGCCCCGTGGCCGCCCAGGATGACGGCGGGGACGCGCAGGTCGGCGACGAGCCGGGGCCGGACGTCGTCGACCGTGAGGTCGAGCAGCACGAGCCCGTCGACCCGGTTCTCGGCGGCCCAGCGGCGGTAGACCGCCACCTCCGCCTCGGTGTCCTCGACGATGAGGAGCTGGGTGGCGATCCCCTCGTTGGACAGGCGCGACTGCAGGCCGGACAGGAAATGGGCGAAGAACGGCTCGACGCCCAGCGTGCGGGCCGGACGGGCGATGACAATGCCGGCCACGTCGTTGTTGGCCCCCTTGAGGGCGCGTGCGGCCCGGTGCGGGCGCCAGTTGAGCTCCTCGGCGACCTCGAGGATGCGCTTGCGCGTGGCGTCGCTGATGCCGGGGCGGGCGTTGAACGCCAGCGACACCGCCGACACCGACACCCCGGCCAGCCGCGCGATGTCGGTGCTCCTCAGCCGGGCCGGTGCCGTGCCCGCCAAGGGGGGCTCCGTCGAGGCAGGTCCCGTTGAGTCAGGCCCCGGCGAGGCGCCGGCGGAGTCCTGGGGCGGAACCTGGTCGTTCGGCGGCATCGCTCCTCCAGCAGGGATTCTACCGAGTGGGTTGTCCGGACAAGTATCTTGATCATCGCGGCGAGCCCAGTGGAGGACCGCCGTCGTTATGCAAACTTGATGAGCTCCCCGGGTGACTGCAGGACCTAAAACGTATTAGTCTGCGGTCGCCTGCAGATCATAACGCACTAAAACGTATTAGGCCGATTGTAATATCTCCGCTACGGAGAGGTACGACATGCACAACCATCTCAGCCGCACTCTAGAGAGGCTCGCCCGCGTGCGGCGGGAACGGATCCAGCCCCGGCTGCACACCCGCCTGGCAGGCGTCGAGGTCGAGGCCTGGACGGTCCCGGACGACGGCGAGCCGGTGCGCGCCCGCCATGCCCTCGGGCTCGAACCCGAGGCCGGCCGGACCGCCCCCGACTACCGCCCCTTCCCCCTGGGCGCCGCCTGGGGCGAGGCCTGGTCCACGACCTGGTTCCGGATCCGGGGCACGGTCGACCCGGGGCAGGCCGGGCCGATCGACCTGGTGCTGGACCTGGGCTGGTTCGACCACTCCGTGGGCGGTCACTGCGAGGGCCTGGTCTTCACCTCTGACGGGACGATCGTCAAGGGCCTGCACCCTCGCCAGTACGACATCCGGCTACGCGGCCACGGACGCGACCTGGTCGACGCCGACGGCTCGTTCGTGCTCTATGTCGAGGCGGCGGCCAACCCCCTGCTGCTCGGCCTGCCGCCCTTCGTCGTCACCGAGCACGGCGAGAAGGGGGCGGAGGAGCCGTTCGAGCAGTTCAGGCTGCGCCGTGCGGAGATCGCCGCGTTCTCGCCCGAGATCCACGCCCTGTGCTGCGACCTGGACGTGGCCGGCGGCCTGGCCGCCGAGCTGAGCACGGACGAGCCGCGTCACTGGCGGCTGCTGCGCGCGATCGAGGAGGCCCTGGACGTCTACGACGAGGCGGACGCCGAGGCCGGCGCCAGGCGCGCGCGGGCGATCCTCGCCCCCGTCCTGGCCACGCCCGCGCACGCCAGCGCCCACCGGATCACGGCCGTCGGGCACGCGCACATGGACACGGCGTGGCTGTGGCCGCTGCGCGAGACGGTCCGCAAGCTCGCCCGTACGGTCTCCAACGCCCTCGCCCTCCTCGACGCCGACCCCGACCTGGTGTACACGATGTCGGCGGCCCAGCACTTCAGCTGGCTCGAAGAGCACTATCCGGAGCTGTTCGCGCGGGTGCGGCGCTACGTCGAGCAGGGCCGGTTCGTACCCGTCGGGGGCATGTGGGTGGAGGCGGACGGCGTCATCCCCACCGGCGAGTCGATGGTGCGCCAGCTGACCTACGGCAAGAGATACTTCCTCAGCCGCTTCGGCCGCGAACCCCGTGAGATGTGGCTGCCCGACTCCTTCGGCTACTCGGGCGCCCTGCCGCAGCTGGCCCGCAGGGCCGGGTCCCGCTGGTTCCTGACGCAGAAGATCTCCTGGAACGACACCACGGTCTTCCCGCACCACTCCTTCTGGTGGGAGGGCATCGACGGCACCCGCGTCTTCACCCACTTCCCGCCCGCGGAGACATACGCCGCCGAGGTGACCGCCCGCGAGCTCCATCACGCGGTCGCCACGTTCAAGGACAAGGCGATCGCCTCCCATTCGCTGCTCCCCTACGGCTACGGCGACGGAGGCGGCGGTCCCACCCGGGAGATGGCCGAGCGGCTGCGCCGCTTCGCCGACCTGGAGGGGGCGCCACGCGTGATCTCCAGGACCCCGGCGGAGTTCTTCGAGGAGGCCGAGTCCGAGCTGCGGGAGGCGGGGCCGCTGGAGCCGGTCTACCGGGGCGAGCTCTACCTGGAGCTGCATCGGGGCACCCTGACCTCGCAGGCGGCCATGAAGCGGCACAACCGGCGCTGCGAGTCGCTGCTGCGGGCGGCCGAATATCTCAGCACGGCGGCGAGCGCGCTGCGCGGCGCGCCGTATCCGCGTGAAGAGCTCGACGAGATCTGGCGCACCGCGCTGCTGCACCAGTTCCACGACATCCTCCCGGGTACGTCGATCAGCTGGGTGCACCGCGAGGCCCGCGACACTTACCAGGCGCTCGAGGAGCGCCTGCACGATCTGATCAAGCGGGCCGGCGCGGCGCTGGGCGGCGAGCAGGCCGAGGGCGGGCTGCCCCCGTTCACCACGCCGGCGCGGCCGGGTGCGGCCCCGGTCGTGGTCGGCGTCGAGGTCACCGACGGCGAGGCCGGCGCCACCGTGCTGGACGACGGCCTGCTGCGGGTCGTGGTGGACGGCGGCGGCCACGTCGTCTCGCTCCGCGACCTGCGCAGCGGCCGGGAGGTCGTCCCGCCCGGCCGGCGTCTCAACGAGCTGCAGCTCTTCCGCGACGAGCCGGTGCGCTGGGACGCCTGGGACGTGGACCGCCACGTGCTGCGCCACCCCCAGGCACTCGACGACGTCACCAGCAGCAGGGTGGTCCGCAGCGGGCCCGACGCCGGCGTGGAGGTGGTCCGGCGGGCCGGCGCGTCCACGATCACGCTGACCATGTGGCTGCGGGCCGGCACCGGGCGGTTCGAGACCGAGTGCGCCGTGGACTGGCAGGAGCGCGAACGCCTGCTCAAGGTCGCCGTCCCGGTGCGGGTCCTGGCCCGGACCGCGCGCTTCGAGACCCAGTACGGCTACGTCGAACGCCCGCTGCTCGCGAACACCGCCACCGAGGAGGCGATGTTCGAGGCCGCGATGCACCGCTACGTGCACGTGGACGACGGCGACTTCGGCCTCGCGATCGTCAACGACACGATGTACGGGGCCGACGCCCGCGCCGACGGCGACTCCACCGTCGTCCGGCTCTCGCTGCTGCGGGGCGCGCGCTTCCCCGACCCCCGCGCCGACCTCGGCACGCACACCTTCCGCTGGGCGGTGCTGCCCGGCGCGGACGTGCCGGCCGCGGTCGAGGCCGCGTACGCGTTCAACGCGCCCGACCTCGCCGGGCTGCCTGCGCCGCTGGTCCAGTTGGAGCTCCTCACCGGCCACGCGCTCGTCGACTGGGTGAAGCAGGCCGACGACGGCTCCGGCGACCTGGTCGTACGCGTGTACGAGACGCGGGGAGCACGGGCGAGCGCCCGGCTGCGCTGCCACGAGGAGCTGGGCGCCGGGGCCGTCGTGTGGGAGACCGACCTGCTCGAACGGGAGATCGGCGGCGACGACGACCTGCCCCTGGCCCTGGCCGAAGGACGCCGCCCCGTGAACGAGGCCCGTCTGGAACTCGGCCCCTTCCAGGTGGCGACCCTGCGGATCGCCACTCATGCATCACTCAAGGAGGACGTCCAATGAGAACATGGACCTGCGTCGCGGCCCTCGCCCTGGGATCGCTGCTGCTGTCCGGGTGCGGTGACGGCACGACGCCGCAGGCCTCGGGCGGGGCGCTGTCGGGATCGATCAAGTTCCAGACGTGGAACCTGAAGAACGAGAAGTTCACGCCCTACTTCACCGAGCTGATCGCGGCCTTCGAGAAGGAGCACCCGGGCACCAAGATCGCCTGGGTGGACCAGCCCGCCGAGGGCTACCAGGACAAGCTGTCGGCCGACGCCGCGGCGGGGGCGCTGCCCGACGTCGTGGACATGGGCCCCGAGGCCGCCTACACGCTGGCCCAGGCGGGGGTCCTGCTCGACCTCAACAAGGCCGATCCCCAGGCCAAGGGCCAGTACCTGGACAAGGCGTGGCAGGCGATGACGTTCGGCGGGCTCGGCGGCGGGACCTACGGCTACCCGTGGTACCTGAACACCGGGCCGTCGTTCTTCAACACCGCGCTGTTCAAGAAGTGCGGTCTCGACCCGGCCAAGCTGCCCGCCACCTACGACGAGCTGTTCAACCAGGCCGAGACCATGGCCAAGAACTGCTCGGACGTGTCGATGATCGCCCGGATGCCCGTCATCGAGATGTTCGGCGAGTACGGCGTGCCCCTCATGGACGCCACGGGCAAGAAGTTCACCTACAACGACGCCAAGGGCGCGGAGTTCGTCGAGCGGTTCAGGAAGCTGTTCGCCAGCAAGGGCCTGACCCAGGAGGCGCTGAACAACCTCCAGACCAAGGAGGTCGAGGAGTTCAAGGCCGGCCGGCTGGCGTACCTGTCGGGCAGCTCCTACACCCTCAACGACCTGAAGGACACCGCGCCCGACATCTACAAGACGCTCGGGATCGGGCCGCGGATCAGCAACGCCGCCCCCAACATGTTCATCGAGTCGCTCGTCGTGAACGCCGCCGGCAAGAACCAGCCGCTGGCCACGGCCTTCGCCAAGTACGTCACCAACGCCGCCAACCAGCTCGCCTTCGCCAAGAAGGCCTCGGTGTTCCCCTCGTCGGCCGGGTCGATGGACGACGAGTACTTCACCCAGGACGACGGCGACCCCGCCACGAAGGTGCGTCTGGAGAGCGCCGCCCAGGTCAAGAAGGCGGTCGTGTGGTGGCCTCCGGCGTTCTCCGGCTCGGCCGACGCCGACACGCTGCGCGAGCAGATCGCCCAGGCGCTGCTCGGCAAGAAGACGGTGCAGCAGGCGCTGGACGAGTCGGTCAAGTACTCCAACGAGCGGCTGGCCACGCACGGATGACCCGCTCCGCCACGCACGACGAGGTCAGCGCGCCGGCGACCCATCGCTGGCGCCTGACCCCGTGGCTGTTCCTGCTGCCGGCACTGGCCGTCATCGTGGTCCTGGTCCTCGTCCCGTTCCTCAACACGCTGCGGCTGGCGTTCACGGACTCCACCCTCCTCAGGACCGGGGAGTTCACCGGGTGGGACAACTTCCGGCGGATGTTCACCGATGAGCGCTTCGGCACCGCCCTGCTCAACTCCACGCTCTACACGGTGTGCGTGGTGCCGCTCATGGTGGCGCTGCCACTCGTGCTCGCCACGCTGCTGAGCGGCGCCGGGCGGCTGATGGGGTTCTTCCGCACCACGATGTACCTGCCGGTGATCATGTCGCCGGTCATCATCGGGCTGATCTGGACGAACATGCTCGACAAGCGCGGCCTGGTGAACGAGCTGCTGGGCACGCTCAAAGCGGTCACCGCGCCGGTCCCCTTCCTCACCGACCGGTGGCTGCTGCTGTTCAGCGCGATGTTCGTCACCGTGTGGATGGGCCTGGGCTATTACATGGTCATCTACCTGGCCGCGCTGGCGAACATCGACCAGAGCCTGTACGACGCGGCGGCGATGGACGGCGCGGGCCTGGTGCGTACCTTCCTCAGCGTCACCGTCCCAGGGGTGCGCTCCACGATGGGGCTCATCGGAGTGCTGTCCTCGGTGGCGGCCTTCCGGGTGTTCGGCGAGATCTACGTCCTCACGGACGGAACCGGCGGGGTGGGCGGCGGCGATCTCACGATGACCATGCTCATCCAGCGCGAGGGCACCGGCCTGCAGGCGCGCACCGGATACGCGGGCGCGATCAGCCTGGTCATGTTCGTCATCCTCGGCGGGCTGCTGGTCGCGCAGCTCGTCCTGCAACGCAAACAGAGGTCCTCCTGATGTCCGGTCCGTCCGCGCGACGACGACGCCGCCGCCGCAGAAACGTCTCGCCAGGTATGGCCGTGCGCTACCTGATCCTCCTGCTGATGGCCGTGCTGCTGGCGGGCCCGCTGCTGTGGCAGGTCTCGCTGTCGCTCAAGGGCGCCGGCGACGCGCTCTACACGCGCCCGCCCGAGCTGCTTCCCGGCCATCCCACGCTGGGGAACTTCGCGACGGTGCTCGACCGCGTCCCGGTGCCGCACTACCTGCTCAACTCCCTGATCGTGGCCGCCATGGCCGTCACCGGCAACGTGGTGGGCGCCACCAGCGCCGGGTACGCGCTGGGCAAGCTGCGCTTCCGCGGGCGGGGGGTGGCGGCCGGCATCTGCGTCGCGGCCCTGCTCGTCCCGGCCGAGACCGTGCTGATCTCCCAGTTCCTGCTGGTCAGGTCGGCCGGGCTGGCCAACACCCTGCTGGGGGTCGTCCTGCCGACGATCGTGGCCGCCCTGAACGTCCTGCTCATGCGCAACGCGTTCCGCAACTTGCCCGCCGAGTTCGAGGAGGCGGCCATCGTCGACGGCGCCAACGCCTGGCAGCGGTTCATCCGCGTCTCCGTCCCCCAGGTCAAGGGCGTCATCACGGTCGTTGCGATCTTCGGTTTCGTCGGCTCGTGGAACGACTTCCTGTGGCCCCTCATCGTGCTGTCCGACGAGGACAACTACACCCTCACCGTCGGGCTGAACCGCCTGCGCGGCACCTTCTACGACGATCCGCGCCTCATCGCGGCCGGCACGATCATCGCCCTGGTTCCCATCGTCACGTTCTTCGCCATCTTGCAGCGCTACTTCTTCCGCGGGCTCGAAGCGGGAGGCTTGAAAGGTTGAAATGCTGAGATTCGGGGTCAACTACACGCCTTCCCAGGACTGGTTCTACTCCTGGCTGGATCCGGACTGGGCGGCCACCCGGCGGGACATGCAGGCCCTGGCCGGGCTGGGCCTGGATCACGTACGCGTGCTGCCGCTGTGGCCCGTCCTGCAGCCGAACCGCACGCTGATCCGCCTCCGCGCCCTCGACGACGTCCGCCGCGTCGTGGAGATCGCCGGCGAAGCCGGCCTCGACGCCAGCGTGGACGTCCTCCAGGGGCACCTGTCCGGCTTCGACTTCGTGCCGAGCTGGCTGACGGACTGGCACCGTCGCAGCATGTTCACCGATCCAGACGCGGTCGCCGCGCAGGCCGAGCTGGTGGAGGCGCTCGACGAGCACCTGTACGACCTGCCCAACTTCCTCGGCCTGACCCTGGGCAACGAGGTCAACCAGTTCACCTCCGCCCTGCACCCGAGCCCGATGCCGGCCACCGCCCAGCAGGTGACGGCCTGGCTGCGGGCACTGCACGGCGAAGGCCCGCGCGACCGCCGCCACTTCCGGCTCAACGCCGAGTACGACGCCGTCTGGTACGCCGACGACCACCCCTTCACCCCCGCGCACTCCACCCGGCACGGCCAGATGAGCGTGATCCACTCGTGGATCTTCAACGGCACCGCTCAGGGTTATGGGGCGATGTCACACGAAAGCCTCACCCACGCCGCGTACCTCATCGAGCTGTCGCGCGCCTTCGCCCTCGACCCGGCGCGTCCGGTGTGGCTGCAGGAGGTCGGCGCGCCGCTCAACCACCTCACCGAGGACCAGGCGCCCGGCTTCTGCGAGGGGACCGTGCGGGCGGCGGCCGACAGCGACGCCCTCTGGGGGGTCACGTGGTGGTGCTCCCACGACGTGGAACGCCGGCTGGCCGACTTCCCCGACCTGGAGCACAGCCTCGGCCTGATCGGGGCGGACGGCGCGGTCAAGCCGATCGGCCGGCGCTTCGCCGAACTGGCCGCGGAGCTGCGGCACCGGCCGCGCCCCGCCCCGCGGACCGAGGCCGTCGTCGTCCCCGTCGGCGCCGACGACGTCCCCGTGTCCCGGGCGGAGCTCTCCCCCGGCGGCGGCGTCTTCGAGACCTGGATGGGCCGGGCACGCGCCGGGGCCCGCCCCGCCCTGGTGACCTCCGCGACCGCGGGCGACCCGGCCGCGCTGCGGGCACGTGGCATCGAACGGCTCGTCCACGCCGAGCCCACGGGCCGCACCTTCTACAGCTCGGTCAGCGATGACGAGGTCCTCGACCGGATGGCCGCCCATGCCGACCGCTGAGCCGGTCGAGCGGCTGCTCGCCAAGCTGTCCCTGCGCGAGAAGGTCGGCCAGCTCAACCAGCGCCTCTACGGCTGGCAGGCCGTGCAGCGGGCCCCTCGGGGCGGATTCCGGCTCACCGGGCTCGCCCGCGCCGAGCTCGACCGGTGGGGCGGGCTCGGCGCGCTGTACGGGGTCTTCCGCGCCGACGCCTGGTCGGGCCGCACCTGGGCCGACGGGATCCGGCCGGAGGAACGCGCCGAGGTCGCCGCCCTCGTCCAGGACGAGGTGGCGCGGGCCGGCGGCCACCGCATCGGGGTGCTGCTGTCGGAGGAGGCCCCGCACGGGCACCAGGCGCTCGGCGGGACGCTGATGCCCACCAACCTCGCGGTGGCCGCTGGATGGGATCCGGACCTGCTGACCGAGGCCGCGGCCGCCGTCGCCGCCGAACTCGCCGCGAGCGGCGTGCACCTGGCCCTGGTGTCCGCGCTCGACCTGCTGCGGGACCCTCGCTGGGGCCGGGCGGAGGAGTGCTTCGGGGAGGATCCGCTGCTGGCCGCCGAGCTCACCAGGGCGCTGGTGATCGGCATGCAGGGCGCCGATCGCGGCGCGGTGGGCCGCGGCGGGGTCGCGATCGTGCTCAAGCACCTGGCCGCCCAGGGCGAGGCGGTCGGCGGGCGCAACGGGCAGTCCGCCGTCATCGGCCCGCGCGACCTGCGCGAGCTGCATCTCGCGGCCGCCCGGGCCGCGGTGGAGGCCGGGGCGCTGGGGTTCATGGCGGCCTACAACGACATCGACGGGGTGCCGTGCTGCGCCAACCGCGACCTCCTGACCGGCTTCCTGCGGGACGAATGCGGATTCGACGGGATCGTCATGGCCGACGGGCTGGCCGTGGACCGGCTGACCGCGATGACGGGTGACACGGCGGGCGCCGCCGTGGCCGCGCTGGAGGCCGGGGTGGACCTGTCGCTCTGGGACGAGTCCTTCGCCCTGCTGGAGGAGGCGGCCACGGCGGACCCGCGGGTGGCCGAGCTGGTCGACGCCGCCTGCCGCCGGGTGCTCACCCTCAAGCACCGCGCCGGCCTGCTCCCGGACAGCGCGGGTGAGGCCGTCCCGCGTGCCCAACGCGAGTCGCTCGCGCTGGCCGGTCGGACCGCCGACGGCCTGTCCCGTCGCCTGGCCCGGCAGTCGCTGGTCCTCCTCCACAACACCGTCCTGCCCCTCGAACCGCGGTCGCTGACCAAGGTCGTCCTCGCCGGCCCGAACGCCCGCGACGTCACCGCCCTGCTGGGCGACTACGTGCCGCCCCTGCCCCAGGGGTCGGCCGCCGGCCTGGACCTCGCCCTGCGGCAGGCCCTGCCGGACGCCGAGGTGGTGTGCCCGCCGGGCATCCCCACGGCGGCCGACCTGAGCGGCGCCGAACTGGTGATCCTGGCGCTCGGCGGGACGAGCCACCGCACGTACGCCGAGGAGTTCGCCGCCAACGGGGCGATCGCCGGCCAGGCGGCCACGGCGACCGCCGGGGAAGGCGTCGACCTGGCCGGCCTCGCCCTGCCCGGCGATCAGGACGACCTGGTCACCGCCGTCCGCGCGCAGGCAGGCTGCCCCGTGGTGGCCGTCGTCATCGCCGGCCGGCCGCATGTGCTCACCGGCGTCCTGGCGCACACCGACGCGCTGCTGTGGGCGGGCTACCCCGGCCCGCACGGCAGCCACGCGATCATCGACGCGCTGTTCGGTGGCTACGAGCCGGTCGGCCGCCTGCCGTTCACGGCGCCCGCCCATCCGGGCGCCGTGCCGGTCCGCCACAACGACCGGCACCCCGCCGGGGACGTCTACCAGGACGCGCCCGACCCGGTGCTCTTCCCCTTCGGCCACGGCCTGCGCTATCGGCCCGTCCACTTCGACCGCCTCACCGCCGAGGCCGCCGCCGACACGGTGCGGGTGAGCGTCGAGGTCGCCAATCCCGGCGGCGCCCCGGCCGAGGTCGTCGTGCCGCTGTTCGGACGCCGTACCGGAGGCCGGGTGCTGCCGCGCCTGCGCGAGCTGCTCGCCTTCCGCCGGGTCACCGTCCCGGCGGGCGCCCGTACCGCCGTCGTCTGGGACCTGCCCGCCGCGCGCTGCTTCGCCGAGGACGCGGCGGACCGGGCCCGTACCGACCTGTACGTCGCGGACCTGCACGAAACCATCCGCCCGGCCGTCCACTCCCCCGGACCGGCCGACCCCCTTCCCGACAGTGAGGAGTCGTGATGGCCCGATCACATCGCACCCGAAGTAGGGCGGTGACACGCGCCGGCACCGCCGTCCTGGCCGCGATGCTCGCCGTCGCGCTGACCGCCACCGGCGCCGCGGCCAGCGACACGCTGCCGTGGACCGGCGAGAGCGCGGTCGGCGCGAACCAGCCCTACCAGCACGGCTACTCCGTCACCGACCTGCTGCGCTGGAACCCCGCCGACGACACCGGCGCCGAGTTACTGCGCGCCAAGGTGCCGCTCCAGCAGCGCAACGCCGCCAACGCCGCCACGCAGCGCAACCCTGCGCTGCCCGCCGGCACCCAGCTGCTGACCCTGGCCGGCGACTACGGCAACGCCTTCTTCGAGAGCCACCCCTACACCAACGAGTTCAGCCAGTACCTCTTCAACTACTGGCAGTACGCCGACTTCTACGGCTCCTGGCACGGCATGCCCACCCAGGGAGTCCCGGTGAACTACTACGACCCGACCGCCGACTGGCGGGAGAAGTGGTTCGAGTTCGGGATGCTCAACCTGCCCAACCCGGGATACACCAACGCCGCCCACGCCAACGGGGTGCGCTCGCTGGGCTGCATCTTCTTCTCCGACAACGACCGCGGCGACCAGGCATACTCCGAGCTGCTGGTCCGCGACGCCGCCGGCGGCTTCCCCGTGGCCGCCAAGCTCATCCAGGTCGCCAAGTTCTACGGCTTCGACGGCTACTTCATCAACCAGGAGTCGCGGGTCGCCCCGGCCGACATCCCGGCGTACAAGCAATTCCTGAAGCAGCTGCGCGACGGCGGCATCTACGTGCAGTGGTACGACTCCATCGACAACTCCACCGGCGCCATCTCGTACCAGAACGAGTTCAACGCGGTCAACGGCCCGTTCGTGCGCGACCCGCGGCTCGGCGACGTGTCCGACTCCATCTTCCTCAACTACTGGTGGAACCGGACCAAGCTCACCAACTCCAAGAGCTATGCCGCCGGTCTCGGCCTGGACTCCCGCAAGAGCGTCTTCGCCGGGGTCGAGGCGGGGCAGTACCAGTTCAACCAGCCGTACAACCTGGAGGACAACCTCGACGCCGCCGGCGCGCCGATGAACGCCATCGCCACCCTCGGCGCCGACTTCGTCTCCTCCGACTACGCGAACAAGACCGACGACGCCGCGCAGCGCGACGTCTTCGACCGGGAGCGCCGCTGGTGGACCGGCTCCTCGGCCGGCTCCACCACCCCCGAGGGCACCTGGAAGGGTATCTCCAAGTACGTCGCCGAGCGCTCCGTCATCGGCGGCACCACGTTCGCCACCTCCTTCAACACCGGCCACGGCCTGTCCACCTGGACCAAGGGCCGGCTGTCCAGCCCGAAGGAGTGGGGCAACATCAACCTCCAGGACATCCCGGTGACCTGGCAGTGGTGGATCGACGCGGCCGGGACGCCGCTCAGCGCCGACTTCGACTACGGTCCCGCGTACACGCCGGCGAGCCGGTTCTCGTACCAGAAGATCGGCGCCTACAACGGCGGCAGCTCGCTCGTGCTCAGCGGCACCCTCGGCAGCGACAACACGGTACGGCTCTACAAGACGGACCTGCAGCTCGCCAAGGGCTCGACCCTCGACCTGACCTACAACAAGCCCTCGGCCAGCGACGACTCCGAGCTGCGGCTCGGCCTCGTGCTCGCCTCCGACCCCGGCAAGGTGGTCCAGCTGCCGCTGACCGGCTCGGGTCAGCGCACCACGGGCTGGACCACGCGCTCGGTGGACCTGTCGGCGTACGCCGGTCAGCGCGTCGCCGCGCTCGGCCTGGTCGTCGCCGCCGGCGCCGGCCCCATCCAGGGGTACCAGGTCAACCTCGGCGCGCTGGCCCTGCGCGACGGCAAGGATCGCACGCCCGCGGCGCCGCAGGACCTGCGCATCACCCAGCTGCTGCCCGAGACCGGCGAGCTGTTCCTGTCCTGGAAGCGCGCCGGGTACGACAAGGTGCGCCGCTACGACGTCTACCTCGACGACACCTACCTCGGCGGGATCTACGACGACGTCTACTACGTCAAGCGCTTCACGGCCACGTCGGGGACGATCAGGCTGGTGGCGGTCGGCCCGGACGGGTCCGAGAGCCCGGCCGCGACCACCTCGTTCGACCTGGCCACGGCGCCGGGCAAGGTGAAGGCGTCGGCGAAGCCGGACGGCACGCTGACCGCCTCCTGGACTCCCCCGGCGAACGGACGGCCCGTCACGCTGAAGGTCCAGAGCCTCGACACCTCCCGCCCGTACAGCAAGGAGGTCGAGCTGCCCGCGACCAGCACGGGCACGACGCTGAGCGGGGTGCCCGTCAACGGCGACGGCTACCTGCTCACCCTGCGGGCGGGACCGGGCACGGCCACCGCGGTGCGCGGGAAGTTCGCCGACACCGAGATCGCGCCCTACCCGGCGTCGGCGGTGAAGATCAGCGGGAACACGTTCACGTTCTCCCGGCCGACGCTTCCGGACTGGCACACCCTGACCATCCTTGAGGACGGCCAGGCGAAGTCGTTCGCGACGACGTACGGGTCGGGCGCCAAGCCGTACATCATCCGCGGCCGCACCACCCGGGCCGCCGAGACGGTGACCATGTCCAGCGCCGGTAGCAAGGTGGTCGCGGTGCTGGAGGACTACGCCGGCAACAAGGCCACGACGGTGCTGCGCGGCAACTGATCGCCAGGGGCGCCGCGACCTTCGCGGCGCCCCTCACCGCAGCGTGTCCCCGGTGCCGCAGCGGCTTTCGCGGCGCCCCTCACCGCAGCGCGGACAACAGGAGCGTCCGGTGCCGCCGGACGAAAGCGCGGTCGGCCGTAGCCGTCGCGCAGCTCGCGCAGCATCCGCCCGCCGGCCGCGTACGCGCCGGGCGCCCGCTGCGCGGGATGGTCGGTGGTGGTGCCGGGGATGAAGCTCAGGATGTCCCGGCCCTGCTCGTCGATGCCGAGGTGGCGGGGCGCGTGGGGATAGCCGGCGGATTCCAGGTGAGCCAGCACCCGGGCGGCGAACGCGGCGCCGGCGTCGCGGGCGCGGCGGACCGTGTCGCCGATCCGTACGACTTCCAGGGCGTTGTTCCCACCGGTGAGGGGTTCCTCGGTCATGACGACCATGGTGCCGTCAGCCGGAAATCGGGGTGCTCGGCGGGCCGGCGATCCGGCACGATGGCCGCCATGACCTTGGGAACGGTGACGGAGCCGCCGCCCGGCGTGCTGGCGGCCTTAGGGCTGACCGCGCCCGTGAGCCCGCTGGCCGGTGGCCGGGGACGGAGCTTCCGGGCCGGGGACGCGGTCGTGAAGCCCGTGGACGGCGCGGAAGAGGCCGAATGGTCCGCGCGGGTGTTCGCGGGTCTGCCCGACGCGGCCGGATTCCGGGTGCCCCGCCCGCTCCGCTCCCGCGACGGGGCCTACGTGGTCGAGGGATGGACGGCTTCGGAGTTCCTGGAGGGCCGGGAGGGGCCGGCCGGGAAGTGGGGGTCGCTGATCGCGGCCGGCAGGGCGTTCCATCGGGAGCTGCGGCACCTCCCGCGCCCGGCCCTGCTCGACCGGCGCGACGATCCCTGGGCGGTCGCTGATCGCGTCGCCTGGGACGAGGCGGCTCGGCCGCGGCCGACCGACGCCGATGAGCTGCTGTCCAGGCTGGGTGAGCTCGCGGGTCCCGTGGCGGCTCCCAGCCAGCTCATTCACGGCGATCTGACCGGGAACGTGCTGTTCCATCCCGGACGGCCACCCGTCGTGATCGACTTCTCGCCGTACTGGCGGCCGGTCGCGTACGCCGAGGCCGTCGTGGTCGCGGACGGGCTGCTCTACCACCGGGCGGAACCGGAGCTCATCGAGGCCGTCCTGCCCGGCCGCGAAGGGCTTCACCTGCTGGCACGCGCGCTCATCTTCCGGCTGGCCACGACGGCCGTCTGGGCGGGCCGGGTCCCCGCGGACGAGCTGACCCGCTTCGCGGGCGTCACCCACCTCGTGGAAGAGCGCCTCCGCGGGGCCGGAAATTGAGCGGCGTGGCGCCGACCGGGAGGGATAGGGTGACGCGCGTGATTTCCACCCGGCTCCCCGCGTACCGATCCTCCCAGGCAGGCCCCGTGGGCGATGCGCGCTGACGCGCGGCCGGCGAGCCGGTCGCTGTGGCGAGACCGTGACTTCCTGATCTTCTGGTGTGCCCAGACGCTGTCCGTGGCGGGCGACTCGTTCGCGCTCATCGCGGTGCCCCTCCTCATCCTCGACGTCACCGGCTCCGTCGCCCAGATGGGGCTGCTCACCGGCGTGTCGGGGGCGGCGTCGGTGGCGGCCGGGGTGTTCGCGGGGGTGCTCGCCGACCGGTTCGACCGGCGCCGGCTGCTCATCGCCTGCGACGTCATCCGGCTCGTGCTGTACGTGGCCATCCCGGTGGCCTGGATGTCCGGCCAGCACGTCTGGCTCCTGTACGCGGTGCTGCCGATGGCCGCCGCCGTGGGCATGGTCTTCCAGGTCACGTACGTGGCGGCGGTCCGCGGCCTGGCCGGCGAGAAGCTGGTCACCGAGGCCAACAGCATGCTGTACGCCACGGCCGCCGCGGCGGGCATCCTCGGCCCCACCCTGGCCGGGGTGGTGAGCGGCCACCTGGGCCCGACCGCCGCGATCGCCATCAACGCCGCCAGCTTCGGACTGTCCGCGCTCGGCGTCCTGCTGACCCGCGCCTCCCGGTACACCGTCGAGGCCGTCGAGCCGGTGGAGCCCGCGCCCGGCCGGCGGCCGTGGCGGGAGCTGCTGGCCGGGGCGGAGTTCCTGCTCCGGCACCCGGTGCTGCGCACCCTGACCATCCTGCTGTCGTTCTTCATCTTCATGACGCTCGGGCTGACGGACATCGTCATCTACCGGCTCAAGCACGACCTCGGCCAGCCGGACTCCGTGGTGGGCGTCGTGCTGGGGGTCGGGGCGGTCGGCACGATGGCCGGTTCGGCGCTGGTCGCCCGGATGCGGCGAATGCTCGGGTTCGGGCCGTTGTGGATCGGGGCGCAGATCGTGTCGGGGCTCGCCATCCTCAGCCTGGGCCTCGCCGGCTCCGTGTGGGGCGTGGCCGCGATCATGGCCCTCTACCTGGCATGCGTGAGCCTGGCCGGCATCAACTCCATGTCGCTGCGGCAGCAGGTGACACCCGCTCACCTGCTGGGCCGGGTGACGTCGGCGTTCTGGACCATCCACTTCTCGCTCGGGCCGGTGGGCGCGGCCGCCCTCGGCTGGGGTGCCGCGCACTACGGCGCGACGACGGTGTTCGTCGTCGCGGGGGCGTCCTGCCTGCTGCTGGCCCTGATCGCGCTGGCCACACCCGTACGGCAGCGCCACCCCGAGAGGACCGGGGACGGCCTAAGATCACGCCCATGACGAAGGACGACACCGCCGGCATCGCGGAATGGCTGTGGCGCGAGGTGGATCCCGGCGACTGGTCCGGTGCGGCGCTGCGGCCGGCGGCCGAGGGGCGCGGCCGGCTGGTCACGGTGGAGGAGCACGAGCGGCGGTACGCGGGCGACCGGGCACATCGCGGCCTGACCGTCCCCCTCTCCCTGGAGGGCGAACCGTCCGCCGCCTTCCGGCGGCACGCCGAGGCGGTGGAGGCCGCGATCGGCCCGGCCGACAGCGTCGGCAGCCACGGCCCGACCGGCCCCTGGTACGAGCCGTCGCCGGACTGGGGAGCCCCTTTCCTGCGCTGGCGGCGACCCGGCGCCGAATCGCTGGAGTTACGTGCGACCGCGACCGGCGCGGAGCTCTCCCTGCAGCCGACGGAGCCCTATGAGGAGTGGCGGCGGGCCACCTTCGAGTGGAGCGAGCCGGCGCAATTGCCGGGTGGATTCGTCATCGAATATCTGACCCCTGCCAATGAGGGGCTCAGCACGCCGGGCGGATGGCGGGTGCCCCGGTGGGCGGCGCTGCCGCCCCGGCTGGGGGCGTTCCTGCGCACGCTGCCCGCCGAGACGAGCGCGATCGGCAGGAACGTGCGCGTCACTCTTTTCGCGGGCAACCGCTCCGTCCTCGCCATCCGCTCCGCCGAGCGGCTCACCGTCGAGGGCTGGTTCAGGCACTTCTCGCCGGGCGAGGAACAGGGCTGGTCGCAGCGGGTCGAGCGGACCGTGCGCTCGTGGACGCTCGACGCGGGCGGCCCCGGCGAGGTGGACGGCGACCGGCTGGCGCGGCACCTCGTCGACGTTCTCAAGACGGAGAAGGTGTCCTCCCCGGCGAAGCTGGGCAAGCACGTGCACAGCCCGGAGGACGCCCACACGGTGCTGCTCGGTCTCGGCTTCTGATCCGACACCTCGTCGTGACCCCGCCGGAAAGCGATTGCTGAGGCCGGCTGATCGCCCCTAGGGTGGCGGGCATGTCCCAGTTGAGCTACGACCGGATGCGGGCCGAGATCGCCGGGCAAACCGAGCTGCTGCGATCGCTGATCAAGAACGCGGACATGAAGACGCCCGTGCCCACCTGTCCTGGATGGTCGATGGGTCAGTTGCTGCGGCACGTCGGCGAGGTCCATCGCTGGATGGGGACGGTCGTGGCGTCGCGGTCCGTGGAGCCGGTCTCCGACGAGCGGATCAACGACCTCGACGCGTACACGGACGAGGTGGCGGGCGAGCTCGATCCCTGGCTCGGTGAGGGCGCGGAGCAGCTGGTGGAGGTGTTGCGCGGGGCCGAGGGGCCCGTGTGGACGCCGCAGGGGCTGGACACTCCGGCGTTCTGGGCGCGGCGGGCGCTGTTCGAGACCGTGCTGCACCGGGCCGATGCCGCGCTCGCCCTGGAGGCCGGCTTCGAGCTTGACGACGAGGTCGCCGTCGAGGGGCTGGAGGAGTGGCTGGGGTTCAGCTGCGTGCCGGAGGCGTACGAGGGGCACGGGCTGCTCGGCCCGGGGCGGGCGCTGAGCTTCAACGGCGAGTGGCTGGTCGACCTCGGCGGGGACGCGCCCGTCTGGAGGCGCGGGCAGGGGGACGCCTCCGTGACGGTTCGCGGGCCGGTGAGCGAGCTGCTCCTGTTCGTCTACCGGCGTCCCGCGCCGAGGGTCGAGGTCGCCGGGGATTCGGCGCTGCTCGAACGGTGGCTGGAGCGGTCCGGGTTCTGGCTGGAGGAGGAGGACGGCTGAGTCCGGCCCCATGGCGAGCAGCAGGCCCGGCCTGGACGAGCGCCTGGCCGGCCTCGGGATCACGGGCCTCGAACCGCTGGGGCGGGGCCTGGAGTTCTCCGTCTTCCGCGGCCGGCCGGGCGACGGCGGGGCTCCGGTCGCCGTCCGCGTCGGCGAGCGTCGCTTCGACTCCAACGCCAACGACCCCCGGGTCGACACCCGCGCCCTGCTGCGCCAGGAGTACCGGCTCGCCCGCCTGCTGAGCGACCACGGGCTGCCCGTACCCGAGCCCGTCGCCCTCGTCCTCGCCGAGACCCCGGACGAGCCGGACATCCTGATCAGCCGCTACGTGGAGGACGACGGATCGGAGCTCGACTGCTTCCGCCTCGGCGAGCTCCTGGCGCGCCTCCACGCGCTCCCGCTCCCCGGACCGAGACCCGTCGCCGCCGGACACCTGCCGCCGCCCCGGCTCGTGGTCGGCAGGATCCTGCGCCGCTGGCGGGAGATCGCCCGCCTCAGGGACGACTGGCCGCCGCCGCCCTCCCCCGGACGGCTGCTCCCGATCGCCGCGCCGCTCGGCCGTGCCGCCCTGCTCCACCTGGACGTCCGCCGGGCCAACGTCCGCTGCCACAAGGGCGGGGTACGCGCCCTCCTCGACTGGTCGACCGCCGCCCGACGCCGGGCCGCTGGCGCTGCTGTGCCGGCTCGACGCGGCGGTCATGCTCGCCCTCGTCTTCCTCTCCGAGTCACCCGATCCCGCCCGCGCGGACGCCGCCGTACGACGGGTCCTCGAGCTGGCCGGGTCGTGAGGTCCGGTCAGGCGGCCGGGTCGTCCCCGATGACCGGGGCGGTATGGGTGTCCACGTCCACGGCCGAGCGGGCGACGATCTCGCCGTCGCTGACCAGGGCGATGTGCAGCCGGCCGCTCGTCCAGCCGGCCGGCAGCGCGGCGCCGACCTCGGCGGGGCCGCTGAGCAGGAACGGCTTGGCCTCGATCCAGGGGCCCGCCGCGCCGAAGGCGTCAGGGGCGGGGCCGAAGACCGGGGTCCAGGCGGTGTGCAGGTGGCCGTTGACCGGCTCGCTGCCGTGGTGCGAGACGCGGACGGGCACGGTGACCTCGCGCGACTCGCTCAGCAGGTCGCGGCCGGGCGCCACGGGGACGACGTCCAGCACGAGCGTGGTGGTGGCGTTCACGTCGGCGGGGTTCACGCCGGCCAGGTCCTTGGCGCGGCGTTCGAAGTCCAGCAGGCCCGCGGACTCGTGCTCGATGTCGTACATCTCGGTGTAGACATAGCCGGCCAGGCGGTCGTGGCGGCGCAGCTCCTGGGTCTGCCAGCGCAGGTGCCAGGCCCGCTCGACGCAGGTGAAGCCGCCACCGTACTCGCTGTTGAGGTTGGGCAGCCCGCGCAGCGGCTGCGACGGGGATCCGGCCAGCTTCTTGCGCACGACGTAGTCGGGGCCGAGCCGGACGGGGAAGTCGTCCTGCTCGCCGTCCATCAGCGCGGCCACCGTCCTGCCCCAGGAGGCGGCGGACTCGTCGTAGTAGTGCCAGTCGAGCAGGTCCGTCTTCACGTGGGTCCACCCGGAGTTGTCCACGGCCGGCCTGCTCGGGTCGAGGGCCTTGAGCAGCTCGTACGCCCGCGCCGTCGCCTGCTGCTTGGCCGGGTCGCCCGGGATGTCCCAGTCCAGGCCCCATTCCTCGTTGTACAGGCCCCAGATGACGATCGCGGGCGAGTCGCCGTCGCGCTCCACCATCGGCGCGATCTGCTCCTCGAACGCGGTCACCGACTCCGCCGAGAAGCGGCCGGTCGAGGCGGGCTCGGCCCACACCAGCATGCCGAGCACGTCGGCGTGGTGGACGAAGCGGGGATCCTCCAGCTTGAGGTGCTTGCGTACCAGGTTGTAGCCCGCCGCGGCGGCCAGCTCGATGTCGCGGCGGAGCGCGGCGTCGTCGGGGGCGGTGATGCCGGTCCGGGGCCAGTAGCCCTGGTCGAGCACGCCGCGCACGAACAGGCGGCGGCCGTTGAGATACAGGTCCTCGCCGATCACCTCGACGCGGCGCAGCCCGGTGTAGGCGGCGACCTCGTCGGTGCCGTCGGCCGAGGTCAGGCGGGCGTCCACGTGGTAGAGGTGCGGGTCGTCCGGGGACCAGAGCCGGGGCCCGGCGACGGGGAGCACCGCCCGTGCCACGCCCTCCACGGCCGGGACCTCCACCGTCGTGTCCGTCCCGCGCAGGGTCAGGTGCAGCACCGACTCCGACGGCCCCGCCACCCGGGCCTCCACCTCGATGGCGTCCAGCCCTGCCGAGGGGCGCAGCTTCAGCCCGGCCACGTACGTGGCGGGCCGGGCCTCCAGCCAGACGCTCTGCCAGATCCCGGACGACGGGGTGAAGCAGACGCCGTCGTAGTCGTCGCGCGGGATGCTGCGTTGCTTGCCGTGCGCGAGCTCCCGCTTGTCCAGCGGCGCGCAGACCCGTACCACGACCTCCTGCGGGCCCTCGCCGCGCAGGGCGTCGGTGATGTCGGCCTCGAACGGCGTGTAGCCGCCCCGGTGCTTGACCACCTCGACGTCGTTGACCCAGACCGTGGCCTCGTGGTGCACGGCCCCGAAGTGCAGCACGACCCGCTGACCCGCCCACCCGGCGGGGACGGTGACCAGGCGGCGGTACCAGGCCACGGGCAGCCAGTGGGCCTCGATGCCCGACGCGGGGGTCTCCCAGGCGAAGGGCACGGTGATGGTCCGGTTCCAGCCGGGCTCGGTGTCGGCCCGGAAGTCCCACTCGCCGTTCAGGCTCGACCAGGAGTGCGACCGGTCGAAGTGGGGGCGGGGGTATTCCATGATGCTCTCTTCCATAAAGGTGAGGGTCAGCCCTTGACGCTGCCCGCGAGGATGCCGTTGATGAAGTGGCGCTGCAGCAGTACGAAGATCACCAGCAGCGGCAGCATGGCGATGCTGCCGGCGGCGAGCAGCTCGCCCCACACGGTGGCGAAGTCGGCGCCGATCCGGTTGCCGGTGACGTTCTGCGCGAGGGTGGACAGGACCACCTGGAGGGTCTGGTGCGAGGTGTCGTTGACGGCGACGACCGGCCAGACGAAGTCGTTGTAGACGTTCATGGTGGTCAGGACCGCGAGCGCGGCCAGCCCGGGACGGATCACGGGCAGCACGACCTTGGCGAAGATGCCGAACTCCCCCGCGCCGTCCACCCGGCCCGCGTCGATGAGCTCGTCCGGGATGGCGGCGATGGTCTGGCGCATCCAGAAGATGCTGAACGCGTCAATGCTGCCCGGCAGGATGAGCGCCTGGTACGTGTTCACCCAGCCGAGCGCGCTCATCTCCAGCAGCAGCGGGATGATCAGCACCAGCGTCGGCAGCATCAGCGTCAGCAGCACGACGCCGAACAGCAGGTTCTTGCCGGGGAAGTCGTACTTGGCGAAGGCGTATCCGGCCAGCGGGCAGAAGAACATCGTCATGGCGCCCCTGACCACCAGCACCAGCGCCGTGTTCGCGAACCCGGTGCCGATCGGCACGTCGGCGAACATGGCCCGGTAGTTGTCGAGCGTCAGCGCGCCGATCGACAGGGGGTCGGCGATGATGTCGGCCGCCGGCTTGAGCGAGGAGCTGACCGCCCACCAGATCGGATACACGAACACGATCGCGAGCAGCGCCAGGACCGCGTACTGCAGGGGCCCGGGGCGGGTCTGGTTCATGACACCTCGTCTTTCGGCCGCAGCAGCCTGACCGACACCAGCGACAGGCCGAAGACCAGCAGGACCAGCAGGAACGAGTTCGCGGCGCCGGTGCCCAGGTCGGAGGCGGTGATGTGGTCGTACAGGTACAGGCCCGCGGTGGTGGTGGAGCCGTACGGGCCGCCCTCGGTGACCACGAACGGCTCGGCGAACATCTGGAAGACGGCCAGGGTCTGCACGACCACCAGGAACGCCATGCTCCGCCGCACCAGGGGGACGGTGATCGACCAGAACTGGCGCCACCGGGAGGCGCCGTCCAGGGCGGCGGCCTCGTACACGCCTCCGGGGACGGCCTGGAGCCCGGCGAGCAGGATGATGATCGCGAACCCGGTGGTCTTCCACAGGAACAGCAGCGCCAGCGTCGGCTTGGACCACGCCGTGGACGTCAGCCAGCCCACGTCGGGCAGGCCCACGAGGTTGAGCAGGTGGTTGACCAGGCCGTAGTCCTGGTCGAACACCACGATCCAGACCTGCGCCATGGCGACCAGCGGGGTGACGAACGGCGCGATGAACGCCACCCGGAACAGCCCGCGCAGCCGCAGCCTGGCGTTGGCCAGCAGCACCGCGCCACCCAGCCCGGCCACGACCTGGACCGGCACGATCAGCAGCCACATGACGGCGCTGTTGCCGAGCGAGGCCCAGAAGTCCGGGCTGGTCAGCAGGTAGAGGTAGTTGTCCGCGCCGACCCAGTGGGCCGCGCCCGCGCCCCGCCAGCGCATGAAGCTGAGCTGGAGCGCGTAGATCAGCGGGTAGATCCCGAACGCGGCGAAGACGATGAAGAACGGGGCGATGAACAGGTACGGCGACAGCCGCGTGGACCTCATGAGCGGTCGATCAGGTTGCGCTGGATCTTCTCGGCCGACTCCGTGATCACCTGGTCGGGCGACATCTTGCCCTCGATCAGGCGCTGCACGTTGTTGCCGAGGTAGTCCACCGACTGTGCCCACCACCAGGGGATGGGCGCGGCGGCCGGGATGGTGCCCGCGGCCTCGACGGCGACCTTCCACAGGTCCTGGCCGCCGAGTGCCTCGATGGGCTTGAACAGCGGCTTGGCCGGGTCGAGCGCGGGGGTGAAGCTGGGGATCGAGGTGGACAGGCCGCCCGGGTAGACGGCGTTGGGGCCGTACACGGCGGTGTAGCCGGGCTCCTTGAAGCACAGGAACTCGTACAGCAGCCAGGCCAGCTCCGGGTTCTTGGCCTTGGCGGGGATGACGAAGCTGCTGCCGCCCATGGCGCCGCTGCGCGCGCCGCCCGGCGTCCAGGCCGGCAGCGGCGCGGCCCGCCACTTGCCCTTGGTGGCCTTGAGCAGCTGCTGCGGCGCGAACGACCACCAGATCGCCCACGGCACGAACACCTGCTGCCCGCTGTCGAGCGTGTTGACGTCGGCGGGCTCCAGGTAGGGGGCGTGGGTGACCAGGCCGTCCTTGACCGCGCTGTCGATCCAGCCGAAGATCCGCCGGTATTCGGCGGAGTCCAGCCGCAGCTTGCCCTGGGCGTCGGTGAGGCTGGTGCCCTGCTGGTTGGCCAGCATCTCCAGCCAGAGCTGGCTGAGGAACGGGGTCTTCTCCAGGTGGATGGGCCTGGTCCTGGGGTCCTTCTCCTTGACCGTCCTGGCTGCAGCGAGCAGGTCGTCGTACGTGGCCAGGCCCGCCGGATCCACTCCGGCGCTCTCCAGCACGTCCTCGCGGTACCAGAGCAGGCCGGGGTCCAGGTCCCACGGGACGCCGTAGATCTTGCCGTCCACGGTGTTCACGGACAGCTTGTACGGCGAGGTCCGGTCCCGGTACGGCGCGATGAGGTCGGTCAGGTCGTACAGGTGCTCGGCCTGCCCGCCGATCTTGGCGTCGTCCCAGAAGCTGCCGTCGGGCACGTCGGTGCCGCTGATGAGGGTGTTGGCCAGCTTCGCGTCGATGTCCACGGCCTGGTGGTCCACCTTGACGTCGGGGTACGCCTCGCGGAACTTGCCGATGGCCGCGTCGAACACCTTGAACAGGTCGCCCGACCGGTTCCAGACGGTGATCTCGCCCTTGACCGACGACGCCGACGCGGCGGGCGCGGCCAGCTTGCTCGGCTGCGCGCTCGGGCCGCCCGGCGCGCACGCCGCCAGCGAACCGGCGGCGGCGATGCCCAGGGCGCCCTTGAGGAAACCGCGCCGGTCTATGAGGGGTGTGGACATTCTCTGACTCCTCGGCCTGGGCTCACATGAGGGCTCTGCAACGATGCAGACATAATGCATACTTGTCTGCAACGATGCAAGAGCGGGTTTAGGATCTACTGTGACAAGGCGATCTCATGCCGACTTCTGAGACCGCCGCGCGGAAGCCTTCGGGAGTATAGGAGACGCATGGCCGGCCCAACGCTTCGCGACGTCGCCAAACGGGCGAACGTATCGATTCGCACCGTGTCCAACGTGGTCAACGGTTACGCGCCGGTGTCAGACGAGCTGCGTGCCCGGGTGCAGGCCGTGCTGGACGAGCTCGACTACCGTCCCAATCTCATCGCGCGCAATCTCAAGCAGGGACGAACCGGGATGATCGCCCTGGTGGTGCCCGAGCTGGACGTGCCGTACTTCGCCGAGCTGGCCCGTGAGGTGATCACGGCGGCCCGCGCCCGCGGCTACGTGGTGATGGTCGACCAGACCGACGGCGACGGCGACCGGGAGCGCGAGCTGCTCGGGCGGGACTCGCGGGCCACGATGTTCGACGGGCTGCTGCTCAGCCCGCTGACGATCTCCGCCGAGGAGCTGCGCGGGCGCGCCAACCGGATCCCGATCGTGCTGCTCGGCGAGCACATCTACAACGGCAGCTTCCACCACGTGGCCATCGACAACGTCGCCGCCGCCCGGGAGGCCACCGCCCACCTGCTGGACCTGGGCCGCCGCCGGGTGGCCGCCATCGGCGACCAGCCGTACGCGACCGGCGAGACCGCCCAGCTCCGCACCGCCGGCTACCGCCAGGCGCACGCCCACGCGGGGCTGGACATCGACGAGAACCTCGTCGTCTCCACCCCGCACTTCCACCGGCGGCTGGGCGCCGAGGCCATGGAGCACCTGCTCGCCCTGCCCAAGCCGCCCGACGCGGTGTTCTGCTACAACGACCTGCTCGCCCTGGGCGCGATCAGGGCACTGACCAGGGCCGGCCGCCGCGTCCCCGACGACGTGGCCGTGGTCGGCGTGGACGACATCGAGGAGGGCCAGTACAGCACGCCCAGCCTGACCACGATCGCCCCGGACAAGGGGGAGATCGCGCGCAGGGCGGTGAACACGTTGATGGACACGATCAACGGCTCGGCCGCCGCGCCCGCCGAGATCATCGTGCCGCACCGGCTGATCATCAGGGAGAGCACCACGGGCTGACCCCGGGCGCCCTACTCGCGGGAATCCGTGCCGGACAGTTCGAGGGCGGCATCGAGCAGGCTGCGGGTGTACTCGTGCCGGGGCGCCCCCAGCACGTCCGTCGCCTGCCCCTCCTCCACCACCACGCCGCCGCGCATGACGGCGATCCGGTCGGCGATCTGGTGCACCACGCCGAGGTCGTGGGAGATGAAGAGCATCGCCAGATGGTGGCGCTCGCGCAGGTCAAGCAGCAGCCGCAGGATCTGCGCCTGGACCGACACGTCCAAGGCGGACACCGCCTCGTCGCACACCAGCAGCCGGGGCCGGACCGCGAGCGCGCGGGCGATGCTGACCCGCTGGCACTGTCCGCCGGACAGCTCGTCCGCCCGTTGCCCGGCGACGCTCGCGTCGAGCCCGACGTCGTCGAGCAGGCGGTGCAGCGCGGCGGTGCGGTCGCCGGGCGGGGCCGAGCTCGGATGGGTGCGCCACGCCTCGTCGATGATCGCGGCGACGGTCATACGCGGGCTGAGCGACGACCGCGGGTCCTGGAACACCATCTGCGCGGCACGTTGCTGCGCCGTGGTGCGCCGCCCGACCGGCCCAAGGGGCACGCCATCGAGAAGGACGGCGCCGGAGTCGGGCCGGACGAGGCCGACGATCGCGCGGGCCACCGTGGTCTTGCCCGACCCCGACTCCCCGACCACCCCCACGATCTCGTCAGTGGCCACCGTGAGGCTCACGCCGTCCACCGCGACGAACTCCCCGGACCGGCGGGCGGAACGCGACCGGAACCACGGGGTACGCCGGCCGAAGCTGACCCGCAGGTCACGCACCTCGAGCAGATCGACGCTCATCGCTGCAGCAGCTCCTCGGCGAAGTGGCACGCGGCCCACCGGCCGGGCGCGACGGGTCTGGGCTCCGGCTCCTCGGTGCGGCACCGCTCGCGTGCCAGCGGGCACCGAGGGTGGAAGGCGCACCCCGGCGGGCGGTTCGCCGGGGTGGCCGGTGTGCCCGGCAAGGGGTGGGCCAGCGCGGTACGGGTCCGCACCGCGGGCACGCTGTCGACCAGTGCGCGGGTGTACGGGTGGGCCGGGCCGGCCAGCACCGCCGCGGTGGGGCCGCGCTCGGCGACCCGGCCGGCGTACATGACGACGACCTGGTGCGCGACATGCGCCACGACCCGCAGGTCGTGGCTGACGAGGAGCATCGCCAGTCCCTCGTCCTGCTGGATGGAGCGCAGCAGGCGCAGGATGCGCGCCTGGACGGTCACGTCCAGGGCTGTGGTGGGTTCGTCGGCGAGCAGCAGCGCCGGGCTGCCCGCCAGGGCGAGGGCGATCATGGCCCGTTGCCGCATCCCGCCGGAGAACTCGTGCGGGTAGCCGCGCATCCTTCTGGCCGGCTCGGGGATCCCCGCCCGTTCGAGCAGTTCGAGCACCCGCCGGCGCACCTCGTCGCAGGGGCGGCCGGCGCGGCGGAGTATCTCGCCCACCTGGCGGGCGATCGTCTGGGTCGGGTTGAGCGCGGCCAGCGGGTCCTGAAAGATCATCGCGATCTCGTGACCACGCAGCCGGCGCCGGCGGGCGGGGCTCGCCTTCAGGAGATCCTCGCCCCGCCAGCGCAGCTCTCCGCCGGTCGCCGCGCCCTCCGGGAGCAGGCCGATGACGGCGTTCGCCGTCATCGTCTTGCCGCTGCCCGACTCGCCGATGAGCCCGACCGTCGTCGCCGGCGGGATGTCGAACGTCACCCGGTCGACGACGCGGACGAGGCCGCCGGCGCCGGGCAGGTCGACGACCAGCCCGGCCACCTCGAGCAGCCCGTCCACTTCGACCGGTGCCTCAACCGGGGTCCGCATCCGGCTCATGAGCTGCTGACCCGCACGCCGGCGAAGTCCGGCAGCCCGTTCGGGTCCGGTGTGACGCCGGTGACGCGGTGGTTCCAGGCATAGGCGTACTTGACCGCCATCGGGAACATGCCGACCGCGTCCCGCCAGATGATCTTGCTGGCTTCGCCGTACAGCTTGACCCGCTCCTCGGTGTCCGAGCTCGCCCCGGCGGCGGCGAGCAGCTTGTCGAGCTCGGGGTTGCAGTAGCCGTTGCGCTTGGCCGCGCAGGGGTACAGCCGGCCGAGCGTGTTCGCCGCGTCGAAGGTGGGGTTCGAGAGCTGCTGGAAGTTGACGTCCCAGTTCAGGGCGAGCAGGTCCTTGGTGAACACCGCCTGCTCCTTCTCCAGCAGGTCCACCTGGACGCCGATCTTCTGCAGGTCGGAGACGATCGCCTGGTTGAACGGCCGGAACTCGGCGTTGGCGAACTGCAGCCGCAGTTTGGTGGAGAAGTCGAAACCGGCGTCGGTCAGCGCGGCCTTCGCCGCGGCCGGGTCGTAGCGGACCGGCTCCTGGGGGACGTAGCCGAGGGTGACGGGCGAGACCGGGGCGTCGGCCAAGGTGCCCGTCTGCGGATAGAGCCGCTTGATGATGGTCGCGAAGTCGACCGCCTGCCACAGCGCCCGCCGCACCTTGGCGTCCTTCAACGCCGGCGCGGAGGAGTTGAACCACATGGTGAACACGGCGGTGCTCGGCACCGTCTCGACCTTGAGGTCGGAGTCGCGTTGCAGCTCCGCGAGCTGGTCGTCGGGGATGCCCCAGGCGAGGTCCACCTCGCCGGTCCGCAGCGCGGTCAGCCGGGCCGCGAGCTCGGGCATCTTGCGAATGGTCACCCGCTTGACCTGGGGCGCGCCACCGTGGTGGTCAGGGTTCGGCACCAGCACGAGCGTCCCGGACGGGTCGAACTTCTCCACCTTGAACGGCCCCGATCCGACCGGGTTCTGGAAGAACGCCGGATTCTCGCCGGTCAGGCTGCCGGGCAGCACGTAGAAGACCGCGAGCTTGTACGGGACCGCCGCATCCGGTTTCGGCGCCGTCAGCACCACCTCCGTGGGCGAGGAGGCGGTCATCGTGTAGCCGGTGAAGTTGGCCGCGTTCGTGCTCTTGAGATCCATCATCCGCTTGAACGAGGCGACCACGTCGTCGGCGGTGACGGGCTTGCCGTCGCTGAACTTCACGCCCTGGCGCAGGGTGAACGTCCACTGCGAGGCCGAGCCGTCGGGCTTCCATGCGGTGGCGAGGTCGCCCTCCAGGGTGCCGTCCGGGCGCGGCCGCACCAGCCGGCTGAAGATCGCCTTGGATGCCAGCTGGGTGCCGGTGGCGCTGCCGCCCGTGGGGCTGGCCGGGTCGAGGCTCTCGATCGCGTAGGTGCCCGCGACGGTGATCTCGCCGCCACCGGCGCCACCGCCCGTGCCGCCGCCGGTGGCGGCGCTGCAGCCGCTGAGCACGAGGGCCGCGGCGGATATGAGGGCCAGTGCCGCGAGCCGCGGCCTACCTGAGGCAAGAGGTCTGGTCATGGACGTCTTCCCGCCTTCCGGGGATGGTTCTTCGGGGGGTGCTCGTGATGGAAGGGGATGTGTGCCGGCCGGACGACGGTCGCCGCCTCACCTGAGGTGTCCGCGTCCGTATCGGGCGGTGAGCTGGTCGCCGAGGATCCCGATGTTGATGATCAGCAGCGACAGTGCGACGCCGGGCAGAGCCGAGATCCACCAGGCGGTTTCGAGATACTGCTTTCCGTTGGCGATGGTCTGGCCCCAGGACACCGCCGAGTTGGGCAGGCCGATGCCGAGGAAGCTGAGCCCGGCCTCGGCCAGCACGACGAGAGCGAACTCCAGCGTCGCCAGGGCGACCACCGGGCCGACCGTGAGCGGCAGGATGTGCCGCACCAGGATGGACGCCGGCCGTACGCCGAGCACGCGGGCCGCGTCGATCCAGGCCCGCTCCCGCATCGACAGGGCGACGCCGCGGGTGACCCGCGCGAACGAGATCCAGGCCGTCGCCGAGAGCGCGATCACCACCACCAGGACGCTGCGCTCGAAGGCGCCCGCGATCACGATGGTCAGCAGGATCGCCGGGAAGGCCAGCAGGATGTCGATGCCGCGGGCGAGCACCGTGTCCAGCCGGCCGCGGAAGTAGCCGGCGACGATGCCGACGCTCACGCCGATCAGGCAGCAGACGACGACCGTCGAGACACCGATGATCATCGAGGTGCGGGCACCGTAGACGACCTGGGCGAGGACGTCACGGCCGAGGGCGTCGGTGCCGAGCCAGGCGACGCCGCCCGACGCGAGCCGCGATCCCGGGCCGAGCAGCCGGTCGTCGAGAGAGACGCGCACGGGGTTGTAGTCGATGACCAGCGGCCCCACCCCGGCGACCACGAGGTACAGGGCGAGCACGGCGTACGGGATCCGGCCGAGCCACCGGCCACGCACCACAGGCCGGCCAATGGCGACGGCGGTCATGCCGCACCGTCCAGCTTGATGCGCGGGTCGAGCTGGGAGTACAGCAGGTCGGCGACGAGGTTGAACAGCATCACGATGCCCGCGATCAGAAAGGTGGCCGCCTGCACGACCGCGTAGTCACGGTTGGAGACCGCGTCCACCACGAGCGTACCGAGCCCGGGCCAGGCGAAGACGTTCTCGACCACGACCGCGCCGCCCATCAGGCCGCCCATGTGCAGCCCGACGATGGTCACCACGGGGATGAGGGAGTTGCGCAGCGCGTGGCCGAGCAGCACCTGCTGCTCGGTGAGCCCTTTTGACCGGGCCGTCTGGATGTACGGCTCGCGCATCGTCTCCGCGACGCTGGTCCTGGTCAGGCGGGCCACGATGGCGGTGAACGGCAGCGCCAGCGTGAACGCCGGCAGGACCAGGTGCGCGGGCGAGCCCGCCCCCGCGCTGGGCAGCAGGCGGAAGGCCAGCGCGAAGACGAGGATCAGCATGATGCCCACCCAGAAGGTGGGGAAGGACTGCAGGGCGATGGTGCCGGCGGTGACCAGCCGATCGACGGCCCCGCCCGGACGCGCGCCGGCCAGCAGTCCGAGCACGAGGCCGAGGGAGACGGCGATGACGGTGGAGGCGAGCATCAGGTCGGCGGTCGCGGGCAGGCGCTCGAACACCTCCGACATCGCCGGCCGGTCGAACCGGTAGGAGTCGCCGAACTGTAACCGGGCCACCTCGCCGAGGTAGCCGAGATACTGGCTGAACACCGGCCGGTCGAGCCCGAGCTTCCCGGTGAGCTGGTCCACCTGCTCCCGGCTCGCGCCCGGGCCCAGCAGGATCGTCGCCGGATCACCCGGGGCGACCCGGACGATGAGGAAGATGAGTGAGGCGGCGCCCCACATCACCAGCACGCCCACGAGCAGTCGTTTGGCGATGACCCGGATCATGTGGGCTTTCCTGGTTCGGTCACTGCTGTCTCCTTGGTGGGGCCACGGTCGCGCCCGGCGTGAGGGGGCACTCGACGTTCTCTCTGGGGGCCTCCGGCTCGGGTGTCTCCAGCAGTCGCACCAGCAGGTGGGTGGCCTGCCGGCCCATCTGCTCCCGCGGGACCACCAGGCCGGTCCAGGGCGTGTCGGTGCGGCGCGCGCCGGTGGAGTCGCCCAGCACGACGATGCTCAGGTCGTCCGGGACGGACATCCCGTGCCGTTGCGCGCACGCCAGGAGCTCCTCGGCCAGGAGGACCTGCTCCGCCACCACGGCGGTGATGCCGACGTGCCGGATCTCCGCCAGGAGGCCCGCCACGTCGTCGGCGGATTCCAGCGTCCACACCGGGCCGGTGAGCCGCCTGGCTTCACCGGCGGGCATCGCCCGCCGGAATCCCTTCTCCCGGTCCCGGCTGGGCTGGGCGTCGCCGTCGCCGATCCGGGCGTACGCGACGCGCCTGTGCCCGAGCTCGAAGAGCCGTTCGGTGAGCTGCTGGGTCGCCGTGGCGTAGTCGGCCGCCACATAGGAGACCGGCGCTCCCGACACCTCCCGGTGTCCCACGTAGACGAAGGAGAAGCCGGTGTCGCGCAGCCGCTGGATCTCTTCGACGTCCGGGTCACGCCCGAGCAGCAGCGCGCCGTCCGCGAGCGACAGCCGGGTCGACCCGTCGCGGAAGACCTGCCGCTCGCCACCGAGGCTGGTGAACAGCAGGAGGTCGTATCCGAGCTCCGCCGCCGCCTGCTCCATGCCGAGCAGGAACGGGAAGTAGAAGTCGACGCTGGTCGTCGGGAAGACCGGCTCGAAGGTGAACACGCCGATGATCTTGTTCTGGCCGCCGGCGAGAGACCTCGCCGAGGCATTGGCGACGTACCCCCACTCGCGTATCGCCGCCAGCACCCGCTCCCGGGTCGCCGGGCTGATCCGGACGTCGGAGTCCCGCTCGTTCAGCACGAGCGAGACGGTGGCCTGGCTCACCCCCGCGAGGCGCGCGATGTCGGCCTGGGTCGGCCGCCGCACCGGTCCACGACTCATCTGGGCCTCCTGCTAATGCGCCTGACCCAACGAACGCAAAGTTTGACCCTCGCTTCTGTGAGACGTCAATGGACCTGGGCGAAAAAGAACGCGGGAAACCCGAGCGAATTACTAATACCCATTAGCATCTGGCGTCCTGTGCGGATCGCGGATACCGTCCGGAGCGTTTGCCGAGGGAGGTGCCATGGATACCGACCATCCGGTCGCCGGGATGATCATCCCGCTCGTCACCACGCTCGACCGCTTCGGGCGGCCCGACCCGCCGGCCGTCCGGCCGCTGCTGGCCCACCTCGCGGCCGCCGGCGTCACCACGCTGATGCTGGCCGGCACCAACGGCGAGGGCCCGCTGCTGCCCGCCGACGACGTCCGGGGGTACGCGACGGAGGTGTCCGCCATGTGGCGTGACCTGGCGGGGGCGTCCGCCCGGATCATGGTCGCCGCCGCCGGCACGGGCACCCGGGAGACCTTGCGGCGCATGGACCGCCTCGCCGGCCTCGACCTGGACGCCGTGGTCGTGCTCGCGCCGTCCTATTTCCGGCACACCGAGAGCGAGCTGCACGCGCACTTCCGCGACGTCGCCCGCCACGGCCGTCCCGTGGTCGTCTACAACAGCCCCGGCTACACCGGTAACCCCGTCCCCGTGTCCGTGATGCGCCGCCTGCTCGACGAGCCGGCGATCCTCGGGTTGAAGGACAGCTCGGGAGACGCCGCCCTGTTCGCCCAGTTCTGCGCCCTGACCGGGGAACGCCCCGATTTCCAGGTGGCCCAGGGTGCCGAACGGCAGCTCGCCGACGGGCTGCGCGCGGGGGCCGCCGGGCTGGTGCCGGGGGTGGGCATGCTCGCGCCCGCCCTCTGCGTCGACCTGCTCAAGGCCGGCCGCAACGGGGACCACGCCACCGCGGCGGCACTGCAGCACGACGTCGACCGGCTGGCCGCGCTCTTCGGAGTCCGGCCCGCGGCCAGTGGCGTGGTCGTGATCAAGACCGCGCTACACCTGCTCGGGCTCTGCCCGCCGCACGCCGCGGCGCCGTTCCTGCCCCTCACCGAAACCGAGCTCACCGAGCTGCGCGCCGCGCTGGCCCGGCTGCATGACCTCGTAGGACCACTCGACCCGCAATAGACCTGAGCACCCCCCAAGCTCCTGCCGAGGAGAGTCGCATGACCATGCCCATCAGCCGGCGGGCCTTCGCCCTCGGGCTCGCCGCGGGCGCCGCCGCGGCCGCCCTGCCCTCCCCCGCCGCGGCCGCGCCGACCGCGGCCCAGCCGTTCTTCGCGGAGGCCACCTTGTGGGACTCCGCCGTGGATCCGCTGGCCAGCTATCACGTGTACGGCCTGGCCGTCCTGCCCGACGACACGATCCTGGCCTGCACGGAAGGCCGGCACAAGGTATGCGACGCCGGACCGCACGACCTGCTCGTCCGCCGCAGCACCGACGGGGGGAAGACCTGGAGCCCATCGCAGACGGTCGCGGCGTCCGTCGACGGCGAGTCGTGGTCCAACCCCACCTTCGTGGTGGACCGGGTGACCGGCGAGGTGTTCCTCTTCCACGGGCTCTGCGTGCAGTTACCCGAGAACACCAGCTGCTCGGCCGACTCCAGCACGGTGTACGTCATCTCGAGCAAGGACGGCGGCGTCACCTGGAGCGAGCGGCGCAGCCTGGCCGGGCTCTTCGACCACTTCCCGTACAACTGGGCCATGCACGGCCCGGGGCCCGGTCACGGCATCCAGCTCGACTCGGGCCGGCTGCTCCTCACCGTGTCCCACCGCACCATCATCACCGGCGTCCCGACCGCCGATCGCCACTACGGCGCCTCCACCGTCTACAGCGACGACCACGGCGCCACGTGGCAGTCCGGCGGCGAGGTGCCGATGGGCGACGGCTACCCCGTCGTGGGCGAGGCCAGGCTGGTGCAGCGGGCGGACGGCACGGTGGTGATGAACAGCCGGCCCGGTTCGGGCAACGACTGGCCACGGGACATCGCGGTAAGCAAGGACGGCGGTGTCACCTGGTCTCCGCCCAGGATGGACTTCAGCCCCGCGCTCTTCAACGGCGTCGACACCGGCCTCATCCGCTACACCGGCGGACCGGGCAGCCGGGACGTCAACCGCGTGCTGTTCAGCCGGCCCGACTCGCCGATGCGCTGGAACATGACCGTCGCGGTGAGCTACGACGAGGGCCACTCCTTCAGGTACAGCCGCTCGGTCAACCCGGGCCGGGGATATTACTCGGACCTGGCGTCCCTGTCCGACGGCACGATCATTCTCCTCTACGGCTGCGACGGCGACCTCGACGGCAGTCCGCGGCGCGTGGCCGCCGCCCGGTTCAACCTGGAGTGGCTGACGCAGGGCCGGGACAGCCTGGCCACCGTTCCGAAGCTGACCGAGAGGACGCACGACCTGGGCCGCCCGGCGGTGCGGGCCCGGCGGTCGGGCGGAACGGTGACCGTGGTGGAGGAGGCCACGGCGCGCGGCGGCGCTCGCGCCGTCTTCACCCCCGGCGCGATCGGGGACCACATCGAGTACCCCTTCATCGTCGCCCCCGGCGGGCGGCACGAGCTGTGGCTGCGCTACTTCCGGTCCGTCGACGGGGGCCTCGTGACGGTGACCGTGGACGGGAAGGCGCCGCGCAACTCCACGCTGGATATGACGTCGTTCCGCGGCGACGGCTACGACGTCGTTCTCCTGGGCCGGATGGCGTTGCGGCCCGGCCCGCACACGATCCGCTTCACGCTGGCCGGCGCCGGCCGGGGTGGCGGCACGGCCGTCTCGCTCGACCAACTGAGCCTCGTCCGGGCCTCCGCCGCGCCGGACGTCCGCGAGGAGGTCACCGTCGACAACGGCGGGCTCGGTTTCGAGACCACCGGCACCTGGCCGAGCAGCAGGGGCGTCAGCGGGTACTACGGATTCAACTACCTGACACACGCGCGCGGCACCGGCGCCAACACCGCGCGGTGGCGACCGGCGCTTCCGGGCGACGATCGGTACGAAGTGCTGGTCTCCTACGCGGCCGACCCCAACCGCGCGACCAACGCCCCGTACGTCGTCCACCACGTCGAAGGCACGACTGCGGTGGCCGTCAACCAGCAGGCGCGCGGCGTGCCCGACCCTCGCATGGGCGAATGGACGTCTTTGGGCACCTTCTCTTTCCGGGCCGGCCTCGAGGGATATGTCGAGCTCAGTGACGCGGCCAACGGCGTGGTCATCGCCGACGCCGTCCGGTTCCGCCGGCAGGCGCCCGCATGACGGCCGTACCGAGCCCCGCCGCAGCGGTGGCGCTGCGCCCGCTGCCGCTCCCGGGCAGCCGCGTGACCGGCGGGTTCTGGGCCCGGCGGCTGGACGCCAACCGGGCCGCGATCCCGCTCGGGCACGAACGGCTGGTCGAAGCGGGCAACATCGGCAACCTCCGGATCGCCGCCGGTGAGGCCGCCGGTGAGGCCCAGGGTGCGAGCTTCCGAGACTCCGACGTCTACAAATGGTTGGAGGCGGTCGCCTGGGAATACGGGCGCAGCCCCGACGACGCGCTGCTGGACCACCTGCGTACGCTCGGCCGTACGATCGCGAAGGCGCAGCGCGAGGACGGATACCTCAACTCCGCCATCCAGGCCCGCGGCGAGGAGCCGTACGCACGGCTGTGGATGAGCCACGAGCACTACTGCGCCGGCCACCTGATGCAGGCGGCAGTGGCCGCGGCCCGGGCGACCGGCGAGACGGAGCTGCTGCACGTCGCCACCCGGCTGGCCGACCATCTCGCCGGCACGTTCGGACCCGGCCTGCGCGAGGAGCTGGACGGTCACCCCGTGGTGGAGATGGCGCTCGTCGAGCTGTATCGGCAGACGGGCGTGCGACGGTACCTGGACCTGGCTCACCACTTCGTCGAAGCCCGCGGGCACGGTCGTGCCGGCAAACCTGGCTTCGACCCCTCTCACTACGGCGATCCCGCCCACTATTCCGACCGGCTGCCCGTACGCGAGGCGGAGACGGTGGAGGGGCACGCCGTGCGCGCCGTCTACTTCGCGGCGGGCGCCACCGACGTCGCCATCGAGACCGGCGACGCCGAGCTGCTGGCCGCGGTTCGCCGGCAGTACGACGCGATGCGCCGCCGGAAGCAGCACGTCACCGGCGCCGTCGGCGCACGCTGGGACGGCGAGGCGTTCGGCGAGGCGTACGAGCTGCCGCCCGACCGGGCGTATGCGGAGACCTGCGCCGGGATCGGGGCGATGCAGTGGGCGTGGCGGCTGCTGCTGGCCACCGGCGAATCCGCCTACGCCGACCAGATCGAGCTGCTGCTGTACAACGCCCTCCTGCCGGCGGTGTCGCTGACGGAGGCGGACTACTTCTATGTCAACACGCTGCACCGGCGGACCGGCGCGCGCGGCGACGTGCAGCGGTCACCGGCGTACGGCCGCCGCCCATGGTTCAACTGCGCCTGCTGCCCGCCCAATGTGATGCGTACGCTGGCCGCCCTCCCCACGTACCTGGCGACCGGCACGGAAGACGGCCTCCAGGTGCACCTGTACGCCCGAAGCGCGCTGGCCTCGGGCGGACTCGCCGTGGAGGTGGACACCGATTACCCGTGGGACGGCCCGGTCACCGTGACCGTCCGCGAGGCGCCGCCGCGCGAGATGGAGCTGGCGCTGCGCGTGCCGAACTGGGCCGAAGGCTCCACCGTGGACGACAAGCCGGTGGAGTCCGGCGGCTACGCCCGCATCCGCCGGGTGTTCCGGCCCGGCGATCGGGTGGTGCTGCGGATGCCCATGCCCGCCCGGTTCCTGGTGGCCGACGATCGGATGGACGCCACGCGGGGGTGTGTCGCCGTCACCCGTGGGCCGCTGGTCTACGCGATCGAGCAGCCCGACCAGCCGTCGGGCGTCGTCCTGGAGGACCTCCGCATCGACACCGCCACGCCGCCGCGGCCCGAACACCGGCCGGACCTCCTCGACGGCGTGACCGTGCTCCAGGCCGGCGGCGCGCTCGTGCGAGGCGCCGCCGAATCCCCTTACCGGCCCCACGGGCAGCCGGCCCCAGCGGCGCAGCCCATGGACCTCACGCTGATCCCGTACTACGCCTGGGCCAACCGCGGCCCGCACGCCATGCGGGTGTGGATCCCCCAGCTGACGACATGAAGGAACACATGACGCCTTACGCCCACATCCAGGACTCGCTCGCCCGGGGCTGGAACACCTGGGACACGCGCAGCGTGCTCACCCACGTCCTCCTTCCCGACGCCCTGGGCCTGTCCCTCGGCATGAAGGAGTACTACCGGGGCACGTCGCTGCGCGCCGCCCAGATCGGCCGCCGCACCGAGGGCGCGGAAACGGTCACCCTGGGCCGCCACGCCTACGACGGCGGCTACACCGAGACGACCGTGACGTGGGCGGGCATCACGATCCGGGTGCAGACCGCGCACGCGGGCGACGATCTGGTCGTGCTGGTGACACCCACCGCCAACCAGCGCAGGAGCGCGCTGCTGACCGCCGGCGTCGCCTATCTGTGGAACCGGCCCGGCTCCGTCACCCGCGAGGGCGACCGGATCACCGCCGAAGGGCCCGGCGGGACCGTCCAGGTCTTCTGCACGGCCCCGCACGTCGACGACCCCTACACCGACATCGACGGGCCCTACCTGGCGATGGAGCTGACCGGCGCCGTCGGGATCAGCACCGGCCGCGCCCGCGACCTGCCGGAGATCGCGGAGATCGTCGCCTGCGCCTCGGCCGCGCTCGGGACTGCCGGCACCGATCTCCTGGCGCAGCACCGCGAGATCGTCAGGGACGCCATCTCCTGGAACACGATCTACGAACCCGCACGGTCCCGCGTGGTAACAACCGTCAGCCGGCTCTGGAACGTCGGCAAGCGCGGCGGCTACGCCCTGTTCTGCTGGGACGCGTTCTTCAACGCGCTGCTGGCGGCCGTGTCGAGCAAGGAGCTCGCCTACGTCAACACCGTCGAGATGCTGCGGGCCCTGACGCCGGAGGGCTTCGTCCCCAACGTCGAGCAGGGCACCGGCCGCAAGACCTACGACGGGTCCCAGCCGCCGGTGGGGTCGCTGGTGGCCCGCGAGCTCTATCGCAGGTTCGGCGAGCGGTGGTTCCTGGAGGAGTGCTTCGAGCCGCTGATGTCCTGGAACCGCTGGTGGTGGCGGGTGCGCCGGGACGGTGACCTGCTGTGCGCCGGCTCGACGTACTTCGACCCCGAGTTCCCCTCGCCGCAGGACATCCCGCGCATCCACCAGCACTTCGGCGCCACCTGCGAGACCGGCTGGGACAACCACCCCGTCTTCGAGGACGTGCCCTTCGACCAGGCCAAGAGCCTGCTCGCCGCCCACGACGTGGGCCTGAACAGCCTGTACGCGGCCGACTGCGAGGCGCTCGCCGACATCGCCGACCTCCTCGGCGACCGGGAGGCCGCGGCGGAGCTGCGCGAGCGGCACGAGGCCGTCGTGGCGGCGATGGAATCCCTGTGGGACGAGCCGAGCGGCATCTACCGCAGCAGGCGCACCGACACCGGGCTCCCGACCGGGCGCCTGTCCACGATGAGCTTCTACCCCCTGCTGGCCGGCGTGGGCGCGGGGGAACGTACCCGGCGCATGGTGTCCGGGCGTCTGATGACCGACGACGGTTTCGGCGGCGAATGGCTGCTGCCCACCTCCCCCCGCAGCGAGCCGGTTGACGTCGGCGAAGGCAGTTACTGGGCGGGGCGGGCGTGGCCGCCGGTGAACTTCCTCGTCTACCTGGGACTGCTACGCGCTGGGGAGCGGTCCGCGGCCGCGTGGCTCGCCGAAGGCAGCTCCCGGCTCGTGCTGAAGGAATGGAACGAGCACCGCCACGTGCACGAGAACTACTCCAGCGTCCACGGCGGCGCGTGTGACAAGCCGAACAGCGAGCCGTTCCAGACCTGGGGCGCGCTGCTGAGCCTCATCGTCCTCATGGAACGCGGCGAGGTCGACTTCTTCGAGAAAGGTGATGTGATTTGAGCGGCGCCGAGGCCGACGTCCTGGTGGCCGGGGGCGGGATGGGCGGGGTCGCCGCGGCGCTGGCGGCGCTGCGGCGCGGCCGGACCGTCGTGCTCACCGAGGAGACCGACTGGCTGGGCGGGCAGCTCACCAGCCAGGGCGTGCCGCCGGACGAGCATCCGTGGATCGAGCAGTTCGGCGCGACCCGCTCCTACCGCAGGCTGCGCACGGCCATCCGCGACCACTATCGCACCTGGTACCCGCTGAGCCGGGAATCCTGGGAGGCTCCCGACCTCAACCCCGGGCGCGGCACTGTCAGCAGGCTCTGCTGCGAGCCCCGGGTGGCCGCCGCGGTGCTGGCCGACATGGTCGGCCCCTACCTCGCCGCCGGGCGGCTGACGATCCGCTACCTGCACCGGCCGGTGGCCGCCGACGTGGACGGCGACCGGGTGACCGGGGTGACCTTCGCGGGCCCGGACGGCGAGCCGTTCCACGTGCGCGCGGCGTATGTGCTCGACGCCACCGAGCTGGGTGACCTGCTGCCCCTGGCGGGGATCGAGCATGTCACCGGCTTCGAGTCGGCCGCGGAGACCGGCGAGCCCAGCGCCCCCGCGAAGGCCCAGCCGGCCAACATGCAGGCGTTCTCCTGGGTCTTCGCCATCGAGCACCGCGACGGCGAGGACCACACCGTCGACCGGCCCAAGGACTACGCCTTCTGGCGCGACTACCGGCCGCCGTTCTGGCCGGATCGGCTGCTCAGCCTCGTCGCGCCCGACCCGCGCACGCTGGAGCCGAAGCCGCGCGCGTTCGTGCCGCACGCCTCGTCGGGGCCGGTCGTCTCCGACCAGAGCCGCGACCCGGGCGACACGGATCTGTGGGTGTTCCGGCGTATCCTGTGCCGCGAGGTGTTCGAGCCCGGCTTCGCGGTCAGCGACGTGGTCGTCGTCAACTGGCCGCAGATCGACTACCTCCCCGGACCGCTGATCGGCGTCACCGAGGGCGAGCGGGCCCGGCATCTCCAGGGCGCCAGGGACCAGGCGCTCAGCATGCTCTACTGGCTGCAGACCGAGGTGCCCCGGCCCGACGGCGGCACCGGCTGGCCGGGGCTGCGGCTGCGCCCCGACGTCATGGGCACCGCCGACGGCCTGGCCAAGAGCCCCTATATCCGCGAGTCGCGGCGCATCCGCGCCCGCCGCACGATCGTGGAGCACGACCTGTCGCTGGCGGTGCGCGGCGAGCACGGCGCGGTCGCCTACCACGACACCGTAGGCGTCGGGATGTACCGCATCGACCTGCACCCTTCCACCGGCGGCGACAACTACATCGACGTGGCCAGCTGCCCGTTCCAGATCCCCCTGGGCGCGCTGCTGCCTCTTCGTGCGCGCAACGTGCTGGCCGCCGGGAAGAACCTCGGCACCACCCACATCACCAACGGCTGCTACCGCCTGCACCCGGTGGAGTGGAACGTCGGCGAGGCGGCCGGCGCGCTGGCGGCGCACTGCCTGGACAACCGGCTCGAACCTGGGCAGCTCCACGAGGATCCCGCCGCGCTCGAACGGTTCCAGGCCGAGCTGGTCGCCGACGGATTCGAGCTGGCCTGGCCCCAGGTGCGGGGGTACTGACTCCTCGGGATTATTTGTCCGGACTTTTCGTCTTACGTAGGTGTTCATGGCTCAGTTAGTGTGAACCGGTGTGATCATGACGTGTTAACTCCCCGCTCGTGGCTCGCCGCCGCGATCATCGGCACGGTGCTCAGCACGGCCGTCGCCGTCCCGGCAGCGGCAGCCCACTCCCCCGCCAAGGTCACCGACCCCGCCAAGATCACCGACCCGGTACGCCACGTCGATCCGCTGATCGGATCGGCCAACGGCGGCAACACCTACCCCGGCGCCGTCCTGCCGTTCGGGATGATCTCGTGGAGCCCGACCAACACGGCGGGCGACCAGACCAACGCCGCGGGCGCCAACGGCTACTCCTACAACACGCCCCGCGTGCGGGGCTTCGCGCTCACGCACGTCAACGGCGCGGGCTGCCATCCGGGCGCCGCCGGGGACGTCCCGATCATGCCGTTCGCCGGCCAGGTCACCTCGTCGCCGACCGCGGACACGACCGACGCGATCTACGCCAGCACGTTCAGCCACGACAAGGAGAGCGCGCGGCCCGGCCGGTACACGGTCACACTCGACTCCGGCGTCAAGACCGACCTCGCGGTCACGACCCGCGCGGGCGTGGGCGAGTTCACCTTCCCGGAGGGCTCGCCGGCCAGCCTGCTGTTCCGGGTGTCCAACTCGCTCAACGGCAGCGAGGACGCCGAGATCACCATCGACCCCGCCACCCGTACGGTCACCGGCTCGGTGCTGACCGGCGCGTTCTGCGGCCGCCGGGCCAACGGCGGCGTCAACAACCGCAAGAGCTACTACCGGCTGCACTTCGCCGCCTCGTTCGACCGCGCCTTCGCCGCCACCGGCACCTGGGTCAACGGCGACCTGCGGCCCGGCACGACGACGGCGAGCGGCGGCGAGGGCTACGCCACGGGCGCCGACCGCGCGGGCCGCGGCTCCGGCGGGTACGTCACCTTCGACGGCGCCGACGTCCGCATGAAGGTCGGCATCTCCTACACCAGCCTGGCGGCGGCCAGGCAGAACCTGGCCGAGGAGATCTCCGGGCGGGACGACGTCGCGTCCGTGGCCGCCCGGGCCACCCGCGCCTGGAACGAGCGGCTGCGCTCGGTCGAGGTGGCCGGCGGCTCGGCGGACCGGCTGACCACGTTCTACACGGCGATGTACCACTCCTACCTGCAGCCCAACGTGACCAGCGACGTCGCGGGCACCTATCTCGGCAGCGACCAGACGGTGCACCGGCTGGCCCGGGGGCAGGGCGTCCAGTACGGCAACTTCTCCGGCTGGGACCAGTACCGCGCGCACACCCAGCTCCTGGCCCTGCTCGAACCGCGGGTCGCCGGCGACTACGCCCAGTCCCTGTACAACCTGGCGCGGCAGAACGGCGGCGTCTGGGACCGCTGGGTGCACGTCAACGGTCCCACCCACGTGATGACCGGCGACCCGTCGGCCCCCGCCCTCGCCGGCTTCTACGCGCTCGGCGTGCGCAACTTCGACGTGCGCGGGGCCTTCGACTCCCTGCTGGCGCAGGCGACCGTGCCGCACCCGTCCGGCCTGTCCGACAAGGGATGCCCGGGGCAGTGCGAGGGCCAGCGCCCGAACCTGGCCGAGTACCTGCGGCTCGGCTACGCGCCCCAGGACACCTGCCACTGCTGGGGCGGCGCGGCGGAGACGTTGGAGGACGCGACCGCCGACTTCGCGCTCGCGGACTGGGCGGGCCGGCTCGGCCGGGACGCCGAGCGCGACCTGCTGATGCCGCGGGCGAGCTGGTGGCGTAACACGTTCAACCCGTCGGCCGGCCCGGAGGGCGGCTACCAGCAGGCGCGCAAGGCCGACGGCAGCTGGCTGTGGCCGTTCTCGGCGACCTCCGACGCCGGTTTCGCGCAGGGCACCAGCGCCACCTACACCTGGATGGTCCAGCACGACGTCTCCGGGCTGGCCGCCGCCATGGGCGGCCGGCAGCAGGCGGCCAAGCGGCTCGACACGTTCTTCCACCGCGCCGACGGCTCGTGGGCGACCGGCGGAGACGGCTTCCGCTACGACCCGACGAACGAGCCCGGCATCCACGTCCCGTGGCTCTACAACGCGCTCGGCCGGCCGTGGAAGACCCAGGAGACCGTGCGCGCGATGGCGTCCCTCGTGTACCGGACCGGCCCCGGCGGCCTGCCCGGCAACGACGACCTCGGCACCATGTCCGCCTGGTACGTCTTCGCCGCGCTCGGCATGTACCCCCAGACGCCGAGCCGGGCCGAGATGCTGCTGTCCAGCCCCATGTTCCCGAAGGCGTGGATCAAGCGCGGCAACGGCCGCACGATCACCGTGAGCGCCCCGCAGGCCGCCCCCGACGCCGTCTACGTCCAGGACGTGCGGGTCAACGGCCGGGCGTACACCCGCTCCTGGCTGCCCGAGTCCCTGCTGAACCAGGGCGGCGACATCGTGGTCACCGTCGGCGCCACCCCTGACACCTCGTGGGCGACCGCACCTGGCGACCTCCCCGTCGACCGCGTCCCCGCCGCCGACGCCCCGATCCCGAACCTGCCCGCCGCGTGCGAGCCGTCCGGCTCCTCCTGCGCCCAGAGACTCCAGTACGACGTGGACGGCGTGGCCACCACGGACGCCAAGGCCCAGGGCAACCTGGACGGCAAGGGCTGGAGCTTCCCCGCCGAGCAACTGCCCGAGCCGGGCATGCGCACGGTGTCGGGCGGCGCCTACCTGATCCCGGAGACCAGGGGCACGGCGGGCAACTTCCACAGCCTGCGCGGCCAGCGCACCTACCTCACGCCGGGCCGCTACCAGGCCCTCGACCTGCTGGTCACGGCCGTGAACGGCGACCAGCAGACCGAGCTGACGATCACCTACGCGGACGGCACGACCTCTGCGGCCCCGCTGAAGGTGACCGACTGGGCGAGCGCGTCACCGCACTTCGGCGAGGAGGCGGCGATCACGGCCGGCACCCGCTACAACGTCAACGGCACCGCCGACGGGCGCAAGGTGAGCATCTGGCGGGTGCCGGTGCCGGTGGACGCGGCCCGCGAGGCGGTCTCGTTCACCAGCCCGGCGATGCCCAACGTCAAGATCTTCGCCCTCACGACCCGCACCTGACCGCCCGCCGTGCCCACCCGCTCACACGCGCCGGCATTTCCACCCGGCACGGCGGGCGGGCACGGCGGGCGGGCACCGCTGTGGGTCACGGGCGGGCGGGCAGCACCACGACCGCAGTGGCGGTCGCGCGGGAACCGGGCCGACGGGACACCCCCTCAGAGGCTCGCGGGCGTGGTGAAGGCGGCGCGGTCGGGGTCCGGGAGCCATTGGCGGCGCGGATCGAACGGCTGGTACTTGTCCCTGACATACCGGACGAGCCGGGCCAGCACCGGGTGATGGCTGTGCCGATGGAAGATCAGTGAGCACGGGTACACGGGGGCGGGGGCGACGACCGGGATCTGGAGGGTGCGCGGGTTCCAGGGCATCCGGAGCCGCCCCCCTACGAACCCGATGCGTTCACCGCGGGCGATCTGCTCCGTGAAGTACTCCCAGCCGAAGTCCGGCCCCGCGGTGTCGAGCGGGATGTCGAACGCGGCGCTCAGGAGGCCGTAGAACTCGGCCCACTCACTGCCCGGGACGTTGCCGGGCATCCACACGGTCGAGCCGGACAGGCGTTCGGCCTCCACCTCCCGCAGGCCGGCGAGCGGATGGTCGCGGCCGACCAGCAGATGCACGGGGTCGAGGTAGGCCGGCACGTGCCGGAGGTCCTCCTCCAGCGTCCCGCTGACGCGGGCGAAGGCGGCGTCGATGGACCCGCGGGCGAGCGCGCCGCGTGCCGATCTGAGCCCGTTCGAGGTGATGACCTCGACGTCCACGTCCTCGGCGGTCTCGTGGAACTCCCGGATCAGGTCGCTGGAGTGCATCCGGGTGTCCATGACGTCGACCCGGAGCGAGCGGCGCCGGCCGCGCAGCACCTCGCGTGCCTGGTCGGCGATGCCGACGAGGGCGCGGGCGTGATGCAGGAACGCCTTGCCGTCCTCGGTGAGGTCGGCCCCCGTGCGGGTGCGGGAGAACAGCCGTACGCCGAGGTCGGACTCCAGCTTGGCGATCCGCTTGGAGACGGCCTGCTGGCTGATGCCCAGCCTGGCGGCGGCCTCGCTGAAGTAGCGGTCCTCGGTGATGGCCACGAAGGCGCGGACGGCGGCGAGATCCAGGTCGGGCGCCGCCTCTTCAACCACTGTTGGTTGTGGTTCTTCGGTGTGTCGATTGTTGGACAACCGGTCCTGCTCTCGGGTCGAATGCTCGGGTTCGCGGGTGAGCCTACAACCAGGAGGCGTGGTCTCGGTGGGATCTTTCGTGCATCTCCACGTGCATACGGAGTACAGCATGCTTGACGGCGCGGCCAAGGTCGGGCTGTTGATGGATGAGGTCTCCCGGCAGGGGATGCCCGCGGTGGCGATGAGCGACCACGGCAACGTACACGGGGCGTACGAGTTCTACCAGGCGGCGCGCAAGGCGGGGATCAGACCGATCATCGGCATCGAGAGCTATGTCGCGCCGCTCTCGCGGCGCCACCGGCAGCCGGTGTACTACAGCGACAACCTGGCGCTGCGCCGCTCCAACGACGAGACCGGCGAGGGCGGCGACGTCTCCGGGCGCGGCCTGTACACGCACATGACGATGTGGGCGACCGATGCGCAGGGCCTGCGGAATCTGTTCCGGCTGCAGTCGCGGGCCTGGCTTGAAGGCCATGTCCAGAAATATCCGCGTATGGATGATGAATTGCTCGCCGAGTACGGCCGGGGCATCGTCGCCACGACCGGCTGCCCGTCCGGCGAGGTGCAGACCAGGCTGCGGCTCGGCCAGTACGCCGAGGCCGTCGAGGCCGCGGCCCGCTACCGCGACATCTTCGGCAGGGACAACTATTTCCTGGAGCTGATGGATCACGGCCTGGCCATCGAGCGCCGGGTCCGCGAGGAGCTGCGCAAGCTCGGCAAGGAGCTCGGCCTGCCGCCCCTGGCCACCAACGACTCGCACTACGTGACCGAGAACCAGGCCCCGGCACACGACGCGCTGCTGTGCGTCGGCACCGGCAAGCGGCTGGCCGACGCCGACCGGTTCCGGTTCAGCGGCAGCGGCTACTACGTCAAGTCCGCCGCCGAGATGCGCGCGCTGTGGGACGCCGAGGTGCCGGGGGCCTGCGACAACACGCTGCTGATCGCCGAGCGGGTCGGCGACTACGGCGAGGTGTTCGCCCACCGGGACCTGACGCCGCGCTTCCCCGTACCCGAGGGTGAGAGCGAGGCCAGCTGGCTGCGCAAGGAGACCCTCGAAGGCGCCCGCCACCGCTACGGGCTGCCGTCGCAGGAGGTGCTCGACCGCATCGACTACGAGCTGTCGGTCATCGAGGCCATGGGCTTCCCCGGCTACTTCCTGGTGGTGGCCGACATCTGCCGGTACGCCCGGGAGCGCGGCATCGGCCTGGGCCCCGGCCGCGGCTCGGCCACCGGGTCGATCGTCGCGTACTGCACGGGGATCACCCAGCTCGACCCGATCGAGCACAAGCTGATCTTCGAACGCTTCCTCAACCCCGAGCGCATCTCCATGCCGGACGTCGACCTCGACTTCGACGACCGGCGGCGCGACGAGATGATCGACTACGTCACCCGCAAGTACGGCGACGACCGCGTCTGCCAGATCGTCACCTTCGGCACCATCAAGGCCAAGGCCGCCGTCAAGGACTCCTGCCGCGTGCTGGGCCTGCCGTACGCCCTGGGCGACCGCATCACCAAGGCGTTCCCCGCGGCGGTCGGCGGCAAGGAGATCCCGCTGGCCGCCATCCACGACAAGGGCCACCCCCGGCACGGCGAGGCGGCCGAGCTGCGCCAGATGTACGAGCAGGACGCCGACGTCAAACGGGTGCTCGACACCGCGGCCGGCATCGAGGGCCTCACCCGCGGCACCGGCATCCACGCCGCCGGCGTGATCCTGTCCAGCGAGCCCCTGATCGACGTGATCCCGCTGGTCAAGCCCAAGGCCGACGGCCCGGTCGTGACCGGCTTCCCCTTCACCCAGGCCGAGGACATGGGCCTGCTGAAGATGGACTTCCTCGGCCTGCGCAACCTCACCGTGATCGGCGACGCGATCGCCAACGTCCGGGCCAACAAGGGCGTCGACATCGACATCCTCGACATCCCGCTCGACGACGCCACCACGTACCGGCTGCTGGCGCGCGGCGACACGCTCGGGGTCTTCCAGCTGGACGGCGGCGGCATGCGGGTGCTGCTGAAACTCATGCAGCCCACCACGTTCACCGACATCGCCGCGGTGAACGCGCTCTACCGGCCCGGGCCGATGGAGATGAACGCCCACACCAACTACGCCCTGCGCAAGACCGGCAAGCAGCCGGTCGAGCCGATCCACCCCGAACTGGAGGAGGCCCTGGAGCCCATCCTGGGCGACACCTACCACCTGGTCGTCTTCCAGGAGCAGGTCATGGCCATCGCCCAGCAGCTGGCCGGCTACTCCCTCGGCGCCGCCGACATGCTGCGCCGGGCCATGGGCAAGAAGAAGAAAGAGGTCCTGGACGCCGAATGGGACCGTTTCTCCGCCGGCATGAGCGGGCGCGGCTTCTCCGCCGAGGCGATCAAGGCGGTCTGGGACGTCCTCGTCCCCTTCAGCGGCTACGGCTTCAACAAGTCCCACACCGCCGGCTACGGCCTGGTCTCCTACTGGACCGCCTACCTCAAGGCCAACCATCCCCAGGAGTACCTCGCCGCGCTGCTCACCTCCGTCGGCGACGACAAGGACAAGATGGCCGTCTACCTGTCGGACTGCCGCCGCCTGGGCATCAAGGTGCTGCCCCCGGACGTCAACGCCAGCCGGCTGGACTTCGCCGCCGTCGGGTCCGACATCCGCTTCGGCCTGGGCGCCGTACGCAACGTCGGAGCCGGCGTCGTGGACGCCATCGTCGCCGCCCGGGAGGCCCAGGGCCCCTACACCGACTTCAACGACTTCCTCGGCAAGGTCCCGACGGCCGTCTGCAACAAGCGCGTCATCGAGTCGCTGGCCAAGGCCGGCGCGTTCGACAGCCTGGGGCATCACCGCAAGGCCCTGGTCGCGATCCACGAACAGGCCGTCGACGCGATCATCGACGTCAAGCGGAACGAGGCCCGCGGCCAGGACTCGCTGTTCGGGGAGCCGAGCCAGAGCGACGCCTTCTCCATCGCGATCCCCGAGGGCGAGTGGGACGGCGTCACCCTGCTGGCCTTCGAGCGCGAGATGCTCGGCCTGTACGTCTCCAGCCACCCGCTCGACGGCGCCGAACGCGTCCTGGACGCCAACCGCGACACCACCATCGCCGACCTGCTGGCCTCCGGGCGGCAGGATGGGGCGACCCGGATCAGCGGCATCATCTCCGGCCTGCAACGCAAGGTCACCAAGCAGGGCAGCCCGTGGGCGATCGTCACCCTGGAGGACCACGACGCCGCCGTCGAGGTGCTCGTCTTCCCCAAGACCTACACCCTGTACGGCGAAGCGCTGGCCCAGGACCGCGTGATCTCCGTGCGAGGCCGGATCAACGTCCGCGACGAGACGATGAGCGTGTACGGCGAGGAGATCACCCTCCTCGACGTCTCCCGGGCGGACACCGAGCCGCCCGTGGTGATCTCGATCCAGGAGACACAGCTGAGCCTGCGGCTCGTCCAGGAGTTCAAGCACATCCTGACCACCCATCCCGGCCGCGCGCCCGTACACGTGCGCCTGCACCGCCCCGGCGCCAGGAGCGTGCTGCTGAACCTCCAGCCGTTCCGGGTCACCGCCGAGCCGGCGCTCTACGGCGACGTCAAGGCCCTGCTCGGCGCGGACGCGATCGGCGGAGCATGATCGGCGACTGGGCCTGCCCCCGCTGCCGCACCGACAGCGTCCTCGCGGTGCTGCGCCTGCCGCACACCTGGACGAACGCGGCGGGGAACGAGGTCCGGGGCGTCAGCGAGGTCCTCCTGTGCGCCCGCTGCGACGCCGGCGATCCGGCCGCCGGGCCGATCGTCACGTACTTCACCGTGCACGGATCCGTGCGGCCGGAGCACGCGGCTCAGCTGGCGCGGGGGCTGCGCCACTGGACCGATCGGGCGCGACCCCCGCGACCGGACGAGAACGCGGTGGCGGCCGAGACCGAAGCCTGGTACCGCGGCGAGCTGTGAGCGGCCTTACCGGGCGGCTTCGGCGTACTGCGCCACGCCCTCGCCGAACGACCAGTCGAGCGGCGAGTTCTCGCTGACCGTGACGAACACGTTCCGCGGCTCGGTGCCCGCGTACTCCTCGGCGAGCTCGGCGATCCTGCGGTAGAGGGCCTGCTTCTGGTCGGCGGTGCGTCCCGCGCGCATGGTGACGGCCACGAACACGAGGTCGTCGTCCCGGTGGATGCCGAGGTAGCCGTCGTCGTAGCGGAACGTGCCCCGCGTGCCGTCGTGGCTGGTGAGCACCTGGAACAGGTCGTCGTGCGGGATGCCGATGGCCTCGACCAGGGCGTCGTGCACGGCCCGGCCCAGGGCCTCCAGCCGCTGCGGGTCCGCACGCAGGGCGTCAATACGAACAAAGGGCATGGGTTCCTTCTTTCACAGCGATTCGATCAGTGGCTGGTCACCGGTGAGCAGGTAAGAGGCGACGAACGTGGCCGGCTCGGTGCCGGAGAGGTTGTCGAAGCGGTGGACGGTCGCGCCCGCGGGCTCGAAGAAGGCGCTCCCGGCGCGGAGCTCTTCGGCGGGATGCCCGTCGAGCTCGTACATGATCCGGCCGCCGGTGACGTAACCGGCGACGCCGCCGGGGTGGGTGTGCGGGCCGCTCGCCGCCCCCGGCGGCAGGGTGACCCGGTGCGTCTCCACCCGGTCGATCCGCCCGGACCGGCCGGTCAGGTCGCCGGTCAGCAGGTGCTCGCGGCTGATGGCGCTCATGGGGGGTGCTCCCTTCGTACGCTTCACTTGACATGTCCGGCGAGCAGGCCGAGCGCGCCGTCCACGGCCTGCGCGTACACCTCCGCGTCGGCGGCGGCGCGGGCCAGCACGTATCCGCCCTGCAGCACCGCGACCAGCGCGGTGGCGGTGGCCGCCGGGTCGGGCCCGGCGGCGAGCTCGCCGCTCTCCCGCGCTTCCGCGAGGACGGCGGCGAGCCGGGTCCGCAGCCACGAGAACGTCTCCGCGACCGGGCGGCGCAGCTCGGGATCGGCCATCACGTCGGGGTCCTGGGTCAGGCGGCCGACCGGGCAGCCCCGGAGGGCGTCGCGCTCCCGGCGCAGGTAGGTCGTGATCCGCTGGATCGGGGTGCCGGGGCCGGACAGCTCCGCCTCCGCGCGTCCGCGCATCTCCTCCGCGCTCCGGGCGATCGCGGCCAGCGCCAGGTCGGGCTTGCCGCGGAAGTGGTGGTACATGCTGCCCTGGCCCGCCCCGGACCGCTGCTGGATCGCCTTCGGCGAGGTGCCCACGTATCCGCGCTCCCACAGCAGCTCACGGGTGCTCTCGATCAACCGTTCCCTCATGTCCACATCGCCATCGTACATACTAGTAGGTACAGCGGCAACGGGCTCCTCAGTGGGCCACGGTGACGACGATCTTGCCGAACTGGGTGTTGGACTCCATGTGCCGGTGCGCCCGCACGATCTCCTCCAGCGGGAACAGGCGATCCACCACCGCGCGGAAGGCCCCGGAACGCAGCCCCGAGGCCACGAACGCCGCGGCGCGGCGCATCCGCCGGGGATCCCTGGTGATCTCGTGCACCGTGTACGTGCGCAGGTTCAGCGCCGGCATGCCCAGCTCGAACCCCGGATAGGGCGTCGGCTGCCCGCTCTGCGCACCCCACAGGAACAGCGTCCCGTCCGCCGCCACGGCTCTGGCCAGCTCCGTCACGCCCGGCCCGGCGACGGCGTCGAAGACGTACTCGGCGCCCCGGCCGCCGGTCAGCGCCAGGATGCGGCCCGCCACGTCCTCCTCGTCCGAGACGATCACCTCGGCCGCACCCTCCTCGATCAGCCGCCGCTTCTTGGCGTCGGTGCGGGTGACGGCGATCGGCGTGGCGCCCAGGCGGTTGGCCGTGTGGATCGCGGCCAGGCCGACGCTGCTGGAGGCCGCGTTCACCACCGCCACGTCGCCCGCCCGCATCCCGCCGACTTCCACCATCGCGCCGTAGGCCGTCAGGTAGGGCATCCACACCGCCGCGCCGGACACCGCGTCCACCCCGTCGGGGCGCGGCACGAGCGAGCTCGCCGGCGCGATAGCCCGCTCGGCGTACATGCCGTAGTCGTTGTAGGAGAAGTTCGGCACGACGCTGACGGCCTGCCCCTCCTCGAACCCGGTCACCCCCGGGCCGATCGCCTCGATCACACCCGCGGCCTCGGAGCCGAGCCCGGCCGGGAACTGCTTGACCGGCTCGATGTACCGGCCGCTCCGGAACAGCGCCTCCGCCCTGTTGACCCCGATCGCGTCCACCCGGATCCGCACCTCGCCCGGCCCCGGCTCACCCGTCTCCAGGTCCTCCAGCCGCATCACCTCGGGCCCGCCGACCTCGTGGAACCGCACAGTCCTCGTCACGACACCGTCCCTCTCTCGCTGTGAACGCGGCTCACTGTAGAGAGAAAGTACGATCGTCGTCAAACTTCGATGTCTGTCGTACTATTGACCCATGGGACGTACACCGCCGCACCCAGAGGTGTCGCAGTTCGGCCTCCAGCAGGTGCTGGAGGCCCTCGTGGATCCGGTACGCCGGAGCATCGTCACGCAGCTCGACGCCGCCGGCGAGGACATCAAGTGCGGCGACTTCGACATACCGGTCAGCAAGTCCACCGCCACCCACCACTTCAACGTGCTGCGGGAGGCGGGCCTGATCCGGCAGTACTACGTCGGGACCGCCCGGATGAACACCCTCCGCCGGGCCGAGATGGACGAGGCCTTCCCCGGACTCCTCGACGCCCTCACCACCTCCCAGGCCCGCGCGGCTCAGCCTCTCGCCGGATAGACCCACCGCCTCGCCCGGCTGCCGGTTTCAGCAGCCGATGAGCTCCGGCGCCTGGGCGATGGGACCGAGCACGGCGCGCAGGGCGGTGCGCAGTTCGGCGATCGTCTCGGGCGGCAGCTTGAGGCGGGCCTCGAAGGTGGTCTCGGTGCCCAGGGCGTCGGCGGCCTCGGGGGCCAGCTCGAACCGGAGCGCCGCCCCGTCCAGGGTGATGGAGCGCACGCCCTCGCCGGTGCCGCGGATGCCGTGCCGCGCCACCCAGTAGGCCTCCTCGTAGCCCGCCACGTAGAGCTGCCCGGCCTCGGCGTCGTCGGCCGACTCCATCAAGAAGACCACGCGCTGGCCGTGGCCCTCGCCTTGACTGAAGTCGCGGCAGGTCATGGTTGCGGCCGGGACGTAGGTGACGTCCCCGTGGATCGGCGGCGGAGGCGGCGGGCGGCGGCCGGAGCGGTCGTCGGCCCACCAGTCGTGGTGTTCGCCGTACGTCGTGGCCATGCCGATCGGCGCGGCGGTCGGAAGCGCGGTCAGCAGCCAGCCGGGCGACTCCGTGCGGGGGAACGTGGTCAGCTCCGCCAGCGCCGCCAGTGCGGGCACCTCATCGAACGGCGGCGCGGAGCAGTCGACGCGGCCGGTGTAGCCCCGGCTGCCGGGCGAGAACGCCAGCTCGCAGGTGAACCACGTGCCGGAATCGGCCTTGTAGGAGAGCTCGCGCAGGCGCTGGAACGGCTCGTCCATCCCCTCGGCGGCGATCTCGCGGCCGTCGCGGGTGAGCGTGGTCTCCGCGTACGGGCCGACCTGGGCGCGGCGGACGGCCAGCCGCGTCCAGCCCGGCTCGGCGGCGGCGCGGGCGAGCTCGCCGATCTCCAACCGCAGGGCGTGGCCCTCGTCGTGCCGGTTACGCCAGTGTCCGGTCTTCCGGGATCGTCTGGCCGCCATGGTCATCCTTCCTGGCCGTTGTCGCCGGTGAGCAGGTCGTGCAGCCGGCGGGTCTCGCGCAGCAGGCCGCTGTCGCCCCTGCGGGCGGCCATGGCGCGTACCTCGGGGATCTCGCCGCGCGCCCCGGACCACTCGGCCGCCGCGGCGGCGAGGCCGACGAAGGCGGCCAGGCTGTTGCGGGGGCGCTCGCCGGGCGCGGGCAGCAGGGTGGGCAGGGCGGCGGCGGCGATCCGCCACACGTACGCGTGGGCGCCGCGCCGAGCCGCGGCCTCCAGCGCGGCGATCAGGTCGATCATCCGGACCTCGCCGCTCGCCACGAGGCGCCCGGCCTGGCGGCCGACCTCCTCCGCGGGCAGCTCGTCCCAGGCGGCGGTCTCCAGCAGGACGTCGACCGACTCGGGCATCCGCGGGTCGCCCAGGACCCGGGCCAGGACGACCGCGAACGCCGTCCCGACCGGCCCTTCCGCGCGGGCGAGCGCGCGGGCCTGCTCCGGCCCGACGGTGTCCTCGCCCCAGAAGCGCCTGAGCACGCACGGCATGAGGTACGCGGCGGCGACCTCGCGGTGGGAGGGCAACGTCGAGGGCCACCACGCCCGGTGCTCGGCGTCGCCCCGGTGCTCGGGGACGCCGAGCATCAGGTCGACCAGCGGCAGCCCGGTGGGTACGGCGGTGGCCGACGGCACCAGGCGGATGTCGTGCTCGTGGCCGCGATCGTGCCACTCGTGGCCTTCGCCTTCGTCGTCGCACTTCCACTCGAGCTCGATACCGACCTCCGGGCAGGTCCACGCGGCGACGATCCGGCCCGCGCCGGACGTCAGGCGCGCGGCCCGCCGCATGGCCTCGGGATCGGGAGTGCGCGGCAGGCGCAGCAGCGCCTGCTGGAGGTCGGCGGCCAGCGGCTTGGCCCCGGCCGCCTCGATCAGCTCCAGCCGCCGCACGAGCTCGGCCGCCGCCACGTGCCCGGTGCTGTGCGTGGGCGTGGCCAGGAGCAGCGGTGGCAGGGTGTCCTCCTCGACGGCCCGCAGGATCTCGGCCGCGCGATGCAGCAGCAGCCGGAGCGGGGCGGCCAGCCGGGTCTTCGGCATGTAGCGCAGCCAGGCGCGCTGGGTGGCCGCGGTCCCGGTCAGGGAACGCACGGCGCCCTCGAGCCACTGGTCGACCCGCTCCCAGGTCTCCTGGCGGTACGTCCAGTCGGGCCCGCCGATCAGCCGGGGGCGCAGCTCCGCCGCCACGCCCGCCCGGTCGCGGCCGACGAGCGTGACGAACCCGGCGAGCCGCCGTTCCCACGTCTGCCAGGAGCGGGCCCCCTCCGTCAGCAGCTCCTCGACGGACTCGATCGGGGGCGGGAAGGGGCGGGCGCGTTCGGGCGCCGCGGGCAGCGGCGGCGGCACGAACGCGGGCTCGGCCTCGGCGACGCTGCCGCCCGCGAACGCGGTGGCGGCCCGCAGGCCGAGGTGGGGCGGGAGCAGCTCGATGGCCTCGCGTACGGTGGCACGCCCTTCCTCGGTCATGCGGCCGGCGTGGGCGACGGCCAGCTCGACGGCCTTCTCCTGAAGCTCGGCGGAGTCGGCGGCGAACGCGCCGGCCAGCGGCCCGGCGACCAGGCCGGCGAGCTCGGGCGCACGCCGCACGGAACGGTCGAGCCACGACATCCCCGCGCGCACCAGCTTGCGCTCTGGACGGAACAGCAGCGACTCCCACGCCTCGGCCAGGTCGTCGGCGGCGAGATCGCCGCAGACGCGCAGGCGCTTCACGGCCAGCTCGGCGACCGGGCCCGGGGAGGCGGGCAGCAGGCGCAGGTAGTCGCGGGCACGGGCGGCCGCCTCGGCGGGCGAGGGATCCAGCGCCTCGTGCAGGCGTACGAAGAACCGCAGGTCGATGGCCGTACCGCCGAGCAGGAAGCGGCGCACGCAGCCGCCGATCAGCGCCTCGCGCTTGACCCGGCCCGACTCGGCCGCCCGCAGCAGCGCCCGCAGCCAGCCCTTCTGCGACGCCTTCTCCCACTGGAGCACCCGGCCCACGCCCTGCGCCTCGAACAGGCGCGGCAGCAGGTGGTCGAGCAGCGGGTCGTCGGCCAGGGACGACATCGGCTCGCGACTCACCCAGCCGGCCACCAGCGGTTCGTGCGGCGGCGGCTCGATGCCGGTCTCCCGGAGCAGGGCCAGGGCGAGCTCCATGCCGCGGTCGTCGGGCACGCGCATGCGCAGCACCAGCCGCTCGGCCAGATCGGCGCGCCAGGCGTCGGGCCGGTCGGCGAGCACCGCGAGAACGAGGGCGACGTCGGTGTCGGGGCCGGCCCACTGCGGCGCGAAGTCGCGCCGGTAGAGCCAGGACGCCACGGCCGCCGCCCCGCCGAAGGTGGCCGCGCCCGCCACCCGCAAGGCGCTCGCGTGGTCGACCACGCCGTCGTCCCACCGGTCGAACCGGGCGCGCAGCTCCTTCAGCAGCTCCGGTAATCGGGCCGCGACCTCCTTGCGCCCCTGCTCGTCCAGCGCCTTGACCTGCTCGGCGAGCCGGTCGGCCTGGCGTGCCACGATCAGCTTCTCGATCTCTCCCCAGTGATCCACAGCGGGGACATTAACCAGCCCCGCCGACACTTTCGACCACCTGATTAAATCAGTCGCTTGACTTACGTTTCCGCGCCTGGTTGGCTGACGGTGAAGGGGTCGACTAGGGGAGGTCACGGTGGGTCAAGGATGCGGTGAGAGCCGCGCCTTCGAGCCGCGACGGCCGTGCGGTGTCGCATTCGGGCCGGCGCGGTGGCGACCATGAGGGTGCGGGCCGAGCGGGCCTGCGCGACCCGCGAGCAGATCCTGACGGCGGCCGAGCGACTGTTCGCCGAGCACGGGGTGTTCGCCGTTTCCAACCGGCAGGTCAGCGAGGCCGCCGGGCAGGGCAACAACGCCGCCGTCGGCTACCACTTCGGCACGAAGACCGACCTGGTACGCGCGATCGTGCGCAAGCACACCGAGCGGATCGAGCGCATCCGCCGCCGCATGCTGGCCGAGACGGCCGGGTCCGGCGAGGTACGCGACTGGGTGTCGTGCCTGGTGCGCCCGGTCAGCGAACATCTGGCCGAGATGGGCAACCCCACCTGGTTCGCCCGGTTCGGCGCGCAGGTGATGACCGACCCCGTCCTGCGCGACATCATGATCGACGAGGCGCTGACCTCCCCCACGCTCGTCGAGATCCTCGGCGGGCTGAAGCGGTGCCTGCCCGAGCTGCCGCCCGACGTACGGGCCGAGCGCGGCGACATGACGAGCCACCTCATGGTGCACGTGTGCGCCGAGCGCGAACGCGCGCTGGCCGAGGGCACGCCCACGCCCCGTGCCCGCTGGCACGACGCGGCGACCGGGCTGATCGACGCGACCGTCGGGCTGTGGACGGCACCTGTCACACCGCCCGGCGGCCGGACCACCTCACGCGAAGGAAGCCGGCGATGACCGAGATGCACGAGTTTCCCATGGCCAGAGCGACGGGCTGCCCGTTCGACCCGCCGCCGCCCCTGCGCACCCTGCAGGAGGAGGGGCCGCTGGCCAAGGTCAGGATATGGGACGGCAGCACCCCGTGGCTGGTGACCACGTACGCCGAGCAGCGGGCGCTGCTGGCCGACCCCAGGGTCAGCGCCGACATCACCCGCCCCGGCTACCCGATCCAGGCGCCCCGCGTCGGCGCCGGCGGCACGATCAGCTTCATCATGATGGACGACCCCGAGCACGCCCGGCTGCGGCGGATGGTGCAGGCCCAGTTCACCGTCAGGCGGACGGAGTCCATGCGCCCGGCCGTGCAGAAGATCGTGGACGACCTGATCGACGACCTGCTGGCCGGCCCGAAGCCGGTGGACCTGGTGGAGGCGTTCGCCCTGCCGGTGCCCTCGCTGGTGATCTGCCAGTTGCTCGGCGTGCCGTACGCCGACCACGACTTCTTCCAGGAGAACAGCAAGACCGTCATCAGGCGCAGCACGGCGCCGGAGGAGCGGGCCGCCGCCGGTGCGAGGCTGTTCGAGTATCTGTACTCCCTGATGGGCGGCAAGCTCGCCGACCCGGCGGACGATCTGCTCTCGAAGCTGGCCGAGCGGGTCAAGGCCGGCGAGCTGACCCGGCAGGAGGCCGCCCGGATGGGCGTCCTGCTGCTGATCGCCGGCCACGAGACCACCGCCAACATGATCGCCCTCGGCACGCTCGCCCTCCTGCGGCACCCGGGCCAGCTCGCCCTCCTGCGCCACAACGACGACCCGCGGCTGGTCGCCGGCGCGGTGGAGGAGCTGCTGCGCTACCTCAACATCACCCACAGCGGGCGCCGCCGGGTGGCGAAGGAGGACATCGAGGTCGGCGACCAGGTCATCCGCGCGGGTGAGGGGATGATCATGGCCAACGACATCGCCAACCGCGACCCCGCGATCTTCCCCGACCCCGACGAGCTGGACATCCGCCGCGACGCCCGCCGCCACGTGGCCTTCGGCTTCGGCGTCCACCAGTGCCTGGGCCAGCCGCTGGCACGGATGGAGCTGCAGGTGGCCTACAGCACGCTCTACCGGCGCATCCCGTCCCTGCGCCTGGCGGCGGAGCTGGACGAGATCCCCTTCAAGCACGACGGCCAGGTCTACGGCGTCTACGAGCTCCCCGTCACCTGGTGAGCCGCCGGCACCCGCTCAGCGGCAGAAGGGCGCCATGCCCATGACGGACTTCACGCCGCCGAGCAGGTGCTGGACGAAGTACTGGTCACCGTCCAGCGGCTCGTCGGTCCACGCCTTGACGTCGTGGCCGAGGGTGGTGAGCCAGGCCCTGCCGCCGTCGTAGTACTGGCACCAGCTGACCGGGTGGTCGCCGCCGTGGCCGGGGTGGCCGAGGTTGCCGCGCACGCCGCGGGCCAGCGTGCTCTCGTCCACCCTGGCCAGTACGCGCACGCGCGTGGGGAACGGGACGAGGTTGTACCACTCGTCGGTGAAGGCCCAGCGCTGCGGCAGCCCCTGGGTGGAGGCGTCGCGCCGGTCGGCGGTGACGACGGTGCCCGGCTGGTTGGCGGCGTGGTCGTAGAAGTTGGCGTTGCCGAGCAGCCCTTCGTACCAGGGCCAGTTGTACTCGGTGCCGAAGGCGTTGTGCACGCCGACGAACCCGCCCCCGGCCCGGATGTACTGCCGCAGCGCGGTCTGCGCGGCGTCGTCGAGGGTGTCCCGGGTGGTGCTGAGGAACATCACCGCGTTGTACGGCAGCAGCCGCCCCGCCGAGGACAGCTGGGCGACGTCCTCGGTGTAGTCGACGGCGAAGCCGTTGTCCTGGCCCAGCTTGAGCACGGCCTTGATCGCGACGTTGTCGTCGTTGAGCGGCGGGTTGAGCCCGGGGCCGAGCGGGGTGCCGAGATGGGCGTGGCGGGGGCCGGCGGTGCGGCTGTAGACGAGCAGCCGGTAGCCCTTGGCGGGGTCGAAGTTGCCCCAGTCGTGGTAGCAGCGCGGGTCGGTGCCGCGACAGACGCCGTAGTCGGGGTCGCCGAGGTTCTGTGCCCCCTCGCGTGAGGCGGCGGAGCTGGGGGCGGTGGCGGTGAGCAGGAGTGCCGCCGCGCCGGTGAGGGCGGCGATCGACAGTCTGGTACGCATGGGCACCTCGCGCCTCGATCCACTAGATGGATCGGATGGTCCACTGAGAGGTTCGAGCGTAACCACGGCCCGGCACGAGGACAAGCTCTTGCCTTCACGATCGGCCGAGGCTTATGGTGCGTCCGTCATATGGATCAATAGGTCCATTTAGCGGACCACTGAAGGTGTGTGGTGCCAGTGGAACGACGTAACTTCCTCATCGGCGCGGCCGCGGCGCTGACCACCGCCGCAGCCACCGCCGAACCCGCCCAGGCGAGCACGGAGCGACAGCCGGCCTCCCTCGGCGTCGCCGGCAAGGACTTCCCCAAGGTCTGCGGCAACCTGGGCAACCACAACCACTCCCCGCTCAGGCAGATCACCGCCCGGAACCTGAGCCGCCTGGGCGGCGCCTGGCACGTCAACCTCGAGGGCGGCAGCACCGCGGCCCACCAGCAGAGCACCTGCGTCGTCGAGAACGGCGTCCTGTACGTGCAGACCACGCAGCAGAACGTCTTCGCCGTGGACGGCCGGACCGGCGCGATCAAGTGGAAGACCAACCTCGGCACCAGGCAGACCAACATGCGCGGCGTCGCCCTCGGCGAGGGCCTGGTCTTCTCCACCTCGGGCGCCAACATCGTGTACGCGCTGGCCAAGGACACCGGCCAGGTCGTCTGGCAGCGCCGGCTCATCACCGACGACGAGGGCGGCGGCGACACCGGCGGCTGCGACCCGCAGAACGGGCAGTGCGGCGGGCTGACCGGCACCCTGGCCGGCGCCGTCGTCTACCACGACGGCCTGATCTACGTCGGCATGCAGGGCAGCACCGGCGGCGCGCGCGGCCGGGCGTACGCGATCGAGGCCGCCACCGGCGAGGTCGCCTGGACCTTCTGGGCGTGCCCCGGCGAGGGCCAGTTCGGCAACGACACCTGGGAGGGCGAGTCCTGGAAGACCGGCGGCGCGGTGCCGTGGATCCACCCGGCCGTCGACCCGGAGCTGGGCCTGGTCTACTGGACGTTCGGCGGTTCCTACCCGCGCCTGGACGGCTCCGGCCGGGGCGGCGACAACCTGTTCGCCAACTCGATCGTGGCCATCGAGGCCAAGACCGGCAAGCGCAGGTGGCACTTCCAGTCGGTGCACCACGACATCTGGGACCTGGACAACGTCATGGCGCCGGTGCTGGTGGACATCAAGGTCAAGGGCAGGATGCGCAGGGCCGTCGTCTACGGCAGCAAGGTCGGCATGTTCTACATCCTCGACCGGGAGAGCGGCGAGCCGCTGCACGGCATGGAGGAGCGCCCCGTGCCGCAGGACCTCCGGCAGAAGACCGCGCCGACGCAGCCCTTCCCCGGCGGCGAGCCGTTCCTCACGCAGGCGCCGGAGTTCGGCAAGGCGACCAGGCCGGTGCCGTTCTACGCCTGGGGCGGCCTCTACACGCCGCACTGGGACCGGGCCACGATCATCTTCCCCGGCGCGGGAGGCGGCGCGGACTGGGCGCACCTGTCGTACAACCCGCACACGGGCTGGATCTACGTCGGGTACGGGCTGATCAACTCCGGCTTCTCCAACACCCACGACGGCCGGGTCAACACCTCGCGCCCGCTGGGCGAGTACTTCGCGGGCGGCATCGCGGCCGTGGACCCGCGTACCAACAAGCCGGTGTGGACCCTCGACCGCGAGTGGTCGCTGGCGCACGGCAACGGCATCCTGACCACCGGCGGCCGGGTGATGTTCCAGGGCGGGCCCGACGGGCTGCTGCACGCCATGGACGACACCGACGGCCGGATCCTGTGGAGCTTCCAGTGCGGCGCCGGCGTGCACAGCAGCCCGATCAGCTACGAGATCGACGGCGAGCAGTACATCGCGGTCCTGGCCGGCGGCAACGGGCTGCCGTACCCGGACATCCCGCGCGGCGACCACCTGTGGGCGTTCAAGCTGGGCGGCAAGGTGGCCCCGGCGGCCACGCCCACGCCGCCCAGCAAGCGCAACGACATCAGGGCGGCGGCCGTGGCCGGCACCACCGTCACGCTCGGCCGGATCTGGGACGCCGCCAACCAGCGGCCCGGCGCGAGCGAGAACACCGTCGCCCAGAACGCCATGTCACCCCAGCACCTGCGGGTGCCGAAGGGCACGACGGTCACCTTCGTCAACCCGGCCGACAACAAGTTCGCGCACGCCGCCGTGTCGTTCTTCGAGTACGAGTTCGACAGCGGCGTGCTGATGCCCGGCCAGTCCTTCACCCACACGTTCGGCACCGCGGGCGAGTACTTCTACAACGACGCGATCTTCCCGCAGAACACCGGCAAGATCGTCGTCTACTGACGGCGGTCAGGCGAGGGGGTGGTCGAAGCCGCGTTCGGACATGCGCTTGGCCACCTCCCGCAGGTCCGCGGCGAACTCCGCGACGCGCTCGTCGCCGAAGCGCACCGTGGGGCCGCTGAGCGTCAGCGCCGCCACGGTCGCCCCCGAGCCGCTCGTCACGGGCACGGCGACCGCCGACAGGCCGGGCTCGCGTTCGCCGTGGCTGACCGCGTAGCCGTCGCGCGCCGCCTGGTCGATCCACTCCCGCAGGGTGGCCGTGTGGGACTCGCCGTACGGGGAGGAGCGGGCGATCCGGGACAGCAGCCGCTCGGGGGCGTCCTTGAGCAGGATCTTCGAGGAGGCCCCCGCCCACAGCGGCAGCTCGTCGCCGACCCGCACGACGTGGCGCAGCGGCTGCGGGCTCTCCTGCTGGGCGATGCAGACGCGGTGGACGTCGCGCAGCACGTACAGGTTGACGGTCTCCCGCTGCCGCGCGCCCAGCTCGCGCATGAGCTGGACGGTCTCCGGCGGCAGCTCCCACGCCGTGCGGGCCAGGTGCGCCCACCGCCACAGGGCGGGGCCGGCCGCGTAGCCCTTCGGCGTGCTCCACAGCAGGCCCATGTGCTCCAGGGTCTGCAGCAACCGCAGGGCCGTCGTCTTGGCCAGGCCGGTCTCCTCGACGACCTCGCGGATGGTCAGCGTCCGCCGCTCCTCGGTGAGCAGCGACAGGATGTCGAACGCCCGCTGGACGCTGCGCACGCCGCCGCTCTCACCGGACTCTGCGGGAAGGTTCGAAGGCACGGGTCCTCACTTGTGGGTAGAAGGTGAACCTGCTGCCCACCTTCTCATGCGGTCCGCAGGCTAACATCCGGTCCGCTTGATGGTCCATATGATCCGCTATGTGGATCAGGGTCTTGCCAGAACCTGGGCTGTCCTCATACCGTGAGGCCATCCACAGTGCGGTTCATAAGAACCGCTTAGCGGATCCATGGAGCCGCCATGAACGCAATCCACGAGACCGGCTGCTTGGTCGCCGGCCAGTGGCTCACCGAAGGACCGCGGGCCGAGCGCATCGGCCCGTACGTCCGCCAGGTCGTCAGCCGGGCCAGAACGGCGCAGGCCGACGACGTCACCACAGCTCTCGGCTACGCCCGGCGCTCGGCCAAGGCGATCGCGCGGCTGGCCCCGGCCACCCGCGCGGACATCCTGGAGCGCGCCGCCGCGGCGATCGGCGAGCGCGGCGAGGAGTTCGCCCGCCTCCTGGCGCTCGAACTGGGCAAACCACTCAAGGACGGGCGCGGCGAGGTGCTGCGGGTGGCCGACACCCTGTCCGTCGCGGCGGCCGAGGCCAGGCGGATCGGCGGCGAGGTGCTGCCGGTGGCGGGCTGGGCGCGCGGGGTCGGCAACACCGCCCTCACCCAGCGCGCCCCCGCGGGCCCGGTGCTGGCGATCACGCCGTTCAACGCGCCCGCGAACCTGCTGGCCCACAAGCTCGCCGCCTCCTTCGCCGCCGGCAACACCACCATCGTCAAGCCGCCGCCGCAGGCCCCGGCCGTCTCCACGGCGCTGGTCGAGCTGCTGCTGGACGCCGGCATGCCGGTCGAGGCCGTACAGGTCCTGCACGGCGGAGGCGAGGTGGGCGCGCGGCTGTGCGCGGCGCCGGAGATCGCCGTGGTGAGCTTCACCGGCGGCGTCGCGGCCGGGCACGCCGTCGCCCACGCCGCCGGGCCGAAGCGGGTGCTGCTCGAACTCGGCGGCAACGCCGCGACCATCGTCTGCGAGGACGCCGACCTCGCCGAGGCGGCCCGGGTCTGCGCGCGCACCGGCTACAGCAACTCCGGCCAGAGCTGCATCTCGGTGCAGCGCGTCTACGTCCAGCGCTCCCGCTTCGACGACTTCGCCGACGCCCTGACCGGCGAGGTGAAGGCCCTGGCCGTGGGCAACCCCCTCGACCCGGCGACCGACGTGGGCTCGATGGTGGACGACGCCGCGGCCGAGCGCGTGGTCCGCTGGAGCGCCGAGGCCGCCGAGGCGGGCGCCCGGATCACCGCGGGCGGCAGCCGCGACGGGGCTGTGATGGCGCCCACCGTCGTGGTCGCACCGCCCCGCGACGCGCGGGTCGTCAGGGAGGAGGTGTTCGGCGCGCTGGTGGCCGTGCTCCCGTACGACGGCTTCGACGAGGTGATCGAGGAGTGCAACCGCAGCACGTACGGCCTGCAGGCCGGGATCTTCACCCACGACGTGCGCCGCATCGTCACCGCCTGGCGGGAGCTGGAGGTCGGCGGCCTGATCGTCAACGGCTCCTCCAACTTCCGCCTCGACCACGTCCCGTTCGGCGGCGTGAAGGACTCCGGCATCGGCCGCGAGTCGCCCCGCTGGATGATCGAGGACTTCACCGTGACCAAGACGCTCATGCTCAAGGGGCTGACCATCTGGGGAGACCGATGACCACGGCAGCCCACGCGCTCGTCGCGCAGTTGGAGGAGCTCGGCGTCGAGTACGTCTTCGGCACCTGCGGGCACACCAACATCGCGGTGCTCGACGCGCTGGCCGACAGCCCCATCCGCTTCGTCATCGCCCGCCACGAGCAGGCCGCCGCGCACGCCGCCGACGGCTACGCCCGCGCCAGCGGGAAACCCGGCGTGCTGCTGGTCCACGTCGGACCCGGCCTGACCAACGCCGCCACCGGCGTCATGACCGCCGCGCTCGACTCGGTGCCCCTGGTCGTGATCTCCGGCGACATCCCCTCCTACTACCGGGGCCGCCACCCGCACCAGGAGATCAACCTGCACGCCGACGGCGACCAGGCGTCGGTCTTCCGGCCCTTCGTCAAGCGGGCCTGGAACGTGCACCGCGCCCAGGACCTGGGCCGGGCCGTGGAACGGGCCTTCTGGACGGCGCGGTCGGGACGCCCGGGTGCCACGCTCGTCAACGTGCCGATGGACGTCTTCTCCCGGCCCGCGGAGCCGTACCCGCCGATCAGCCACGCGGCGGCGCCCGACCTGCCCGAGGCCACGGCCGAGCTGATCGCCGCGACGCTGGCGGCGGCCGACCGGCCGCTCCTCTACATTGGCGGCGGCCTGCGCGAGGATGCCGACGTGCTGATCGCGCTGGCCGAGCACCTGGACATCCCCATCGCGCACTCGCTCATGGCCAAGGGCACCGTGCCCGACGCCCACCCGCTCGTGCTGGGCATGACCGGCTTCTGGGGGCTGGAGCTGACGAACGCCTACGCCCGCGAAGCCGACGTCGTGCTCGCCCTGGCCACCCGTTTCGCCGAGACCGACGCCAGCTCGTGGGACCCCAAGTTCACCTGGGACTTCTCCGCCGGCAGCACGCTCATCCAGATCGACATCGACCCGGCCGAGCTCGGCCGCAACTACCCGGTGGCGATCGGCGCGGTCGCCGACGTGGGGCTCGCGGTCAAGGCCCTGGCCGACGCCGCCAAGGCCCACCCGCGGGCCGAACGGCCGGAGCTGCGGGAGAAGATCCGCCAGGCCAGGTCCGGGCTGTTCACCGCGAGCAGGGAGCGCGGCCGGAGCGAGGACTTCCCGCTGCGGCCCGAGCGCATCCTGGCGGACCTGCGCGAGGCGATCCCCGCCGACGCGGTGCTGGTCACCGACGTGGGCTGGAACAAGAACGGCGTCGCCCAGTGCTACGAGCTGCCCGCGCAGGGGCGGTTCATCACCCCGGGCGGCGCCTCCACCATGGGGTTCGGCCCGGCCGCGGCTGTCGGCGTGCAGCTGGCCCGGCCGGAGCGGACGGTGGTCGCGCTCATCGGCGACGGCGGCATGAGCGCGCAGCTGCCCGCCGTGCCGCTCGCGGTCGAGCAGGGCGCGCCCGTGATCTTCGTGGTGATGAACAACAGGTCGCACGGGACCATCTCGGACCTGCAGGCGGCCCACTTCGGCCGCAGCCACGGCTGCGACTTCACCGACCCGGCCGGGCGACCCTACAGCCCGGACTTCGCCGCGCTCGCCGTCGCGTGCGGCGCCGACGGCCACACCGTCACCACGCCCGCCGAGTTCGGCGCGGCCCTGCGCGCGGCCGTCGCGAACCGGCGTCCCGCGCTCATCGACGTCCCGATGGTGAATGAACCGGTGCCGACACCCGGCCACTGGAACATCAAGGACATCTATCAGGGGATGTTCTCCGACTGAAACCGTTGTGCGTTCGATATTTCCTCCGCCTCCGTGCGGCGCTATAACGAACGTACTAGTCCGTGAATTAGCTCTCTCACCTACCCCCAGAGGTGAATCGTGAGATTTCCGATCGTCGCGGCCGCGTTCATCCTGCTCGCCGCCTGTGCCCCGCCCGGACAGTCGAACCAGTCAGGCGCCGGCGCCACCGGACCCATCAAGATCGCGAACGTCAACGCCCAGAGCGGGCAGCTCAGCTCGCTCGGCCAGTGGGAGCACAAGGGCGTGAAGCTGGCCGTCGACGAGGCCAACAAGGCCGGCGGCGTCAACGGGCGGCAGATCCAGCTCGACCTGTTCGACAGTCAGGGCGACCCGACCGTCGGCACCAACGTGGCCAGGAAGATCGCCGGCGAGGGCTACATCGCCATGCTCGGCACCGCCGAGAGCGCGGTCACCCTGGCCATGGCGCCCATCCTCAAGGACGCCAAGATCCCGAACATCACCTCGGGCCAGTCGCCCAAGCTCGCCGAGCTGAAGAGCCCGTTCCTCTTCCTCAACGCGCCGACCAGCGTCACCTTCGACGAGACGCTCGCCAAGTACCTGGTCGACGAGAAGGGGCAGAAGAAGATCGCCCTGATCAGCAACAACGGCGCCTACGGCAGCGGCGAGCACGACGCCTTCCTCAACGCCCTCAAGACCAGGAACCTCACCCCGCTGGCCGACGAGGTCGTCACCCCCGACCAGAAGGACTTCAACGCCAACCTCGCCAAGATCCGCGAGAAGGACCCGGAGGTGCTGTTCATCGGCGCCGAGGAGGTCCAGTCGGGCCTGATCGCCAAGCAGGCCCGCGAGCTGGGGCTCAAGGCCGTCTTCGCCGGCGGCGCCCCGATGGGCACCGACGTGTACGCCACGACGGCCGGGCTGAAGAACGCCGAGGGCTCGATCGTCAGCTCGCCCTACCTGAGCAACGACGCCTCCGACGCCATCAAGGAGTTCGCCGCCAAGTACAAGGCCGCCTACAACGAGGAGGCGCGCATGCACGTCGCCAAGGCGTACGACGGCGCGTCGATCCTCATCGAGGCCCTCAAGAAGACCAACGGCGAGGGCGGGCAGAAGCTGGCCGACGCCATCCGCGGCGTCAAGCGCGCCGGGCTGCTGGGCGACTACGACTACGACGCCAACGGCGTCGGCATCCACACCACCAAGATCGGCCTGGTCAAGGACGGCAAGGTCGTGCCCGAGGCCGCGAGCTGACGTGCAGGTCTTCCTCCAGACCCTGATCGGCGGGGTCACGTTCGGAGCGGTGTACGCGCTGGTGGCGATGGGGTTCTCGATCGTCTACCGCACCATGGGGCTGGTCAACTTCGCCCACGGCAGCGTCGTGATGATCGGCGCGTACGCCGCCTCCACCTTCTACCTGGCCAGCCGGCTCCCCTTCGCCGTCGCGATCGTCGTGGCCATCGCGGTCACCGGCCTGATCGGCCTGGTGATCGAGCGCTTCCTGCGCCCCCTGGAGAACAAGGACTTCACGCTGATGCTGATCGGCACGATCGGCTTCGGCGCCGTCCTGGAAGCGGGGGCGGTCCTCGTCTGGGGGGCCACCGGCCACGCCGTGCCCTCCCCCGTCGCCACCGAGCCGATCGACCTGGCCGGCGTCCGCATCCCGACGTACAACGTGCTCGTGATCGCGGTCGCGGCGGCGGCGACCGGGCTGCTGGCGCTGTTCCTGCAGCGCACCAAGCGCGGCGCGGCCATGCAGGCGGTCGCCATGGACCACCAGGCCGCCACCGCGGTCGGCATCCACGTCGGGCGCAGCAACGCCATGGCCTTCGCCATCGGCGCGGGCCTGGCCGCGCTGGCGGGCAGCCTGGTCGGGCCCATGCTGTACGTCAACCCGACCATGGGCGGCACCCTGGGCATCAAGGGCTTCGCGGCCGCCATGCTGGGCGGCTTCGGGAGCATGCCGGGCGCGATCGTCGGCGGGCTGGCCTTCGGGCTGCTCGACTCGTTCGCCGCGGGCAACTTCCAGGAGTACTCGGAGCTGGTGACGTTCCTGGTGTTCGCCGTCGTGGTCATGATCCGCCCGACCGGCATCTTCGGAGAGGCCACGGTGAACCGCGCATGAGACGTCTGGTCTGGCTCGTCCCCGTCGCCGTGGCCGCCTGGCTGCTCCCCTACGGCCTGGGCGGCTACTCGATGCACGTCGCCGACGTGGCGATCATCTTCGCGATCCTGGCCGTCGGCCTCGGCCTGACCATGGGCGTGGCCGGGCAGATCAACCTGGCCCAGGTCGCCTTCTTCGGCGTCGGCGCCTACACCGTGGCCATCCTCACCACGCAGGCCGGCTTCGGCTTCTGGACCGCCGCGGTCCTCGCGGTGGTGGCCGCCGTGGTCTTCGGCGCGCTCGTCGGGGTGCCCGCGCTGCGCATGCAGTCGCACTATCTGGGCATCGTGACGCTCGGCCTGGCCCTGGCCTTCACCAACTGGGTCACCAACGCCACCGTCGCGGGCCGCGCCGAGGGCATCAGCGACCTGCCGGTGCCACCGATGTTCGGCGTCGACCTGTCCAGCGGCTACCTCTTCTACTACGTCGAGCTGATCGTCTTCGCGCTCGTCCTGGCCTTCGCCCTGCTGGTCACCCACTCGCCGCTGGGCCGCAGGCTGCGCGCCATGCGCGACGACGACCTCGCGGCGGGCGCGCTGGGCGCGGAGATCCCGCTGCTGCGCATGACCGCCTTCGTGCTGTCCGGCCTGTACGGCGGCGTCGCGGGCGTCCTGTACGCCGGGCTCATCCGCTTCGTCGCGCCCGAGTCCTTCAACATCGCGAACATGTTCCTCCTGCTCGCCATGGTGATCATCGGCGGCCGGAGCAGCATCCTGGGCTGCGTCGTCGGCGCCGTCGCGCTCTCCCTGGTCAGGGAGGCGCTGCTGGACGCCTCCGCCTACGCCCAGCTCGGCTACGGCCTCGTGGTCGTGCTCGTGGTGGTGTTCGCGCCCAAGGGCCTGGCCGGACTGCCCCGCCAGCTCCTGCGGCGCCGCCGCGACGGCTCGCGGGCCCAGCTCGGCCCCTTCCAGCCGTACGAGGCCGCCGCGTCCGCCGCTCCGGACGGCGACGTGCTGGAGGTCCGGGAGGTGACCAAGCGGTTCAAGGGCCTGGTCGCGCTCGACGGGGTGTCGCTCACCGTGCCCGCCGGGCAGATCCGCGGCGTCGTGGGGCCCAACGGCTCGGGCAAGACCACGCTGTTCAACGTCATCAGCGGCTTCTACACGCCCACCCAGGGGTCGGTGCGGCTGCGCGGGCGCGACGTGACGGGGGCGGCGCCGTACCGGCTGTCGCACCGCGGCGTGGCCAGGACCTTCCAGAACCTGCGCCTGTTCGAGGACCTCAGCGTGCGCGAGAACCTGCTCGTCGGCCTGGACCGCACTCCCACCACGTGGATCTGGCGCTACCCGAGCCTGCCCTGGAAGGTGCTGGGCTACGAGCGGGAGCTGCGCGAGCGGGCCGGAGAGCTCATCGAGCGGTTCGGGCTGGCCGAGGTCGCCGACGCCGAGCCGCGTTCGCTGCCGTACGGGATCCAGCGGCGCATCGAACTGGCCCGCGCCATGGCCATGCGGCCGAGCCTGCTCCTGCTGGACGAGCCCGCCGCCGGAATGAACGGTGAGGAGGTGCGCCGGCTCGGCGAGATCGTCCGCTCCATCAGGGACTCCGGCGTGACCGTCGTGATCATCGAGCACAACATGGGCCTGGTCATGTCGCTGTGCGAGCAGGTCACCGTGCTGTCGGGCGGCCGCGTCATCGCCGACGGCCCGCCGGCCGAGGTCGCCGTCCACCCCGACGTCGTGGCCGCCTATCTCGGCGACTCGATGACCGCCCCCACCGCCGAGGAGGCCACCCGTTGAGCACGCTCACCGTCGAGAACCTCTCCGTCCACTACGGCGGCGTACGGGCCGCCCACGACGTCTCCTTCACCGTCGAACCCGGCCAGTCGCTGGGGATCATCGGCGCCAACGGCGCGGGCAAGACCTCCACCCTCAAGGCCGTCATGGGCCTCGCGCCCCGGCAGGCCGACGCGATCCGCTTCGGCGGCCACGACCTCCTGCGCGCGCCCGCCCACACCTTGGTGCGGCACGGCATCGGCTACGTGCCCGAGGGACGGCACGTCTTCCCCGGCCTCAGCGTCGAGAAGAACCTCCTGCTCGGGGCCTACACGCAGAGCTGGAAGCGGACACCCATCGACGAGGTGTACGAGGTCTTCCCGGTGCTGCGCGAGATGCGCCACCGGCTGGCGGGGGCCCTGTCCGGGGGCCAGCAGCAGATGCTGGCCGTCGGACGGGCGCTGATGTGCCGCCCCAAGGTGATGCTGCTGGACGAGCCCTCCATGGGGCTGTCGCCGATCCTCGTCGCCGAGATCGCCGCCGTGCTCAAGCGGCTCAACGCCGACGGCCTGGCCATCCTGCTCGTCGAGCAGAACGCCAAGCTCACCTTCGACGTCACCACGACCTGCCTGGTGATGGAGAACGGCGAGATCGCCGCCACCGGCACCTCGGCCGACCTCCGCGACGACCCCCAGGTCCGGCGCATCTACCTCGGCCTCTGAACCCCCGGCTGCGGCACCCTGCGGCCAGGGGCGCGTCAGCCGGCGATCTCCGCGATGTCCGGCTCCAGCAGGGGAAAGCGCTCGAGCACCTCCGGGTCGTGGCCGGCGACCACCAGGTGGGGCCCGTCGGCCAGCTCCTTGATCCGGTCGAAGGCGCCGTACATCCCGGTCATGCTGTGCAGGATCGGGAACGGCCGGTCGCCCTCGATGTTCTCGTAGAAGTGGCTCGCGTCGGAGGCCAGCACGACGTGCCCGCGGGCGGTGCGCACGCGTACCACCTGCATGCCCGCGGTGTGCCCGCCCACCAGGTGCGCGCTCAGGCCGGGCACAACGGTCGCGTCGCCGTCGAGCAGGGACACGCGGCCGTCCCGGCGGGCGGCCTGGAGGTGGGCGAGGTCGTCGTCGTTCAGCAGCCAGCGCTCCCCCGTGACGCGCTCGGCCCAGGGCCCCGTCCAGTAGTCCAGCTCGGCCTGCTGCAGGACGTAGCGGGCCGAGGTGAACTCCCTGGCGGTGCCGGTGTGGTCGTAGTGCAGGTGGGTCAGCACCACGTGATCGACGGCGTGCGCCGCCACGTCCAGCCTGGCCAGCGCCTCCACCGGCGAGGCCAGGTAGCGCAGCCCCGCGGCCCGTTCGGCGCGCGCCCGGCCGATGCCGGTGTCGATGACGACCGTGTGCTCGTCGTTGACGGCCAGCCAGACGTAGTAGGCGGTGGGGTGCGGCTCCGCTCCCCGGGTGTCGTAGCCGTGGAAGTGCTCGCCACGCCGGGCGTCGCGCTCGGCGTAGCGCAGGGCGTACACGCGGAACCCGGTCACACCCGCACCGGTTCCTTGAGCCCGAGCTGCTCGGTGGGGACGCGGTAGGTCTCCCGGGCGGTGGCCACGGCGGCCACGTTGACCAGGCACAGGACCGCGGTGATGATCGACACGCCCAGCCAGCTGTCCGGGCCGGTGCCCGCCAGCGCCGTGGCCACGGTCGGCGCGAAGCCGGCGATCGCGAAGCCGATCTGGGTGCCGATCGCCATGCCCGACAGGCGGACCCTGGTGGTGAACATCTCGCCGTAGAACGACGGCCAGACGCCGCTGGTGGCGCTGTGCACGACGCCGAACATCAGGATGCCCACGACGAAGATCAGGGCGTAGCCGCCGGTGGAGATCGACCACAGGTAGGCGAACATCAGCACCGCGCAGCCCAGCGAGCCGCCGATGAAGACGGGCTTGCGGCCGATCCGGTCCGACAGCCGCCCCCACAGCGGGATCGTGATCACCGCGGCGACGTTGGCCAGCACGCCCACCCACAGCATGAGGCCGCGTTCCAGATGCATGGTGTTGACGGCGTACGACAGGGCGTGGACGGTGAAGATCGTGCTGACCGAGGCGATGACCGCGGCCACGACCACGCGCAGCACGTCCCGCCACTGCTCGCGGAAGAGCACGGCCAGCGGCATCTTGGCCACGTTGTCGGTGGCGACTTCCTGCTCGAAGGCGGGCGTCTCCTCCAGGGTGCGGCGGATGACCAGCCCGACCGCGGCCACCACGATGCTCAGCCAGAACGGCACCCGCCAGCCCCAGCTCAGCAGCTGGTCCTCGGGCAGCGCGGCGATCGGCAGGAAGATCGCGGTGGCGATGATCTGCCCGGCCTGGGTGCCGTTGAGCGTGAAGCTGGTGTAGTAGGCCCGGCGGGTCTCGGGGGCGTGTTCGAGCGTCATCGAGTTGGCGCCGGCCTGCTCGCCGGAGACGGAGAAGCCCTGCAGCAGGCGCAGCACCACGAGCAGGACCGGGGCGAGCACGCCGACCTGGTCGTAGGTGGGCAGGCAGCCCACCAGGAACGTCGAGACACCCATCATGACCAGAGTGGTGACCAGCACCTTCTTGCGGCCGAACTTGTCGCCCACGTGCCCCAGCACGAACGCGCCGACCGGCCTGGCCAGGTAACCGACGCCGAAGGTGGCCAGGGCCAGGAGCGTACCCGTGGCGGGAGAGCTGGACGGAAAGAAGATCTTGCTGAAGACCAGCGCGGCCGCGGTGCCGTAGATGAAGAAGTCGTAGTACTCCAAGGCACTACCGATCCAGGCAGCTATAGCCGCTTTGCGAGGTTTGCCCTGCACCGTCACGATTATGCTCCTCACGGGGGGATTGGATAGCGCAGTGGCAGGAAACTAACTCACCGGTTCGTACATTACAAGGGTGTTGCCAATCGGTTACCTGGGAATCGATGGGTCAGGCCTGACCGCGGAGGTAGGCGACGACCATCTCGCCCACCATCCGGCGCAGCCGGTCGCGGTGCTCCGGCGCCGTCATGTCACGCCCGAACAGCGCTCCGAACGTGTGCTGGTTGGCCACCCGGAAGAAGCAGAACGAGCTGATCATCATGTGCACGTCGATCGCGTCGGCTTCGGTCACGAACTCGCCCGAGGCCTGCCCCGCGTCCAGGATGCCCGAGATGACGTCGAGCACCGGCGTGCCGAGGTTGGCCAGCACCTCGGACTTGCGGATGTGCTCGGCCTGGTGGACGTTCTCGATGGCGACGAGCTTGATGAAGTCGCGGTGCAGGTCGTGGTGGTCGAAGGTCAGCTCCGCCAGGGTGCGGATCGCCTCCACCGGGGCCAGGTGCTCGACGTCGATCGTCCGCTCCATCGCCCGGACCTCGGTGTAGGCCTTCTCCAGGACCGCGATGTAGAGGCGCTCCTTGCTGCCGAAGTAGTAGTAGATCATGCGCTTGGTCGTGCGCATCCGCTCGGCGATCTCGTCCACGCGCGCGCCCGCGTACCCGTGCCGGGCGAACTCCTGCTGGGCGACCTTGAGGATCTCCGCCTTGGTGCGCTCGGCGTCCCGCTGGCGTTCGGAGGCGACGGGTTGCGTGGTCATTCGGTCATCTTAGTGAGGTCCGGCGTGCTGTACGGAGAGCCGGATCGGGGCGTTCCCGGCCCCGTACCCCTGGTAATCGCCCGTGCGCTGGACGAGCTCGAAGAAGACGCGGCCCACCGTGATGGTGTACAGGTGCAGGAACTCGCCGTGGGCGTCCCGGTCGTACAGGACGCCCAGCTCCCGCAGCTCGGGGTCGACGTTTTCGTGGTGGGCCTCCAGGTCGTCGTAGTAGTTGGCGGGGATGGGGAGCAGCAGCTCCGGGTGCTCGGCCCGCAGGCGCCGGGCCACGGCCACGACGTCGTCGCAGGCGAGCGCGACGTGCTGCCACGGCAGGTCCCTGGCGCCGACCTGGGCGAGGTTGATGACCATCCGGACGGCGCCCTCGGCGGCCGACATCGCCTTGCTGCGCAGCAGGCCGTACGGGTCGGGCAGCTCCAGGCTCTCCTGCGGCTGGAGGCCGAGCACGGTGCGGTAGAACAGCTCGGCCTCGTCGAAATAGTGGAACGGCTGGGTGAGGGCCACGTGGTCGATGCGGGTGATCTCCCCGGCGACCGGCCCCGAGGGGGCGAAGTCGTCGAGCCAGGCCGTGCCGCAGAAGAAGATCTGGGTGCCGTCGGGGGCGGCGACGGCGTCCAGGCGCGCCTCCCTGGGCGCGCGCTCGCGCGGCAGCACCGGCGACAGCAGCGACTCCGCGTGCTTGACCGCCGCGCCGGGGTCGGGGCTGTCCAGCCCGATGGCGACCAGCGCGGGGTCCCCACCGGTGGCGTTCAGCAGCAGCCGCGCCCCGCCCTGCTCCCACAGCTCGACGGGTTTGGTGGGATGTGTCCCGGTACGTTGGAAGCCGAGCACGGTCAGCACCCCGCCGAGCGCCCCTGCGTCGTTCAGCTCCGGGTCGGCCAGCTCCGCGAAGGCGAACCCGGTGGGGACGGCCGGATGGGCGGCCCCGTACAGGGTGTCCTCCAGGGCGATGAGCGAGCGCATGCCGTCGCGGGCCGTGCGGGCGGTGCCGGCCTGGCGGAAGTGGTCGTTGAACACCTCCAGCGAGAGCGGGCCGGTGTATCCGGCGTCGAGGACGTGCCGGACCAGCCCCGCCACGTCGAAGTTGCCCTGGCCGGGGAAGCAGCGGTAGTGGCGGCTCCACTGCAGCACGTCCATGGCCAGCAGCGGCGCGTCGGCGAGCTGGAGGAAGAAGATCTTCTCTCCGGGGATCGCCTCGATGCCGATCAGGTCGGAGCCGCGCGAGAGGATGTGGAAGCTGTCCAGGCAGGTGCCCAGGTTCGGGTGGTCGGCCAGGCGCACCAGGCGCCAGGCGTGCAGGTACTCGTTGACGTGCCGGCCCCAGGCCAGCGCCTCGTACGCGATGCGGATCCCGTGCTCGGCGGCCCGTTCGGCGAGCAGCCGCAGCTGGGAGGCGGCCAGCTCGTCGTCGCCGATCGCCTCGGGCGAGACGTTGGAGCAGACCAGCAGCAGGTCGGCGCCCAGGCGCTCCATGGTCCGGAACTTGCGCTCGGCGCGGCGCAGGTTGCGGGCCAGCAGGTCGGCGGGCACGGCCTCGAAGTCGCGGAAGGGCTGGTAGAGGTCGATGGAGAGCCCCAGGTCCGCGGCGCGGGCCCGGATCTCCTCGGGCGGCAGCGGGCAGACCAGCAGGTCGTTCTCGAAGATCTCCACGCCGTCGAACCCGGCGGCGGCGATGGCGTCCAGCTTCTCGGTCAGCGTGCCGCTCACCGACACGGTGGCGATGGACTTGCGCATGGCTTCTCCTCAGACGGTCACCAGGTCGGTCAGGTGGGCGAGCATGCGCTCGGTGTCGGGCTCGCGGCCGGTGAACAGGCGGAAGGCGTGCGCGGCCTGGAAGACGACCATGCCGCCGCCGTCCAGCGTCCGGCAGCCCGCCGCCCGTGCCTGCTTGAGCAGCTCCGTCTCCAGCGGCCGGTAGACGATGTCGGCCACCCACAGGGCGGGGCGCAGCAGCGCCGCGGGCAGCGGCAGCCCCGGGTGGTGGGCCATGCCGGTGGGGGTGGCGTGCGCCAGCCCGTCCGCTTCGGCGAGCAGCCCGGGCAGCTCGTCGTGGGTGGCGGCGCGGGCCCGGCCGGCACCGAACCGGGAGCTGAGCTCCGCCGCCAGCCGCACCGCCCGGCCGGGGTCGGCGTCGACGAGGGTGACCCGGTCGGCGCCCAGGGTGAGCAGCGCGTGCCCGACCGCCGCCCCCGCGCCGCCCGCGCCGAGCTGCACGATCCGGCGGGTGGGCGCGTCGGGCAGGCCGCGGGCGAACGACTCGGCGAACCCCGTCCAGTCCGTGTTGTGCCCGATGGCGCGCTCGCCGTCGAACACGACGGTGTTGACGGCGCCGAGCATGCGGGCGTCCGGCGACAGGTCGTCCAGGTGCGGGATGACGCTCTGCTTGCACGGGTGGGTGATGTTGAGCCCGTCGTAGCCGAAACGGCGCGCGGTGCGTACCAGCTCCCCCACGTCGAGCCCGAGCACGTCCGTGTCGAGCAGCCGGTAGACGTAGTGCAGCCCGTGGTGGACGGCCTCCCGCTCGTGCAGCGGCGGGCTGAGCGAGGGGCCGATGCCCGAGCCGACCAGCCCGGTCAGGAACGAGGCCATCAGTTCTTCCTCTCCGGCGGATGGGACAGGTGGTTGGACGCCTCCTAATGTACGTACTAGTGAGTTAGCTGGCTAGACGAGGGCCGGCACCGGCCATTACCCGGCCCGCCGTCAGGCGAACGGCTGGGCCATCTGGTCCAGCACCTCCTCAGTGACCTCCCGCAGCGTCCGGGTCTCGTCGTCTAGCCACTTCTGCGTGGCGATGCGCATCGCGACCAGGAAGGCGGCGGCGATCACCGCGGGGCCGACGCCCCCGGCCTGCTCGCGCCCGGCCACCACCTCGCCCAGCTCCCGCTCCAGGCGCATCCGGCCGGCCAGCTGCCTGGCCAGCAGCGAGGGGTGACGCATGACCAGCCTCGTGCGCACCAGCCACTCCCGGTCGGGGCCGCCGCTCTCGCCCTCGAAGACGTCGAGCGCGCTGCGCAGCGCCTGCCAGGCCGACAACTCGGGTGGCTGCTCGCGCACCTGGCGCACCAGTTCAAGGAGGCGCTGCTCGTCGCCGTAGAGCAGCGCCTCCTCCTTGCCGTCGAAGTAGTTGGAGAAGGTCCGGCGCGAGATGTTGGCGGCGTCGGCGATGGCCTCGACCGTGACGTTGTCCAGGCCGTGCTCGATCGCCAACCGCAGCGTGGCCTCGTGCACCGCCCTGCGGGTCTCGGCCTTCTTGCGCTCGCGCAAGCCCATTGTGCTGTCCATGACGGAGGCAAGCTTACCCGGCGGGAATAGATGCCCAGTGCGCAAAGTTTCCCATTGAGCATGCATGGTGTCCCGGTCCCACGTACTCATTTGGAGGTTCGCGCATGAGCGCACAGACGGCAGCGCCGTCGACGGCGGCCGAGCCGATGGCCCACCGCCAGGTTCTCGAGGCCCTCAGCGGCCTGTTGCTCGTCCTCTTCGTCGCGATGATCAGCGGCACGGTCGTCTCGGTCGCGCTCCCCCAGATCATCGGCGCGCTCGACGGCAGCCAGTCGCAGTACACATGGGTGGTCACGGCCTCCCTGCTGGCTTCGACCGCCTCAACACCCATCTGGGGCAAGCTGGCCGACCTGTTCAACAAGAAGCTGCTCCTGCAGATCTCCATCGTCATCTTCATGGTCAGCTCGCTGGCCTGCGGTTTCGCCCAGAACACCGGGCAGCTCATCGCCTTCCGCGCGATCCAGGGCCTGGGCATGGGCGCCCTGCAGATCCTCACGCAGGTGATCATCGCCGCGATGATCACGCCCAAGGAGCGCGGCCGCTACAACGGCTACCTCGGCGCGGTCATGGCCGTGGCCACCGTCGGCGGCCCGCTGCTCGGCGGCCTCATCGCCGACACCTCCTGGCTGGGCTGGCGCTGGTGCTTCTTCATCGCCGTGCCGTTCACCGTCGTCGCCTTCGCGCTGCTGACCAAGACCCTGCGCGTGCCGACCGTACGGCGCTCGGACGTGAGCATCGACTACTGGGGCGCCACCCTCATCGCCGCCGGCGTCAGCGTCCTGCTCATCTGGGTCACCTTCGTCGGCAACGAGTTCGACTGGCTGTCCTGGCAGACCGCGGCCATGGCGGGCGGCGGCGTGCTCCTGCTCGCCCTGGCCACCTGGGTCGAGTCCCGGGTCAAGGAGCCGGTCGTGCCGCTGCACGTCATCAGCAGGCGCACTCCCGCCCTGGCCATCCTGGCCAGCCTCGCGGTCGGCATGGCGATGTTCGGCGGCTCGGTCTTCCTGGGCCAGTACTTCCAGATCGGGCGCGGGTACGGCCCGACCGCCGCGGGCCTGCTGACCATCCCGATGATGGCCGGCGTGCTGCTCTCCTCGACGATCAGCGGCCGGATGGTCTCCAGGAGCGGCCGCACCAAGCCGTACATCCTGACCGGCCTGGTCGTCCTGACGCTGGGCTTCGCCGGCCTGGCCACGATCGACCACCAGACCTCGCTGGTGCTGATCTCCGCGTACATGCTGGCCGTGGGCATCGGCGTCGGCATGTCCATGCAGAACCTCGTCCTCGTCATCCAGAACACCGTCCCGCTGCGCGAGATCGGCGCGGCCAGCGGCTCGATCACCTTCTTCCGCTCGCTCGGCGGCACCGTCGGCGTGTCGGTGCTCGGCGCCGTACTGGCCAACCGGGTGGCGTCCGACATCGCCGAGGGCCTGGCCAAGGCCGGCATCCCGGCGAGCGGTCAGGCGGCGGGCGGCAGCCTCAACCTCGCCGCGCTGCCCGAGCCGATCAAGCTGATCGTCAGGTCCGCGTACGGCGACGCCACCGGCCACATCTTCCTCATCTCGGCCGCGATCGCCACCGTCGGCCTCGTCGCCGCGGCCTTCCTCAAGCCGGCCAAGCTCCGCGACAGCCTGGACCTGCCCGAACCCGCCAAGGAGGAGGCTCCGGCGAACGCCTGACCTAAGGATTCGCCAGTTCATGGTCATCCGCGGGTTGCTCCGGAGTGGGGCGGATCCAGGCGCGGTATGAGGAGACGGGCAAGGGATCGGAGGGAGGCTTTCGGTGGAGAGAGACAGCGACGGCGGGGCTCCCTCGCCGTCCCGGGCGTAGCGCCATGGAACCGTCCGCAAGCGACGGAGGCGGGCTCGGCCAGGACCTCGCCCGCGTGAGCCGCATACTCGCCCAGATCGTCGCGCCGACCACCTTCCTCGCGTCGGTCCTGATGTATCTCGGGACGATCCGTCTCAACGCCATGTACTCAAAACTCGGGGTCAACACCAGCATGCTGAGCTTCACGTTCCAGGAGAGCGTGATGAGCAGCGTCAAGGTGGCCGACGAGCCACTGGTGCTATTCCTGCTGGCGCTCCTCATGGTGATCCTGCTGGCGCCCTTCGTGCACGAGTGGCTGTTCCGGTCCACCGCCTGGCATCGCACCGCCACAATACGGGCCTTGCGGGTACTCATCGTGCTCGGATCCGCCAGCCTGGTGGTGGCCTTGGCGGCCATGGCCGATTGGCCCGAATGCTGGCATCCGCCAGTCTTCGTCAAGCCCCTCTTCCTGGTCCTTGGCACGATCTTGCTGGTTTCCAGCTTTTACTTGAAAACCACGCTCAAATCTGGTCCGGTGGTTTCCACCACGGCTCGGATCGTCCAGCGCACGGTTCTCGCGGCCCTTCTTCTGGTCCCGGTGCTGTGGTTCGTGGACGAACACGCGAGGGAAGTGGGAGGACGGGAGGCTGAGAAAATCCTCGCACACCCGGAACAAACACTGGTGACCGTGGTGGTCTACGCGGCGCAGCGGCTGAATCTGGACGGCCCGGGAATCAAGGAGAAAGCGCTCACAGACCCGAATGCGGGGTTCCGCTATCAATACACCGGCCTGCGCCTCCTGATCCAGTCCAACCGGCAATATTTCCTCGTGCCCGTCTGCTGGGGCGCCACCACCCCCGGGGCCCGGGCCATCGTTCTGCCGGCCGACGGTTCGATCAGGCTCGAGACCTTGAACGTCAAGACGAAGCCGTCCTGCCCCAAGGGTCACTGAGGGCCGGACCGCCGGAGGGGAACGGTTGCCGTGCGGGTCGGTGTCGAAGAACGTCGGCCGGTAGTCGTGTGGTTGCAGATCGACGAGACCGCGTCCCGCAGCGGCGATGTTTCAGCACGTCGGAAGGGGTGGGGAAGGGTCTGCCGACCGGACAACGGGGCGACGGGTCAGGCCCAGCCGTAGACGGAGCGGACGGCGGCGGCGATCTCGTTGACCAGGCTCATGTTGCTCCCGTTGGCCAGGATCACGTATCCGGCGCCGAGCTCCAGATAGCCCTTGAACGCGGACTTGAAGCCGTTGGAGCCGTCGTGGGTTTGACGTGCTCCTCCCCATGATTGGGGAGGATTCTCATGGCCGCTACGCGGCCACCCCTTGTGGGGCGGTGCGGGTAGTCCCGCCATGAGTTGCTTGACGCTTCACCGGCCCCAGTACGGCAGAGCCTCCACGTCCAGTGACCGCCTGCCCGGCGGCTGAGTTGTACCGATACATCTGGGTGCGGGCGGCGTTGACATCGGCGTTGCCGATCCACCCGCATGCTGTGTTCTTGCACACGAACCGGGACTGACTCTCGCGGGAGCCCTCGATGATCGTGTGGCAGGCGTGGCATTCCTGGCTGGTGCCCGGCGCCGGGATGAAGACGACCTTCCCACCCTTGTCGACGGCCTTGTAGGTGAGGAACTCGGCCGTGCGCCCCCACGCCTGAGTGGCGATGGCGCGGTTCAGGCCGCGTTTTTGGGCGACGTTCCTGCCCGGCGCGTCGATGGTGCCGGAGGCGGAGGCCATCATGTTCTTGACCTTGAGGTCTTCCAGCACGATGAGGGAGAAGCGGTCGGTGAGCTCGGCGGTGGTCTGGTGCTGCCAGTCGCAGGCCCGGCGCTTGGCTTTCGCGCGCAGGCGAGCGATCTGGTCGTAGGTTCTCCTCAGCCGGTTACTGGTGGGCGGGCCGGGTTTCGCCGCTCGTTTCTGGCGGGCGGCTTTGCGCTCCAGACAGAGCAGGCGCCTCAGTTCTCCGTCTGTCAGCCATTGCTTGCGGTGGCGGATTTTCTCCCCGGTGGCCAGGGCGAGCGGGACGGTGATGCCCCGATCGATCGCGGTTTGCGGCCCCTGATGCGGTGCGGGCAACGGTTCGCTGGTCTGGGTACGGAACACAATGTGCCACCCGTTGGCCTCCTTCACCAGCCGTGCACCCGTGATCTTCCCGTCCGGTCCACCCATGGTGACTCCGGGCAGGTCCTTGGTCCACCGGAAGCGGACCCGGCCGAGTTTGGGGATGGTGACCGCGCCCTGCCGCCGGTTGATCCGGGCGATGTTCAGGTCCCGCCCCTGCGGGACGTCCACAGCCATCCGGGAGCGGAAGCGGCTCTTGAACGTGGGGCGCATCGCCGGGTGTTCAGGGTTGAAGAAGTTCTTCCACGCCTGCCGGTAGGTCTTCAGGACCGCTTGCGCGGCCTGGGCGGGCAGGTCCTTCAACCAGTCGATCTCCTTGCGGGCCGCCCGGATCGCCTCGTCGCACGCTGCGAGCGAGGCGAACCGGCCCTGGTGGAAGGTGAAGTACTCATGGAGCAGGTTCCACAACGCGCGCGCGTTGTGCGCCTGCCCGTCCAGCACGGCGCTCTGCCGTGCGTCCAGGTCCAGGCGCGCCACATGAGCGCGGGAACGTTTCTCCAACTCCACGCGGCACACTTTATCGATTGGTGTATGTCACCGCGATGGGAATTCAATCCCGAAATCAGAATAGGTCGGCACTGCGTCCACGAGCTCACCGCACATTTGGTGTTCATCACGAAATATCGGCGGAATATCTTCACCGATCCCATGCTGAAACGCTGCGAAAAGATCATAAAAGAGGTATGCGAGAAGCTCCGCATGCGAGCTGGCCGAGTTCGACGGCGAGGACGACCATATCCACCTCCTCGTACACCACCCGCCCAAGGTCGCCCTGTCCACCCTGGCCACCAGCCTCAAAGGCGTCTCCGCCCGCTATCTACGCCAGGAATCCAGCACCCACGTTCGCACATACCTGCGGGGCGGCCACTTCTGGTCCCGCTCCTACTACGCCGGTTCCACCCGCGGCGCGAACCTGGCCACCGTCCGCACCTACATCCAGCCCCAGGACCGACCCCGGAAATAGGAAAGACCAACCTACGCGTGGTCACGCTGATCTCATGAGTGCGGGTCAGGGCGCTCAGGCCCCAGGGGGCCTTCCCGCGCGGGCCTTCACCTCCCGCCTAAAGACGGGAGCACTGGCCCGCATGTCGGTAGAGGCGGCCGGCGGTGGCCGACTCCGGGTAGCGGTTGCGCTTGCCGGAGATCACCGTGCCGGTGGCGGTGTGGCCGACCGGCGGTGTAGGAGTCGCTGACGCGCTGGTGGCACGCCTCGGGCAGGCCGCGCGCCGCCATCCCCTTGTCACTCGTGATCAACCAGCGGTCGCCGCCCTCCGGCGGGAAGGCCACACAGTGGATCTTCGCCCCGGATTTGAGCAACTTGCCGAGCTCGGCGAAACACGCGTCGGGCACGCCACGGGCGAAATAACGACCGTCCTGGGTGACGATCACCCAGCCGCCGGACGGCGTGAACGCAACCGTGGTGACGCCGTACGGCGCCAGCTCCCCCAGCTTGGCATGCAGCTCATCCGGGACGCCCGCGTCGGCGAACGGGTAGCTCGCCGCCAGCGCCGGCCGGGCGAACTCCACGGCGGCCAGGCCCGCGGCGCCGGTCAGGGTGAGGAAATGTCTGCGGTCCAAGGGGGGAACTCCTCAGGGGGCAATGGTGACGAACTGCGTTTGAATCATGGCAGACCGCAGAGACTCCTCCATTCACCCCACGGTGGGCGGGCCCTGCTCGATACGGCGCAGCACGGGCGCGAGCCGGTCCAGGTCGGCGCCGTCGATCGGCTGGCGCTCGTCCCACCAGGTGGCGCCGGCGTCCATGAGCGGGCCGAGCAGGTCGCGCGCCTGGGCGGCGCCGGTGGGACTGGTGCCGCCGACGACGAGCTCGAAGGGGCCGTCGTCGCGGCGCTGCCCACGTACGTACGCGGCCAGCTCCCGCACCTGGTCGACGGGCGGGCCGTACCCGTGCGAGCCCGGCCCGAACAGCGGGACCGCGCCGTCCCAGCGGGCGGCCCGGCGCATCGGCCTGCGGTTGGGCCAGAACCCGGCGACCCACACCGGCGGGCGGGGGCGCTGCACGGTCGGCGGCAGCAGGGTCACGTCCTCGGCCGTGAAGTGCCGCCCGTGATGGGTGACCGGCTCGCCGCTCCAGTAGCGGGCGAGCAGGTCCAGGCCCTCGTCGAGGCGCTCGGCGAGCACGAGCGGGTCGGTGGGCTCGCCGAAGCTGCCGTACTCGTCCTCGATCGGCCCGCCCAGGCCCGCGCCGAAGATCACCCGCCCGCCGCTGAGCGCGTCGAGCGTGGCGACCTGGCGGGCCAGCTGCTGCGGCCGGCGCCGGGCGACCGGGGTGACCAGGGTGCCGAGCCTGATCCGGGTGGTCGCCAGCGCCGCCGCCGTCAGCAGCATCCAGGGGTCGCCGAACGCCCGGCGCTTGCTCTTGACGTGGACGACGTGATCCCAGACGAACAGCGCGTCCCAGCCCGCCTGTTCGGCGGCGACGGCCACCGAGGCGACGGTCCTGGGATCGGCGAAGTCGCCGAAGTTCGGAATGTTGATCGAGAAGTGCATCCCGCCATGCTGCTGGCCCGCGGCGGAGGACGGCAATCGTTTTACGGCGTGTCGGCGATGTCGTTGGCGGCCACGTACCCGAAGGTCATGGCGGGTCCGATGGTCGAGCCGGAGCCGGCGTAGCTGTGGCCCATGACGGCTCCGCTGGCGTTGCCGGCGGCGTACAGGCCGGGGATGACCGACCCGTCGGCCCGCAGCACGCGCGCGCGGGCGTCGGTGCGCATCCCGCCCTTGGTGCCGAGATCCCCTGGAACGATCTTGAACGCGTAGAAGGGCGGCAGCCACAGCGGCGCGAGGCACGGGTTCGGCCTGACCAGCGGGTCGGCGTAGTAGCGGTCGTAGGCGCTGTCGCCGCGGTGGAAGTCGAGGTCCTTGCCGGTCGCGGCGAACCCGTTGAAGCGGTCGATGGTGCCGCGCAGCGCCGCCTGCGGGACGCCGATCTTCTGGGCCAGCTGCTCGATCGTCCACGCCTTGTACGCGGCGCCGCTGGTGAACCATTCGTCGGGCAGCGGCAGCAGCGGAGCGACGTCCTTGAACAGGTACTTGTTGCGGTAGTTCTGGTCGACGATGAGCCAGGCGGGGATGTGCGGCGCGGACGCGCTGTTGCGGTCGTACATGACGTGGACGACGTCGCTGTAGGGGGCGCCCTCGTTGACGAAGCGCACGCCGTTGCCGTTGACCAGGACGCAGCCCGGCAGGGTGCGCTCGGCCAGGCAGAAGTACGGCTGGCCGGGCAGCGGGATGGCCGGGCCCCACCAGGCGTCGTCCATCAGGTCCAGCGCGGCGCCGACCCGTTCGCCGGCCTCGATGCCGTCGCCGGTGTTCTCCTTGGCGCCGACGGTCCAGCTCGTGCCGATGGGCTGGCGCTGGAACTCCGTGCGCATGGCCGCGCTGTGCTCGAACCCGCCCGAGCCGACGATCACGCCGCGCTTGGCCCTGACCAGGCCGCCGGCCGTGACGACGCCGGTGACGCGGCCGGACTCGACCTTGAGGTCGAGCAGCGGGGTGTTCAGCAGGACCGGCACGCCGGCCGAGAGCAGCCCCGCGCGCAGGCCGGCGGCCAGGGACTGGCCCATGGTCAGCGGCTTCTCGCCGCGCAGCGCGGCCTCGGTGCCGCGCAGCAGGCACGCCGCGCTCACCTCGATGCCCTTGGGGTTGACGGCGGCGAGCGTCAGCCACTTGTAGTCGGCGCTGTAGACCACCAGGCCCGCGGGGGTCTGGATGTACGGGCCGTTCAGGTTGGCCAGCTCGGCGCCGAGGATGTTGCCGTCGAGCTGGGCGGGCTCGATGGAGCGCCCGTTCGGCATGCCGCCCGGGAACTCCGGATAGTAGTCGGAGTAGCCCTCCATGAACCGGAAGCGCAACGGGCTGTTGCGCATCACGAACGAGATCATCGCCGGCCCGGCCGACAGGAAGGCCCGCTGCCGCGCGATCGGCACGGTGTCGCCGACGACGCGGGCCAGGTAGGCGGCGGCCTTGGCCGGGGTGTCCTGGACTCCGGCGGCGAGGATGACCTCGTTGCACGGGATCCAGATGCCCGCGCCCGAACGGGCGGCCGAGCCGCCGAACGTCGGGGCCTTCTCCACCACGACGGTGCGCAGCCCTCGTTTGGCCGCCGTCAGCGCCGCGGTCATCCCGGCGGCTCCGGCGCCGACCACCACGACGTCGTACTCGACCTCGGCACGGGCCGGCGCGCTGCCCAGCGCGGCGCCCGCGACCAGCGCGCCGCCGGTGACGGCGGCTCCGCGGAGCAGGGCGCGACGGCTCGGCCCTTGGGGGGTGAGGCTGGATTCAACCATGTCGGCAAGCATGCGCTTGGTTGTTTTCACTGTCAATGCGGCCGGGTGTTGACGTGACCGCCGAAGCCTGGTCATGATCGGGACGGTCCCGTAGAGGAGATGCGATGCGACGATTAGCCGCCGTGCTCCTGTTCGCCCTGCTGTTCACTGGGGCGCTCGTCGCGCCGGCGACGACGGCGCACGCCGAGACGTGCTCGACCACGCTCCCCCAGCCGAACGGCCATGGCATCACCTGCGTGCGGGTCGAGCGACATCTTCAGAACGACGGCTCCGAGCTGCGCGACGTCGTCATGACCTCGACGGCGATCTTCCAGGCGGCCGGCGGCACCCCGGCGATCGACCCGCTCGCCCGCGAGATCACCGTGCGCGTCTACCTGCCCCCTGGGTACGACCCCGCCAGGAGCACCCGCTACCGCTCCCTCTATCTCATCAACGGCGGGGGCGACGACTACGACGAGTGGACGACCAAGACCGACCTCGTGTCGCTGATCCGCACCACGCCCGGCCGCCCGTACGACGGCATCGTGGTGATGCCGACCGGTGGCATGACCGGCTGGTACAGCGACTGGGTGGGGCGCACGGACGGATATTTCGCGCCGAAGTGGGAGACGTACCACATCTCCCAGCTCATCCCGTGGATCGACGCCAACTTCAACACCATCGCCAACCGGTCGGGGCGGGGCCTCGCGGGGCTCTCCATGGGCGGGTTCGGCACGCTGAAGTACGCCGCCGCGCACCCCGACGTGTTCTCCGTCATCGGCGCCTTCTCGCCGGGCATCGACCTGCGCGGCAAGCCCGCCCAGCGGACGATCTCCGACTCGATGTGGCAGTTCGGGGCCGCGCTCAACGTGCTTGACCTGGGGCCGTACCGGGTCAACAAGTACGACGGCTGGCTGCCCGTGCTCGACCAGCAGCAGCAGCTCGTCTACCGGCTGGACACCCTGTTCGGGCCGCACACCTCCAGCGCCTCCGGAGACCTCGACTGGCCCGCCGCCAACCCGGCGGTGCTCGTGACGCAGGGTAAGTACGCGCCCTTCAGCGGCAGGCTGGGCCTGTACGCGGGCGGCTGCCGGTCACTGCCGCGCGACCCGTCGGGCCAGTACATCCTCGGCGACGGCCACGGCCCGGCGCCCGCGGAGTGCGCCTACAGCACCACGTCCCAGGCGAACACCGAGGCCCTCTCGGTGAACGAGGCCATACTCGGCTCGTACGCGAGCGTCTTCGACCAGACCCTGACCGGCCTGGGCGTCGGCCACCGCTACTGCTACGGCACGGGCGGCCACGACTGGAACTCCTGGCCCGCCATGCTGGTCGACTTCCTCCAGTACGCCTACGGCACGGCCCCGCCCCGCTGCCCCAACGCCTGACGCGCCGGGGACCTGCGGCGCAGGCCCCCGGGGCGTTCGGACGTGCTCACATCTCCAGCCCGGCCGGGTCCATCAGCGGCCGCAGCTCCACGCCGCCGGCCTGACCCCCTGGGATCAGGGCGGCCAGTCCCACGGCGCGCTCGCGGCTCTCGCAGTCGACGACATACTGGACGGCGACATGGTCAGAGGTGCGCGGGTAGGGGCCCTCCGTCGCCGTCACCACGCCGTCGCGCACCCGTACGACGGCGCTGAGGGACGGATCGGCGAACGCGTGAGCGCCGATGAGCTCCCCCGCCTGCCCGGCCGCGGCCAGGAACTCCGCGTGGTCGAGCCCCTCCCCCGGCGAGGCCGGCGCGCCCAGGTAGAGATTCAGCACGAACTTCACCGCGTGCTCAGCCGTCGGCGGTGCCCGCGAAGACCACCGGCCGCACCTCGACGCCGAGACCCTCGACGCCGGCGTCCGGAATGAGCGCGGCCAGCTCCAGGGCGCGTTCCCTGCTGTCGCATTCCACCAGGTAGTAGCCGCCGAGGTACTCCTTGGCCTCGAGGTAGGGCCCGTCCGTCACCGCCGGGACGCCGCCCCGCACCCTGACGACGGCGCTCTGCGACGAGTCGGCCAGCGCGACGGTGCCGATCATCTCTCCCGACTTCTGGATGGTCTCCATGAACGCGCCGTGGCCGCTCATCACCTCGTTGCGCTCCTCCTCGGTCAGCGCGTCCCAGATCCGCGGGTTCATGTGCATGATCAACAGATATTTCACGTCGTCTCCTTCGATGGTCGTGCGGCACCGCCCTCGGCGCCGTTCACCATGGAGTCGGAGCCGGTGCCGCGTTCTTGCGCATCGGACCGAAAATCTCAGTGACCCTTTTCGAGGCGCAGGGACGGGCAGGCGGGGGCGGGCAGTTCGTCGGGCGACGGCCGCAGGCCGGACAGCAGCAGGGCCAGGTAGCGGCGCGGATCTGCGTGCTCGGGGTCGCGCGGGTGCACGGTCGCCAGGGCCATCACGACGATCGCCGCCAGGTCGCGCACCATCAGGTCCGCCCGCACCTGCCCCTCCTGCTGCGCCCCGGCCAGCACGGCGCTCAGCGGCCCCATGAACCGCTCGGCGATGTCGACCGTGAACGCGCCCGACTCCCTGGCCGCCCGCAGCAGCCCGTGGTGGGCGGCCAGCGTGTCCACGGTGGCCGCCAGCGCCTCGGTCAGCGCGCTCCCGGCGTCGTCGGCGTCGCGGGCGGCCAGGACGAGCGGCTCGACCTCCTCGGCGAAGTACGTCTGGAACGCCGCTCTGATCACCCCGTCCCGGTCGCCGAACCTCCGGTAGACGGTCGCGATCCCGATCCCGGCGCGCCGGGCGATCTCGTCGAGGGACAGTGCCGGGCCGCTCTCGCGAAGGACCGCGATCGCGGCCCGGACGATCTTGTCTGAGTTACGCAGCGCGTCGGCCCGCTGTCCCTGCTCGTGCACGATCTTTCACGTTAGCAGCCGGTCACCAGGCCACCGGGAACGAGCGCAGCCCGTACACCACGTTGAAGGCGCGGAACTCGGCGGGCTCCCCGGCCTCGCGCAGGCCGGGGAAGCGCTCGAAGAGGGCGGGGAAGGCGATCTGCATCTCCATCCTGGCCAGCGGCGCGCCCAGGCAGTGGTGCACGCCGTGGCCGAAGGCCACGTGCCCCATGTCGCCGCGGCCGATGTCGAGCCGGTCGGGGTCGGCGATGAAGGCGGGGTCGCGGTTGGCCGCGGGCAGGGCGCACATCACCAGGTCGCCCTCCGCGATCGGCTGCCCGGCCAGCTCGGTGTCGGTGGTGGCGACCTTGAACGTGCCCGTGTGGACGATGCTGAGCCAGCGCAGCAGCTCCTCCACGGCGGCGTTGATCCGCGCGGGTTCGCGTCTGAGGAGCTCCAGCTGTTCGGGGTGGCGCAGCAGGGCCAGGGTGCCGATGCCGAGCATGTTGGAGGTGGTCTCGTGGCCGGCCAGCAGGAGCAGCGAGGCGATGCCGGCCAGCTCGTCGGCGCTCAGGTCGTCGCCGTGCTCGCGTACGAGCATGCCGAGCAGGTCCTCGCCCGGCTCGGCCTGGGTGCGGGCGACCAGCTCGGCCATGTAGGCGCGCGACTCGAGCTGGGCCGCGGCCCGCTCCTGCATGGGCAGCGAGACGTCGAGCATCTTCCCGGTGCGGTGCTGGAAGTCGCCGCGGTCGGCGTACGGGACGCCGAGCAGCTCGCAGATCACCAGTGACGGGACCGGCAGGGCGAAGGCCGAGACCAGGTCGGCGGGCGGCCCGGCGGCCTCCATGGCGTCGAGGTGCTCGGTGACGATGTCCCGGATGCGCGGCTCCAGGCGGCGCATCCGGCGCATGGTGAACTCGGGCGTCAGCATCCGGCGCAGCCGGGTGTGCTCGGGAGGGTCGAAGGCGAGCAGGTTGCCCGCCCGCAGCCGCTTGATCTCCTCGGGGCTCATCTCCGGCAGGCCGGGGGCCCTGAAGACGTTGCGCTGGGCGTTGCTGAAGCGCTCGGAGTCGCCGAGCACCTCCCTGACATCGGCGAAGCGGCTGACCATCCAGACGTCGAGCCCGAACGGGGTCTTCTCCCGCCGGACGCCGTCCTTGTCGCGCGCCACCGCGAGCTCGGGATCCGGGTCGAAGGCGTTCCGGCGCATGTACAGGGGCAGGGTTACAGGCTCGCTCATGCCAGCTCCTCAGGGGATCGACCGTGGCCTGAAAACGATAGAAGTCTATCGCTTTAAGGCCGGGAGCGAGCGGAGCGGGTCGTGGCCGTCGCGGATCATCTCGCCGTGGCTGAGGTCGCTGGTCCAGCCGCGTTCCTGGTTTCAGCGGGCGAGCAGCTCCCGCAGGGCCTTGGCGACGTCGGCGGGCGCCTCCTCGGCCATGAAGTGGCCATGACCGACGGTGACGTGCCGCAACTGCGGCGCCCACGCCCGCCACAGCGCCGCCGCGTCGTAGCCGAGGGCGGCGCCCCAGTCCTGCTGCAGCACCGTCACCGGCATCTCCAGGCGCCTGCCCGCCTCCCGGTCGGCCCGGTCGTGGTCGGCGTCGATGCCGGCCGAGGCGCGGTAGTCGGACACGATCGAGGGGATCGCCTCGCGGCAGGCCTCCAGGTACGCGGCGCGTACATCGGCGGGGATCGCCTGCGCGTCGCCCGTCCAGCCGTCGAGGAAGTGGCCGAAGAACACGTCCGGGCAGGCCGCGATCATCGCCTCCGGCAGCCCGGGCGGCTGCGCCATCAGATAGAGGTGGAAGCCGACCGCCGCCGAGGCCCCGCGCAGCACGTCCCACATGTCCACGGTCGGCAGCACGTCCAGGCAGGCCAGATGGGTGATCGCCGCCGGGTGGTCGAGCCCGGCCCGGAAGGCCACCAGGGCGCCGCGGTCGTGCCCGGCCAGGGCGAACCGCTCGTGCCCGAACGCACGGGCCAGTGCCACGACGTCGGCGGCCATGGTCCGCTTGGCGTAGGTGCCGGGCCCGGTCTCGGCGGGTTTGTCGCTGGCGCCGTAACCCCGCAGGTCGGGGCAGATGACCGTGTGATCGGCGGCCAGGTCGGCGGCGACGTGCCGCCACATGAGGTGCGTCTGCGGGAAGCCGTGCAGCAGCACGATCGGGCTGCCCTCGCCCGCGACGGCCGCATTCAGCGAGACGCCGTCGGCGACGGGGACGCGGTGATAGGTGAAGCCTTCGATGACCACTATGGCGCTCTCTTTCGGTCGGCTCGGTTCGTTGGGGGGCGGGCTCCAGCGTGCCGGGTGTGAATGAGCATCCGATCAGCGCGCTACCGTGACCTGAGGTCTGGTTGCGTGGAGCGACGCCACCGTTGTGCGAGCCTCGCCCACCTGGTACGGCGCCACCGCGTTGCGAGGTCCGCCCGCCAGGCGCGGCGCTGTCGTCGCCCGGGGACGGCCCGCCTTCGGGCGCCCGGGCTGCGGCGCTCGAGGCCGGTTGCCGGGCCACCCGCCTGGCGCGAGGCCGACGCGGCGCGAGCCCCTGCCCCCTCGACACGGGGGGCGCAAGGATCGGCCCGCGATTGCGGGACGCCGGCGGTGGCCTACGGGTCGGTCGGTGGGCATGATCAGGAGAAGGGAGCGATGGACGAAGTGCGGGTGACGTTCGGCGTGCTGGGGCCGGTGGCGGCCTGGGACGGCGCAGGGAACGCGATCGCCTTGAAGGGCCCGCGCCATCGCGCGGTGCTGGCCCGGCTCATCGTCGCCCGGCGGCGCGTCGTCCCGGTCGCCCACCTGGTGACGGACCTGTGGGAGGACCCGCCGCCGAACGCGGTGGGCGCGCTGCGCACGTTCGTGGCGGCGCTGCGCCGGGCCCTGGAGCCGCAGCGCCCGCCCAGGTCCCCGGCCCGGCTGCTGCTCACCGAGGGTCCGGGGTACGCGTTGCGCGCCGAGCCGGACGCGGTGGACGCCTGGCGCTTCGAACGGGCGGTGACCGTTACCGGGCCGCCCGATGCCGTGCTCCCCCGGGTCGAGGAGGCGCTGGGATGGTGGCGCGGGCCCGCCTACGCCGACTTCTCCGACGAGCCCTGGGCCCGTGCCGAACGCTCCCGGCTGGCGGAGCTGCGGCTGCACGCCGTCGAGCGCCAGGCCGAGGCCCGACTGGCCCTGGGACTGACCGGGGAGGCGGTCCCCGACCTGGACGCGCACGTCGCCGAACATCCCTGGCGGGAGGAGGGCTGGCGGCTCCTGGCCCTGGCGCTGTACCGTACCGGCCGCCAGGGAGACGCGCTCGCGGTCCTGCGCCGGGCGCGGGAGCTGCTGGTCGAGCACCTGGGCGTGGACCCCGGTCCCGGGCTGAGCCGCCTGGAGGCGGACATCCTCCACCACGCCCCGCACCTCGACCCCGGCCGTCAGGGCCCGGCGGACACGGTGTGGGCACGGGCGGCCGCCGCCTACGAACGCAGCGTGCCATCGGGTGCGCGGGCGCGGCTGGAGTCGACGGTGGGGCTGATGCGCGACCTCGCCGTGACGGGCGGCGGCGGCTTGCTGGCGGCCCGCGAACACCGGGCGGCGGCCATCGCGGCGGCCGAGGAACTGGGGGACGTGGAGCTGACGGCCCGCGTCATCGGCGCCTACGACGTACCCGCGATCTGGACCCGCCTCGACGACCCCGACCAGGCAGGCCACGTGATCGCAGCCGCCGAACGCACCCTCGCCACCCTCCCCGCAACCGCGGCCTCGCAAGGCACCACTGCCGCCCCCGCCGCGAACGGGACGCATTCCTCGACGGGCTCGATGGGGGCGCGCGACGCGGTGCGAGCCCGTCTCCTGGCCACCATCGCCCTGGAGTCCCGCGGTACGAACACGGCACGCGGCCCCGCCGCCGCCCATGAGGCAGAGCTGCTGGCCCGCCACCTGGACGACCCGGGCCTGCTGGCGTTCGCGCTCAACGGCGTCTTCATGCAGACGTTCCACCGTACGGGCCTGGCACCCCAGCGGGACGCCATCGGCGCCGAGCTGATCGCGCTCTCGGCCCGGCACGGCCTGGCCACCTATGAGGTCCTCGGCCATCTCATCCGCCTCCAAGCCCGCAGCGCGCTCGCGGACTTCGCCGGAGCCGACGCCCACGCGGCCGCAGCCGATCACCTGGCCGCGCGGCACGAGTTGCCGTTGGTGGGCGTGTTCACCCAGTGGTATCGGGCGCTGCGCCTCGACGCGACCGGCCAGGCCCCGCCGCAGGAGGTCGAGACGGCCTACCGATCCGCCGCCGCCCGGCTGGACGGCGCCGGCATGCCCGGCCTGGAGCAGGGTCTCCTGCCGCTCGCCCTTCTGTGCCTGCACCTGCGCCACAGTTCACCCATATCGGCCGACGACAGCACCGACTTCGGCCCCTACGAGCCGTGGACAAGCCCTCTGGTCCTGCTCAGGCTCGGACACCGCCACGAGGCTGCGGCGACGCTGCGTGACGTGCCCGACCCGCCGCGCGACCTGCTCTTGGAGGCCATGTGGTGCTTGATCGCGCGGGCCGCCGCGGCCGTCGGCGACAGGGAGACGATGGCGCGCGCCCGCACCGCACTCGCACCCGCGGCGGCGGAGCTGGCCGGAGCGGGCAGCGGCCTCCTCACCCTGGGCCCGGTCTCCCGGCACCTCGATCTCCTCCGCTGAGGACCCGCCAGGACGTCAGCCCCCGGCGGGTGCGTCGTAGACCAGGGTGTACCGCCAGAACAGACGACGCCGGACCCGGGCGCCGGGCAACTCCTGCGCGGCCGCGGCCCTGATGTCGGCCAGGGTCTCCTGCGCCTCGGCGGTGGGCGCCGTCATGTGCAAGGGCGGCACGTCAGCACGGGCAGGATGCTTGACCAGCCCCATGATCGGGTTGGCGACCATGGCAGGCAGGGCGGCGAGCAGATCGGCGGGCCCGGCCTCGCGGTAGCAGCCGACGACCACCAGGCGCCCGCCCGGAGCGAGACAGCCGCGCAGGTCCCGCAGCGTGGGCACGAGCGGGAGATGGTGCAGAACGGCGACGAGGGTGACGGCGTCCCAGCGCCGCCGCTGATCGCGCCCGGCGAAGTCGGTCTGGACGATGGTGACCGCGGGATCGCCGGCGAAGCGCTCCGCCGCGACGCGAGCGGTCGCGGGGTCGGGCTCGAGCCCCGTGACGGTGGCGGCGCGGCGGAGAAGCAGGGCGGCGAGGTTGCCCGTACCACACCCGACGTCGAGAACGTGGCCGGCCCCGGATGCGGCCACCTGTCCGGCGATCCAGCCGCCGTAGTGGTCGTTGTGGCTCCATGGGTGCCGCTTGTTGAAACGGTCAAGGTGGGACAGCAGCGCCATGACGCCCAACCCTAGCGATCACCATTCGCGATCGCGGCCCTGTTGAGAACCAACGGTGCCGGGGGCGCGCCGCGGGACATGCCCGCCGAACCGCATCTGCCGTTACTGCGACCGGATCTCCAGACCGGCTCGCCGGCTCACGCACTGTCACAGGACATAGCCCACCCCCCTTGGTGAGCAGGCAAAACACCTCGTAAAGTAGATGGCGTGGGCAGGACGATCAGCCCGCACAGGCAGGGCGCACGCAGGCCGGGCACGCCGCAGATCGATTACGTGGCGCTGTTCGCCGCCACGCCGAGCCCGTGCCTGGTCCTGGATCCGCGCCTGATGATCGTCGACGTGAACCGTGCCTACCTCCACGCGACCGGCCGTACCGCCGAGGATCTGATCGGTCGGCACATCTTCGACGCTTTCCCTGACAACCCTGACGATCCCGGTGCAGAGGGGGTGAAGAACTTGCGCGCCTCGCTGCACCGGGTACTGGCCTACCGGGAACCGGACACGATGGTGTTGCAGAAGTACGACATCCCTGTCGCCGACCGCCCTGGAGTGTTCGAGGAACGCTGGTGGTCCCCGATCAATACCCCTGTTCTGGCGGCGGACGGGACGGTGTCGTGGATCCTCCACCGAGTGGAAGACGTGACCGAGTTCGTCCACTCCTGCTCTTCTCAGCAACCTGCCGTCCGCCCTTCATCGGGACGGGAGGAGACGATGGAGGCTGAGCTTTATGCGCGGGCGCAGGAGTTGCAGCGGCTGAACGAGGAGCTGCGCCGCGCTCACGCCCGTGAACGCCAGATCGCGCTCGCCTTGCAGGAGGCCATGCTCTACTCCCCGGACCTGGACCTCCACCCCGAGATCGCGGTGCGCTATCTGCCCGCCGTCGGAACGCTGAACGTCTGCGGTGACTGGTACGACGTCGTCGATCTGCCGGACGGCTGTTTCGCCGTCGCGGTCGGCGACGTCGTGGGCCAGGGTTTGGAGGCCGCAACGGTCATGGGAATGCTTCGTAGCGCGCTCAGCGCGGCGATCCGCGCGGTCAAGGAACCGGGCCCGGCGCTGGAAGTGCTCGGTCTGTACGCCCGTTCGCTCGAGGGTGCGCTGGCCACCACGGCGGTCCAGGCCGTGATCGATACCGCAAGCTGCCGCATCACCTACAGCAGCGCCGGGCATCTGCCACCTGTCCTGCTCCACTCGGACGGCTCCCATGCGCTGCTGGACCAGGCCACCGACCCTCCGCTGGGCGCCCGCCCCGAACACTTCACCCGGCCTCAGACCGTTCTCCCCTACACCGCGGGAGACACCCTCGTCCTGTACACCGACGGCCTCATCGAGCGCCGCGGGGAGGACATCGATGTCGGGTTGGCGCGTTTGACCGGCGCGCTCGCCCGGTGCAGCCGGCTGACCCCCGACTGCCTCGCCGACGTCACCCTGAGCCGCCTGGGCATCAGCAGCGGCTCAGGCGACGACGTCGCCCTGCTGGTCACCCGCCTGTAGGGGCCGTCGAGCCGCGCGCAGTCGGCCGTCTCCGAAAACCTCCTACGGGCGGCTGAAGACGCGCGGCCCACCTCACTTCCCAGCGGCGTCGAGCATGTCCCGCACCCGCGTGACCTCCCACGGAGCGTCCTCCACGGGCCAGCTCGCGCTCAGCTCCTCAAGCATGGCGCGATGGTCCTCGATGACCTCTTCCCACATCAACCCCCACGCCGCGACGGCTTGAACCTCTACCTCGGGGCAGCGCGTCGCCCGGACGAGCGCGTCCACGGAGTTGCTCCCCGGAGACTCGTCCAGCAGCTCCAGCGCCCTGACGCGGTCGTTCAACGGCACGTTCTCCTCGCAGGCCACATTCCCGAGCGCCTCGACGAGCCGTAGGTCAGCCTCCTCCGCGTCCTTGAACACCGCTTCCACCGCGTCGAGAGCCCGCTCGCGAACGTAGTCGCTCGCGGCGGCCTCCACGACCTCGGCCAGCAGGGACGGCTCTTCCGCCGCCACGACGTCCAGCGCCGACAGTGCGGTGAGGTGCTTGGCCTCGGGCCCGTACGTGCGGCCGAGCTCGGCCGGTGCGGGAGGCTGCCGCAGCACCTCCCGGATGCGGTCCAGGACGAGTTCCCTCTCCGGTCCACGTGCTTCCTCGCCGCCCCGCTCCACCGCGCCGTCGGGACTCCACCAGTGGTCGAGGGCGATGCCCACGGCCGCCGGGTCGTCGCTTTCGAGCAGCGTGCGAAGCGCCTGATGATACGACTCGTCCACCGTGGGAGCCCTCAGCCTCTTGTGGGCGCGATACAGGTCCGGGTCCGCCAGCCGGTGTCCTTTCCAGTGGATGCTGTGCGGCCTGCCGAAGATCATCTCGATGGGGTCCTCGCCCCAGGGGCGATGGGGAGGCCGGTCACCCCAGCTCTCTGCGACCTCTTCCAGGATGGCGCGGTGCCGATCCAGGCCTCCCGTCCTGACCAGGTAATAGGACGCGTGGGCCTGCACCTTCGGCTCACCCTCGCGGAGCGCCCGGAGGAGAATGTCGTCCGCGTCCGCGCCGAGGCTGTCGGCCAGGATCCGGATCGCCGTCTCCTTCGTGCCGACGGACGGGTCGAAGATCAGGTCGCCCAGGGCGGCGACGAGCCTCTCGTCCTTCACCTCGGCTTCGTCGAGCACGCCGTAGGCCATCCAGATGGCCTCGTTGCGCACCGCGTCCGAGTCCGTGCGGGTGAGAACGTCCAGCAGGAGGCCGGCGTCGCCGGGCTCGGCGTGCCGCGTCCCGATCATGTTCAGGGCGCTCACCTCGGCGGGAGACATCGGCCGCCGGAGCACCTCACGAGCGCGAGCCAGCACCTCGGGCAGGTAGGCGTCGGCACGTTCCTCGTCTTCCAGGACATGACGCAGCCCCTCCGAGGACTCGTAATGGTCGAGCGCGATGCCCACGGCGACCGGGTCCTCGCTGCGGAGCAGGGTGGCGAAAGCCCGCAGGCATCCCTCGTCGCTGAGCGGGAACATCAACTCGTCATGGGCCTTCCGGAGCACCGGATCGTCCAGCTCGGTGTCTTTCCAGTAGGTGCTGTGGAAGCCTGCGAGCGCTTCGCGACGGATGTGTTCGGCCACCCAACCCGCGTCCTCCGGCCAGGACTTCGCGAGCCGCGTGACGCGGTCGCGGTGGACGCGGAGCCGCAGGGGCGTCGCGAGATAACCCGCTGCGCACACCTGGAGTTCCAGTTCGGACGACTCGCTGACACGGACGATGAGGTCCTCGACCTCCGGGAAATCGAGATCGTCCAGGGCACGCAGGGCGTCCCTGCGATCCTGCACCTCGAGGCCCTCGTCCAGCACCATCGCGGTGATCAGCGCCAGCAGCCGCCGGTTCGGCTCCTCGCCCTTCGCGAGGGCGGCGCCGGCCGCGAGAAGCGCCATCTCCCGCACCTCGGCGTCCGGGGCACCTTCGAGGGCGTCGGCGAGCAGGTCCGCGTCCTCTTCCTCGGCGAGATGCCACATCACGGTCAGAGCGCTCGCGTGGCCACCGCCGGACGGAGGTCGCCTGAGGAGGTCTCGGGCGGCGAAGCGCACCTCGTTGGCCAGCGGCCAGTAGGGGTTGTCCACACCCCACCTGGTGTCCGCCTGCGCTGACTGGTAGTCGTCCAGAGCCCCGCGGACGACGTCGGCGTCGTCGCTCTCCAGCCGGGCACTGAACTCCCCGAGGCGGGACTTCTCATCGTCGCTCACGAGACCTCCTCCGTGATCATCTCTTCAGGCTGGCAGAGCCGTCCGTGCCGTGTCTCGGAGTTTTCCGATCACCCTGACACCACGCGCCGGGCGGCCCCCATCACACGGGACCACGGGGAGCCTGTGGACTGCGTCGGTCGCGCTGAGACGCGGTGAAACCCAGCTCCTCGCGGATGCCGGGCACAACCACGCCCACCATCAGCTGCGGGCCGGCGTCATACGGGCGGCCCACCGGACAAATCTGGGCATACCGGGTGGCGTAGCCGAACCGGTGCTCTATAGGATCCGCCGAAAGCGCTTTCCCGTGCCCGGGATCCCCGGCACGGACGCCGGGTGACGCTCCCCGGGTCAAAGGTCTGGAGTGAAGATGCGAATCGCGTCGTTGAGGGGCACCGATCTGTTCGTAGGCTCCGCGTCCGCGCCACGCCAGGTCGTGCGGGTGACCCTGACGGATGTGCCGGGGCCGGTACTGGTGCGGGTGGAGGGTCCTGCCGTCACCACGCCCGAGCCCGTGACGGTCACCGGTGACGGGGAGGCCGAGGTGGGGGTGCTCATCGCCGCGCCCGCGCCGGAGGGCTCCGTCCACCGGGTCACCGCCGTCGCGGAAGGCGCGGGCGAACGCCGTACTCTCGACGGGAGCGTCGAGGCGGCGGCCACCGGCTGGACGATGTGGATGGTCTCGCACTTCCACTACGACCCGGTCTGGTGGAACACCCAGGCCGGGTTCACCGAGGTGTGGCACCAACTACCCGACCTGCCGTGGGTCGGCAAGCTGCGGCCGCCGTTCGTCCGTACCGCCTTCGACCTGGTACGCGCGCACCTGGACGCGGCCAGGCACGACGACGACTACAAGTTCGTCCTGGCCGAGATCGACTACCTCAAGCCGTTCTGGGACGTCTTTCCTGAGGAGCGGGAGCAACTGCGGCGCTTCCTGGCCGAGGAGCGGGTCGAACTCGTCGGCGGAACCTACAACGAGCCCAACACCAACTTGACGCACCCCGAGTCGACCATCCGCAACGCGGTCTACGGCATCGGCTACCAGCGGGACGTGCTCGGCGGCGACCCGCGTACCGCCTGGATGCTCGACGTCTTCGGCCACGACCCGGCATTCCCGGGACTGATGGCCGACGCGGGGCTGGACTCCGCCTCGTGGGCGCGCGGCCCGTTCCACATGGTCGGCGCCAAGCGGCACACCGGCGACATCACCCGCATGCAGTTCCCCAGCGAGTTCGAGTGGGTCTCGCCGTCCGGGCGCGGGCTGCTCACCAGCTACATGTCCAACCACTACGTCGCCGGCTGGGACGTGGAGCGCAAGGCGACGCTCGAAGAGGCGATGGCTGAGGCGTACCAGCAGTTCAGCGAGCTGAAGAAGGTCGCGGCCACACCCCATGTCCTGCTGCCCGTCGGGCACGACCACAACCTGCCGTCGCGCTGGTGCACCGAGGTGCACCGCGCGTGGGCCGCCCGCTACGTCTGGCCCCGGTTCAGGGTCGGCCTGCCCCGCGAGTTCTTCGCCGCGGTACGCGCCGCCGCCCCGCGGCGCGGGATCACCCCGCAGACCCGGGACATGAACCCGGTCTACACCGGCAAGGACGTCTCGTACATCGACACCAAGCAGGCGCAGCGGGCCGCCGAGGTCGCCGTGCTCGACGCCGAGCGGCTCGCCACCCTGGCCGCGCTGCTGGGCGAGCGCTACCCCAGCGAGGCGCTGGACAAGGCGTGGCGGCTGCTGGCGTACGGCGCCCACCACGACGCGATCACCGGCACCGAGTCCGACCAGGTGTACCTGGACCTTCTCGCGGGCTGGCGCGAGGCGTACGAGCTGGGCGCGGCGGCCCGGGACGGCGCCATCGCCGGCCTCGCCGCCCATGCCGACACCGGCCACGCCGACGCTGGGGGCGCGGGCCGGGCGATCCTCGCCGTCAACACGCTGTCCTGGAACCGCGACGGCGTCACGACCGTGCGGGTCGCGTTCCCCGAACCGGGAACGACCGGCGCGGAGCTGCGCGACGACCGGGGCGAGCCCGTCCCGGCGGTGGCCGAGGGGGTGCTGCGCCACCCGGATGGCACCGTGGCGGAGCTGAGCCTGACGTTCGTCGCCCGTGACGTGCCGTCGCTGGGCTTCCGCGTCTACCACCTGGTCCCCGCGCCCGACCTGCCCGCCGGGTGGGCCGAGGAGCCCGGACGCGCCGCGATCGAGAACGAGACGTTCCTGATCGAGGCCGACGCCACCCGAGGCGGCGCGCTCAGCCGCGTCCTCGACCGGCGTACCGGCCGGGAACTGCTGCGGCCCGGCGGCCTCGGCGGCGAGCTCTACCTGCAGGACGAGTACGAGACGCATCCGGTCTGGCACGAGGGCCCGTGGCACCTGCTGCCGAAGGGGCCCGGCGTCGGCACCCGGGAACAGGCCACGACCGTACACGTACGGAGGTCTCCGGTCGGTCGCCGGATCGTGGCCGTCACCCGCCTCGCCGACCTGCGGGTCACCCAGGAGACGACCCTGTGGGACGGCATCGACCGGATCGACTTCCGCACCCACGTGGACGGCTCGATCGGCCGCGACCACCTGCTGAGGGCGCGGTTCGACCTCGACCTGCCCGGCGCGCTGCCGGTCAGCGAGGTCGGCTTCGCCGCGATCGGCCGGTCGTTCGGCTTCCCGAACTCCGACGCGGGAGAGCACCTGTACACGCTGGACAACCCCGCGCACACCTGGGCGGGCCTGTCGGCCACGGCGCGGATCGCCCTGTCGCTCGCGGACGGCCGCCGCGAGGACCACGCGATCGGGGTCGCCGAGGTGGTGGCGTCCGGAGACGGGGACCGCGTACGCGGCCTGCTCGACCGGCTGGTCGCCTGCGGCGTCACCGCCACGCTCACCCGGCCGGACGGCCCGCGCTACGGCGCGCTCGACGGCGACTCCAACCTGCCCGACGTACGTATCGTGCTCGGCGACGCGGACGCGAACGCCTTCGCCGAGCAGGTCCTCGGCGTCGCGCCGGAGGGCTGCCGGGAGGCACTGGCACGGCACGGGCGCGTGTTCGTACCCGCCGGCCGCACCCGGCGCGAGGCCTGGGTTCCGAGCGCCGACCTGCGCGGCGTACGGGATCTGCCCGTGCTCATCGTGGCCGGGTCCGCCGTCGACGATGTCATCGACGACCTCGCCGACTCGGTGATCGACGTGCCCGTCCCCGCCGGGCTCCCCGGCACCGCGGAGCCGGTCGACGACTACTCGGTCGCCGTGGTCAACCGCGGCACGCCCGGTTTCGTGGCCGAGTCCGACGGCACCTGCTACGTCTCGCTGATGCGCTCCTGCGGGGCGTGGCCGAGCGGCGTCTGGATCGACGGCCCGGCCAGGACGGCCCCCGACGGCAGCAGCTTCTCCCTTCAGCACTGGACGCACACCTTCGAGTACAGCCTGGTGGCCGGGGCCGGTGACTGGCGCGCCGCCGGATTCGTACAGGCCGGGCAGGAGGTCAACCACGCGGTGCTCGCGCGTGAGGTGGCCGCGTCGCCGGGTCCGCTGGGCGCCCGGACGAGCCTCGGCGGGGTCGAGCCGTCCAGCGTCGTGTTGACCGCGTTGAAGCCGCGCGGAAACCCGATGGCGTCGGGGCTGTCCGGCGACATCGACCTTGCCGCCGGTGTCACCGTGCGGCTCTACGAATCGGCCGGGTCACCCGCGGTGGCTCGCGTACGCCTGCATGGCGGCCTGACCGACGTCGAGGTCGCCACGGTGCTCGAGGCGGCGACGCCTGAGGTGGCGACGCTCGCGGGAGCGGGTGAGCGGCCCGGCGACGCGGTGATCCCGCTGCGGCCCGCCGAGATCGTCACGCTGGGCGCGCGCGCCGCCCTGGGACCGGGTCACGCGGCCGCCCACGTCGAGCCCGCCCAGCCGGTCTTCACCCGGTACTGGCTGCACAACAAGGGTCCCGCCCCGGCCGGGTACCTGCCGGTCGCGGTCCACGTGCATCCGGTGGCGCTGCGGGTGGGTCCGGGCGACGAGGAGACCGTGCGGGTCACCGTCGCCTGCTCGGCCCGGTCCGCCGTCGGCCTGGTGGAGCTGGACGTGCCGGACGGCTGGGCGGTGGCTCCTCCCGGCGCTCTGAAGTACGACCTGGAGGCGGGGGAACACGCCGAGTTCGAGACGGTCCTGCGGCCACCCGCCGACGCCGGGGCCGGGACCTACTTCGTCGCCGCCCGCATCCGCGACGAACTGGGCCAGACCCTCGAGGACGTGGTCACCGTGACCGTCGGCGACCCGGAGCCCCACGAGCCGCTCACCGTGACGTTGGGTCCGGCCGGGCTGGAGGTCGTGCCGGGCGGGCGGGCGACGCTCACGGTCGAGCTTGTCAATGACGCGCGCACCGAGGTACGCGGAGAGACGCAACTGCTCAGCCCGTTCGGCACGTGGGGCGCCGGGGCCGGGGAGGTGCTCTCCGGCCCGTGGACGCAGGGCTTCGCCGTTCCCGCCGGAGGCCGCGTCCCGTTGCACTTCACCGTACGGGCACCGGGCGACGCCCGGCCGGGGGCGCACTGGTGGGCGGCGGTGAAGGTCGGCGCCTTCGGCCGGGTCCACTACACCCTGACGCTTCCCATCGAGGTGCGGCATTTGTCAGGACAATATGTGTAGAAAAGTCAGGACAACATATTGACGCAGCTCTTTCCGGGGCGTTTGGATGGGTGACCTGCAGGACCCTGGTCCGGCGAGCCGATCGACCGCGGAAACAAGCGTGACAATGAGCCTATTTGTCAGATAGTCCTGTCATAATGACAACCATGCCCTCCCAGATCCCCCAGGTGGAGTCGCTCGCCGCCCTCGTCAACCTCGACAAGAACAGCGCCGTTCCGCTCTACTTCCAGGTGGCCCAGCAGTTGGAGGCCGCCATCGCGGGCGGCGTGCTGCCACCGGGCACCCGGCTCGACAGCGAGATCGAGCTGGCCGACCAGCTCGCGGTGTCGCGCCCCACCATGCGCAAGGCGATGGAGTTCCTCGTCGACAAGGGCCTGATCGTGCGGCGACGGGGGGTGGGCACCCGGGTCGTCCAGTCCCAGGTCCGGCGACCGCTGGAGCTGAGCAGCCTGTACGACGACCTCAAGAGCACCGGCCAGGAGCCGGCCACGACGGTGCTGTCCAACACCGTCGAGCCGGCCTCCGCGGCGGTCGCGGAAGCCCTCGGGCTGGCCGAGGGGACGCCGGTGATCGCGTTAGCGCGGCTCCGGAAGGCCCGCGACCAGCCGCTCGCCAAGATGCGCAACTACCTGCCCGCCTTACTGCTCGAGGTCAGGACCGACGCGCTGGAGAAGCAAGGGCTTTACGAGCTGATCCGGGCGGCCGGCATCCGGCTGCACGCGGCGACCCAGACGGTCGGCGCCCGCAATGCCACGGCGGCGGAGGCGCGGCTGCTCGGGGAGACCCGGGGCGCCGCCGTCCTGACCATGGAGCGTGTCGCCTACGACGACAGCGGCGCGCCCGTGGAGTACGGCACCCACATCTACGCCGCGACCCGCTACAGCTTCCAGATGAACCTGCTCATGGGCTGATCGATGAAGAGATGAACGACGAACATGTTGACGCCGCGTTCACCGCGGCTGTCCAGGTTGCCCTGACCGGGCAGGTCAAGGCGATACTCGACGAGGACGACGGCTGGGGTGACCTGCAACACCGCTCGCTGGCCGAGCGGATCCTGGCCCTCGTCGCGTACGGGCGGGACGGCCGGCTGCTCGATCACGCGGCCCGGCTCGCCGCCCGGCTGCGCGAGCTACAGGGCCCCGGCGGGTTGTTCACCGGCGGTGACAACGTCGACTCCCCGCCGGACTCCGCGTTCAGCGTCAACGATCTCGCCGACGCCCTGTGGCTGCTGCGGCGCGACCCTCCCGGTGCTGCCGGGCACGGGCTGGCTGACCTGCTCGACGACCTGCTGACGGCGGCCACCCCGGCCCTGGCGCGGGGCGGGGTGCACACCCCCAACCACCGCTGGGAGATCTCGGCCGCCCTGGCCAGGCTGCACCGGCTCGCACCCGACCGGGCGGTGGCGGAACGGGTCGGCCAGTGGCTGGCCGAGGGAGTCGACATCGACGACGACGGGCTCTACTCCGAACGCAGCGCCAACTACGCCGCGTACGTGTCGAACCCGTCTCTGCTCACCATCGCCGAGGTGTTCGACCGTCCCGATCTGATCGACGCCGTCGAACGCAACCTGGACGCCACGCTCGACCTGCTGCTGCCGGACGGGTCGGTCGAGACGGTGCTGTCGCGCCGCCAGGACCAACGGCAGCCGCTGCCTCTGGCGCCCTACCTGCTCCCGCTGCGCCGGGTCGCGCTGCTGCGCGGCCGGGGCGACCTCGCCTGGGCGGCCGGGCTCGCGCTGTCCCAGGGGGTCGTCTCACCGGCGCGCGCGGCCACGGAACTGATCCTCGGCCCCGGCATCGGGCGGGAGCTGCCGGAACCCGTCCCGCCCCGGAGACCGCGACAACGCGTCTTCGGCGCCGCGGGACTGCTCGTCGACCATCGGCCCGCGACGACGACCGTGGTCTTCGGCGGTTCCGACTATGCGCGCCACAGGCGCATCCGTTCCGGGCTGGCGAACTCCCCGACGTTTCTACGCCTGTTCGCCGGGGCGGCCGTCCTGGGGGACGTGCGTCTCTCGCGCGTCTTCTTCGGCCTGGGACCGTTCCGCGCCGCCCGATTGCTGGTCGAACGCGATCAGGGGGACACGACCGCGACGCTCACGGAATCCGTGTCGGCCTCCTACTACCAGCCGATGACGGATCAGAACCGCGACGCGCGCGGCCACTACGGGCTGGTGGACGATGGCCGGTTCAGCGCGGCGATGGACTTCGGCCGTCGTACGCGGGACGAGGTCACGCTGACCACCGCCGTCCACGTGGCCATCACGGACACCGGGGCCGAGCTGACCGTCGACCTGGCGGGCCCGGCCGTGGACTGGGCGCTGGAGCTGGCCTTCCGGCCCGGCGGTCGGATGACGGGCGCCACGGCCCTGGACGAGCACGCCTGGCAGCTCGACCCGGGCGAACCCGCGGTCTACCGCGTCGGTGACGACTCCATCACCGTCACGGTGCCCGCCACGTCGATGGCCGCTTCCCATGCGGTCCCCGCCTACGAGCCCGGCGAGGAGTACCGGTTCCTCGGAGGCACCGACGCCGTGTCGGGAGAGCGGCTGTACGTCGCCGGACGAGTGCCGGGTAGGTTGCGTTTGCGCCTCACAGCCGCCCATCACGTGGGATGAAACCGCAGTTCACCGGCCCGCCAAGTATTTCATCTTGACGTACATATGTCCTGACTATTGACCTAGTAAGCGCTTTCCCGTTAGCGTCCCACGCCACAGGCAGATGACCCCCCGAGGAGACGCCATGACGACTTCCGTGACAACCAGGAAACGACTCACGCGCTGGCGCTGGGTGCCAGTGACCGTCGCCGTGGTGCTCGCCCTCACCGCGTGCGGTTCGAGCTCCGGCGGCGACTCGGGCGGGGACTCGGGCGGGGGCTCCGGCGCCAAGAGCATCAGCTTCTGGCTCTCGGCGAGCGCGGCCCAGGCGCAGGGCTACCACGACCTGGCCAAGGAGTTCGAGGCCAAGGAGGGCGTCAAGGTCGAGATCGTCAACGTTCCCTACGACGGCTACCAGGACAAGCTCCGCCAGGCCGCGCAGGCCAACTCCCTGCCCGACGCGGCCAGCGTGCCCTCGCTCGACACCATCTGGATCAACCAGCTCCAGGACCTCGCCGCGACGGCGAACGCCCCGGCCAACAAGATCAACAAAGACCTGCTCACCGTCCAGGACGGCAAGGTCCTCTGCATTCCCTCCGACCTGACGGCGGCCGGGCTGTTCGTCAACAAGAGCCTGTTCGAGAAGGCCAAGGTCGACATTCCCGCCGACCCGAACAAGGCCTGGACCTGGGACGAGTTCCTGGCCGCCGCCACGAAGGTCCGCACCGCCACGAACGCCAAGTACGACCTGGTCTACGACCAGTCCCCCGCCCGCATCAGGGCCTTCATCTACGGCCACGGCGGCAAGGGCTTCCAGCTCGGCCCGGACAACAAGTACACCACTCCCGACGACGCCACCGTGCAGGCGCTGTCGAAGTTCGCCTCGCTGAACGACGACAAGGTCATGCCGAAGTCGGTCTGGGGCGCGGGCGCCGACCCGAACGCCCTGTTCAAGAGCGGTCAGGTCGTCGCGTACTTCTCCGGCGTCTGGCAGGTGGCCGACTTCGCGGAAAGCATCACGGACTTCGACTGGGCCAGCGCGCCGACGCCGGTGGGAAGCATCCACGCCACCGACATCAACCTCGGCGGCAAGGTGGTCGCCTTCAACAACGGTGACAAGGCCGACCCCGCCAAGAAGTGGGTGGACTACGTCTTCCAGCCCGCGAACTACACGAAGCTCGCGCAGGTCAACGGCTACCTGCCGGTGGAGTCCGGTCTCACGCTGAACTACCCGTTCAAGAACAAGGCGGCCCTGGACGCGTTCCAGCTCTACCTCAAGGAGATCGAACTGGCGGACCCGATCTCGTCCTATGGACACCAGAGCGGGGCGAAGCTCCTGCTCGCCGGTAAGTCCATCCAGGAGGACCCGACCAAGGTCGAGATGGCCAAGCTGATCAACGGTCAGCAGGACGTCAAGAAGACCGTCGACAACATCGTGTCGGGACTCAACCAGCAGATCGGCTGATCATACGGGCCCGCCGGCGCTTTCCCGCGCCGGCGGGCCGAGCCCTGCAGAACGCGGAAGAAGGAGGAGAGCGCAATGGCGGAGAGTGTGCCGCAATCGGCGGGGCGCGCCGACGAGACGCCGGCCCGGACCGCATCGCGGTGGTGGTCCCGCCTACGGACCCGGCGGCATGACCGCTACACTCTGGCACCCCTGTTGCTCATCTCGTCCAACCTCGCCCTGTTCCTGCTCTTCTTCGTCTGGCCGGCCGTCATCGGCGTGGGATACTCCTTCACCAGCTACACGGGCGTCGGCTCGGCGCCGTTCGTGGGCCTGGACAACTACGAGCGGCTGCTGAACGACGAAGCGTTCTACGCGGCGACGGTCCGTACCCTGATCTTCACGGCGGCCGTCGTCCCGCTGACGTTCGTCGCCGCGCTGAGCGCGGCCGTGCTGATCGTCAGCCCGTACAGCCGTGGCAAGCCGGTCGCGCGGGTGATCTTCTTCGTGCCCTGGCTCATCTCCCCGATCATCGCCGGCGTCATCTGGCGCTGGATCTTCGGTGAGAACTTCGGGCTCGTCAACTACATCATCATCTCGCTCGGCGGCGAGGCGGTGCCGTGGCAGTCCAACGGGAACCTGTCCCTGGTCATCGTGATCATCGCCTCGGCCTGGGGTAACACCGCGATCAACATGCTGATGTTCGTCCCGGCCCTCAAGAACGTGCCGCGTGCGTACTACGAGGCCGCGTCCCTGGACGGCGCGGGCTCGTGGGCCAAGTTCCGCCACATCACCCTGCCCTCGATCGCGCCCACGTCCTTCATCGTGATCCTGCTCAGCACCCTGCACTCGATGAAGGAGTACGCACTCATCCAAGCGGTCAACGCCGGAGGTCCGGGCACCGAGAACAACCTGCTGATCCAGTACATCTTCACGACCGGCTTCCGCCGCGCCCAGATCGGTTACGCGAGCGCGGCGTCCTTCGTGCTCATGCTGCTCCTGATGGTCATCGCTGTCGTGCAGTTGGTCATCAACCGCCGGAAGGACTCCTGAGATGGACAACCTGCTGCCGAAGAAGGTCTGGGCGACGGCGGCCCTGTGGTTCATGGTCGCCCTGTACGGCGTTCCCGTCCTGTGGTTCCTGCTCAGCTCCTTCAAACCGGCGGGAGAGCTGTTCTCCTATCCGCTGACCCTCTTCCCGACGCAGCCGACCATCTCCGGCTACACCGAGGCCTGGACGAGCTTCGACTTCAGCCGCTACTTCGGCAACACCCTCATCGTGGCCGTGTCCGCGACCCTCATCACCATCCTGACGAGCGCGACCTGCGGCTACGCCCTGGCGAAGTACACCAACTGGTGGCTGCGGGCGTTCACCATCTGCGTCCTGGCCACCACGATGCTGCCGGGCGAGGTCATCCTCTCCCCCCTGTTCCTCATCGTCCGCGACCTGGGCCTGTACAACAGTCTCGCTGGCGTCGTGGCCCCCTCGGTGATCACGGCGACGGGCACCTTCATGTTCCGCCAGTTCTTCCTGAGCGTGCCACGCGACCTGCTGGACGCGGCCCGCATCGACGGCAGCGGGGAACTGTCGACCTTCGTCCGGATCATGCTCCCGCTCTCCCGGCCGATCATCATGACCCTCGCCATCATGTCGTTCCAGTGGCGGTGGAACGACTACATCTGGCCCCTCGTGATCCTCAACGACCCGAAGGAGTTCACCCTGCAGATCGGCGTCGCGAGCATCGTGGGCGCGGAGAACGTCAACTGGTCGGTCCTGCTCGGGGCGTCGGTCCTGTCCATGATCCCCCTTGTCGTGATCTACCTGATCTTCCAGAAGTACGTGATGAACGCCGACCTCAGCGCCGGCCTGAAGGATTAGCTCGTCGTTCGCGAATGCCGCATCCGACAGCCCGGGCGGTGTATCACCGCACAGGTGATTGCGACTGCTGGGACTCCGTGTGTCGCCGCGACATGGGACGGTCACCGTCCCATCTTTCGGGCTCGCGCAAAGACCAGCCTTCCCGGTTTTTCGGCAGCGAGCGCCAAGATGATCGCCTGGATTCTCGGCGACCTCCGGGACTACCGCAAGCCCATCCTCGATGCGGCGAACCCACGGCCAGAGCGTCAGGTCATGCCGCGGACCGCGGCGTGGGATCGATCACATCGGCGGCCAGCAGCGCCTGATCGAGCACGGCATAGGTGTGCAGGATCTGATCGACGCCCGTGAGCTCCAGGATGCGCTTCACCCGTTCGTGCGGGGCGGCCAGGTACAGGCCGGTGCCATGCTCATCGTGACGGTGGCACTGCTGGACGAGCACGTGCAGGCCGGAGCTGTCCATGAAACTCACCCCGGACAGGTCCAGCACCAGCGGCAGGCCGGCATCCGGATGCTCACGCTCGATGTAGGCGGTCAACTGGGCGGCGGTGGCGGCGTCCACCTCGCCCGCCACCTCGACGAGGGTGCCGCCGATCAGGGCTCGGCTGGTCAGGCGTAGCGGGGTCACGTCAGTCATCCACGCGGCCAGGTCATCGGCATGGCGGCCGTCCGCCTGTTCAGACATCGCGTATCCGCCTCCTCGATCGATACGGGACTTCAGTGCTCTCTCGACCGTAAACCCTGAAGAGGGTTACATGAAAGCTCTTTCACTATAAACTTGGAAGATAGTCACTAAATCAACACCGCCCGTCACCATGGACTGAAAGTGTGAGCGCCATGCAGCCCGGTCACGAGACCCCGGCCTGGACCTTCCTGACCCACCACGCCCGCGTGCTGCTGGAGATCGCCCGCAACCCCGAAGTACGCCTGCGCGAGATCGCCTCCTGGATCGGCATCACCGAACGCACCGTGCAGAGCATCGTCAACGACCTGCACGACGCCGGATACCTCACCCGCGAACGGGTCGGCCGCCACAACCGCTACACCCTCAACACCGACCTGGACTTCCGCTACCCCACCGAGGCCGGCATGCCGGTGCGCCGCCTGATCGCCATGTTCGCCGACCGCGACCTGCCCGACGGCCCGCCACCGCAGCAGCCCTGACGCTGGAGTCGGCGTTTGTCTGACTGGTCGCGGGGATCAAAGAGGCGCACTGTGGGTGGATGGCCGATGGTCTCCGGCGGAATCGGGCTGGTCGACCAGCACCTTGAGCGCGCCGTCTGGCACCCTCCACTCACCCTCAAAATCACCTAACACAAGGTGGACATCATGGCTCGAATCATCGCTGACATCTCACTCTCCCTCGACGGCTTCGTCACCGGGCCTGACCCCGACCTCGACAACGGTCTGGGCACCGGCGGCGAGGCCCTGCACACCTGGGCGTTCTCCGACGACCCCGGCGACCGCCAGGTCCTGCGCGAGTCGACCGCCCGCTCGGGCGCCGTCATCCTCGGTCGCCGGCTCTTCGACGTGGTCGACGGGCCGAAAGGCTGGAACGACGACGTCGGCTACGGCGCCGGCGAGGTCGGCAAGCCCGCGTTCGTCGTCGTGACGAGCTCGCCGCCGGAGTCTGTGCGGCTCACCGGCCTCGATTGGACGTTCGTCACCACCGGTCTGCGCGATGCCGTCGCCGCCGCGCGTGAGCGTGCGCAGGCGGCGTCGTCCGACCGCGGCGAGGACCTCGATGTCGTTCTCATGGGCGGCGGCGCCACGATCGGCTCGGCGCTGGCCGCCGGGCTGGTCGACGTGCTGTCGTTGCACCTCGCGCCCGTCGTGCTGGGCGCCGGGACGCCGCTGTTCACCGGCGGAGCACCGCGCACGCTGGTGCAGCGGAGCGTGATCTCGACCTCGACCGCGACGCACCTGACCTACGACGTCGTCTGATGTCCACGTACCGATGAATGCGTGCAACCGCGTACGGGGGCGCCGGCGTCCCACTGGTGCGGGGTTCTCATCCCCTTGGGCCGTAGGCCGTCATGAGGATGAGGACGACGATCAGAGCCTCTGCGCAGCAGGGGGATGCTTCCTGGCAACCGGTGACACCCTTCAGCATCCCACCGTGCCTCAGGCGGGCGTGTGATGCCGGGCCGCATCGACGAGGCGGGTGCCGAGCGCGCGGATGTGCTGGATGAGTTCGGGCGGTTCGTGAACCTCGAACGGGACGCCGAGTTGCGCCATCCACATGGCCAGTTCGTCGAGGGAGTGCGATCCTGCGCTGAGAATGCATGCGCCGTCGTCGGTCGGCTCGACCACCGCCATCGTCGGCGGCATCCGGGCGGCGATGACGTCGGCCGGGGCATGCACCGTGAACCGGCCGCGGTAGCGGTAGGGGTCGACGGAGATCCGCTCGGAGACGTAGCGGACGAGATCGGCGCTGGGCAGCTCGCGGGGTGTGAAACGTGGCCCGTTGGGGGTGTGCAGGCGCAGCCGGTCGACGCGGAAGGTGCGCCAGTCGTCTCGGCCGGTGTCCCACGCCACCAGGTACCAGCGGCGTCCCGAGTTCACCAGCCGGTACGGCTCAGCGGTCCGGCGGGCCTCGGTGCCGCTGTGGGAGCGGTAGTCGAAACGCAGGCTTTCCCGGTGGCGGACGGCCGCGGCGATCCCAGTGAGCACGGCGGGGTCCACGGCCGTGGCGGGGCCCGCCAGCGGGACCGTGACCGACCGCAGGTCGCCGACGCGGTTCCGGAGCCGGGGCGGGAGGACCTGCTCGAGCTTGGCGAGAGCGCGGACCGAGGTCTTCTGGATGCCCGTCACGCCGGAGACGGCGGCGGTGCCGAGCCCGATGGCGACCGCGACCGCCTCGTCGTCTTCGAGCAGCAGTGGCGGGAGTCCCGCGCCGGCGCCGAGCCGGTAGCCGGGTGTGCCCGCGGTGGCATGTACGACGTATCCGAGTTCGCGCAGCCGGTCGATGTCGCGGCGGATCGTACGGGCCGAGACACCGAGCCGTTCGGCCAGCTCGGCGCCAGACCAGTCCTTGGGGGTCTGCAGCAGCGACAGCAGCCGCAGCAGCCGCGCCGAGGTCTCCAACATGGCGATAATCCTAGGACGGGAGTTGTCCTAACCGGTATCTACCGTGACAGACATGAACGACGACCTGCGCATTACCCCTTTCCGAATTGACATCCCGCAGGCGCAGCTGGACGACCTGTACGGCCGGCTGGCGGCGACCCGCTGGCCGGACGAGCTGCCCGGTGTGGGCTGGTCCTACGGGGTCCCCGTCGGCTACGCGAAGAACCTGGCCGAGTACTGGCGCACCGGGTTCGACTGGCGTGCCGCCGAGGCACGGCTGAACGCCTTCCCCCAGTTCACGACCCGGATCGACGGGCAGAACCTTCACTTCCTGCACGTCCGCTCGCCCGAAACCGACGCGCTGCCACTGATCATCACGCATGGCTGGCCGGGTTCGGTCGCCGAGTTCATGAAGGTCATCGGCCCGCTCACCGACCCGGCTTCGCACGGCGGCGACCGGTCCGACGCGTTCCACGTCGTCGCCCCGTCGATTCCCGGGTTCGGCTTCTCCGGTCCGACCGCCGAAACCGGCTGGGACCTGCAGCGGGTCGCCCGGGCGTGGGCGGAGCTGATGGACAGGCTGGGCTACCGGCGATACGGCGCACAGGGCGGCGACAGCGGCTCGGTCATCTCACCGATGCTCGGCCGCGCCGCGCCGCAGAACGTCGCCGGGGTCCACGTCAACGGCGCGCTCGGGTTCCCGACCGGTGACCCGGCCGAGTTCGAGGGGCTCACCCATGCGGAGCTCGCCCGCCTGGGCCAGTACCAGGACCAGGACCGAGCCGGTTATGCGATCATCCAGGCGACCCGGCCGCAGACCCTCGCGTTCGGGCTGCACGACTCGCCCGCGGGGCAACTGGCGTGGATCGTGGAGAAGTTCAAGGAGTGGACCGACCCGGCCCGCGAGCTGCCCGAGACCGCGGTGGACCTCGACCAGCTGCTCACCGACGTGAGCATCTACTGGTTCACCCAGACCGCCGCCTCGGCCGCCCGTCTCTACAAGGAAGGGCAGAAGGGCTGGGGGGCGGTGGCCGAGTACTCGGCACTGCCGCACGGCGTCGCCGTCTTCCCCGGCGACGCCGGGGTCCGGCGGATCGCCGAGCGCGAGCACAACGTCGTGCACTGGTCGGAGTTCGACCGCGGCGGCCACTTCGCCGCGATGGAGGCACCCGACCTGCTCGTCGAGGACATCAGAGCCTTCTTCCGCCCCCTCCGGTGAACTCCTGGCCCTGACGGCCAGAGCGGTGACGCGCTGACGACGCTGAACCGGCTCAACATCCGGCGCCCGCGCGGTGACACGGTCCCGATGGGTGATTCCATCTGACGTGCATGGGAGGGGTCGCCGTAGTGCCCACGGCCGGCGTCCTGGCACTGGGCATGCAGACTGCCGACGACAGTCGAAGCCCGCGCCTGGTACGGCTCACTGCACCTGGCGGGCAGTTCAGCGTCGGCTGGGTTGGGTGGTGCGGCGCGTAGCCGAAGGTGCCGACGCTGTTCGGCACCCCAGCTTGGCGCAGGCGGGCGGCGAATGCCGGAGTTCGGGCAACGTGATCTGCCAGCGGGCGCCGCCTTGCTCATGCCTTGCTCGCACTCAGCCGGCCAGGCCGCCCGGCTGGCCGAGTGGGGGCGGCCGTTGCGGCTGCTGGAATTCGATCGAAGTCGGCACCGACGACCGGCGAGAGCGGCGCCAACCATCCTTCTTCGCCGTACCCGGTGGAAGAGCTACCGGTGGGCCGCGCTGCGGTCGACGGCGGGCATCAGGCCCACATCCGGCGTGCTGGTGACGGGGACGGGGTCGGCGAGTTCGCCGACGAAGCGGCCGTCGACGAGGTCGCGGAACGCCATCAGGTGCCAGCGGCCGTCGTGCTGGACGAGGCGACCGGCGTAGAGCGAGGTGTCGGGGAACAGGCGGGCGGTGGAGATGTCGAAGGGGCCGTGGAGGCTGGGCCCGGTGACGCTGAAGATCCCGCCGGTGCCGTAACGGCGGCGCGCGTCGTCGTCGAGTTGGGCGCTCGCACACGAGAAGATCAGCGTGGGAGTGCCGTCGACGACTTCGGCCTGGACGACCTCGATGTGGCCGAAACCGGCGCCGGGCTCGGTCAGCGGCGGCTGGATGTGCCACTGCTCCAGATCGGTGGAGGTGCAGTGCCCGACGACGCCACGGCTTCGCCAATCGCCGTGGCCGGCGCGGGCGGTGACGTACATGTGCCATTGGCCGTCCTCGCCCCGGAAGACGAATGGGTCCCGCCAGGCTTCTTCCGGCCATTCGGACTGGCCGTGCTTCTCGTACCAGCGGGAGTCGGCTTCCAGGACGGTGCGCGGCGGGTGCTTGTGCCAGACGAGCAGGTCCGTCGAGGTGGCGACGCCGACGCGCTGGATGTCGCCGCCGTCCTGCCGGGTGGTGCCGGTGTAGAACATCCGCCACAGCCCGGCGTCGTCGCGTACGACGCTGCCGGTCCAGGTGGTCCAGTCGTCGAACGCCGGGGAGTCCGAGACCGTCAGCGCGTCGGGGAGCACCGTCCAGTCCCGCAGGTCGGCGGAGACGGCGTGGCCGACGCTCGGGTGGCGGTGGCGGCGGTCGGGGTCCCCGAGGCCGCGGGAGGCCCGGAGGTAGAACACGTGGTGGAGCGCGCCGTCGTAGGCGTACCACGAGTCCCAGATCCAGCTGTCCGCGAGTCGCAACAATTGATTACCCCTTGATTCCGCTGTTGGCCACACTGGCCACGAAGCTGCGTTGGAAGATGACGAAAAGCACCATGATCGGGAGGGTGACCAGGGTGGTGTAGCCCATGATCTGGCCCCATGGCACGCCCTCGGCGGTGTTGGACTGGAAGAAGTAGTCCAGGCCGACGGGGAGGGGCCGCAGGCTCTCCTCCTGGACGACCATCGTGGGCCACAGGTAGGAGTTCCAGATGGGCAGGAAGGTGAGGATGGCGCTGGTGGCGAAGGCCGGTCCGCTCAGCGGGACGACGATGCGCCGGTAGACGGTCAGGAAGCCCGCTCCGTCGATGAAGGCGGCCTCGTCTATGTCGCGGGGGATGGACTTGAAGAACTGTACGAACAGGAAGATCGAGAACGCGTTGGCGATGAACGGGACGATCTGCACGGCGTAGGTGTTGATCCAGCCGGTGGTCAGCTCGGGCGTCCCGGTGGCGAAGGAGAGATAGGGCAGCTCGTTCACCCAGTACAGCAGCGGGAGCGCGAGCGTCTCGAACGGCACGATGAGGGTCGCGATGAGCACCCCCATGACGATCCCCTGCCCGCGCCAGCGCATCCGGGCGATGCCGAAGGCGGCCAGGCTGTTGATCACCAGCCCGAGCCCGACGACGAGGAACGAGACGAGCACGGAGTTGGCGTAGAAGCGGGCGAGCGGGACCCGGCTGAACAGTCCTTGGTAGTTGTCGGGGCCGACGTCACCCACGGGCAGGAACGCCCGGACGGATTCGAGGTCTTCGAAGATCTGCAGCTTGCCTTTGAAGCTGGACACGATCATGAAGATCATGGGCAGCAGGAAGGCGAGCGAGAACAGCGCGCAGGCGGCGTAGAAGGCGGCGCGCGCGAGGGTCCGGCGGGCCTTGACGGTGGTGGTCATGCGTCCCTCTCCCTGGTGAGCCGGCGCTGGATGAGCGCGACGCAGAGCACGAGTACGAAGAACACGAAGGAGATGGCCGAGGCGTACCCGATGCGCTGTTTGCCGTAGCCCTCGGTGAAGGCCTGGTAGACGAGCGTGGAGGTGGAGTCCAGCGGGCCGCCCTTGGTCATGACGTTGATCTGGGTGAACAACCCAAGAGCGGCGATGGTGATGGTGACCAGGACGAACACGAAGGTGTGCCGCAGACCTGGCCAGGTGACGGAGGTGAAGGTGCGCCAGGGGCCCGCGCCGTCCATCTTGGCGGCCTCGTACAGCTCGGCCGGGATGGTCTGCAGCCCCGCCAGCCAGATGATCATGTGGAAGCCGACGGCCTGCCAGATCGACATGACGATGATGGCGGGAAGCGCGGTGGACGGGTCGGCGAGGAAGGCGATCGGGTCCCAGGACGGGTACACCGCCTTGATCGCGTTGTTGATCAGGCCGTCCTTGTCGTAGATGAAGGCCCACAGGATCGACACCACGACCATCGACATCACGACGGGCAGGAAGAACACCGTACGGAAGAACACCCGCCCCCGGAACTTGCTGTTGACCAGCAGCGCCAACAGTAGGCCCAGCCCTCCTTGGACGGGGACGATGACGAGGGCGAACACGGCGGTGTTACGCAGCGACTTCCAGAACAGCGGGTCGCCGGCGAGCCAGAAGCTGCCGCTCTTGCCGTCGGCGGCGGCGGAGTCCGACAGCACCGACATCCCCTCGTAGGGAGTGCCGCTGCCGTTCTTGGTCAGGCTGCGCAGGGCGGTGCGGACGGTGCCGTCGGCTCCGGCGAGCTCGCGGACGCGGGCCTCGTCGAGGGTGACGTGCTTGATGCTCAGGAGTTCTTCGAAGTTGGACAGGCCGACCCAGCGGGTGGGTTGCGGCGAGGAGAGCTTGGCGTCGGTGAAGCCGAGGCTGAGGGCCAGGGCTATCGGGATGATGAGGAAGATCAGCAGCAGGAACATCGCCGGCGCGGTGAACAGCCGTCCCACCCTCGCCTCGGTCTTGCGGCGGTCGGCGGGTCGGCCCGGCCATCGCCTGGGCCGGTCCCGCATGTAGGTGACGGATCGCTTGGGTCTGCCGCGGGCATGCGTCAGGGACACGTGGACCTCACAGGTGGGGGCGGTCCGGGGTGGGTGGCGGCACGCCCCGGACCGGGGCCGATCACTGGTAGTTGTTGTTCTCGGCCAGGTTCTTGTCGATGGCGTCGACGGCGGCGTTCAGCGTGTCCTGCACGTTGGCGCCGGCGATGATGTCGGCCGCCGCCTTCTCGAAGGTCTTGGCGATGAACGGGTAGGCGGGTGTCGGCGGGCGGATGAGCGCGTACTTGCGGGCGAGCTCGAGGTAGGTGCTCTCCTTGGTGCCTTCCTTGAACTTCTTGCCCAGCGCCTGCGCGCCGGCGGAGGCGGGCAGGTTGCCGAGCTGCTCACTGAAGGCCGACAGGTACTTGTCCTGCAGCGCGAAGCTGATCCAGCCGTTGACCGCCTCGGGGGTCTGGCAGGTCGCGGACATTCCCCACTGCCAGGAGCCCGCGCCGATGTAGGGCTGCTTGCCCAGGTTGGGCGGCGGCAGGATGAGGGTGTCGTCGCCGTACTTCTTGATCGCGTCGCCGACGCTCCAGGAGCCGGCCCACTGCATCGCGGCCTTGCCCTGCACGAAGTCCGTGCCGTCGACGGATTCCTTGGGGTTGGCCAGCTTGTTCTTGAACAGGCCCTGGAACCACTGGCCCCACTTGATCGCCTGCGGGCCGTTCAGGACGCCTTCGGCGGTGGAGAGGTCGGTGCGGTTGATGAGGTCGCCGCCGAAGGACTGCAGGAGCGGCGAGTAGGCGTAGGGGTACCACTCGCCGGTCCAGCCGGTGGCGAGGGAAAGGGGGTAGTCGTACTTGCCCGAGGCCTTGATCTTGGCGAGGGCCGCGTCGAGCTCCTCCAAAGTCCACGGCTGGTCAACGGTGGGGATCCGGATGTCGTTGTCCTCGAGGACGGACTTGCGCGCCAGAATGCCGAGGGCGGCGTCGTAGAAGCCGACCGAGTACAGCTTGTCGTCGTAGATCCCCTTGACTCCCGGCAGCAGCGGGTCGGTCAGCTTGGCGTCCACGGTCAGCGGCTGAAGATATTTGGCGTACGCCCAGCTCGGCATGATCGGAGCGTCGACGTCGAGGAGACACGGCAGGTTCTTGGACGCCGCGGCCGACACGACGGCGTCGTTGTAGGACGCCTGCGGGAACGCCTGGACAGTGATCTCGTACTTGTCCTGCGAGGCGTTGTAATCGTTGGTGACCTGCTGGACCAGCTTGAGCTCGACCTCGTTGCCGGCGTTGTGCGTCCACATGGTGACCTTGGTCTTGCCACCCGACGTGGTCGCGGCGGAACCGGTCGGCCCCGCGCTCGTCCCGCCGCCGCCGCAGGCGGCGAGCGCCAGCGCACCGGCGACGCCCAGGGCGGCCACGGGGAGGTTCCGGGCTAGTATCGACATGATGCCCTCCAAGCGAGGCAACGGCTGCGCCGTTGCGTGGGTATTGCTCACCTCCGCGTACTGGTCCTGACCCGACCAGTGCGCGGAGCGGCGACCGAGTCTCGGACGACGAGGCCGCCATTGATGTGGACCTGGCTGACCGCCAGGTCGTCCGCCGACTCGATGCGCTCGATGAGTCGGCCCACCGCCCACTTGCCCATCTGGCGATGGGGCAGCGCCACGGTGGTGAGTCCGGGACGGAGCGCTTCCGACACCAGGACCTGGTCGTCGAATCCGACGATCGACAGGTCCTGGGGTATGCGGATGCCCCGTTCGAAGCAGGCCATGTAGACGCCCATGGCCATGCGGTCGGTGAAGGCGGCGACCGCCGTCACCTTCGGGAACTGCTCGAGCAGCCGCAGCATGGCCGCGTAGCCGTCCGCGGCATTGGTGCCCTCGGTCAGGACGACGCGTCGCGGGTCGTCGTCCCATCCGTGGCGCGCGGCGACGTCCTCGAACGCCTTGGTTCGCAGCGTGGTCGCGGGGTAGCTCGGGGTGTCACAGATCCAGCCGACGTGGTGGTGGCCGGCACGGGCGAGCTCCTCCAGAACCTCGCTCTCGCCGCCGTACTCGTCGGGCACCACCCAGTCGATGTCGCGGTCCGGGCACAGCGCGTCGACGAGAACGGTGGGCGCGGGCAACTGCGCCGGCAGGGCCAGCTCCCGGTGGAAGTAGGAGGCCACCAGGATGCCCGCGACCTGGTGCTCCTCCAGCAGGCGCAGGTTCTCGGCGATGGCGTCCGGGGTGCCGACCTCGATGAACAGCAGGTCGTAGTCGTGCTCGCGGGCGGCTGACTGGGCGGCCTCGAGCATCGTTCCGGCGTAGGGCTGGGTGGCCACGCCCAGGCTCAGCAGGCCCAGCAGCGGAGCCGACTGCGTACGCAGGCTGCGGGCGGCGCGGTTACCGCGATAGCCCAGCTCCGCCGCCGCCATCCGGACCCGCTCGGCCGTCGCCTCGGCGACCCGGCCGGCGCCTTTGCCGGACAAGACCAGCGACGCAGCCGCGACCGACACTTCGGCGCGGAGGGCGACGTCCTTCAGGGTGGCTGCCATGGCTCCTCGTTAATCGATTGACGTTAATCGATTGACGGAACGATACGTCTACGTATCGGTCACGTCAACAGTCGTTACCAGTACGTGACGGAAACCCGTCCGCACCCGCTTGAACAGGGGCTCCTTGGTTGACACGTGCGCACAGACCAGGCGTACAGTCACCGATGCCGGAGGAAGCGCGCGGCCGGCGACCGGCGGGCGCGCCGCGCTCCGTGTACTTGTGATCCGGCCGGTTCACGCGATAGAAACGTCCGAAATCAGAGAGCGCTCTCTCGCGGTGCGGTGTAGCGGGCCATCCCTCGAAGGATCTCATCCACCTCCGATGCCCTCCAGTCCATGCAGCGCTGCCCCCGCAGCGGAAAGGACAACCACATGACGACCCAGCCTCCCGGCGACGGGACTCTCACGATGCGCCGCCCCGGTCGGGCGTTAACGTTCGGTCTCGTCCTGGCGACCGCCGTCATGACGACAGGAACGCCCGCCACCGCCGCATCGCCGGCCCCCAGTACCCCCGATCTCGGGCCGAACGTCACCGTCTTCGACCCGAGCATGCCGGTCAGCGACATCCAGGCGACCCTCGACGCCGCCCACGCCGCCCAGGTCGACGACGAGATGGGCACCACGCGCCACGCCTATCTCTTCAAGCCCGGCACGTACGGCACCGCCGAACACCCACTCCAGATCAAGGTCGGCTACTACACCGAGATCGCCGGCCTGGGTGCCTCACCCACCGACGTTGTCATCAACGGCAAGGTCGAGGTCTACAACCGCTGCCTGGCCGACGGCGGAACCAGCAACTGCCTGGCGCTCGTCAACTTCTGGCGCACCCTGTCCAACCTGTCGATCAACGTCAACACGACCGGCCAGGACGGCTGCAGGTCGTCGGCGAACTTCTGGGCCGTCTCCCAGGCGGTGTCCCTGCGCCGGCTCAACATCAGCGGCGGCAACCTGTCGCTGATGGACTACTGCACCGCCGGCCCGCAGTACGCCAGCGGCGGCTTCATCGCCGACTCCAAGCTCCCGTCCGTCACCAACGGGTCGCAGCAGCAGTGGCTGACCCGCAACACCGAGGTCGCCGGCTGGTCCAACGGCGTGTGGAACCAGGTCTTCTCCGGCGTCGTCGGCGCGCCGACCGAGGCCGGGTTCCCGAATCCGCCCTACACCACCCTCGACACCACTCCGGTCAGCCGGGAGAAGCCCTACCTGTACGCCGACGCACAAGGCAGGTACAAGGTCCGCGTGCCCGCCGCCCGCAAGGGCACGCGTGGCATCTCGTGGGCCGACGGCATGACGCCGGGCCGTACGCTGCCGATCAACGATTTCTTCGTCGCCAAGCCGTCGGACTCGGTGCAGGTCATCAACAACCAGCTCGCGCGCGGCAAGCACCTGCTGCTCACGCCCGGCGTGTACGACATCGCGCGAAGCATCGAGGTCAAGCGCCCGAACACGGTCGTCCTCGGTCTCGGGCACGCCACACTCACCGCCGTCCACGGCTCGACCCCGCTCGACGTCGCTGACGTCCCCGGGGTCGTCGTCGCCGGCGTGACCGTCGACGCGGGTCTGGAGAAGTCGCCGGTCCTGCTCAGGGTGGGTGACAGGCACGGAAAGGGCTGGAGCTCGGCGGACAATCCGACGACCCTGTCGGATGTGTACTTCCGCGTCGGCGGACCGCACGTCGGCAAGACCGACGTCGCGCTCGAGGTCAACAGCGACCACGTGCTCATCGACCACACCTGGGTGTGGCGCGCCGACCACGGACTCGAGGGCTTCACCAACACCGAGCGCTGGAACACCAACACCGGCCGGAACGGCGCCGTCATCAACGGCGACCACGTGACCGCGACCGGCCTGTTCGTCGAGCACTTCCAGCAGTACAACACCATCTGGAACGGTGACGACGGCACGACGATCCTGTACCAGAACGAGCTGCCGTACGACCCGCCGACCCAGGCCGACTGGATGAACGGCGACGTCGAGGGCTGGGCCGGCTACAAGGTCGGCGACCGCGTGAAGAGGCACCGCCTCTACGGCGCTGGTGTGTACGTCTTCAACCAGAACAACCCGCAGATCCACACCGAGAACGGCTTCGAGGTTCCGCAGACCCCGGGAGTCAAGCTGCACCACATCATGACCGTCAACCTCACCGCCGGCACGATCGACCACGTCGTCAACGGCGTGGGCGACGCGGCCGACATGACCAAGGGCGGTGTGCCGGTGTACATCTCGGACTATCCAGCCCCGTAGGGTGCCCCCGGTGGGCCGGAGTCTCCGCGCCCCGGCCCACCGGCACGCCGCCGTGACGCTCCCGATCAGCTCCTGCACACCATGGCTCAGCAGCACCTTCAACACGCTGGAGCAATGCAGCGGCAGCCGCCCACCGACCTGTGCCGCCAGGCCGAGAGCGTGCGGTGCGGACAGCCGCTCGGTGATCATTGCCTCGCGTCCTTCGCGGACGGCCAGTTGCACATGCAGGCGAAGCCACCGCGTGCTTGACGAACTCCCGCACCGCCACCAGCACCGCATTGATTCGTCTGTGGCGTACGCCTGCGTCGTACTCTCCGCCGGCCCGTGCATCTCCAGGCCGTCGTCGAGCACCGTCCAGTACCGAACACCAGACGGCAAGCACACCGGGAACGTCCGCACGAACCACCTCCAGCAGGAAGCGGCCAGCCACACCAATGCGCCAACCCCTACAGAAGCTGTCGCACACCCCCATGAACACCGCGCTCGCACGACAGTGCACGACACTCAATTCACCCCAGCAGAAGCTCAAGTACCGCAGCACGACGGAGGCCGTCATCGGCGGCGTGACCGGTGACCTGCCCCGGCCCCACAAACTCTTGCTGGGCCGCTACGACGCGGCCGGCCGTCTCTGCGTGATCGGCCGGACCACCCGGTTGAGCGTCGAGGCGGCGGCCGGATCATCCCTGGTCACCGCTATTGCCACCGGCGTGGGACGGCGGAGTCTACGGACGGCCGGACCCTCGAGCCGGACGTGGTGGTGGAGGTCCTGGCCGACGTCGCCACCGAACACGGTCGCTACCGCCACCCGGTGCGCTTCCTACGCTCTCGCGCCGACCTGGGCCCGGCGCAGGTGGCCATGCTGGACGACGTCGAGCTGTTATCCCCGAGCCCCTCTGCATCAGTTCCGGCACCGGACAACTCGCCCAGCTCATCACGCATCCGCACGGCCAGCGGATACAGGCCTTTGCCGAAGCCGTCCGCGCCACTCACGCGGTCATCCCCGGGATCTCCGACCGCGGCTGAGGCTGCATCGGCACCTACCGCTCCATCCGCGGCCGGGCGACGGGAAGACGACCGTATGGAGTACCTTGAGCCCTTTTCATCCTGAGTAGCGGCCTTCTTCCACCAGCTGCAGCACGAGGATCGCCTGCACGAGTGCGGTTGCGCGATGCGGGCAACAGCGC